>CP054179.1:655747-1311494 GCA_015709615.1 Gammaproteobacteria bacterium | reverse complement strand
CTCATCATTTTCCTGCGTCATTGGTTTCTCCGTGTGGTCGATTGGGCCGGTTTGGCCGGATTGCATGAGATTTGCGGCGGGGTGGTAGTACATTTGTTCCTCGTAAATCAACGCGCCGTCGGATTCCGATAAATTGACTGCGGGCAGGTTTTTCAGCGCCGGTGCGGCCGCACCCAAAAAGCCTACATGCCGCAAATAAAAAACGCCAGGCTTCGGATTGGCCGGGGAATCCGGCAAATAAAAGCTGGCGGAAATCTTTTTGAACCGCTTGGCGCGCACCATCTCGACAAAATTAGCGTCAAGATCACGAAGCTTTGCGGACAGCACCCCGCCCTTAATCGCGAGCGATTCCACCCAGCCCCAGGCCGGGCCGTTGTGTTCCGGGTGGCCGATGACCGCCGGGGCATCAAACAACGCCGGATCGTAAGCGGCAGCCGTTGCGGCCAGATCGGCATCCGAATAAGCGCGTTGATCGCCGCTCATTGCGGTGTGTGTGCCGGGTTTGAAAATTGGGATTTCGATATTCATACCGGACAGAATAGCCCGGCGGATCAGACTGTTAAATTAAAGCAGTTTAAATTTTAATAGGGGTGTTGCGGGGGCATGTTGGGGTATGTAGGGGCGAGTTGCACGCGCCCATGCAACCAGTGCGCATGCAATGCGCCCCTACGGTTGAATTTGTTTTTCCAGGTAATCGTTAAAAAGGCCGATGATCATTTCTTCATCTTCATCCGAAATGCCGATGAACGGACGGGCGGGGATGTCGCCCCAGAGGTGCGGGAATTCCGCTTTGGTGCCGCCGAATTGCTGCATGGCGGCATAAACGGTCGGGCTGCCGACTTCGAGCGTATCGTCGCTGAGCTGATAATTGATTTGATCCATCAATGTGCCGCCTGCCGTCAGCGGTTTATCGCGGCCCTTGCGCTTGATCGTCGACGCCTTATTGCGCGCCCACGGCGTACCGTCCGGCCCCGATTCGGTTTCAAAGCGTTTTTTGGTGGAATCCACCAGTTCTTCACCGATTTCCAGCAGCGCCGGGCGCGGATTGCCGCCCGCGTCGATCAGACGTTGCAGCAACCGCGTGACTTCCTGATCGTCGTAATCGACCTGGATGCGCATGATCAGTAGTAAATGTTATTGCGGACTTTGCAGATTTCCAGCGTTGCCGTGCCGGAAGAAGACATTGCAAAGATTTTATCGTCCTTTTCGACGATCACTTCGATCATGTTCCCGGCAATCAACCGTTGACTGTTTTCGTCCATCGTATCCAGCGCCGTGCTACCCGTCCGGACAAAACAGTCGACCAGCTCCTTGCAATAAATACTGTATTCACCGGCTGGCAGCGCCGCGGTGCCGGATGCAGTGGTTGCGTTGATCGATAAATCAGGCTCGCGGTCGCGATTTTTCAGATAATACGAGTTTGGCATTTTGCATTTCCTCCTGTTGATAAAATTTACCGCTTAAGCTATCCTGCATCGCATAGGCGGTTCGTTTCGGACGTATAGTTCGGGGGCGCGCAAGCGTGCATTGGATCCCGCCTGCCTTATTTTTTGTCCTTTGTTTTAATCACCATTGATTTCAGCGCAATGGCCTGATTTTTCTTCCCCTTAAGAATTTCAAATATCAGTCGCGCAATTTCATTTTTGCTCGTTTTACCCAGCACTTTGATTGTTTGATGGCCTTTGCCGCTTTGCTTGCCGCCGGATATTTCGCCGTTGCTAAAAACATCCATCACATCCCGAAAATCATCCGGTTCAGCCGGACGCTGTCCGCCGCCATCGAATGCACGGCTGCTTTCCACGTGTCGCACTGCATGACCAGGCAGCAGCACCATGTACCCGGTTAAGTCATCGTCAATCGTTTGTTTGATTCTCTCCGGAGCATCCACAAAACCCAGCCACAGATTTTCGTCCGCATTCCTCTCGGTCAAGGCTCGGCGCGCAAAACCGGCGATATCGGCCGTTGCATTGATGTAGCGGTTGACATCACGGCTCAGCGCCTTGCTGATCGCATCCGGCTGCTTGATCAATTTTTCCTGCACGAACTCGCGCAGCTTGGTATCCGTGCGTGCGCCAGGCTGATAATCGAAACCGTAATCGATGCCGTTGGGTACGGTGTGGTGCACACCGGCGCTGTCGATATGCGTGCGCGTTCCATCGTCCGGCGCTTTTGCGCCTTTATATTCGGATGCGCGCATCGCTTTGACGCGGCAACGGCAGCCCCAGCCGTTCGGCGGGTAGTGCGTCTGCCACCAGGGATCATCCTTGTGCAACACCATGCCAGACCAGCTCACGTGCAGCGGGCGCGGGTGCTGCACGGTGTCGTTGTGGATGTATTGCCAGTACGGCCGCACGCTGGCCAGATCCGGATCGTTCAGTTGTTTGTGCCTCCCGGCGGCGTAGCTGGTGGATAGATTGGTTTGATAAATCACCCGCGTGCGCCAGTCTCGCCCCTTTTGACTGCCGGAACCGGTCCAGCCTTCCCAGCCGTGTTTTTTGACGATATCGTTGAAGCGGCTGCGGAATGCGCCTATCGACTCGCCGTTGACGATGGCTTTATCCACCGCGTCGCGCAGATCATTGAGCAGATCCGCCTTGGCGGCACCGGCGACGATAAAAGCGCGATCGTGCGCGTTTCTGACAATATCATCCCAGCGCTCGGTCGGCAGATTGAGCTTACCCCGGAAGAAATCCACCTGCTCCTGGAACTGCTTATTAAACTTGCCGTCACCGCGCGCATTGAAAGCAATTTGCGTCTGGGATAGATTAAGCGGCATTCGTACCCCGATACGGAATCGATTTTAAGGGGTTCAATCGGGGTTCAATTTTGATTGTTATCGCCTTTGATAACCGTTGATATATCCAGGGCTGAGAAAACCGCACAAATCGCGTTTTATGCGGTTTCATTTTTCTTCCTGCACATCGTAGCGGCCGGACAAGTCCGCCGCGATGAACGCCAGCTCCATGACGTTGACGAGCTGACTTGAATCCAGATCGCCGTAAGCGGCCAGTAAGTCGTCGCGCAGCTGCTCGAGAGATTCGGCGTTGTCGACCAGGTCGCGTACTTTATCCAGCATCACTTTGCCAGCGTCGGCTGACTGATCCGCCAGAATGTCGGTTTGGCTGTCGCTGGATGTGGGGTCGATATCGGTTTCATCGTTTTCCGCGAAAGCGGTTTTTTTACCGCCGTCGCCGGATTGCGTGAGATTTGCGCCGCCGTCCGTTGCCGGTGCGGCGGATTCCTGCCAGTCTCCGCCGTAGGTTTCCTGGATGTATTTCAGCGTCGGCCTGAAACCCATGCCGGAAATTTTCACATCCCGGTCAATGCGCGCATTCAGATCTTCGTCCGAGAAGACTCGGTAAACCGTGGGCGGTACCGCGCCGGGGAAGTTCCACTCGGTCAGCCAGGTGATGATGGTGCGGTTAAACTGTTCCGATAGCATGTCGCTATCCGCTTTCAGGATGGCGTCCTTGACCGCTTCGCGTTCGGTGTCCCCGCCGAGCTTTCCGGCGGTGCCTTGGGCGGTGGCGGTTTGACCCAGGCAGACCATTAAGATCGCCTCGTTCATTTGATCGATGAAGCCTTTGTGATCCGCAGCCGAACTCTTCAGCGCTTCCAGCAGAATCACTTCCATGCCTTCCGGTACCACCACGGCGGAATCGCGTTGTATCGCCCGCAATGCGTCCAGCAATTTCTGCTGATCCGGCTTATCGGTTCCGGACGGGTATTTGCCCACGGCCGTGGGTGAGCTGAATTTGTCGAGATAAAACGCCCAGAACCGGGTGACATTGCGCTTGAGCCATACCAGCCAATACAAATAATGCGCGAGGCCGAGACCATACGGCGCATCGTCGTGATCCGCGCCGAACGTGGCGACGATAAACTTGCGATCCGGCATCAGTTCGCCGGGCATTGTGTTGTTGACGGTTTTCAGCCGCAGATTGCCTTCGCCATCAAAAGCGAAGCGCCGCCGGTTGCGCACCTTGACGCCATCGCGCGCTTTATCCAAGACGATGCGCGCGCCATCTCGGGCAACCATCGCCTCGCCGACCGAGAAGCCGTAAAAAACGCCGTACAGCATTTTCATCGTGATGCGGTCAAATTCAACGCTGGAAAGTTGTTTCTTGATGAAATTGGACGCTTCGATGTCGAGCGGCCTTTCTCCGCCCGGCTTGACTTCCCAAGGCTTGGCGATGACGCCGTAAATGCGTTGATTGATGCCGGTGCGCACACGATCGTCACGCAGCACATCGGCATAGACCTGATAATCGCCGCCGCCGCGTTCGACCACGATCACATCGTCAATCGGCGCATGCATCAGCGCAGACAGCCAGCCGCGCGTGATGTCGCGGCCGTCGCGGCTGGTGGCGATTTCCTGTAATTCCGGTTGTTCAGTTTTATTATCTGCCATTGAATCCGCTCCAATCTATTCTGCCGCCGTTATAACCGGTTGGCGTTGTTTCTCGATTTCCCGCGCTCATAAACTCAATCAGGCCGCCTTTCATTTCCCGGCTGGCGTAATAAGCCAGCGCGATGGCGATTGCCGCGTCGCCGTGGCGTTTTCCTTTGTCCTGCCCGGTGGTGCGTGTGTCCGGAATCCTTGGCACGCCGCGCACCATTTGCACTGCGCGCAGATCGTCCAGCACGTCGGCGTCTTTCGGTAGATCAACCAGTGTGCCGTCCTCAAGCGCCGCTTTGACCGGGGGCATGTGCTCGCGGTACCAGGATTCGGACAGCATGACCTGCTGGATACGCTGCGGGCCGTAGCGTTGCATCGCGACTTCGGCCAGGAATTGGCCGTTGCCGCGCGCATCGAACGCACCGCCGCGAAAGCGTGGCAGGCCGTCCAGCAGATAAAAAGCGACCTGCTCCTGCTGGCGGAATGGCACGTTGCGCAGCTCGAGCAGAAAGGGCATGCGGCGCGTAAGGTTCTGCATTTGCAGCAAGGGTGCATGCACGGTCAGATCGCCGGAGCGGCCGAAATCCTCGCCATTGAATGAGACGGCTTCTTTCGGCAGGCTATCCAGCAGCGGCTTGAGATTGGCAATCAGCCAATCCTGGCATTCCGCGTGCCGGGTGTGATCGGGCAGCAATTCAAAACCGTCCTTGCATTCCCAGCGCAACACCGGCGTGTAACCGGACATGCGCGATTCGATCAGGGCGCGGGTCAGCCACGCGCCGCTGGAATTGGCCGGGATGCAATCCAGCTCCTCAGCGGCACCGTCACCGTAAAATTCGTAAACGCTCGCCACCCAGGCGGTTTCTTCCTCCGCTGTCCATTCTTTACCCAGCCGCATGCAGACGCGCCGGTACAGCCCGTCTGCAACCGCCTCCCGGAATGTCACCCGGTGCACGCTGCCTTTGCGTTTTCCGGCGCGGATATCGTTGATCAGTTCGTTAAATTGATTGTCCTGGCCGTTGTGCGTGGAAATCACGCGCACTTTGCCGCCCCAGATCAGCATCGCCAGGGCGGCTTTCAGCAGCTCGCCCAGCTTCTCATGGAATGCGGCCTCGTCGATGACGATGGTCCCTTGGCGGCCGCGCAAGTTGCTTGGGCGGCTGGACAGCGCCACGATCCTGAAACCGGAACTGGGAAATCTTATCGTGTACGTCTTGATATGCTTGTCTTCTTCGTCCTCGCCATCCCAGAAGCCTTCTTCGATTTCACCGGCGGCGTAGTTAAACACCCGCGCCCACATCGCGCACGCCTGGATATACTCGATGGTCATGTCCTGGTTGTAGGCGATGTAATACACGTTCATCCCACCGGCCGAGCGGGCGGATGCTGCGGTCAGCACATTGTCCGACGCCTCTCCCCAGGTCAGCCCGGTACGGCGGGATTTCTCAATGACCTTGAGCGGCGAATCGTCCGCCACCCAGCGCTGCTGGTAGGCGAGCAGAACCGCAGGCGTTACATTGTCTGCGGCTGTGTCGGGGATGACGACGGGGATGGTCACTCGGCAATTCCCAGGATTTCACGGCGTATTTGTTCGCGGGATTGCGCCGACAGGCCGCCTTTCTTGGCGATTTTTTCAGCGGATGCGGCTGCTTTTTCGATGCGATCGCGCGCTTCGTCCTGCCATTTGCGATGTGTGACTTTGGCGCGGGCCAGGTTGGATATCGCCACCGCAGCCCGGCTGAGCAGCTTGACGCGCTTGGCCGGATCGCTTTCGGCATCCGCCTCTTGCAGGTCCACCATGACCTCGAACAATTCGGATTGCGCCATGCGAATCACGGACGCGCTCAGTTCGTCGGATTGATCCGGCGTATTTTTGGCCAGCATCTGCGCCGCTTCGGTGGCGGCACGAATGGCGGCCATGCGCTTTTCGATTTTCTGCCCGTAGCGGTGCACGGCGGCATGGCTGATATCATAGCCGCGCGTTTTGAGTTCTCCGGACAGCAATTGATAACCGCTGAAATTGCCCTCGGACAGGGCAGAATCCAGCCAGTCTTTGACTTCTGCGGGCAGGGTGTCTATTTTAGATTGGCGGGCCATTTTCCTACGCAACCTTTAATCACTTGCCTTCTGGCCGCTTGTCCAATCCTTTTTCTGCCAGCATTTCAGCCACGTCATCGATGTGGAGGCAATCAACCATGCAAGCGCCTTCTGTTGCGGGCTGAACAACCGCTATATTTCCGTTGCAGTAGTCGTTACCTGGTGTCGCGCCGTGAAGAACCCCAAAGGCAACAACTTTACCTCCTGCGAGTTTCACAAGCTTGTCCCCGTTTTTTGCTTCGCGTCCATTTCTGTAGTGCATTTCTATCTCCTTGAAACAATTTCCCCAAATTAGCGTGCAGGGGTTAACACGTAACTCACCACTTCGGCGGCCGTGCAACACCTTCCGGTGCGGCCGCGCGAAAATCCACCACGTCCTCGCCTTCGGCGGTGATTTCTGCGTGCCAGAGCGCCTGGTTTTCGTTCACGGTGATCAACTTTTTACCTTTGAGATAGCCCAGCTCCTTGCGCACCATGTCGAGCGTTACCCGCAGCGGGATGTCGTGCGCCGTGCGCAACAATACATGCTCAGAGGTGCCGTAGGGCCGGGCGTGCCACAGCGCCAGCAGCAATATCCAGCGCAGGCTTTCGCGTTCCGCTCTTGCGAGATCGACGATATCTTGCGAGTTCATTTTTTCCTTAGCTCCATTAGCAATTCATAAAGGCGATCCAGCTTGCTGTTGACCGCGGTGTATTCCCGGATGGAATCCTCGCGCCGCTGGTATTCGATCGGCAGTTGCGTCATCAGCCGTTTCAGATCCGCGTCGGTTTGTCTCAGGCTGGCGTCGATCTGCATCCACTTTGCGGTGCAATCGTCATTGTTGGTTTTGAGCCGTTCGTCCAGATTCCGGATCATCCGCCCGATCAGCCACTTGATGATGCCGATCAGAAAAGCCGTCCAGGCTGTCATCAATCCAACCGCCCAGATAAGCACCTGCCATGTAATCGTTATATCCATTTAGTGCCGCGCCTCCCAATCGTCCCGGCATTCCGGCGAACACCAGCGCACGTCCGGTTTCACATCCTCGCCGCAAAACAGGCATTCGCCGGTGGCGGAGGCTTCCGGGGGGCGGTTTCTGGCTTGCTGCACAAGCTTTTCATTCATCATGTCGATCAATTCCCCTGCGCGGTCAATGTCGTCCATTCAATCCCGCATCCCATATTGCAATCGCCTCTATGCGGCCGGTGCATTGTTCGTACAGTTTTTTGACTGTTACTGCCCAGGCGGCGATGTCGGCGTCGGTGGTGTACCGGTCGACGCTATCTGCGGCAGGGGTGGCAGCGGCTCGATCAGCGCTTCCGGTATCCTTGGGCATTCGTTGTTGTTGAGCCGCTGTGGTGTTGAGCACGCGGCGAGCATCAGCAGACAGGCAATTGCGGCCGGTCGTATGTTTTTTGAGTTCATCGGTCAAATCCTCGGCGTGTTGCTGGGTTTTGATCAAGCTTCCGGTCAGGTGGCTGAACGCACGGCTGGCGGCGTTTTGTGCGTCGCGCATCCGGTCGGCGGTTTCTTTTTCATGCGCTTCGAGCATTTTTTCCGTATCCAGCTCGCATTGCATGAGATTTGCATCGCCGATTTTGTCGGCGACAAAGAAGCCGCCGCCGAATCCGATCAACAGCGCAATGGCTATTAAATATTGCATGCTAGCCGATGCGTTTGACTGCGGTGATGCGACCGTACAGCGAGAGCAAGCCGCCCAATACAGCGGATATTTGCTCGGCCAGGCCGTTGGTGTCGCCGATATCGAAGCCGAACATTAGCGAGACGGATGCCGCAATAGTAACTACCGAGCCGATCACCGTTTTACTGGTCAGTGCGCTTTTGGTTTCTTCCATGATTTCCTCCTTGATTGGGGCGCAAGCATTGCGCCCTTACGAAATCCCATCGGGAGCGACCCGCCAGACCAGGTGGTGACGAACACCTGCGGCATGACAGCCTTGTTCCCCCGATGGGGATTGCCTTACTTGCTTGAGGGATCAGTATCGCGGAAAGCGCGGATTGGCTAAATTAAAGCGGTTTAAATCTTGGGGGGATATGGTGATGCGAGATTAAAACGAGGTGTGGATTTTGCATCAGAACCCGCCGAAGCGGGTTTGTTAGTCAGTAGGGGCAAATAATCATTTGCCCCTACGTTGCGCGTCGATTTATGCTGCTTGTTTCGGCATTTCCAATCCGCTTCTGGCTGCTTCGTATTCCGTATTCAGGAAGTTGGTCAGCATGGCCAGGTCGTCTCTGGCATCGGTGCTGCTGATATCCACATCCGGGCCTAGCAGGTTGGACAGAGCGCGCCAGCAGGCGGCGATTTCGTCCATGCGGTTGATGGCGTCTAATTGTTCGCGTGTCAGGCTCATTTGGCACCTCCGGCGATCAATGTAAACCCGAGTTCGCGCATTCTGGCCAGGTTGGCCGGGGGTTTGAGCAGGCCGCAGGCTTCCATGCGGCGGCGGTGTTTGCGGATGGTTGCCACGTTGCATTTAAGCAGCAGGCCGATTTCCGCACCGGTCAGGCCCATACCGATATACTTGGCGATGCGGTTCCACAGCGGCTTGGCTTTCAATAGCTCTTCGCGCGCACGGCGGGCTTGCACTTCTTCGACTTGGCCGGGGCGCACGGCATCCGGTAGCAATACCGGTTCTTCTCTTGCGATTGCCAGCTTCAAGGATGCGAAATTTCTAAATTCCTTGCCGATTTTGGTTTTGGCGAAAAAACCAAGCTTGATGCAACCGGTGTCTGAAAAAATGTGTGTTTGTCTATCGCCTTTTAAGGTGGTCAAATTGACCACCGCTACATCTTGCTCAGTAAATTCATCCTTGTGGCGTTTGTATAATTTCAGAATTGCCCGGCGCTCTTCGCCGACAGAATAGCCAAGACATTTACCGGCTTCTTCCGATGTCAGCCATCGCCTTCCGGCATGTTCAACGATTGTGATTGATTCACCGAGAAATTCGGATGAGATAAGTTGATTTGTCATTTTGATGCTCCTTCTTAGGGGTTATGCCCATAAAGGTATGGGCGGCCAAGAGCTAAGAACCGGCATCAGTCGGCGGAGTTATTCGCGGCAAGCCGCTATTTTATTCCTCGCACTCCCGGCCATCAAAACGATGGACGTAAAAAAACCACAACTATCGGGCGCGGTCTCCGCTGATGCTGCTCGTGTTCTTAGCACTTGCGGCGAACCATACACCCGTTATTTATTATTTGTCAACTATCAATTTCTGGCTCATAATTTCCAGATGGATGAAAAAACAAAAGCCGTTCTCAGAGAGCTGATCGAATCAAATCTATGGCTGACTCGCGCCGTAACTACGCTTGCGACCCATAACCAGGAAGAGATCGACGAGAACTTTGAAAAATACATGCTAATCAATGCCGAGGCGATTGAGAAAGCCGCTAGGATTCTTCATGACATTCCCGACACCGATTGATAAACATCTTTCCAGTGCCGAAAAATTCAACCGCGCCAATATTCTAGCAAAGCGCGGAGGGGATTCCGGCGGCACTACGCCGCCCTCAGGAATAGAATCCCGCGTTGCCCGCCTGGAAGCTTCCGTTTTACACATCGAGTCCGATATCAAAGATATAAAATCCGATATCAGGGACTTGCGCAAAACCGACGAAATCAATTTCCGCATTACGTTCGCAGCAATTATTACCACCGCACTCGGACTTGCCGGTTTGATGGCCAAGGGTTTTGGCTGGTTGTAATTCATTTTCGTTAGTTTCTTTACATTCTGATTGTTATAAGTAAAAGCAAACCGGTTTACTTTTACTTATAACCACCAGGGGCGCAAGTGATGCGCCCCTACGGGTCAATACTTAAATTGATTGAATGAGCTCTTGACCGGGCATTGTGGGTCTATCACGTAGCTGGTTTGGTCGAACTTATTCCATGCGCCGGTTCCTGCGCCATCCACGACCAGCATTGAAATCAACCCAAAATCTATCAGGATTCCGAGCAAGGTTGTTGCGTCAAATGATTTCGATGCGGGAATTGAAACCGCATTGCAGCCTTCTTTGCGGGCCGTGATGATGTATTCTTCCTTTTTCTTGAATGTGGTTACGGTATTACCTTTTCCGACCAACGCTTCGTTGACGTACAACTCTACATCCGGTTGATTGCTGCGGATCGAAACTTGTTGTGAAGCCCCATTAAATATGGTTGCGCATCCCGAAAGCGTAACTGTTATTACCGCTATGCTGATAATCCTTCTCATAATTTCCCCTTTTTAGTTAAAAATATATTATTGCGAACAGAATCATAAAACAAACAGGTGTTGGGCGCGAGCATCGCGCCCCTACGGTTAATTTCTTATTTTGCTTCTAATGCCTCTGCCGATGGCTCCGGTTGGCTGGCCGGTGCCGGTTTGTTTTTCCTGCCGCTTGCTGAACGGTTCGACCGGTTGCCATTCGTGGGTTTCTACTGTTCCGTCGTCGTAGGCAAACAGGGTAATGATGCTGGGCGATAGTGTGAGCAGGGTTAAATCGTCGACGTAGCCGTCATCCGCGCGGATTGTTACCTTGGCGGTGTTTTTTTCTACTGAAATAATTGCTCCGCCGCTGTTTTGCACGACGTGATCACACACGCCGGATTCGCAATAGGTAATGTCTTGGACGAGGCGGCTGCCGTTAATTCTCATGCTGCCATTTACCGAGAAACCGCCTAGCGCTGAGTCATCGACTGAGCCGTCATTCCAGGTGATTACTGCGCGTTTGAGTGTGTAATTTTGCGCGCTGGCTGGCGATACAAACACGGCTAAAAACAATGCAGCGATTAATAGGTTTGATATTTTCATGCTATCCCCTAAAGTTTTTTAATTTTTAATCGATATCTAAATTGCTACTTCATGGCATCGATGCCCGGCGGAACATTGCCGGGCGTCAATCAGTCAACCTCGGATACTTTGTTGGCGATATCGATATCCTTAACTCTGCCGCAAGACACGTCGCCATCATCATTTTCCGCGCAGAGGTAATGCACGATTAGAATCTTTTCGTGCTGTTTCGGCCACACAAACTCCATCACCCTGTTACCTGCGACCACTAACATGCCGAGCACAAATACCAAGATGCAAAATTTACCGGCATATTTTAAATTTTCCATCACATTCTCCATATTGTGTTAATCATCCAGCTCTTCGCCGGTACCATCGCATTCCGGGCATTCGCCAGATCCAAAACAGCAGCCGCATTTATTGCCATTCTCAAGCCCTGTTCCTTCGCACATCGGGCAATTGCCGGTGCCGTTGCAGTTCATGCATTCGTCCATTATTTTCTTAATCCCATAATCGCGCCGAAGGTGTTTTCACCGGCTTTGAACATCAGCATCCGCTCATCTACCTTCGCGCAAAACTGCAAATCCGGTTCTTCGATGACCAGGCTTAGATATTTAGCCTGGATTTTGATGCCCAGAATCTCCACCGCAGCATCTTTTTCAAAAACATTCCCGGAGCCTTCACAGTCCGGGCATGTTTGGTCTGTTCGCGTGTCGGTTTCGTAGCCGATGCCTTCGCATGATCCGCATGTCAGATCATAATAAGTATTGAAGTTGTTGCTGGCATCCACGACGCCGTCCCCTTGGCATTCTTCACATTCTTCTTTGGTTGCGTGACCACCCCCTTTGCAGATAGGGCACCAAATTTTTTCCGGCCATGCGATTTGCTCTTTGTCGATTGGTGCGTAACCGCTGGCGGATTCTATGGTGTCGATTATTATCATGACGTAGCTCTCATTCACTCTGAGCTCATAATATGGCCATTCAAAGTCGTGCAGAATTAACATGACGTGTCCGTTTGTTGCAACCACCCTCTTGTTGAGCAAGAACGGTTGATTTAGCCAGTCGCGGATATCCTCGCCATTGCCGTGAAATTTATTGATATCGACCATGGTTATCTCCCAATGCACTGACGACGCAGGCCAAAAGCCATTTCCAGCGCATTTAAGGCCGCGCTTTGTTGCAAGGCTGTTTTCTCGGGGTCTTTTTTGTAGTCCGCCATGATTTCCGGCAGGCGTTCCGGTTGGACGTCGTATAGATTTTTTCTGCCGTGAGCGAAACTCACGACGGTTTTTTTAACGTTTGCGCGACGCAATGCCGATTCGGCCGTTGCGCGGCTGCATTTCAGTAATTTTCTGATTTCGTGGATGGTCATCATGTTTAAATCTCCTTTAATTATTCGAACAGTTCCGGCTGCACTTCACGCATTTTGATTGCTTGCATTTTCTTGACGATCGAGTACACCCATTGCATGCTGATTTTGTATTTGCGCGCTAGCTCGGCGTGGTTTGAGCCGTTGAATTCATTGTAAATTTGCAGGTCGCGTTCGTGGATGTACATGCCGAGACCTTCCGGGATATAAACCAGTTGTTTTTTCCATTTGTCGGCGATGCTGCGTGCCAATTTCACGCCGATATGGCTGGCTGTTACGGGGTCTATTTCGATGCTTTCCCGCAGTATTTCCGCCGTTTTTTCTGCCAGATCGGACAACAATTCGGGCATTTCTGCGTTGCTGGTCGGTTGTTTCATGGCTCTAATATCTCCTTCATCCGGGCTATCGCCGCCATCCGGATGTGCTTTTTGCTGTTGCTCGGCGCTGTCAGTTTCAGCGGTTCTAGCCGTGCCGGGAGCGACAGCAGCAGTTGTCTTGGCACCGGCCAGCGCTCCGAATTCAAGGCGAGTTGCCGGAATCCTTCGCTGATCCTTGTCTCATCCAATGCGGCGCACCAGGCGCGCGTGGGCCATAGCGTGTCGATCCAGGTGGCGGTGGTGAGTTCGATGGTTGCCGCTGCCGGGGTGCCGTCGAGGCTCAGTACGTAGAGCCGCTGCACGCCGCTGGCGATGGCCACTGCAAACCATTTTTCCGCCTTTTTAATCATATCTATCCTTCAGGCTTTCGATGCTCATCAACGCCTGCTCGGTTTTGCTCATGCGCGCGCCCTTGCCGGTTTGTGGTTTTGTGCAAGTTGGTAAGTTGGCGGATTTTTCTACACTTTCCACCACGCTTTTTAAATAATTGTGATTTTTCATCGAATCACCACCTTTTGCGCGGATCTGCTCGACGGTTTTTGCCAGAGCTTCCGCGAGCGTTGCATGATCGTTTGTCAATGCCATAACCTCCTGGCACAGCTTCAAAGCGCGGTCATTCGGCAAATCGCGCTTGGGTGTACGAAACAGGCCGAGGTACGTGACCATCGCACGCGACAGTTCCGCGTCCATACCGGAGAGGATGCCGACTAGCCTGGATGCAGCTTCGTCCTGGATAATGGCTTCCAGTTGGATGTGGCTGTGGCAGACGGGGCAGCGGCCGAGGTTCATGGTTGCTCCGTTGGGGATGCGATGGGCGCATTGCCATGCACCCCTACGGTTTTTTCGCGGATTTGTTGCAGCCAGCGGCGCAGGCCGGTGATGACATTGGTCGCTTGCCATTGCATCAGGAAGCGCACGTTGTCGACCGTGGCGGTGTGTTGTATGAATTTGGTCAGGCGTTCGTCATCCAATCCATACGTCCACCCCATTTGCAGCGCCAGTTGTTCTATTTCACCCAGTTGCCGGGTGGATGGTCTGTCCCAGCGTTTGCCGCCTTTGCGCGGCGGGTGCGGGATGCCGATTTGCGCTCCGAGGCGCTTGAGGTGCCAGCACCAGTCGAGCAGTTCATTGTCCGTCATGTCGCGTAGCGACCCCTTGCCGGTTTTGTCATGCTGCATTTGCCGCCGCATGTCGTCATCCCAGCCGAGCTGCTGGCTGGCCATGTGCGCGAGACCGGTTAACACGTGCCGGTTGATCGCGCTGGCGGTTTCATCGGTTTTTCTTCTTTTTGGTTCCATGTCCGTAATCTCGTTTAAAAACCCGCCTGATGGCGGGTGTGAGTTTTAGCCCATATGTGGATGCCAACTGATATTCACGATGTCTTTTATCGTGATGCAGCCGCGCACCTCCGGTGAGAGCGGATTGTCCGCGTCGCAGGCGATTTCGATCAGGTCGTTGGTGGCGATTTCCTCATCCGTGACCAGGGTTGCAAAGCTTTTTCCGAGCACGACTTTTAACCGCTCTATATTGTTTATGTAAGCACCCTTCGTTTTACTGATGTAAATGTTGCCCAGGTTTCCGATGATGTCCATGTCATATCCGTGCCGTTTTGTTATTTCCTTGTTTGCGGCTTTGATAAAATCTTTCAGCTCTTGATCGTGCGTTATCCGCCATAAACCTTCGTGGATAATTGCCGCGATATCATCATCGACGGGGTAGGTGTCGCCTTTCTTATCGATCATTTGATAGTTAACCGCTGGTGCCGGCGCCGCCGCCTGATTAACTTCCTGATCCAATGCTGCTTGATTGCTTGCTGCCATTTGCTTGCTCCTTATGGTTGCGTTTCACGCCCGGCCAGGCGTTTTTTGCCCTTATGTGTTGGTTATAACTTGGAAAAATCGAGCGATAGCTGTTCAAATTTTTCGCCGTTACCGATGCGCCGGTAAATGCGCATGTACGTTGTAGTACCAGCGACTTGCATCGAGTCTTGCACGGCTTTCATTGCGGATTTCCATTGTTCGTCGTCAATTTTTAGCCGTGTCAGACCGAGCACGCGGCCTACGGAAATCTTGCCTTCTTTGTCGGTCTGAAATGCGTGCTCTACCAGGGCACGGATTTCAGCGCCGCTGCCTTCCGCCCATTTATGGATACATTCATCCACCAGCTTCTTGGCGATCTGCAAGCGCTCATCGAATGTGATGCATTCGGATACGTCGATTCTGATTTTGTAGCGGCCGTCAAAGCTGGAGAAGGTCGTATTACCCTTTTTACCGCCCATATTGACGCCGTATTTTTCCGCCGACAGGTCTACGAATGCGGACAGGTCAGCCATGACATCGCGCTTGAATACGGACATCTGTTCTCGCAATTTCTGGCTTTTGGCGATGATTTCGCGCACCAGATCGTCGCGGGCGATGTCGATATCGTTAATCATGTCTACCGGCACCAGGTGGCCTTGGGCGTTACGCATGTAGCCTTCCGGTGTAGCTTTGGTTTCCGTGGTATGCATCGTTTCTCCTTTGATTAAAATGGCAAATTCTTTTGCGCTTCGCGTTTGGCTATTTCCAGATCGCCCCAAGAAATCAGGCATCCGGCAATTAGCAAACCCGAGTCCGTCGCTAAAACAGAAATTTGCAAAGCTGGGTAACAAGCCGCCACCAATTTCCAGCAATGCTCGTTTTTATCGTTAAATCCTTCTTTCGTGACCATTCTTCAATCCATTCTCAATCGATCAGTTCAGCCAATCGGCAGCCGGTGCAGTCATCCCTCGGGCAGGCTGCGCAGATGCTGTCGTGGCCGGCTGCTCCGTTGTTTTCACTGACCGCTCTTTCAACTACTTTTAACAGTGCTTCGTACCGTTCCACCGTTTCCGCCGCCGGATATTTGCCGTTTTTCAAGGCCGACGCGGTGGGCTTGGATACCCCCAAGACCGCCGATATTTCGCTTAATGTGAGATTCATGCGGCATCGCGGCGATTTGCAAACCAGTTGAGCGCGGCATCCAGGATGCCCATCGTGAGCGCCTGGCTGTTGTTGAGTTGCGCCAACCGCAGGCATTCACCGGCGAGTTCCACGGCTTCGCCCCAGTTGCCTTTTCTGCATCCGGTCCAAAACCGGGTGGCGATTTCCTTGTCCACTTCGCCAAACTTTGGCGAGAGCAGGAAACGGGCGCAGTCGGCGCGATCCAGGTGGCCCATGCGTACGCGCTTGGCACCGATGCGGCGGCCGAGTTGCAGCAGCAGCGGTTTGGTGCGCGCGTTGGCGAATTGCCGTTCATACAGTTCGGTACCGACCAGCAGGACGGCAAAGCCGCATTCGTCGGCGATGTAGCGCAGCACTTCGAGTGCTTGCCATTTGAGCTTGTTGGCTTCGTCGACGATTACCACCGGTTTTTTTGCCCCTTGTTGCGGGTATTTTTCGAGCAGTTCTAGCCAGCGTGTCGACGGGCCTTCTATTTCCAGTCCGGCTGTGATTCGCGCCACCAGTTGATAGCGTGTCATGCCTTCGTGGCAGCAGATGCGCACGCCGTCGAATTCATTCAGTACCGCGTGCGCGGCTTGCGTTTTGCCGGTGCCGGTTTCGCCGACGATTTCACCGACTGCCGCGCCGTCTGTTTCGATCAGCAGTTGCGCGAGTTGCAGCGCTTCGCGTACTGGTTTGGTTTTTTGTATGTCGATGCCCATTTTTAAGCCCCTTATTTACAGATATTCAAATTCGATTCTGTTTACTAACTGGTCCTGCTTGCATTTATTGTAAAAACAAAACATCCGAACGAAGTCCTGCGGTAAAAACTCAGGGAATCCCTCCAGGATGCAATCCTCTTTTGTGATCACATTCAGCGGTTCTGCTCTTACGTTCACAACCCTAATCATTCCGAGCCGCGTTACTTTTTGGCCTTTTCGCAACCCCATAGATTTCTCAACACCGCATAAAACCGTTCCTGGTTTCAGGTGCGCCCACCCTAAGCGTCGCGTCACTGTTTTTGTTTTTTCCAGAAAAGCGCACCTGGTTAATCCAAAGCTCATGTTCCTAGCCATACTTAGCTCTCCATATCGCGTCTTCCGGATCCTCATCCACGTTCCAGCGTTTGATTTTGGTGTGATCCGTTTTATTGGCCGCTTCGATCAATGCCGCCTCGGCTCTTTGTTCCAGTGCCTTTTTCTTGGCTGCGATCAGCGCCTTGGCTTCGTCCGACAGCTCGACATGCGTGGCCTCTGCCTGCGCTCGCTCGACGGTTTGTTCAACGCCCATCAGTTGCCCGCGCGATCCGATGACGTCCATGACATCAATCGTTTGCACTTGGCCTGCCATGTTTTCAATTACTTTGTTGAGCACGCCACGGCGGCGACCCGCTTCGACCGCTCCGGCGTTATCGAGCAGGCCATATTTGTGATTCGGTAGCGCAGCCCCCAAAAAGCGGCCGTCATCGAACACAAACAGGCATTGCGGGTCGTGTTTGGGGTAACGCACGTCGACTTTTTTATCCAGCCCCACCAGGAAATCCGCGTACCATTCGCGCCCGGCATAGTTGATGATGCCTGCGCGCACTTGGCGTTTTTCTTGCTCCGAGAATGCGAGCAGGAGCACTTCGCGGTCGACGCGCACCGGTTTCCAGCCGTTGTTCAGGTGCATGTCCAGCGCTTCTTGCGGGGATTTGCCGTTTAAGTGCCCGCTTTGCGGGGTGGCGTGGTAGTCGGCCATGGCGGCTGCGACGAAAGCTTGCAATTCATCAAATGGGATTGGCTTAATGGCTTCACCCAGGTTCGCGCTGCGCTTGGTCATGCGGTTGCCGCCCTGGAAGGCGGGGTGCCAGCCAAACAGGTGGCGCAGGTTGCCGAATGCGCCTTCGATCAGTTTGCCGCGCGGTCTGAAAGGAATTGAGCGCACGATTTTGCCGGATGGCGGCAGCGTGGCCGCGATTTCTACACGTGTTGTATTTCCGGACAAATAAGCCAGCTCAGTCCAGGCATTGAGCATTTCTTCCCATTGATATTCCGAGCCGTTATCCAGATATAACCGCATGGCCATGCCGAACGGGGAGGATTCGCACAGGTTGGTAAACGATAAGGCTACGTGCTCTTGCCGCACGCCGGTTCCAGGTGGGCATAGATATAATGTGGTGAACATCCAATTGATTGCGGCGTCCATCCAGCAGATCATGCGCGCGTAGGCAATCGATCCGTCCGGGCGCAAGGTTGGAATGTCGAGCGGCGAGACGTCGCCAAACACCAGGTCACCGGGTTTAAATCCATCGCGGGTGCGGGCGACGGCGGGGAGGTGATTATCGTAAACTGATTTGCCGTCACGCTCCGCAATTCCGAGCAGCCTGAAATCTTTTTCGGCCTCAACGAACCGCTTAGGAAATTTGATTTTGCCAATGGCGCGCGCGGAAGTCTCATCGATTCCGGCTTCGATCATTTTTAAGCCCAGCTTTGCGATAGCTTGCCCCCAGATTTGCTTGGGCGATGTGCCGCCTGCCGCCCACAGGGCACGTACCATTTGCATCAGCTCCTCGGCTAGGGTGATGATCTGCTCGCGCGGAATGCGCAAGCCGGTCATGACGCGCTCGAATTGCTCCGAAACCAGCACGCGCGCTTGGCCTAGATCGGCGCGGTGTTTGTCTACCAGCGCTACCAGACCGCCGTTCTGATAACGCTCGACCCATCTGTAGATGGTGGCTGCCGAGGTATCGTTTTGTTTAGCTATTCCCTCTATAAATGCGCGTCTCCCCGTAAATCTTGCGGGTAGTTTCAATATCGGTTCGATAATTCGCAACCGGAGCGCGGCTTCAGCTATGCGCGCTTCGCGGTTGTCGTCCTGTACTGTTTGCATGATCATTCCGACTTGAATTTCTTGTTTTCCCTCTGAAAAAGACCCGGCATCCGCAGAAAAGGAAGAAACTGCGGAGCCGGATGAAGGGCGTTTCTCGTTAACGCCCGGAGGGAGACTGCATGGCAACGCAGTTCCGCTGAACCCACCCGACTGCGTGGCCGCGCAGTCATCAACGGGCAAGGGCGTACCCGCTTGGATGGGTTCAGCGGAAATGGCTGACATGGCTCGCTGTCTTACTAAAAATTCCTCAACCAGTTGTTGTACCATGATTTTTTGGCCTTTTCTCTCGATATACTCCGGCAGTTCCGAGACGATCCAGACAAGCTTTCCGCCGGTGCCGACGCGAATTCCTGCCGGCCATGACGGGTATTTTTTCCAGCGATTACGCACCGTCCTTTCATCGACACCACAAGCCGCCGCAATCATTACTGAGTCGATTCTGTCTTGGCTTTTCATGCGGCATCCTTTGTCAGGTAGCGTTTTCCGGACAGGTATAATTCCTCGTAGATCGAGTCGCTCTTGATATCCAAATCGCACAGTGGCAATAGAAAATCATTTTCGGCGTCTCGAAGGATTTTCTTGGTCATGGATATTGCATAAAGCCGCGCCCCGGTTATAAACGCATCATCTTTAAATACACACCTGTTTCCTTTTACGCGCACGGCTTGACGCACCAGCGCCTGCGTGATGGCTTCCGCCACAACGCGCCCAAGCGTTACATTGCCAAGACCTATCAGCACTTCAAAAAGACAATCAACATCCTGGTCACGCAAATCGAAATCAATCAACGGCCAGGGAAGCATGTGCTTTCCGTTCTGATTACTCATAATCAAATCATCCCCTGCGCAAGGCTTCGGATGGCAAAACATCATCAGGGATGATCAAGCCATCCTTGATTCCCAACGCGACAGCCACTTTGTGCGCATCGCCACGATTGCCTTTTAAATCTCCACGCAAAACTTTACGCACCGTTTCAGGGTGTACACCGATTTCGTTTGCGAATTGCGGAACTGTCCGTCCGACACGCTTGAAGCGGGATTTCGCTTCTTCTAGTGATACAAGGTTATTTGTCATACAATTCCATTTGATATAAGTTACGATGAGTTCATTATTGTGCAGAATTCTGCACTTGTCAAGGGGTATTTGTGCAGATAAAGGAACAAATTGGGGAGCGATTCAAAGAAGAACGTAAGCTTCTAGGGATATCGCAAACAGAACTCGCTGAATCGTTAGGCGCTTCTCGTCGCTCAATTATTGATTGGGAAAAAGGTGTGGCAACTGCAAACGCGGAAGTTTTATCGTCATTTCATAAGCTTGGCGCAGACATCCTTTATATCCTCACTGGCAAGCGAGAACATAAGAAAATCACGTCTATTGACGACAAAGACCGGCTACAGCTTGCCATTGAAGCTGTTGAAGAAGGACTTGAAGCCATTCAAAAAAAACTGCCCGCAAATAAAAAAGCCGAGTTGATTGTGGCTGCCTACGACTTGATTACAGAACCCGGAAATGCGGGTGAAAAGGTGGTCAAATTGATCCGTTTGGTGGCATAAAGAACTGCAATAATCAGCTTTTATGTGTGACAACTTCAAATATTTTTAATATTTTAAATATATATCTTAAATGTATTTAAAAACAATCATATAAACTGAAGTTGTCACAGATCATGTGTGACAACTTCAAGTGTGACAACTTCGGTTTTTAAGTTGTCACACTTGTTTATAAAAAGGGATATAAAAAATGACTGATCGTGAAGACCATAAAAAGAAGATTATTGACATTATCAAGAGTGCAAATAACGAACAGGAAGATACTCAGCCATCATCAATTTCCGTTAACGGCAACGGTAATATGACGGCTGGAAGAGATTTGAATATTAATCCAATTATCCAGAAGAAGGTCGTTGTAAAGACCGGTGAGGGCGCAATTAATGCCCAACAAAAAGCGGAGATTCAGACGCGGCTAAAAGCTTGGATAGATTCTCATAATTCAGTCAAAAAGACCGAATTGACCTATCCGGCAGCGTGGGGGAAGTTTAAAAAACGCTTTAAAGTTAATAGTTATCATGAACTGCATCAAGACTTATTTGAGAAAGCAGTAAAATGGCTGAACACACAAAAAGCCATTATACAAAGCATGAAATCTGCTCCAAAAAAAGACCCAACTTTTAGGCCCAGCGCTATTCGTTTTATAAAGGCTAGATGCAAGGAACTTGGCGATGAATTTTGTTATGGTGATTATATTCAGCGCCGATTTTCTAAAACCAGTCTGGCTGATCTTGATGATGACGAACTTCGCGCAACTCGTGCGTACATAAGCAAGAAAAAGCCTATTTGATCGACCTCAAACAAGTATTTTTATCCGCAAATCTCATTTAATCCGGCCTTTCATCATTTTTTCACATTTCATTAAATCAATTACTTACACATCACACTTTATTACGTCTCATCACGCTTAGTCTCATATAATCCTTCCTTCCCTAGCAGCGTGCAGACACGTGCGCATATCTCTCGATAAAACTCACATGAGCGGACACCATCATGATTCCTGACGATCCTTCATTACGTGTTTCATTACCGGATGGGCAGCCGGTATTGCGCACCGTGCCGATGCCCGCGAATACTAATTACGCCGGCGATATTTTCGGCGGCTGGATCATGTCCCAAGTCGACATGGCTGGCAGCATCCCGGCCATCCGCCGCGCGCGCGGACGGGTTGCCACTGTGGCGGTCAACTCGTTTGTCTTCAAACAACCGGTATTGGTTGGCGATTTGGTCAGCTTTTACGCCGACATCGTCAAAGTAGGCCGCACCTCGATCACCGTCGATGTCTCGGTCTACGCCCAGCGCGGCGTGCGTGAAGGTGGCGAGGAAGTTTGCATCAAAGTGACCGAGGCGGTGTTGACGTATGTGGCGATTGATAGTAACCGGCGGCCAAGGGCTGTGCCGGAGAGGTGAATTCTGACCGGCTTCGGCTTAACGAATGTTTCTAACTTTAAGCGTATCTGAATTCTGATTTCTCCATTCAGTCATTAAACAGACTAAAGCGGCAGAGCATATCCCGGAAAATTTGCATTCATTAAAACGATTGGTACACGGCGGCGCACTTGCCAGCAGTATCGCATTGCTCATTGATAACGTTAATTAGGTGTTTGCTTGCTGTTTTTCCTCATGGGGTGCGCCGCCGACCGGCGCGAAGGGCATGCCCGAACTCTGGTAAGTATTAACTTGATTTTTACTTCTCCTTATTGCTGAACAGAGAAGATTTTTTACGCTTCTACTTCTCTTTGTTGCTATTTGTCTGCGGCTTACATTGTGCTATATAATTTGGGTGGAATGATAGGGTATTTAAATACGAGTGAGGAGAATGTGCCATGAAAAGAAAAAAACTAAGAATTAACGTATTACCTGCATTTTTAATATCCGTAGGAATTTTCTCTGCTCCGGTAGTTGCGGCAAGCAATACTTGGCACCTTGATGAAACTTTTGCTTCGGGTGCAACATTCAGTGGCGACCTAACTTTTGATAGTAATTTTGACAACCTTTTAAGTGTCACAGGCTTGTTATCTGGTGGTGGTTATGGAAATGTCCCAATCACATGGACATGGTGGGCTGGTACTTTGCAGGCTCCCGTAATTCATTACACCGGTGACTTATCTACCTCTCAAGACTGGCTCATGAGTGGAACACCTGGAATTCCAACAGCTTATACTACACCAGGTTTCCCAGAATTTGATGGAACTGCGGCTTATGATCATTTTATTGGTATTTCTTGGTTAGATCCCTCACCAACGGGTAAGTTAGTACTAGATTCGAGAAATTTATGGTTTTATAGCAGTGTTTTAAATAATGACAGTGGACACAGTGCCGTTTTTGATGCTGTAGTCGATGCTGTCGTATCGCCTATTCCAGAATCAGAGTCCTACTTGATGCTGTTGGCAGGATTAGGATTATTAGGTTTTACATTACGCCATCGAAAATTTGAGAAAACAAGAGTTTAAGCGCATTAGTGAATATTAATAGACTCAAGTTAGTAAACACCGCCTGTCAGTCTTGAGTCTATTAAAATCTCTTGAATCTTGTGGTTATGGAGATTTTGCTTGCCGAAAAACTTCACGCTAGAAGCCATAACGAAATACCTAATAGAAGATATGAACCATGTCTCGATTGATGCGCTTCTCTTTACATCGACTCATCCTACCGTGCTGGTTCGGAAATGATAACTAAATGTCATTTTCCTTTCTAATCTTTGTCAGTTTCAAAAACCGCAACCTGTAACCGCGTATGTTGCATTAACCAAACAATCGGCAATCCTGCATCAGGTTTCTGGCTGATCCGGTCCAGCAATCTCAGCTTCTTCTCGCCCGTCACCACCAGCACAATCTGTTCACTGCTTGCCAGCATTTCCAGCGAAAGACTCATGCGCAGCGATGGCGCGATGGGCGGGGCGACGGCGATGTAGTGATGCGCCGGTAACAAATCCGGGTTCATGCCGGGAAACAGCGAGGCGATGTGACCGTCTTCGCCTAAGCCCAACACTGTCAGGCTGACCGGTAGCGGCAGAGAATCCAGGCGTTGATGGAGGGTTTCGACAGCGTCGAACGGATTGTCGTGTGCGGTTTTTAAGCCAACGAACGGGGTATTGGCCGGGAGGTGTGACAGCAAGTGCTGTTTAATCAATTTTTCATTCGATTGATCGTCGCTGGTATCGACCCAGCGCTCATCGGATAACGTGACAGTAATCCGATCCCAAGGCAGCTTACATTTTGCCAACGCGGGCAGGTAATGGCGCGGGGTGTTGCCGCCGGGGACGACGAGGGTGGCTTGGGGTTTGCGGCTTAAGGTGTCGCGTAGTGCGGCAGCGGCAAATTCGGCGAAGCCTTGGCTTAACGATTCGATATCGTGGTAAACCTTGCGTTGCAGCGGCATGCGGGCGTTATTGCACCAGGCTGCGCAGATCCGGCACGGTTTCGATGTGCGCCGGGAACGGATTCGGATCGCCGGGAAAGACGCGGCCCAGAAAAGCGGTGTTATTGGCTTGCGCGCCTTCCAAATCCGCCATTGCGTCGCCGATCATCAACACCGACTCGGGTTTCAGTCTATGTACTGCCAGAATTTCCGCGATGATGGTTTTCTTCAGCGCCGGAGCACCGCGTACATCAGTAAAGTAGGGCGTGAGGCCGCGGCGTTCGACGATGACTTTGAGCTCGACCTCCGGTGTGCCGGAGGCGACAAATAATGGAATTTTTTGGGATTGTTGGCGGATCAGTTCGATCGCGCCGGGTACGGCTTCGGCGGCGATAACGGCTTCAACGACCAGTTCGGAAAAGCGGATGTCCAGTTGCTGTTCTTCCGCTTCCGTTAGCGGCGGCTGGTTGAGAAAATGTTCCTGAAAATGCCGGAATTTGCGGTAGCGCGACATGCCGCCGTTTTGCGTGTGGAATTGCACCACTTTGGCGACAATGTCGTCGCCATAAGCACGGTACAGTTCGGCAAACGCCTGCGTTTTGATTTTGCCGGATTCGACCACGACGCCGTCGAAGTCGAAAATGATCGCTTGCCAGTTAAGTTTTTTCATGGCTAAGCGCGATTGTCGGATGTGGACGGCGTGGCGTCGTCGTTTTCGTCGCCGTGGTGTAAGTCCTGGTGGATTTCGCGCAGGCAATCGAGAATGCCTTGCCCCAGATCGACATGTTCATTGAGCACCAGCTTGCGGCCAACGCGCGGTTGAAACGCATACGGCGTAATTTCGTAGTGATGCACCGCGTTGGCTTCGTCGAAATGCAATTCCACCGGCCACGGCAGGATTTCCGAGATCATGGTCATGACATCCTTGATGCGTAATCTTTCCTGGCCGGTCAGGATCATGTGCCGGTTGGCGAATTCGGGTGCCAAAATTTGCACGCTCATACGCGCCGCGTCTTCCACGTGGATATATTCGCGCATCGCGTCGCCGCTACCTTTGTAGGTGATGGAATGATGCGCGACCGCTTCGTGCAGCATGCGATAGATGCCGTTGCGTTTGTCGGCGCGGCGGCCGTACAGCGAACCGTAGCGCAGAATGCTGTAATCCAGGCCGTAGCGCTCGTGATAGGTTTCCGTGAAGCGTTCCGCCGCCTGCTTACTGGCGCGATAGAACGAGCCGGATTCGGAATAGACATAAATGCTGCTGGCAAAGACAAAACGGCGCGCACCGGCGATGCGAGCGGCTTCCAATGCGTGCATATTACCCAGCACATTGATGGTGGCGGTGGGAATGGGCTTGTCGTTGGCTTCGTCGATGTCGGCGATCGCGGCGAAGTTATACACGATCGAAGTTCCCTTGGCGGCCTCGATGACTTGATCGAGATTCATGATGTCGCCGATGATCATTTCCTGGTTACTTTTCAGAAACGGCGACGGGCTGCGGTCAAATAACCGCACCCGGTAGCCCGCAGCGGATAATGCGTCCGCGACATGGCTGCCCAAAAAACCGCTGGCGCCAAATACCACAACCTGTTCATTCACCATAATGCTATCCGTTATTGACGAGACCGGCTTTGATCAAACCCTGCAGCAGATTTTCCGCCGCTTCGATTTCCATGCGCTGGCGCGATTCGCGCGCCAGCGATCCGACATGCGAAGTCAGAATGACGTTGCCGTTTTCGATGAGCGGGCCGTGATACGGTTCCTGCTCAAAAACATCCAATGCCGCGGCGCTGACTTTGCCGGACTGCAATGCGGCCAGCAGCGCGCTTTCATCGACCAATCCGCCACGTGCGGCGTTGATGACGATGACCTCGGGTTTCATCGCCGCAAATGCTTTGGCATCAAGCAGATGATGCATAGCCGCGCTGTAAGGCGTGTGCAGCGTGATGATATCGGCGGTTGCCAGTAATTGTTCCAGCGATACTAACGTCACGCCATCCGGTACCTGCGTGGCGAACGGATCGTGCGCGATCACCGTGGCTTCAAACGCCTGGCATAAGCGCGCAACGCGGCGGCCGATGTGTCCCAGGCCGATGACGCCGACGGTTTGGGCCGCGAACAAGCGGCCTTGCGTGCGCGGCCATTCGCCATTGCGCACTGCGTGATCAATTGTGTTGATTTGCCGCAATAAGCTCAGGATGTAACCGAGCGTCAGCTCCGCCACGGCCTGCGCTGGTGCTTCCGGTGTGTTCAGCACTTGAATGCCGTGATTTTTCGCTGCCGCCAGATCGACGCTATCCATTCCAGCGCCACAGCGTGAAATGACTTTCAGATTCGGCGATGCCTGGAATACTCGCGCGGTCAGCGGCTCGATCCCGGCGATCAAGCCGGTGGCGCCGCCGTTCAGCAATTCGATGATTTCATCTTCGGTGAGTTTACGCTTATGCGGATTGGTGATGACCTGAAAACCTTGTTGCAACAAGCGCTGGATGACCGGATTGTTGCCGGTATCGAACGACGAAGTGGAAATGACCAATGAGTTCATGATGTTTTCAATGTTGCGCGAATGCTTTGTAAATGGGTGCGGCAAATCGAATCGAGAATACGGATATCCAGCGCGTAGCCGAGGAAGTTGAAACCGGCTGCGATGCGTTGCTGTAACGCCTGAGGATCGGGTTCGATGACATGAATACCACCCGGTTTACCGGCGCGGCGGCCGGCTTCCAGCACTTGCGCGATGGCCGCTTGCACGTCCGGATGATTGAGATCGCCGGGGCGTCCCATCGAGCCGGATAAATCGTACGGACCGATGATATAGGCATCGATGCCGGGAACAGCCAGAATCTCATCGATGGCTTTGACTGCGTCGACATGTTCGATCATGACGACAATCACGGCATTTTCTTCCAGCCACTGGCGGTAAGCCTGGAAACTTGCGCCGTAACCTTGCGCGCGCGCCAGACCGACGCCGCGTTGCCCGCGCGGCGGATAATACACACCATCCACGGCTGCTTTAGCGTCGGCGGCGGATTTGATCATCGGCACCATGATGCCGGTTGCGCCGGCGTCCATGACGCGCTTGATCTGATCGGGATGATTCGACGTGAGGCGCACGATAGCCGGGCATTGCTTGGCATCCAGCACTTGGATGATCATTTGCACTTCGCCGAGTTCCAGCACGCTGTGCTCCATATCCAGCACCAACCAGTCGAATCCGGCGGATGCCATGATTTCGGCAATCGATGGATGCCCCAGCGTGACCCATGAACCGATGGTCAATTCGGACCGGTTCAATCTTGATTTTAATGACATGATCGTTCCTAATATTGGGACAGCAGCGGATCTGCTGCCATCAGTTTCTCGACGCGCGCCAGATCCTCCGGGGTATCCACCGCCTGGGTATTGTATTCGGTAGGTACCATCTTGACTTGCATGCCGTGCTCAAGCAGCCGCAGCATGTCGATGGATTCTAGCTGTTCCAGCGGTGTCGGTGTCAAATGTGTGTATTGATACAAGGTGCTGCGGCGGAAAGGAATGATGCAGACTTGCTTGTAAGCGGCTGTATTGGCGAAACCAGTTTTGGCGATTGTCGGAATCGGGCGGCGCGACATATACAGCGCGTCATTGTGCTGATTCATGACGACTTTGATGGTATTGGCGTCGAGGTAATCGGCTTCATGGTCAATTTTGCGCACCAGGTTGACGCAACCCAGTTTCGGATCATCTTTGAAAGGCGCTACGGCGGTATCGATCATATCGGGGTGTGTCATCGGTTCATCGCCTTGCACCATGACGATCAGATCGGCATCCAGGTAGACAACCGCTTCCGCGACGCGATCGCTGGCGCGTTCGTGTATATCGGATGTCATGATGACTTGCGCGCCGAAACCTTCCGCGACTTGGCGGATTTCCTCGTCGCAGGTGGCGATGTAAGTGGCATCAAGCGATTTGCTCATCGCCACGCGTTTGTAAATATGTTCAATCATCGGGCGTCCGAGGATTTTTGCGATGGGTTTGCCTGGGAAGCGCGATGAGCCCATGCGGGCCGGTATGACAGCGATTGTTTTCATGAAAATGTCGTGTGATGAATTAATGGTTGAGTACAAAAAAGTTGCCGCCGAAGGCAATGCGCTGATTATCCGGTTTTTCCTCTATTCTGGGCAATATGTATTGCTAAATTTAACGCATGTGTTGTTTCACAGCGATTATTATAAAGCCGGTATGGATGCGTTACTGGTAATTGCAGGGTTGCCAGAGTAAAATGGCGCGCATTTGCAGAATCTGCTGTTTAAACTGGGAAAATACCTGAAATGCTGCGAATCCTGAATAACGTTACCGTTGCATCGCCGCTATGAAAGCGCTTTTTTTTCTTCGCCACTATAACGACATCGATCATGTTACACCGGTTATCTACAAATGGATTGGATCGGGTCATCAGTGCGATGTGGTGCTGATCGGTTCCACCCAATTCCGCCGTGATTTCCGCGTTAAATACCTGGGTCAACTGCCGGGTGTGCGCGTGGCGCATATGAAAGAGCTGTTTCCGCTGACCGTGTATATTAAATGGCGTTTACAGATGTTGATGTTGACGCGTAATGTGCGGCGCATTACAGCGATCGGCAAGTTGGTGGAAAAAGTGGCTGAGCGCTTTGATGAAAAACGGCGTGAACCGTTGTGGCGGCATACCGCCGGATTCCTGTTGAACCGTTGTTTCGGCGATACCGGTAAGGGTGTTGTGGCATTCGATTGGATCGAACGCAATTCGGTAATTTGCGTGGAGTGGGTCGAGGTTGTCATTGCGATGGCGAAAGCAAGGGGGCTGGGTACGGTTTCGCTGCCGCACGGCGATAGTCCGCATTACAGCCAATTGATCCGCCGCGGCGAGCGGCGCGTTGAACCCGATGTCACATTTTCGGCGGCGACGATGTTCGATAAGGTGGTGGTGCCCAATGAATTATGCGCGGTGCGTTTCCGTCCTTTTATGAGTGAAAGCCAACTGGCGGTGTTGGGTTCGCCGCGTTATTGCGAAGAGTGGCTGAAAATACTCGCCGGATTGATGCCGCTTTCACCGCTGACGCATTCGGACAGCCGGTTGAAAATTGTCATGTTTCTGAGAAAAGCCAACTTCACGACGTTCTGGGAAGAAGTGGGCGAAGTGGTTCATATGATCGCCGGGTTTCCCGGTGTGGAATTGGTCATCAAACCGCATACCCGCAGCGGCTGGAAGCAGTCGCTGACCACGGACAGTTCGATCAAAAAACTGCCCAATGTGCGTGTCGCCGGTGACGATGCGCATTCGGTTCATCTGATGAACTGGGCCGATGTCATCATCGATCTGGCGACTTCCGTGGTGTTTGAAGCCGTGCGGGCAAAAAAACCGGTATTGGCCGCCGATTATTTAATCGCGGCGCGTTCGGCGGTGGCGTATTATATGCCGGAAACCGAACTGAGATGCCGCGACGATGTGTACGAGAAAATCAATCATTTTCTCAACAACGGCTGCGATTCTTTCTATATCGAAGAACATCGACAGCGTTTTTTAAAAGAAATGCTGGATTATCCCGATGCCGATGTGCTGCCTCGTTATGTTTCTTTGCTTGAACAGTTAGCGAGTTGAATTACACCGTCAGATAGCCGGGTAAAGGGCAGGTTTACCGATAAGCCATGAGGTGGGTGAATGCGGCTAAAAGACATATTCAACGAATTGGTTGTAGCTGCCTACAAATTGAAGGGTGGCTACACCGGTGTGCTGGTCAGAGGGCAGCGAATTTTAATTTCTGTCGATCACTTGCGCACACTCAACCGCGCTCGAACCTATTCAAAAAAAGAACCGGATACCCTTGACTGGCTGGATAGCTTTGAACCGGGTTCGTGCTATTTCGATATCGGCGCTAATATCGGTCAATATTCGTTATATCCGGCCAAGAAATACGGCGATAAGGTGCAAGTGTTTGCTTTTGAGCCGCAAAGTAATAATTACTATGCGCTCAATAAGAATATTTACCTGAATAACCTGGGGAAAAATATTCTGTCTTACTGTGTGGCGGTATCAGGGCGTAGCGAATTTTCTAAATTGTATATTCCTAAGTTTATACCCGGCGGAAACCGCTCGCAGTTTGGGCAAGAAGACCTGGAGAATATGAAAATGCCGGCAACGCATATCCAAGGGATGTTCGGTGTGACGCTGGACGATCTGTGTAGCCAATGGGGATTTCCGGTGCCGAATTACATGAAAATCGATGTCGATGGCATCGAAATTCCCATTTTGCAAGGGGCGTCCGCGGTTTTGGCAAACCCGGCGCTGAAATCCGTGATCATAGAGCTTGGCACGGATTCCGAACAGGAAAAAGCCATTGTCATCATGAAACAGGCCGGCCTCGAAGTGAAACAAAGACCGTCAAAAAATTGGGGCGAAAGCTATTTGATTTTTGGCCGGGTGTGATGCATTAAAATTTCTTAGGCGGAACATGACGAGTGAAACTGCTGCCCCGATAATTGATGTCGTAATCCCTGTCTATAACGCGCCGGAATTGACCAAACGTTGTATTGATTCCGTCGTAGCCTATTTAGGTTCATCGATCAGAACCATCCATATCCAGGACGATGCATCGGGTGTCGAAACCCGCATGCTGCTCGACAGTTTGTCTTATCCGCAGTTGCATATTTTCCATGCGCCGCAGAACCAGGGATATGGCCAATCGGTCAACGAAGCGGTGGCGCGATCGCACGCCGATTGGGTACTGGTGCTGAATTCCGATATCGAAATAGCGGACAATTTCTTACCGTTACTGTGCGGCGCTTTGGCTGCTGATCCCAAGCTGGCGATCATTAGTCCGACGGAAGGCGATATTCCGGAATCGCAAGCCGGCCGTTATGTGCGACAACCCGGCGGGTATATTGCGACTTATCGCTTCAGGGGTTACGCGTTTCTGATCCGTCGCGCTGTTTTTCAAGCGCTGGCAGGTTTTGATGAGCTGTTTGGCCGGGGCTATTATGAAGATACCGATCTGGGGCGCCGGGTGATTCAACAAGGCTGGCGCATGGGGGTGCATCCCGATGCGGCGATTCGTCATGAAACCGGCGCGTCGTTCGGACGTGGAAAATCATACCGGGAATTGGTGCGGCGCAACCGCTCGTTGTATCTTTCGCGTTATCCGCTGGCGCGGCAAAATGTGTTGGTTGTTTCGGGCGATTGCACGTTGTCCGGTTTGCCGGCGCAATTGGCTGAATCGTTGGAACAAGTGATGCGGCAAGGCGGACGCTTACACTGGCTGACACCGGCGCCGCTACCGAAGTTATCGTGCTTGCAGATGCGTAACGGCCCGGCCGGCTTGCGAAAGATCATGCAATTGATGGTGCGCGGCTGGTTACGGAAAGACAAGTGTATTACCGCTGTCTGGATTCTGCCGGGTGTGTCTGCGGGATTGCAGTTTTTATTAAAACTGTTGGCGCGCATGCGTCATGTGGAACTGCGCGAGTGGCCGGAGGATCAGCCGGAATTTGTGCAACCGCTGCCGGATGCGCGGCACAAAATGCCGATCCGGGCGGCGCTCAAACAAGACGCCGACGGCAAGCAAAATACCAAATAACCGCGTTGCCGGAGTCGATGCAAACTTCGCAGCCGTATACAAAAAATATTGATTGATTTTATGCGCACATTCCCATCATGGCAGGAATTATTCATCCGGTTTGCGCTGGTTTTTGTTTGCATTGCGTTCTGGCGCGGCGAGCTGAATATTTATGCTTTTTCGTTGCTGGTCATCGCGTGGCTGATAGACGGCGGTCTGCGCCGCTTGTATCAGGTGCTCAAACTGCCTTTGGTGCAAGCGATTGTGCTGTTGTGCGCACTGTTGCTGATCGGATTGTCATGGGGTGAATTGCCGGATAACGGACGGATGAAATGGCTGAAGTACTTTATTTTGCTGATTCTGATCCCGCTGTATTCGCTGCTGAATAAAGCGCGCATGCCGTGGGTCATCGGCGGATTGGTGGCCGGTTATCTGACGGTTTTGGGGTTAGGTATTTATCAGTGGTTAGCGACAGGGGAGCAGGGCATTGCGCTGCTGAAGATGTCCTATCTAAGTTTTTCCGCGATGCTTGGCGCGGGTGCGATTGTCGCTGTCGGACTTGCGTGCGTGAGCCGCTCGGCAGTGACCGGAGGGGCGTTATGGATAGCCGCGCTGGCGTTAATTTTTATTCAATTTCATCAATCCGGCAGAATTCTTCTGCTGGCGACGCTGATCGCCATTGTGTTGCAAGCCTATTTGCGCTTCAGAATTGACATCCGGAAATTCGCCGGCATTTTTATCGCGCTGTCCCTGGCTGCCGGGATTTTTGCTTATAGCAGTCCTGTTTTTAAAGAGAGACTGCTGCTGGCAAAAAGCGATATCGCATCGTTGCAACAAGGTCACTACAATTCCAGCCTGGGTTATCGCTTGGCCATGTGGGATGTCGGTGTGCATGCGATTGCCGAGCGTCCGCTGACGGGCTATGGCACCGGTGTGCCGGAGCGTTATTTCGAGATGGCGATCCAGACGTATAAAGGCGGTCTTTATAAGGACTTACCGGCATTTCAGAAAACTTCGCATTATCATAACGATTGGATTGAGATCGGTATGCACGTTGGTATTCCTGGCATGCTGGCCTTGCTGTTTCTGTATTGGGGGTGGTATCAGGCATTTAAGCGCAGCGGCTTGAGCATACTCGGTGCGGGCTTGGTAACTTATATTGTCCTGGCCGGAATGACCGATGCATTTCTGATTTTTAGCAGAATGCCGGTGCTGCTGTTGGCGGTTACCGCGTTTGCGATGAGCAGCCACAAACAAAATAATCGAATTTGATTGACTAGCGTTAAAGGGAAGTTCATGAATGATATGCAACCCCGGGGGCGTCGAAAGTCTCGCGGGATTATTCCGGTCGATCCCGCAATCGAGACGTACATGCGCACACTGGTTACGCCGACCGATCATCCGGTTCTCACCGAAATGGAAGCGTTTGCGCAGCAGAAGAACTTTCCCATCGTGAATCGTCTTGCGGGTGTTTTTCTTGCAATGCAGGCGAAAATGATCAATGCCAAACGGATATTCGAGTTTGGCAGCGGCTATGGGTACTCGGCATATTGGTTTGCGAAGGCTGCGGGCGCTGATGGGTGTGTCATTTGCAGTGATGCCGATGCGATCAATCGCGAACGTGCGGAAAAATATCTTACCGCAGCTGGCTTATGGCAACGCATCGAGTTTAATGTCGGTTTGGCGCAAGAGGTTTTTGCGCAAACTGAAGGGTTGTTCGACATTTGTTATAACGATGTCGATAAGGGTGACTATCCGGATATCTGGTTGATGGCCAAGCAGCGGATACGTCCCGGCGGGCTTTATATCGCGGATAATGTGTTGTGGTATGGCCGGGTTGCCTTGGAGGATTTTCAGGGCGTGGAACAGGGCTCGACCAAGGCGATCATGGATCATAACCGGCTGATTTTCAATGATCCGGATTTCGATGCATTTATTAATCCGACGCGTGACGGGTTGATCGTGGCCAGAAGGAAATAGTCTTTGCATGTGCTTGAAGCAACGGGATGGTGACGTAATTGACATGGCGGTTTAATGGATAAATTGGTATAGTTGCGGTACTTTTTGTTCGCAGTACAGCACGTTGTTCCGGTGTGCTGAGTGCCTTACTTTTTTTCAAGGAAAATTATTATGCAAATTCATGTTTACGATACTTATGTCAAAGCAAAAGACGGACATACCATGCATTTTGACGTGTTTACCGCGGTGAAAGATGACCAGAAAGCCGTTGAATATGCAAAACAATGGTTGAGTTCGATTGGTGAAGGCAATGCGGTGGTTACCAGCCGGGAATGCAGTTTTTGCCATAGCCAGAGCGCTCCGGAAAATGTTATTGATGAGATCAACAAGAACGGTTTTTATATTTACAAAATGGAAGGCTGTTAATCATCACTGGCTCATGGTTGGGAATTTGGATTGAAGATACTTTTATCTTGACTCTGAATCAATCGCAAAGAATCGTATCGATAATATTTCTCAGGGTTTTCAAAATGAAGCGGAAATGTACAAAATTGATCATGGCTGGCGTTGTTTTCGCACTGTGTAACGCGGCTCTTGCCGCCGAACCTAAATTGATTGGGCAACATGGCGACTGGACCGCCTATATGTTCATGGAAAATAACAACAAGGTTTGTTACATGGTGAGTCAGCCTAAAAAATCGGAAGGGAATTATTCAAAGCGTGGCGATGTGTTTGCTCTGGTCACGCATCGTCCTGCAGAAAAAAGTAAGAATGTTTTCAGCTATATTGCGGGTTATCCTTATAAGCCGGGCAGTGACGCAACTGTTATCGTGAATAATCAGAATTTCCGGTTGTTTACTCAAGATGATTCAGCGTGGGCTCCCGATCAAGCAACCGATAATAAAATCACCGATGCGATCAAGCGCGGTAGTTCATTAGTGGTAAAGGGCGCCTCGGCACGCGGAACGGAAACGGTGGATACATTCGGCTTGAGTGGTTCAACGTCTGCGTATAAAGCGATTTCAGCCGAGTGCGGTGTGAAATAATCAATTGAGTCGCAAACAGTGTGTTTGTGACAGCTTTGAAAGTGCCAGTCCAATGAGTAACAAGATCGTAATTTATCAGAAACCCACCTGCAGTAAATGCCGAGCGACGTTATCCTTGCTCCAGGAGAGCGGTGCGGAATTTGAGTCTGTGAATTATTATGAAACACCCTTAACGGTCGATGAATTACGGGAATTGATCGGAAAACTCAATCTATCCGCGCGTGATATTTTGAGAAAAGATGAGCCATCAGCCGGTCATTTGGCCACAGCACCCGAGGATGAGATCATTAAAGCGATGATAGACAACCCGGATTTGATGCAGCGTCCTATCGTGGTACGAGGAAATCAGGCAAAGCTATGCCGACCGCCGGAGAATGTTTTAGAGCTGCTTAAATAGGGGGGGGCAGAGCATAAACACGTTTTTCGCAGATTTCTAGCGTCAATTACAAAGCGATGCCCGGTTGATAGTTTTGGTAGAAGATTATTGCTTACCCGGTTACGGCAATGTGACCGGGTAAGATGCGGTTATTACTTGAAAATTTTTATTCCGGCGATGTCGTGTTTTTGTTGCTACTAGCGCGAGCGGGTAATTTCTCACGAATCCGCGCAGACTTGCCTGCACGATCCCTGAGATAATAAAGTTTCGCGCGGCGAACAGCCCCGCGGCGTTTGATTTCGATATCAGCGATTAAAGGAGAGTAGGTTTGGAAGGTTCGTTCCACGCCTTCTCCGCTGGAAATTTTGCGCACTGTGAATGCTGAGTTCAGGCCGCGATTGCGCTTGGCTATCACGACACCCTCATAAGCCTGTACCCGTTTGCGATCGCCTTCAACGACATTAACATTGACAATAACTGTATCCCCGGGGGCAAAATCAGGTATTTGTTTATTCAGGCGTTTAATTTCTTCTGCTTCTAATTGCTCGATTAAGTTCATAATATTTTTCCCTCTTTCTCCCTGGATTTACAGGATTGTTTAAATTCTTCCAACAGTTTTTCTTCTTCTGCTGTCATGCCCTGCGCAAATTTTGACGCAAATAAATCGGGGCGTTTTAACCATGTTCTACCCACTGCTTGCTGTAAGCGCCAGCGGTGGATGTGCGCATGATTGCCTGACATTAATATTTCCGGTACACGATTACCCTGATACACCTCAGGGCGGGTGTAATGAGGATAATCCAATAATCCCGCTACAAATGAATCTTGATTTGCAGATTCCGGATCGCCCAATGCGCCCGGAATCTGCCTTATGATGCAATCAATCAAAACCATTGCGGCTAACTCGCCGCCGGAAACAACATAATCGCCAATGGAAATCTCCATGTCGACTTGACGGTCGATTAAACGTTCGTCTATGCCTTCGTACCGTCCGCAAAGCATTATCAGTCCCGGCAGCGTACTAAGCTGCGTGACCATCTTATGGTCAAGCCGCTTGCCTTGCGGAGTTAAGTAAACCACCGCGGGTTTCTCAATCCCGGCAGTATTTTGCCTTGCCTTGGCCTGTATGATGGCATCTTCTAATGGCTGCGCCATCATGACCATCCCGGGACCCCCTCCGTAGGGATTGTCATCCACAGTGCGATAATTGTCGCTGGTAAAGTCGCGTGGATTCCACGTGTTAAGACAAAAAATATTACTTCTATTCGCCCTTCCTGTTATGCCGTATTGTGTCAGGGCTCTAAACATTTCCGGAAATAGCGTGATAACATCGCATTCAAAAGGCATTGATTTTTACCTTCTTAATAGTCTACGCCCCAATCAACTGTAATCCGTGAAAGCTTCAAATCCACTGTGACGATGTACTGTTCAACAAACGGAATGAGAATTTCTTCTTTATCCTTATTTGCATTCTGTATGCGCAAAACATCGTTTGCACCGGTTTCAAACAAACCGACAACTTTACCTAATTCTTCGCCTTTTAGATTTAAAACCTCAACGCCGATCAAATCCGACCAGTAATAGCCATCTTTTCCATTTTCGGATAGATCGGGAAGCTGATCACGCGGGATTGCAATTTGCATTCCTTGTAACTTTAGTACTTGCGTGCGGTCGCTATATTCCTTTAACTTTACATTTAGTATGTTGCCGTTCATGCGACCGGCAACCACATGCACCATCTGCCAATCTTTATTATCTTTGGCTAACCACCATAATGGATATTCCATCAATCCATCAATATATTCTGTATACGGATTAACTTTTATCCAGCCATAAACACCAAATGGGCCGATAATATGACCCATTATCACCATTGGTGTGTCTTGTGTATTGACTTTAGCTATTTGCAGATGCTGCTTTATTGGTAGAAAACTGTTTGATCAGCCGGGTTGCTGTGGACGATAGCTGAGCGCCTTTGGATTGCCAGTAGGCAACCCGGTCTAATTGAACGCGCAGCGCTTCTTCACCTTCAGCGGCACGTGGATTATAAAAACCGACGCGCTCAATAAACCGGCCATCGCGGGCATAGCGCGAATTCGCTACAACCATATTAAAAAACGGGCGCTTTTTTGCTCCCCCTCTTGCTAATCGGATAATAACCATATTTTCCCTGTAAATCTGTCAGTCTTGAATTTAAATAACATTTAATTTTACAGTAATTCTTGTGATTCTGACAAGTGATAAAATAGCCGTGCATTTGCCGCGGTATTCTTTATAAATAAGCTTGAATTTAATTGGCTGAACATCCTTGCTTCTAAGGTTTCAGATGGAGAAAAAATTGCTTTCAAAGCATTCCAAGGATTTGATTGTTGAAGAGTCGAATCAATGTGTTTCATGCGGTTTATGTTTGCCGCATTGCCCAACGTATCGAGTGCTGAAATCGGAAGCTGATTCTCCGCGTGGGCGTATCGCTTTGATGAATGGCGTCGCGAATGAGCGAATTCCATTGAATGCGCGATTTGTTCAGCATATGGATCGTTGTCTGACATGCAGGGCATGTGAAGCGGTTTGTCCCAATCAGGTTTCTTACGGACGGCTGATTGATGAAGCTCGCGCTTTAATTGCAAATCAGCCGGAATCAGTAGTAACTATCCGGAAATCAACTGTGCGAAGTTTGCTGGACAGGCTGCTACTTATGCAGCCTACTCGTCTGGATCGGTTGCGCTGGTTGTTTTACTTTCTACAAAAGCGAAAATCGCTGCGATGGCTACGAAAATCAAATTTTGTGGAAAAAAACAGATTGCTCAAATTTATTGTGCAGTTGCCATTGGTAAAGTTTCCCTATGCAACAGCTGCGGAAGGGAAAAATGCTGCGGGCAATTTTTGGCAGCCGGTTTATCCCGCGAGCGGCGAAGTGCGCGGTGAAGTTGCTTTGTTTTTGGGATGTGTGGCGCGCGTAACCGATGTGGCAACTTTGAATGCCAGTATTTATGTATTGAATCGGCTGGGTTACACGGTTCATGTTCCACTAGACCAAGTGTGCTGCGGTGCTATCCACCAGCATAGCGGCGATCCTGAGCAGGCGAATGAGCTGGCGCGGCGGAATCAATCGGCATTTGTTAAGTTCAGCACGATTATCAGCACCGCATCGGGGTGTGGTGTGCAATTACTTGAATCCTGTGTTGCTAGTGATCAGTCGCATATTGTAGATATCAGTCATTTTTTGATGAAGGCTGAAGGATGGGAAGGCATTGAAATTGCGCCATTGCCGCAAAAAGTTTTGGTGCATGAGCCGTGTAGTTTGCGGAATGTGTTGCGTGATCATGCATATCCTTACCAATTGATTGCCCGGATACCCGGTGCGGAAGCCGTGCCTTTGGCGGGTAATGATCAATGTTGCGGTGCTGCGGGGACTTATTTCATCGATCAACCCGAAATCGCGGATATATTGTTGAAGGACAAGATAGTCGCGGTGCAGGAAGGCGAGGCTCAGTGCCTGCTGACCTCCAATATCGGTTGTGCCATGCACATGGCCAATGGATTGTACGAGCAAGGAATGAACATCGAAGTGCTGCATCCGGTCGCATTGCTGGCCAGACAAATGGGGATGAAATGATAGCCGGGTAAATTTTAGTGTACCTAAATGCGTGCATATCGTCCTATAATGGTGCGTCAATTCTTATTCACGGATGAAGTAAAAGACAATGATTACGATCGATAAGCTTATCATTGGGTTTGACAGTGCCTTGCGCACGCTACTGACACCGGCGCAGACAGTGCGGCCTGTACCTGGCAATGAATTGCCGGAAGCCGAGATGACGGATGCGGAAAAACGTTTGTCTTGTGCGTTGATGCGGGTAAATCATGTCGGCGAAGTATGCGCGCAAGCATTGTATCAGGGGCAAGGACTAACGGCGCGCAACGAAACAGTGCAGCAAACGCTGATGCAGGCCGCGCGCGAGGAAACGGAACATTTGGCTTGGACGGAGCGCCGTATCGCTGAGCTGGGCGGGCATAAAAGCTTGCTGAATCCGCTCTGGTACGGCGGATCTTTTGCCATCGGGGTCGTGGCGGGCATGCTGGGAGATAAGTGGAATCTGGGCTTTCTGGCCGAGACGGAGCACCAGGTCGGTGCGCATCTGGCCGGGCACTTGGAACGCTTACCCAATCACGACGAAAAAAGCCGTGCCATCGTGACGCAAATGAAAGTCGATGAAGCCAGTCATGCGACCATGGCATTGTCATACGGCGGCGCAGAGCTGCCGTTGCCGGTGAAGTTAACCATGAAACTTGGATCGAAAGTAATGACTCATACCGCATACTGGGTTTAAGCTCGGCATTATTTCGAGAGTTGCCGGATACGAGAGAAATGAGAATAATCAGGTCATTGATCAAAAAGCATTCACAATGAAAAGTATCAATCTGACACATCATTTTCTGATTGCAATGCCGACAATGGCAGATTCTGTCTTTTCCAAGACACTGACGTACATATGTGAACATAACGAGCAAGGCGCGCTCGGACTCGTCATCAACCGGCCTACCGATCTGACAATAGTAAATCTTTTCAAGCAATTGGGTATTCCACCGACTGATTCTCTCGTGGAGTCAATGCCTGTGCTGTTTGGCGGGCCGGTGCAGCTGGATTGCGGATTCGTGCTGCATCAACCGATCGGCAAGTGGCAATCCACGCTGACCGTGAACGGGGAGGTGGGGCTGACCACTTCATTGGATATTTTAAAAGCCATTGCCAACGCCGAAGGACCGAATCAAGTTTTGATCGCGATGGGGTATGCGGGTTGGGCTGCGGGGCAAATTGAGCACGAATTGGCGCAGAATGCATGGCTGACGGTGCCGGCTTCAACCGCTGTGATATTCGATATGCCCACGGAAGAAAGACTCCCGGCTGCCATGCAGCTGCTGGGGATTCACGATGCCAATCTTTCCAATGAAGTAGGGCATGCCTAATCATTCATCAGTATCGGAAAACCACTCATTAGAACAGCTTCAAACGGGGGCTGTTTTAGCTTTTGATTTTGGAAAAAAACGCATCGGCGTGGCTGTGGGTAATACGGCTGTGAAGGTGGCGCACCCACTGGCAACGGTGGATAGCGAAGTGACGGAGCGGCGTTTCGTGCTGATCGGACAGTTGATCGAAACCTGGCAACCGGTTTTGCTGATTGTGGGGTTGCCGTTGCACAGCGACGGAACGGCGCATGAATTGACGCAATTAAGCCAACGTTTCGCGCGGCGGCTATCCGGCCGTTTTAATATCAAAGTGATCATGAAAGATGAACGCTATACCAGTGAAATAGCCAGCGTAACGTTACGCGAAGCCGGCATCGCCGGAAGAAAACAAAAAGCGGTATTGGATCAGATCGCTGCACAACAAATTCTGCAATCATTTTTTGACGAGCCGCATGCCACTACCTGACGCTGAAGCCGTATTCGAAAGTCTTGCTAAGAAAATCCAAGTCGATGTGAGCAGGGATTTTGCGCTAATCGGTATTCACACCGGTGGGGTGTGGCTGGCCGAACGCCTGCATCAACAACTGGGGATCAAGCAACCGCTCGGTACCCTGGATGTCGCTTTTTATCGCGACGATTTCGATAAGATCGGCTTGCACCCGCAAGTTAAGCCGTCGGAAATACCGTTTGCCGTGGAAGGCGCGCATATTTTGCTGGTGGACGATGTGCTGCAGACGGGACGTACCATTCGTGCGGCGATCAACGAGTTGTTCGATTACGGCCGGCCCGCTTCGATCAGTTTGGCCGCTTTGGTCGACCGGGGGGGCAGGGAATTGCCGATAGCGACGCAGTACACCGGCATAGTGCTGGAACTACCGGCGGATAAAATGCTTGAATTAAGACGTGGGAAGAACGGCAAGTTAAGCTTTCATTTGTACGATAAGAGTCTGCCGGAATGATCATCAATCGAAACCCGCAACTGGATGAGCATGGCGCGTTGCAGCATTTGCTGACTACCGAAGGATTACCCGCTTCCGTGTTATTGCATATCCTGGATACCGCCGAATCGTTTGTCGGGGTCACGGAACGTGATGTGAAGAAAATCCCCCTGTTGCGCGGCAAATCGATATTCAATCTTTTTTTTGAACCTAGCACACGTACGCGCACGACTTTTGAAATCGCTGCCAAGCGCCTATCTGCGGATGTGTTCAATCTGAATATTGCCGTTTCCGCGCAATCCAAGGGCGAAACGCTGCTGGATACGGTCAACAACCTTTCCGCGATGAACGCGGATATGTTTGTCGTGCGGCATTCGCAGAGCGGGGCGGCGCACTTGATTGCGAAGCATGTGCAGCCGGAGATTCATGTCATCAATGCCGGCGACGGTAGCCACGCACACCCGACGCAAGCGTTATTGGATATGTTTACGATCCGGCGCTACAAACGCGATTTTCGTAATTTACGCGTGGCCATTATCGGTGACATTTTGCACTCCCGTGTGGCGCGCTCGCAGATTCATGCACTGACCACGCTTGGCGTGCCGGAAGTGCGCGTGATCGCGCCCAAGACTTTGTTACCCAAAATGGTGGAGCGTTTGGGAGTGCATGTTTATCACGATATGGCGAAAGGGTTAAAGGATATCGACGTGCTGATGATGTTGCGCTTGCAGAATGAGCGTATGAAAGGCGCGAATCTGCCCAGTCCGGAAGAGTACTTTAAATATTACGGACTCACGCCGGAGAAACTGGCGCTGGCCCGTCGCGATGCCATTGTGATGCATCCTGGGCCGATGAATCGCGGTGTCGAGATTGATTCGGAAGTCGCGGACGGGAAACAGTCGGTCATTTTGCCGCAGGTCACCTTCGGCATCGCGGTGCGCATGGCGGTGATGTCGATTCTGGCGGGCAATCAGGTTTAGAGGTGGTTGCATGAGAATTCATATCAAAAACGGGCGCTTGATCGATCCTAAGAACGGGATCGATGCCGTGCAGGATATTTTTGTCGCCAAAGGTAAAATCGTGGCCATTGGTTCGGCACCAAGCGAATTTCAAGCCAGCCGGGTGATCGACGCGCAATCATTGGTGGTGTGTCCGGGATTGGTGGATTTGTCCGTGCGCTTGCGTGAACCAGGGCTGGAATATATGGCCACTCTGGAGTCGGAAATGGCTGCGGCAGTTGCCGGTGGCGTCACGAGTATCGCCTGTCCGCCGGATACCGATCCGCCTTTGGATGAGCCAGGATTGGTGGAGATGTTGAAACATCGCGCCAAAAATCTCAATCAGGCGCATGTGTATCCGATCGGCGCATTGACGCAGGGATTGAAGGGTGAGCGCCTGACCGAGATGGCCGAACTGAACGACGCCGGATGCGTGGTGTTCGGGCAATCGGATGGTTTGTTGCCGAACTTGCGCGTGCTGATGCAGGCCATGCGCTATGCATCGACGTTCGGTTTCAGCGTTTGGTTGCGCCCGCAGGAAATTACATTGACGGGCGATGGCGTGGCGCACGACGGCGAAGTGGCGACCCGGCTGGGCTTGCTGACAGTCCCGGTGTGCGCTGAAACAATCGCCATCGCCAATATTGTGTTGTTGACTAAGGAAATCGGTGTCAGCGTGCATCTGTGCCGGATTTCCAGCGCCGAGGGCTTGGCGATGATTCGCGCCGCGAAGCAGCAAGGCTTACCGATTACCTGCGATGTGACGATCAATCATTTGCACTTGTCGGATATGGACATCGGTTTTTTTGATTCCAATTGCCATCTGATGCCGCCGTTGCGCAGCTCCAGCGATCGTGACGCGCTGCGCTACGGCGTTCTGGATGGCACGATCGATGCGATTTGCTCGGACCATGCGCCGGTGGACGAAGATGCCAAATTGTTGCCGTTCGCTCAATCCGAGGTCGGCGCGACGGGAGTGGAATTGTTGCTGCCGCTTACATTGAAGTGGGCCGCCGAAATGCGCTTGCCGTTGCTGAAAGCGCTGGCGAAGATTAGCACGGAATCGGCGCAGATACTGGGAATTGACGCGGGCCATCTATCCGTCGGCAGTGCCGCGGATATCTGCATTTTTGACCCTGATTATTACTGGAAAGTGACTTCGGCAGCTATTCAGAGTCAAGGAAAAAACACGCCTTTCATGGGTATGGAATTGCCGGGTGGTGTTAAATATACGTTGGTGAATGGCCATATTGTTTACGAGCGTTGAGTCTTCAGCAAAATTTCCCCATCATTTTTGTTTTTAACCGATCCATTTGGAGCAACATGTCAAACCCATTACTAGATTTTTCCGGCTTGCCCCGTTTTGCAGAAATCAAGAACGAACATATTACACCGGCGATTGAAGCGTTGCTGAAGGAAAACCGCGCGGTGATTGACAAGATCCGAACGGATGACGGCGCGCCAACCTGGCAGACGTTTGTGCAGCCGATGACGGATGTCAATGAAAAGCTGTCGCGCGCCTGGGGACAGGTGTCGCATCTGAATGCGGTGATGAATACACCGCAGCTGCGCGAAACCTATAACGCCAATCTGCCGTTGATTACGCAGTTTTATGCCGAGTTGTCGCAGGATGTGAAGCTGTTTGAGAAATTTAAGCAGTTACGCGCGAGCGCGGAATTCGACCGGTTGATGCCGGCGAGAAAGAAAATCATCGAAAATGAATTGCGCGATTTCCGTTTGGGCGGCGCGGAATTGCCGGCCGACAAGAAGCAGCGATTCCTGCAGATTCAGGAAGAATTATCGAAATTATCTTCCACATTCAGCGATAACTTGCTCGATGCTACCAATGCATATTCCCTGTTGATCGAAGATGCAAAAGACGTGACCGGGATTCCGGACGATGTGCTGCAAACAGCACAGCAATTGGCCGCTGCGGATGGCAAAACGGGCTGGAAATTTACCCTGCATATGCCATCGTATCTTCCCGTGCTGCAATACGCCGATAACCGTGCTTTGCGCGAACAAATGTACCGCGCCTATGCAACGCGCGCCAGCGAGTTCGATAGTCAAGCGGATTCGAGCAAAGATAATATGCCGCTGATTAATAAAATACTGGGGTTGCGCCGGGAAGCGGCGCAAATGCTAGGTTTTGGGAATTATGCCGAAGTTTCCCTGGCATCGAAAATGGCAACTTCTCCGCAGCAAGTGCTCGAGTTTCTGAGAAAATTGGCGGGAAAAGCAAGACCGTACGCAGTGCAGGATTTGCAAGCACTACAGCAATTTGCTGCCGAGCAATTGAATCTGCCGGAATTGGAAGCTTGGGATTTGGCGTATGTCAGCGAGAAGCTGCGGCAAGAACGCTATGCTTTTTCAGATCAGGAGGTTAAACAATACTTCCCGGAAGATAAAGTATTGGCCGGTATGTTTAAGGTGGTGGAAAAACTGTACGGCATCCGCATTTCGCTTGCAGCCCCTGAGCGCAAGATTCAGTGCTGGCATCCCGATGTGAAGTTTTTTGATATTCATGACGCTAACGGTCAGTTGATCGGCCAGTTTTATTTGGATCTGTACGCGCGGTCTGCCAAGCGGGGCGGTGCCTGGATGGACGATGCGATCACGCGCCGGCGGATCGATCATCAACCAACGGGAAAACACACCATACAATTGCCAGTGGCTTATCTGACGTGTAATTTTTCCGCGCCGGTCATCGTTGGTGATCAGCCGCGCCCGGCTTTGTTTACACATAATGAAGTGATCGTGCTGTTTCATGAATTCGGTCATGGCTTGCATCATTTGCTGACCAAGGTGGAAGACTTGGGGGTGTCCGGAATCAACGGTGTGGAATGGGATGCGGTGGAATTGCCGAGCCAGTTCATGGAAAATTTCTGCTGGGAATGGGATGTGCTGGCGGGAATGACGCAGCATATCGATAATGGCGAGCCGTTACCCCAAGCGCTATACGATAAGATGATAAAAGCCAAGAATTTCCAGAGCGGGTTGCAAATGTTGCGTCAGATTGAGTTTGCGCTGTTCGACATGCATGTCCACTTCGATTTTAATCCGGATGGCGGCAAGACGGTTTTACAGCTGCTGGACGAAATCCGCAGCGAAGTCGCGGTGGTCATTCCGCCGGACTTTAACCGTTTTCCCAACAGTTTCGCGCATATTTTCGCCGGCGGTTATGCCGCTGGCTATTACAGCTACAAGTGGGCGGAAGTGCTTTCGGCGGATGCCTACAGTATGTTTGAAGAAACCGCTGCGGATGGGGTGGTGAATGCAGCCACCGGTTCGCATTTTCTGGAAGAGATTCTGGCGGTGGGGGGCAGCCGTTCGGCGCTTGAGTCGTTTATTGCGTTTCGCGGACGCGAGCCGGAATTGGATGCGTTATTGCGCCATAGCGGAATGGAAACCGCTTAACCGGAGAATTGCATCATTTTGTCCATCCTATTGCTGCATGGATACTTTATTTAGTTCTGGCATAATCTGCCGTATATTGCGCGGGGTATCTGATTAATTGGGAGCTTTCTAATTATTCCGTGCAGTATGGATGCATGAATGCCTGAACAAAACGGCATACTTTGTGCGAGGGTGTATTGAACCAATCGTATAAATATGGCAAGATCGACCGAATTTTTACTAAAAGAAATAAGAACATGATTAATATTATCCGTTCCATAGCCGTCGCTACTCTGGTTTCTAGTTTATTTTTAACGGGTTGTGCTTCAACGAAGCCATTAAGTGCGAATGGGAACAACCAGAATGGCGTGAATGATCCGCTGGAATCCATGAACCGTGCGGTTTTCAATTTTAATGAAGTGTTCTATCGCAATATCATGGATCCGGTTGCCAGGGGATATCAGAGAATTACACCCGATCCGATTGAAATGATACTCGGCAACATGTTCTCCAATGTGAACGAAGTGGTGGTAATAACTAACTCTGTCTTGCAATTGAATTATGAGAGCGCATTGGCCAGTAGTGCGCGATTATTGGTTAATACCACCTTTGGTATGTTCGGTATGATCGATATTGCCAGCGACATCAGTGCCGTGAGCGACGTCAATCTCAATAAGCGCAATGAAGATTTTGGTCAGACACTGGGCCGCTATGGTATTGCCAGCGGACCTTATATCGTGCTGCCGTTCCTGGGACCAAGCTCAGTTCGTGATACGGTCGGTCTCGCTGTCGACAGCTTCATATTTGATCCTATCACGCAAGGGGTTACAGGTATTTTCGTGAACAACGTTGCTTATATCAATTCAACGGCGGTGCGTTTACCCATTGGGGCGACAAGAACTATTCATTTGCGTGCGCGGCATCTCGAAAATGATAAAACCCTTGAAGAGGCTGCTTTAGATAAGTATGAATTCGTTCGTGACGCTTACTTGCAAAGGCGCACCAGCTTGGTCAATAACAAGAATGAAGTCAAATAAAATAGCGCATGTAGTCATTTTTTTTCAATCTTTGGACGTGGAATTACATCCTTGAATTGACATTACAGATTGTAATAAAGGCACATTGATTTGGAGTCATGCTTCAGTAATCAGTGTGCCTTGTTTTTTGTCAATGAAGGAAAGAAATAAAAGAATTTCAATGTGGATAGCGCAGCTTGTCTTATTGGCGGTAAATGGGTCGGTGATCAAGAATATGAGTGAAGTAGAATTTTGGTCGAGGGAGATCTGAGTTAATGGGAAATCCAGTGGTTATCGTAGGTAGCGGGTTAGCCGGTTATGCGGTCGCGCGTGAGTTGCGCAAGCTGAATGCCGAGGTTGCTATCGTCATGTTATCGGCTGATCATGGCGGTTTCTATTCCAAGCCCATGTTATCGAATGCATTATCATCCGGAAAAACTCCCGGCTCTATTTTGAACGGCGATGCGGCGCAAATGGCGGCGCAACTGAAAATTTCCATCCGCCCGCATTGCCGCGTGATTGCAATTGATCCGGCAGGGTGTGCGGTAGCTTTGGCTGATGGCGAAAAGATTGGCTATGACCGGCTGGTTTTGGCAGTAGGCGCTGATCAAATCCATTTGCCGCTATCCGGCGATGGTGTGGCAAAGATACTCACGATTAACGACCTCGACGATTATAAAAAATTTCGTGATACGCTGACCGGGAAGAAGCGGATCAGTATCATCGGTGCGGGCTTGATCGGCTGCGAATTCGCCAACGATCTGGCAACTGCCGGTTATCATGTGGACGTGATCGATATCGGTGCGCAGCCACTGGGACGCTTGTTGCCTCCCGCAGGCGGAGCTTTTATACGGCAAAGGCTGGAGGCGGCTGGTGTGGTTTTTCATTTGAGCGCGACCACACAATCGGTTGATTCGGCGCATGAAAAATTGCGTCTAACGTTTGCCAGCGGCGAATCAATTGAATCCGATATCATACTGTCCGCAGTCGGATTGCGTGCGCGCACACAATTGGCAGCATCAGCCGGTATCCCGGTTAATCGCGGTATTGTCGTCAATCGTTTATTGCAGACGCAGTTTAACGATATTTACGCCGTAGGCGATTGCGCCGAGGTAGAAGGAAAAGTGCTGCCTTTTGTCATGCCGATCACGCATGCAGCCCGGGCTTTAGCGGCGACACTCGCGGGTAATCCGACTCAGGTTCGTTATCCGGCGATGCCGGTAATTGTAAAAACACCCGCATGTCCCGCGGTTGTTTCGCCGCCGGATTTCAATATAAAAGGCGAATGGCATGTGGAAGCCGATCAAAATGGCGTGAAGGCGCTATATCGAGACGAAGCGGGCCATTTGCTTGGTTACGCCTTATTGGGTGCTGCAACACAGGAGAAAAATAACCTGACGCCGCAGTTACCACCGGTATTGGAATGAGAACATTTCCTGTATTTAATGATCTATCTATTAGCTTGTTTGTTATTGAAATAAATTCAGAATATTCGTGGCGATGAAATTTCTATTCGATCTATTCCCGGTGATTTTATTTTTCCTGGCGTTCAAGCTGTACGATATTTTTATCGCGACCGCGGTTGCGATAGCCGCGGCTATCGCGCAGATAGGCTGGCTGTGGTTCCGTCGGCGGCAAGTCGATAAAATGATGTGGGTGAATTTGGCGATCATCGTCATTTTTGGCGGTGCGACCTTAATTTCTCAGGATGAAACGTTTATCAAATGGAAACCGACGGTGTTGTATTGGTTGATTGCAGCCGTTTTAGTGGCATCCCATGTCATTTTTAAAAAAAACCTCATTCAAGCGATGCTTGAGAAACAAATGGTTTTACCGTTACCAATCTGGAGCAGGCTCAATTGGAGCTGGGCGAGTTTTTTCTTAATCATGGGGTGCGTCAATCTGTATGTCGCATTCAGCTTTCCGCTCGATACCTGGGTTTCATTCAAGCTTTTCGGCGCTACCGGACTGATGCTGGTTTTTGTCATCGGGCAAGTGATGCTGCTGGGGAAATATTTGCAGGAAACATCGGCAGTTGTGACGGAGAATGTTGCCGACAGCGAGCAAATTGACCAGAAAAAGGAAGGCGAAAATAAAATGAGTAAGGAGTAAGGATGTTGTACGTCATAAACGGTGAAGACATACCCGATAGCCTGGAAAAAAGAATGACGGTTCGCCCGGAGCATCTAAAAAGAATTCGAGCGCTACAGGATGCTGGGCGATTGATTCTGGCCGGGCCGTATCCGGCGATCGATAGCCAGGATCCTGGTCCGGCAGGATTCTCCGGTAGTTTGATTGTGGCCGAGTTTGAATCTTTGGAAGCAGCCCAGGCTTGGGCAAATGCTGATCCTTACGTGGATGCGGGTGTTTACCGGAAAGTGACGGTTAAACCTTTCAAAAAGGTATTACCGGCGTGAAGCTTCCGGGTTATTCTCGGAACAATCACAAGTTGTTCAATAGAAATAATGGTATATAGAGTTCACGTCTACTCAGTTAAGGCGTATACTTTCTCGCAATGTACACTTTAATTTTATCTTAATCACAAAAAAGGAAATTCCATGCGTTTGACGAAATTTTCACAAGCAATGATGGTTAGTATTTTGGGAATGGTTGCCCTATCCGCTCAAGCTCAGTCGACAGGCACTGTGGCTAAAGTGAATGGCGTAGCAATTCCACAGTCGCGCCTGGAATTAATGGTGAAGGCGAGCGTTGCACAAGGTCAGCCGGATGGTCCGGAAATGAGAAAAGCATTGCGTGAGAATCTGATCGCTGAGGAAATTCTTGCGCAAGAAGCGATTAAGAAGAAACTGGATAAAGATCCTGATGTTGTCGCGCAGCTTGAGATAGCGCGTCAGGCGGTGCTGGTCAGAGCGTTCCAAGCTGATTACATAAGGCACAATGTGGTGAGTGAAGATACGCTGCGCAAGGAGTACGAAGTTCTGAAAGTGCAAATGGGCGATAAGGAATACAAGGCACGCCATATCCTTGTGGCCAGTGAAAGCGAAGCCAAAGATATTATCGCCAAGCTTAAGAAAGGCGGTAATTTTGCCAAAATTGCCGAAGAAAAATCGCTTGATGACGGCAGTAAGGAAAACGGCGGTGAGCTTAACTGGAGCCCGCCGGCAGCTTACGTCAGACCTTTTTCCGAAGCGCTGGTGAAATTATCAAAAGGGGGATTGACGGAACAACCGGTGCAAACTTCTTTTGGCTGGCATGTGATTCAACTGATGGATGTGCGTCCGATGGAAGTGCCGCCTTTCGAAGAAGTTAAGCAGAACATACAACAACGCGTGTTACAGCGCGAATTCGGTACCGTTGTGCAAGAATTGCGCGGTAAGGCAAAGGTAGAGTAACGAGCGTCAAATTCGTATGCTGCGGTGGACTGGATTGCAACGTTGCGTTGCGCGTCAGAGCGAAGCAGTCTTTTCCACCCGCGGTGCCAACGCACAAAGTAGTTCATAACTGGTAGTACCGGCACTCAAAGCCACTTCATCAACACTCAATCCCTTTCCCCACAATATAACCGAGCTGTTTAATCCGGCATTTTCGATACCGGTTAAGTCAATGGCCAGCATATCCATGGATACCCGGCCCAGTATCCGGCTGCGCTGATTATTGATCAGTACCGGTGTGTTCGTTGGTGCGTGGCGCGGATAACCATCCGCGTAACCGCAGGCGACAATCCCGACGCGCATTGGTTGATCGGTTTTAAAAAGACCGTGATAACCCACTCTTTCACCGGCTCCCAGATCCTGTATCGCAATAATTTTGCTTGCAAGTGTCATAACGGGGCGGAGGTTCAATTCCGCCGCGGTTACGTCCGGGAAAGGCGAGGCGCCGTATAGCATAATGCCGGGGCGCACCCAGTCGGTGTGCGTGAAAGGATAACGAATAATCGCCGCTGAATTTGCCAGTGAGTTTGGATAGTGCCGATATTCTTTCGTGATTGCTTCAAAGCGCTGCAACTGCTGCATGACGTTTTCTTGTTCGCAAGGTTCGTCCGCAGAAGCGAAATGCGTCATCAAGGTAATGTTTTTTTGATATTGTTTTTCTATCAGTTTGCTGACGGCTTGTGAAAATTGCCCTGGCGCTAACCCCAAGCGATTCATCCCGGTATTGATTTTTATGAACAGATCCAAATTGCGATGCTTGGAGGCTGACAGCATTTCAATTTGCTCGGTATGATGAATAACCGCACTCAAACGGTATCGTTCAAAGATTGCTAGCTCTTCCGTCGAAAAGAAACCTTCCAATAGCAGGATGGGTTGCTGATAACCGGCGTCACGCAGGCATATTGCGGCATCCAGTTCCAATAGCGCGAATCCATCGACATCTTTTAGCGCTCTGGCGGCATGAAGCAGCCCATGACCATACGCATTGGCCTTAAGGATGGCCATGATGCGTGAATGGGGAGCATATCGGCGAACTACGGTCAGGTTATGAGTTAAGGCGGAAAGATCAATAAAAGCTTGGGTAGGGCGCGGCATTAATGTAATGTTCAGAATAAGCAAGAGCGAGTATTATTCGCAACGTTTTATCATAATCTAAATTTGCAGTGCCGATTTAACTTTTATGTCGCGATACCTTCATCTGCGAAGCGGTATGATGTGCTAATCTAGCCTAGCGGAGGGGAAAGCAATTGATAGCGAAGATGATTCTTCATACTGAGTCGACTAAGAAAAATAAATAAATAAGGAAATAGCTTGGAACGCGGTTTTTATACGATTATGGCGGCGCAGTTTTTCTCTTCTTTGGCGGATAACGCGTTGCTGGTTGTGGCGATTGCATTACTGATTGATTTGCATGCGCCAGCCTATTTGACACCTATGCTGAAGTTTGTTTTTGTGTTGTTTTACGTCATTCTGGCCCCTTTCGTCGGCGCGTTTGCCGATTCGATGCCGAAAGGGCGTGTCATGTTCATCAGCAATACCATCAAAATTACCGGTTGCGGGTTATTGTTCATCGCTATGCACCAATATTTCGCGTTGACCGCCTACGCAGTCGTGGGCTTGGGCGCAGCGGCATATTCGCCGGCCAAATATGGCATTTTGACCGAATTGCTGCCGCCGGAGAAATTGGTGATTGCCAATGGCTGGATCGAAGGGCTAACGGTGGCGTCGATTGTGCTGGGTACGGTAATGGGCGGTGTACTGATCACGCCCGCTGTTGCGGATGTGTTGCTGGGATTTGACTTTCCGTGGGTGGATACCGGAATCGATAGCGCGCTGGAAAGCGGTATCCTGATCATCGCCGTCATTTATGCCATCGCGGCATTGTTCAATTTGTATATACCGAATACAGGCGTCGATCATCGCATTCCGAAGAAAAATCCTTTTTATCTCATTCATGAATTCAGACACTGTGTGAAATTGCTCTGGACCGACAAGCTGGGGCAAATATCGCTTGCCGTGACGACATTATTCTGGGGAGCGGGTGCGACATTGCAGTTTATCGTGTTGAAGTGGGCGGAAGTAGCGATGAACTATCCCCTCAATCAAGCCGCGCAATTACAGGGCGTAGTTGCCGTCGGTATCGCCGTGGGCGCGGTCATGGCGGCGCGGTGGATTTCGCTGCGGCAGTCGGTCAAAGTGATTCCGCTGGGTATTGCAATGGGAATTGTCGTGATGGCGATGATTCTGGTGAAAGATTTATGGATCGCGATCACATTGCTAATGCTGATCGGCGGTTTGGCAGGTTTTTTTGTCGTGCCGATGAATGCCTTGTTGCAGCATCGCGGTCATATTCTGATGGGTGCCGGACATTCCATTGCGGTGCAGAATTTCAATGAAAATCTGAGTATTCTGACGATGCTGTTACTTTACGCTTTGCTGGTATGGTTTGAAGTGCACATTTACATTGTGATCGCCGCTTTTGGATTATTTGTCTCCCTTACGATGGCGTTGATCAGAAAATGGCACTTGCTCAATCAAAGAAGGGAAGATTCGCTGCATCTGATCGGTGCAAAGAAAATTCACTGATTATTTAGCGCGAGGACAGTATGATCGACCGGGCGAAACATAAGTCTTTCCAGGCTTTTGCTTTGTCCGGCAGCGAACGCAGCAAGTAGGCCGGATGGTAGGTCACAATCAGCGGTATGCCGGAATAACTGTGCACTTTGCCGCGCAGGCTGGAAATGCTGTCGTCGCGGTTGAGAAGATTTTGCGCGGCTACTTTGCCTAATGCCACGATGAGTTTCGGCTTGATCAACGCAATTTGCCGGGTTAAAAAAGGCGCGCACTGTTGCGCTTCACTCAACGCCGGGTTTCTGTTATTGGGCGGGCGGCATTTGACGATATTGGCGATGTACACGCCTTCGCCACGTTTGAGTTGAATGGCGGTGAGCATTTGATCCAATAGTTTTCCGGCCTGTCCGACAAACGGTTCACCGATTTCATCTTCGCGTGCACCGGGGCCTTCACCGACAAAAAGCCAGTCGGCATTCTGGTCACCTACACCGAACACCGTTTGTGTGCGTGTCTGGCTTAACGGGCACGCAACACATTGCGATACCGCTGCTTTCAACTGATCCCAGTTCATTTGTGAAACCGGCGGCTGCGCTGCGTCTTTTTCCGGCGCGGATGAAAACAATGATTTCCCGGTTGCTACTTCCGGCGGCGCTGGTAGTGTAGGTAGTGTATTTTGCTGCGCGGCATCAGATTTTAAACGCCACACCGGCAGCAAGTTCAGCTCCTTCAGTATTTGCCTGCGCCGGGGATTCATAGCATCAAGCGCATGACAAGTGCATCTTCGCGTCCGCACATGGCAGGATAATAGCCTTTGCGCGTGGCGATATGTTGAAAACCCATTTGTTGATAGAGTTGCGCCGCGCCGTGATTGGATTCGCGTACATCCAGGAAAACCGACTTGGCGTTTTGTTCCCGGGCGGATTGTATGAGGAACTGGAGCAATTTTCTCCCCAGCCCTTTTTTCTGCCAATCCGCCGCGATGCCGAGGGTCAGAATGTGAGCTTCTTCGGGACTCATCATCATGATTCCGTAACCCATCAATGTGTCGGTTTGTTGCAGCACGTGGCATGCGTAGCCAGCTTTGATTGAATCGGCAAAATTTCCCGGTGACCATGGGAAAAGAAAAATCTCGCGTTCGATCAGAATAATGCGATCCACATCCGCTAGCAGCATCGGTCTGATTTCAATGGTTTGTTGCGCGGTCATGTTTGTCGCTCGCTTTCTTTTAGCGCAACTTTATTGCGGATATATATGGGTGCGGCAAACGCCGCATCGGTATAAGCGCCATCGCGAAATTTCGGCAGAGCGAGTTGCGCCATTTCATGCGCGCGTGGATGGAGTCCGGAGTGAATCTGCCGGATATTTTTACAGTATTGCATTGCCAAGACATCACGATAAACATCAAAACCGCTGCCGCATCCATGCCATTCATTTCCGGCTACAACAGGTGCATGCTGCGGCGCGCAAAGCACGGGTGGGCTGATCATTTCCCAACTTTGAGCGGTTAATTTCCGAAAAGCGGCATGATAAATCTCACGCATGCGAGCATCAAGCGCCACGATGACGCTGTCCTGATCAACATGTTGCGCAACTGCCTCCAGCGTGCTGATGGCCGCAACCGGCAATTCGGCGGCGAAAGCCAATCCTTGCGCCACACCACAGGCGATGCGCAAGCCGGTGAATGACCCGGGGCCTGCGCCAAAAGCGATGCCATCGATTTGCTGCAATGCTAATCCAGCTTCCGCCAGTATTTCTTGCACCATTGCTAAGATCATCTCGGAATGGTTGCGCCCGGCAAGGATTTCTTTGCCGGATACTTCGCCATCCAAATTTAGTGCAACTGAACAAAATTCGGTAGAGGTTTCTAGCGCAAGGATTTTCACGGTGATTGTGAGGAGAGAATTGAACTGAACATGCGTTTTATTGAATTGAGTCCCTGGAGCTTTTATCGCTTATTTTAAGCGCCAATGACCGAGCGGAACATAGTCAACGCCTGCCGGAACTGGTTTCGATTGCAACAGATGCCATTGATTAACCGGCCAATGAATGGGGTTGATCAGATCCGTATTGACTGGATGGATTGCTTTGCGGAATAGCGTGATGTGCGGTTTATATTGCCGGCGATCGAATCTAAATCCGGCTTCCAACAAGGTTGCTTGTATAGCATCAACCAAAGCGAACAGTTCTGCCGGGAATTGTTTTGCATGGAGATAAACAATTTGATTGTGTTTCCAGTAGCTGATTTGGTCCAGAACCAGCGTAAATTTCTTTACCGATATTTTTTTCATGATTTGCCGCAACGTTTCGATGTGCTGAACGCAAACATCGCCCAGAAATACCAGCGTGAGGTGAAGATGCGGCATTTTAATTTTGCGCCCGCCGCAAAGAGGCTCCAGTAATTTAGCCTGATGCGCGAGTTGTTTTTGCACGGATTGAGTGGGAGAAACGGCGAAGAATACCCGAATCGGCTTTGCTCCCGGATCGGCGCTTTGGTTGGTCAATTTTTTTCCGTGCGCTCAATCAGGCATACGACTTCGGCCACAATGCCTTCTTTGCGGCCGATCGCGCCGAGATGCTCGGCGGTCTTGGCTTTGATGTTGATATTGAGCGCCGATGTTTGCAGGTCTTGTGCGATATTGGCGATCATTGCCGGAATATGCGGCGCCATTTTCGGTGCTTGCGCGATGATGGTCGCGTCGATATTGACGATCTCGTAATGATTGGTTTCCAGTAAATTGTAAACATTGCGCAATAACACGCGGCTATCGATATTTTTGTAGCGCGGATCGGAGTCGGAGAAATGTTGTCCGATGTCTCCCAATGCGGCAGCGCCTATCAGTGCATCGCAAATGGCATGCAACAACACATCCGCATCGGAGTGGCCGAGCAAGCCTTTTTCGTGCGGGATCGTCACTCCGCCTATGATCAGTTGACGGCCTTCAACCAGTTGATGAACATCGAAACCTTGTCCTATTCTTAGGGTACTCACGGATTATTCCTTTTTTGTAATATCAATTCGGCCAAAGCCAGATCGTGGGGATAGGTTACTTTAAAATTGTAAGCATCGCTGGCCACCAGTTTGGGATGCAGTCCTAATGCTTCAACCGCGCTGGCATCATCGGTCACATTAATGTTAGTTGCATTCTGCAATGCCCGAGTGAGGAGGTCGCAGCGAAACATTTGCGGTGTCTGGGCTTGCCATAAATTGTCCCGCGATTCGGTATTTTTCACGCGGTTCTCAGAATTACTGCGTTTTAGAGTATCGGCAACCGGTACGGCGAGTAATCCGCCTACAGCATCGCTGGCTAATTCATCAATCAATTGATTGAGCTGTGCTGGAGTTAAGCAAGGCCGGGCGGCGTCATGTACCAGAATCCAATCTTGAGTATTGATTAAGTTTTTTTGTTGTGCAGCGGTGAGACCATTGAGCACACTGTCCGCCCTAGTTGCTCCGCCGCAGTTCAGCACGATTAATTTTTCAGAGAACTCAGACCAATCGTATCGAGACCATTCGGCGTCGCCGGGCGCAAGTACGGTGATTACGCCAGCGATCGATTGATGATCGCATAATGTTTTGACTGCATGATAAATCATGGGTTTTTTGCATAACGGCAGATATTGTTTGGGAAGTTCATTACCCATGCGTGAACCGGAGCCTGCTGCGGGAATTAGAGCAAAAAACTTGGACATGATTGAATTGGTGAGACAGAGTTAAGAAAACGGATTAACAAATATAAAACAAGAAATGCTGATTGAATAAATAGGCGATTATAGTTTTTTTACTTATGCATTGTTTGGAATTGTTACTAAAGATTCCGGTGCGTGCTCGGTATAAAGGGTATTGAAGGAAGGTGCCCGGAACTAAAATCCGGTACAAGGTATAATCAAGCAATTCAATGTTAAGGTGGAATTTATGGAAGCAGAACAAATCAATGCAATTGCCAATCATCTCCAGGATCTCGCTAGCCGAGCCGACGAATTACGGAGGTTTCTTTGACTTCGATGCCAAGCAGACCAGGCTGAATGAGTTGACACGTTTACTCGAGGACCCGGCGATTTGGAATGACAGTCAGCGTACGCAAGAGATAGGGCGTGAGAAAAAGCAGCTGGAGGACACGATTGTCACTTTGGAATCGATGGGGCAACAACTCAATGATGCGCGCGAGTTGTTTCAGATTGCTAAGGATGAATCCGATGAGGCAGCGCTAGAAAGTATTGCCGGTGATGTCGATGATGTAGAAAAGGCAATTGCAAATCTGGAATTTCGCCGTATGTTTTCCGATCCGATGGACCCGAAGAATTGTTTTGTCGATATTCAATCAGGTTCCGGAGGAACGGAAGCGCAAGATTGGGCTGCGATGCTCGAACGCATGTATCTGCGCTATTGTGAAAGGCAAGGATTGGCTGTTGAAGTTTTGGAGGAATCGCCTGGAGATATTGCTGGTATCAAAAGCGCTACTTTGAAAGTAACGGGTGAATATGCTTATGGGTATTTGCGCACGGAAACGGGCGTTCATCGTTTGGTCAGAAAATCACCGTTCGATTCGGGCAATCGCCGCCATACGTCTTTTGCGAGTGTTTTTGTTTATCCGGAAGTCGATGACACGATTGAGATTGAAATTAATCCGGCCGATCTGCGAATCGATACGTTTCGCGCATCGGGAGCGGGAGGGCAGCATATCAATAAAACTGATTCCGCAATTCGCATTACCCATAATCCAACGGGAATAGTAGTGCAGTGCCAAAGCGGGCGTTCACAGCATCGCAATAAAGCCGACGCGCTGGTAATGTTGAAATCACGCTTGTACGAAGCGGAGTTGCGCAAACGCAATGAAGAGAAGCAGGCCATTGAAGAGACGAAAACAGATATCGGCTGGGGCCATCAGATTCGATCTTATGTATTAGATCAATCGCGCATCAAAGATTTGCGGACAAATGTTGAAATTGGAAACACGCAAAGTGTGTTGGATGGAGACTTGAATAGCTTTATTGAAGCAAGTCTTAAACAGGGTGTTAAATAATATCTCTTGTGATGAGATGTGTGAGTATTTGTAATTAAAAGAATTTTGCAGAAAATTAGACATCCTGAGATTATCGTATGAAAATTTTTTACAGAAATAGCTTGACCGGTAATCTAGAGTCTGTATAATTCCGCTTCTCGCTGCTTCGCAACATTTAAAAAGTAGCAACGCTCTTTAAAAAAATACAATCGATAGGTGTGAGTACTTAATGAGAAAATAGATTCGAATAAGAATCTAAAAAAATTAGTACTCGCAAGAAATAGTAGATATTGGTTTTATTAATCAACATCAAAACGTCAAGCGAGAGTTTTACCAGAATTAAACTTAAGAGTTTGATCCTGGCTCAGATTGAACGCTGGCGGCATGCTTTACACATGCAAGTCGAACGGCAGCACGGGTGCTTGCACCTGGTGGCGAGTGGCGGACGGGTGAGTAATACATCGGAACGTGTCCTAAAGTGGGGGATAACGCATCGAAAGATGTGCTAATACCGCATAATCTCTAAGGAGAAAAGTAGGGGATCGAAAGACCTTATGCTTTTGGAGCGGCCGATGTCTGATTAGCTAGTTGGTAGGGTAATGGCTTACCAAGGCGACGATCAGTAGTTGGTCTGAGAGGACGACCAGCCACACTGGGACTGAGACACGGCCCAGACTCCTACGGGAGGCAGCAGTGGGGAATTTTGGACAATGGGCGCAAGCCTGATCCAGCAATGCCGCGTGAGTGAAGAAGGCCTTCGGGTTGTAAAGCTCTTTTAGTTGAAAAGAAAGAATCGCGATTAATAATCGCGATTTATGACGGTATCAACAGAAAAAGCACCGGCTAACTACGTGCCAGCAGCCGCGGTAATACGTAGGGTGCAAGCGTTAATCGGAATTACTGGGCGTAAAGGGTGCGCAGGCGGTTCTGTAAGTCAGATGTGAAATCCCCGGGCTTAACCTGGGAATTGCGTTTGAAACTGCAGAACTAGAGTGCGGCAGAGGGAGGTGGAATTCCATGTGTAGCAGTGAAATGCGTAGAGATATGGAAGAACATCGATGGCGAAGGCAACCTCCTGGGCTAGCACTGACGCTCATGCACGAAAGCGTGGGGAGCAAACAGGATTAGATACCCTGGTAGTCCACGCCCTAAACTATGTCAACTAGTTGTCGGGCCTTATTGGGCTTGGTAACGTAGCTAACGCGTGAAGTTGACCGCCTGGGGAGTACGGTCGCAAGATTAAAACTCAAAGGAATTGACGGGGACCCGCACAAGCGGTGGATTATGTGGATTAATTCGATGCAACGCGAAAAACCTTACCTACCCTTGACATGTCAGAAAGTTTTCAGAGATGAAATCGTGCTCGAAAGAGAATCTGAACACAGGTGCTGCATGGCTGTCGTCAGCTCGTGTCGTGAGATGTTGGGTTAAGTCCCGCAACGAGCGCAACCCTTGTCATTAATTGCCATCATTTGGTTGGGCACTTTAATGAGACTGCCGGTGATAAACCGGAGGAAGGTGGGGATGACGTCAAGTCCTCATGGCCCTTATGGGTAGGGCTTCACACGTAATACAATGGCGCGTACAGAGAGTTGCCAACTCGCGAGAGGGAGCTAATCTCAGAAAGCGCGTCGTAGTCCGGATCGGAGTCTGCAACTCGACTCCGTGAAGTCGGAATCGCTAGTAATCGCGGATCAGCATGTCGCGGTGAATACGTTCCCGGGTCTTGTACACACCGCCCGTCACACCATGGGAGTGGGTTTCACCAGAAGCAGGTAGTCTAACCGCGAGGAGGGCGCTTGCCACGGTGAGATTCATGACTGGGGTGAAGTCGTAACAAGGTAGCCGTAGGGGAACCTGCGGCTGGATCACCTCCTTTCAAGAGTATCTCATAAGTACTCACAACCTATCGATTGTTAATAGGCAGAGTTAAGAGCCAAAAGCTTGTGCTAGTTTTGATATGTGGAACTTAGACTCATCGAGGGTCTGTAGCTCAGTTGGTTAGAGCACACGCTTGATAAGCGTGGGGTCGGTGGTTCAAGTCCACCCAGACCCACCACAAAAAGGGGGTGTAGCTCAGCTGGGAGAGCACCTGCTTTGCAAGCAGGGGGTCATCGGTTCGATCCCGTTCACCTCCACCAATTTTCTTAATGAGTTCTATCGCTGAGATAGATAAAATTGCCTATTGAAATATTTTTTTTTGTTCTTTAAAAAAGTGGAGAAGTAAAATATTTATTTATGTTAAACAATCATTAAGAATTGATTGTTTTTGTAGATAAATTTGGGTTAGATTGTATCTCTGTAATAAAAAGTAGGAAAAATTCTATAATAAACTATTAAGTTATTAATGTTATAGGATCAAGTGAATAAGTGCATGTGGTGGATGCCTTGGCGATTACAGGCGATGAAGGACGTGGAAGCCTACGAAAAGCTTCGGGGAGCTGGCAAGCAAGCTTTGATCCGGAGATGTCCGAATGGGGAAACCTGGCTCTTGTTTAATTGGCTTTAGAAATTTTTAAATTTAAAGAGTTAATTAAGCAAGAGTCAACTTTAGCTGAATATATAGGCTAATTGTAGCGAACCTGGAGAACTGAAACATCTAAGTAACCAGAGGAAAAGAAATCAACCGAGATTCCCAAAGTAGTGGCGAGCGAAATGGGATCAGCCTTCAATATTTAGTATTTAGATTAGTCGAATTTTCTGGAAAGTTAAACCATAGTGGGTGATAGTCCCGTAGACGAAAATTTAAATATGGAACTAAGATTGAGAAAAGTAAAGCGGGACACGTGAAATCCTGTTTGAAGATGGGGGGACCATCCTCCAAGGCTAAATACTCGTAATCGACCGATAGTGAACCAGTACCGTGAGGGAAAGGCGAAAAGAACCCCGGAAGGGGAGTGAAATAGATCCTGAAACCGCATGCATACAAACAGTGGGAGCTCGTAAGAGTGACTGCGTACCTTTTGTATAATGGGTCAGCGACTTACATTCAGTAGCAAGCTTAACCGAGTAGGGGAAGCGCAGCGAAAGCGAGTCTTAATAGGGCGTTTAGTTGCTGGGTGTAGACCCGAAACCAGATGATCTACTCATGGCCAGGATGAAGCGAGGGTAACACCTCGTGGAGGTCCGAACCCACTAATGTTGAAAAATTAGGGGATGAGCTGTGAGTAGGGGTGAAAGGCTAAACAAATCTGGAAATAGCTGGTTCTCTCCGAAAACTATTTAGGTAGTGCCTCATGTATCACCTTTGGGGGTAGAGCACTGTTATGGCTAGGGGGTCATTGAGACTTACCAAACCATTGCAAACTCCGAATACCAAAGAGTGCGAGCATGGGAGACAGACATCGGGTGCTAACGTCCGGTGTCGAAAGGGAAACAACCCAGACCCTCAGCTAAGGTCCCTAAGACACAATTAAGTGGGAAACGAAGTGGGAAGGCATAGACAGTCAGGAGGTTGGCTTAGAAGCAGCCATCCTTTAAAGAAAGCGTAATAGCTCACTGATCGAGTCGTCCTGCGCGGAAGATGTAACGGGGCTCAAATTGTGCACCGAAGCTAGGGATTTACATTTTATGTAAATGGTAGGAGAGCGTTCCGTAAGCCTGCGAAGGTGGTTTGTAAAGACTGCTGGAGGTATCGGAAGTGCGAATGCTGACATGAGTAGCGATAAAGGGAGTGAAAAACTCCCTCGCCGAAAACCCAAGGTTTCCTGTGCAACGCTAATCGGCGCAGGGTGAGTCGGCCCCTAAGGTGAGGCAGAAATGCGTAACTGATGGGAAACTGGTTAAAATTCCAGTACCTTTATTTAATGCGATGTGGGGACGAAGAAGGTTAGCTCAGCCGGGTGTTGGATGTCCCGGTTCAAGCGTGTAGATGTGTTGCTTAGGCAAATCCGAGCAGCTGAATTGAGACGTGATAACGCAACATTCTTAGGAATGCCAAGTGAGTAATACCATGCTTCCAGGAAAAGCCACTAAGCTTCAGTTAAATGAAGACCGTACCGTAAACCGACACAGGTGGGTAGGATGAAAATTCTAAGGCGCTTGAGAGAACTCAGGAGAAGGAACTCGGCAAAATAGCACCGTAACTTCGGGAAAAGGTGTGCCCTTAGTATGTGTAGCGCTTCGCGCGTGAAGCAGAATAGGGTTGCAATGAAATGGTGGCTGCGACTGTTTAATAAAAACATAGCACTCTGCAAACACGAAAGTGGACGTATAGAGTGTGACGCCTGCCCGGTGCCGGAAGGTTAAATGATGGGGTGCAAGCTCTTGATTGAAGCCCCGGTAAACGGCGGCCGTAACTATAACGGTCCTAAGGTAGCGAAATTCCTTGTCGGGTAAGTTCCGACCTGCACGAATGGCGTAACGATGGCCACACTGTCTCCTCCTGGGACTCAGCGAAGTTGAAATGTTTGTGAAGATGCAATCTCCCCGCGGCTAGACGGAAAGACCCCGTGCACCTTTACTGTAGCTTTACATTGGACTTTGATAACATTTGTGTAGGATAGGTGGGAGGCATTGAAGTGAATTCGCTAGAATTCATGGAGCCAACGTTGAAATACCACCCTGATGTTGTTGAGGTTCTAACCTAGATCCATTATCTGGATTGGGGACCGTGTATGGTAGGCAGTTTGACTGGGGCGGTCTCCTCCCAAATTGTAACGGAGGAGTACGAAGGTACGCTAGGTACGGTCGGAAATCGTGCTGATAGTGCAATGGCAAAAGCGTGCTTAACTGCGAGACTGACAAGTCGAGCAGGTGCGAAAGCAGGTCATAGTGATCCGGTGGTTCTGTATGGAAGGGCCATCGCTCAACGGATAAAAGGTACGCCGGGGATAACAGGCTGATTCCTCCCAAGAGTTCATATCGACGGGGGAGTTTGGCACCTCGATGTCGGCTCATCACATCCTGGGGCTGTAGCCGGTCCCAAGGGTATGGCTGTTCGCCATTTAAAGTGGTACGTGAGCTGGGTTTAAAACGTCGTGAGACAGTTTGGTCCCTATCTGCCGTGGGCGTTGGAAGTTTGAAAGGACCTGCTCCTAGTACGAGAGGACCGGAGTGGACGCACCTCTGGTGTACCGGTTATGACGCCAGTCGTATCGCCGGGTAGCTATGTGCGGACGAGATAACCGCTGAAAGCATCTAAGCGGGAAACTCTCCTTAAGATAAGACTTCCCGAGAGTATAACTCTCCTAAAGGTTCGTCGAAGACTACGACGTTGATAGGTCGGGTGTGGAAGCATAGTAATATGTTAAGCTAACCGATACTAATTGACCGTGAGGCTTGATCCTATAACTTTAATAATTTATGCGTATATAATCTAATCATAATTTTACTTTTCCCATTATGAATAATGTTTATTATGAATAATGTTTAAATAGATATTATTCAATTACAAGTTACGCTTGGCGGCCATAGCACTTTGGACCCACCTCTTCCCATCCCGAACAGAACCGTGAAACGAAGCTGCGCCGATGATAGTGTGCATTCGCATGTGAAAGTAGGTTACCGCCAGGCATTCTATATTAAAGATACCTCTCATCAAGAAATGTTGATGAGAGGTTTTTTTATTTCTATCGAATACAGACAATCTTACAGTTAGTTCCGCTACAGTAAAAAAACATTTTGTTATCCACTACTTTGAGCCTTGCTATTAGCAAATATTAGCGTTCATTGGATGATGAGTGAGAAAATAAATGTGTCTTAGCATTTTTTTTAACGAATGTGAGAATGAATTTGTAGAGAGCAGGTATTGCAAATATCCACAAACCAAGCATCAAACGAACATTTGAGTGTGTGCTGTTATGAGTGAATCTGAAATTAAAAAAGAAGATTGGGAAAGGCAATTACTTGAAAAACTTGCTTTGGCCTCGCTGCAGGAGCAGCGCCGTGCCCGTATGTGGAGCATTTTTTTTAAACTGATTACTTTTCTCTACCTTTTCATTCTATTGTTTGTTGCACTAGGCTGGATAGAAGATGGAAGGGTACGAATTGCCGAAAAGCACACCGCGTTGATTGACTTAAAGGGAATGATTACTGCAGATAGCATCAGCAACGCAGATAAAGTCAATGCGAGTTTGCGTTCTGCTTTCCAAGATAAAAATACGCAAGGAATAATATTACGAATCAACAGTCCCGGTGGAAGCCCAGTCCAAGCAGGTTACATCAATGATGAAATACGGCGCTTGCGCTCCAGATATCCCGATATACCCGTGTATGCGGTGATTAGTGATATTTGCGCTTCCGGAGGCTATTATGTCGCTGTGGCTGCTGACAAAATTTTTGTTGATAAAGCAAGCTTGATCGGTTCAATCGGTGTTTTGATGGATGGTTTTGGTTTTACTGGCACTTTGGAGAAGCTCGGCATAGAACGCCGATTGCTGACAGCAGGTGAAAACAAAAGCTTTCTGGATCCATTTACTCCATTAGATCCTGCGCAAAAGGAACATGCAACACGGTTACTGCGTGAAATACACGAACAATTCATTCAGGTCGTAAAACAAGGGCGGGGTGAACGTTTAAAGGATGCGCCGGAAATATTCAGTGGAATAGTTTGGACGGGACAAAAAAGTATCGATTTAGGACTCGCCGATGAAATGGGCGATGCGGATTATGTTGCGCGTGAAATTATACTGGCAGAAACATTAGTAGATTTTACGCCGCATGAAGGCTTATCCGATTTATTCAACAAACGCTTCAGTCAAATAGCCGTTAACATTTTATCTGATCTTGCCGTGAGCTTACGCTAAACGAAGTTCTGTCATCATTTATTGAATATTTCGGTTAGTGCGCGTTCTACTCCGGATTGCCATGCTGGAAGCATAAAGTCAAAAGTTTTTGCCAGTTTCAGTGAATTTAAGCGTGAGTTGAATGGGCGTTGTGCCGCTGAAGGAAAATCGCTGCTGGCAATCGGCTGCAAAGCCGACGATTTGATTTTGAGCGGCAAATTTGCACTTTCTGCACTTTCCAGAATGAATTTGGCAAATTCGTACCAAGAAGTGCTGCCGCTTGCAGTCAGATGATACAAGCCCGAGATTTCGGGTTTATGCTTAATCATAAACAGTGTCAGGGCTGTAATGTCGGCGATCAATTCAGCGCCTGTCGGCGATCCGATTTGATCATTGACGACCGTTAATTTATCGCGCTGCTGCGCTAAGCGAAGTATGGTTTTTATGAAATTATTTCCATTGGCCGAATACACCCAGCTGGTGCGAAAGATCAAATGTAAACAGCCGGAAGCTTGAATATTTTTTTCACCTTCCAGCTTGGTTTTTCCATATACGTTCAACGGTTCTGTAGTGTCGGTCTCAACAAAAGATTGGTCGCCGTGGCCGTTGAAAACATAATCCGTTGAATAATGAATTAACCAGGCCTTCAGTTCCTTTGCTTCATGCGCAATAACACCGGGCGCTTGGGCATTCAGCCTATGAGCCAATTCAGGCTCATTTTCCGCTTTATCGACAGCAGTATAAGCTGCCGCATTGACAATGATATCAGGGGTGATTTTCCGTATTGTCTGCTGAATCCCGGCAAGATCGGTAAGATCACCGCAAAAATCGGTGCTTGTTGAGTGTAGTGCGATCAATTTGCCCAGAGGTGCAAGACTGCGCTGCAACTCCCAACCCACCTGGCCGTTTTTACCAAATAACAAGATTTTTTTCACGGTAATCCTGCGTAGTTTTTGTTTATCCATTGCTGATAAGCGCCGGTTTGCACATCGATAACCCACTGTTGATGATTGAGATACCAGTGAATGGTTTTGCGGATACCACTAGCGAATGTTTCGACAGGTCTCCAATTGAGCTCGCGTTCGATTTTCATTGCATTAATGGCGTAGCGCCGGTCATGTCCCGGCCGATCGTCGATATGCGTAATGAGACTATGAAAATCCGTATCAGGATACGAGTCTTCCAACAAAGCACAGATCGTTTGCACGATTTCGATATTGGGTTTTTCATTCCAGCCACCGATATTATAGGTTTCTCCCGGAATACCCGCATCCAGAACTCGGCGGATTGCACGGCAGTGATCAGTCACGTAAAGCCAGTCGCGGACTTGCTGACCGTCGCCATAGATCGGTAAAGGTTTTCCTGCGAGTGCATTGACGATCATTAACGGAATCAATTTTTCCGGAAATTGAAACGGACCGTAATTGTTGGAACAATTTGTGGTTAGTACGGGTAAACCGTAGGTATGGTGATAGGCGCGCACGAGATGATCGCTGGATGCCTTACTGGCTGAGTATGGACTATTGGGTTGGTAGCGGTGTTCTTCGGTAAAGGCCGGCTCATTTTTGGATAATGAACCATAAACTTCATCGGTTGAAACATGCAGAAAGCGAAAATCCTGCTTTGCGACGGAATCCAGTTCACGCCAATAAGCATGCGTTGCTTCCAATAAACGAAACGTTCCCAAAATATTGGTTTGAATAAAATCCGCCGGACCATGGATCGAACGATCGACGTGACTTTCGGCCGCCAGGTTGATAATGGCACGCGGTTGATACTGCGCCAGTAATTGCGAAACCCTTAAACTATCGCCGATATCGCCTTGTACAAAAATATGCCGCGAATCTTGAGATAAGGAAGAAAGATTGTGCAGATTTCCGGCATACGTCAACTTATCCAGATTAATGACTTTTTCATCCGATTGCGCCAACCAATCCAGAACGAAATTGCTGCCGATAAATCCTGCGCCTCCTGTGACTAAAATCATTCAATTTTCCGGAAGAATAAGTTGATGATTGCGATTAGTATGGAAATACCCTTGAAATTTGAAGCCACTTTGACATTGATTCATTCAGGTTCCCATAGCGGTAAAATTCCCGTTTCGCCGGATTTTACTTGAAATTCACAATCGATGCCGATTCCCGGAACCCATACCAAGTATTCACCGCAGAATAACAGCGGCATACTGCTGCGTTGCCAGGGCGGAATGGCGGTTTCCTGCAGTAAGTTTTTCAAGCTTCTGCGCGGACGGTTGCAAGCCGGTGTAAAACGTTCGCCGCCTGTGCGGACACGCACGGTAACCGATCCGGTTTGTAATTTGTGCCGATCGATACCTTGATTTGCAACCTCGGTAAAACGGATCGAGCCGTTTAAATGTGGCAGTGCTAAACGTGCTTCACCCTGCCAAGCGCATTGATCAAAGTTTCGAGGATGTGATTTTTTATGCAGAATGTAAACGGCGCCTTTAAAACAACGAATTTCGTGATTGCCGAAAGTGATGTGGAGCTGGTTGTCTCTACTTGCCGACAGCAACTGATTGGCAATATCTTCCAATTTTGCCGTGCTGGGAAGCATCGCGCCCTGTTGTGCCAAGGTATAGCGTAGGAGATTTTTTGCACGCGCAAAATTCAGTTTGCGAATGCGATCGATCTGCAGCAAACCCGAGACATCGCAATTCTCACTATCCATTGCCGCCAATTCATCCTGCAGTTGCGATGCCTCGGAGAAGTGGCGGCTGGAGCGCAACAGTGTTTTTGGGTAATTGGGATAGCGTTTTTTTAGTAAAGGAAGAATATCATGGCGCAGAAAATTCCGATTGAAAGCGGTGTCGTCATTGCTTTCGTCGTTAATCCAACGCAATTTATTTTGCTGGGCATAATCTTCGATGCTATGGCGGGAGCTTTCCAGCAACGGCCGCAGTATTTGCGGTGCGATTGCAGATTGCTTTCTCAGAACCGGCATTGCGCTCAGTCCGCGTATTCCGGCACCGCGAAATAATTGCAATAACAACGTTTCGGCTTGATCATCGAGGTGTTGCGCGACGACGATGAAGTCCGCCGACATGCGACTGAAAACGCGATAACGTTCTTCCCTTGCAATCGCTTCGAGGCTCACTCCGGTTTCTTTTTTTATTTGCAGATAGGCGATGTGGATGGAGATGCCATATGCGCGGCAGAGATCGCAGCAGAATCTGCTCCAGCGATTTGCGTTACTGCTGATGCCATGATTGACATGCACAGCGGAGAGCGTAAACGGTATTTGCTTGGATAGTACAGTAAGAATATCCAGTAGCACAACTGAGTCGACGCCGCCGCTCAAAGCAATCGTCAGGTGATCGCCCGGTTTGATATGAGCCAGTAAAACTTCCCGGACGTCACTGATCAGGTTATTCGATTTTGACTTCCTTGAATGAGCCATACGCCATCAGCCGGTCCAGACGTTTTTCCAGAAGCGCTTCGATGGAACGATCTTGAAGTTTGCGCAGCGATTCCTTCAGCACCGCTTTTACCGATTGCATGATGGCCGGGTAATCACGGTGAGCGCCGCCGATGGGTTCGGTAATGATGCTGTCGATCAGATTCATGGTTTTCAAACGATCCGCGGTAATGCCCATGATTTCGGCAGCTTCCGGTGCTTTGTCGGCGCTTTTCCATAAAATCGAAGCGCATCCTTCCGGCGATATGACGGAATAGGTTGCATATTGCAACATATGAATCATGTCGCCGACGGCGACAGCCAAAGCGCCGCCCGAACCGCCTTCGCCGATGATGACGCAGATGACCGGAATTCTTAGCTCCGCCAAAACGTATAGGTTTCTGCCGATGGCTTCCGACTGGCCGCGTTCTTCCGCATCGATGCCGGGATATGCGCCGGGTGTGTCGATAAAAGTAATCAGGGGAATCGAGAATTTTTCTGCCAGACGCATCAAACGCAACGCTTTGCGGTAACCTTCCGGTTTCGGCATGCCGAAGTTGCGGTGAATTTTTTCCCGGGTATCGCGGCCTTTTTGATGGCCGATTACCATCACAGTTTGACCGTTAAAGCGTGCCAGGCCGCCGACAATGGCATGATCATCGGAGAAATTCCGGTCGCCATGCAGTTCTTCGAAATCGGTAAATAAATGTTCGATGTAATCCAGTGTATAGGGGCGCTGCGGATGACGGGCGACTTGTGAGATTTGCCACGGTGTCAGTTTTGCATAGACATTTTTTGTCAGGGACAAGCTTTTTGCTTGCAGGCGCGCAATTTCAGCAGAAATATCCAAAGCCGAATCATCCTGTGCAAAACGCAATTCCTCTATTTTTGATTCAAATTCTGCAATATTTTGCTCAAATTCCAGAAAAGTGATTTTCATGTGGGTTAAGCTATAATCCGAAAGCTGAAATGATACAGGATTTGCAGCCCGATCGGCACGGCTCAGTGGATCAAGCGAATGGTTTCTTTCGCATCGATCGAAAGGATTCTTCTCCGGTAATTAAAGCTGCCGGTGGCAAAAATAAATAGCTGGGGGTTATTCTATGAACAGACGCACTTTTTTACAGCGAATGAGTGCATTCGCAGCATTTCCTGTCACTCCATTGGTTTTCCCGGCGCAACTCAATGCCAGCGGTGTCAATCCGGCCACAATCGGGTTGCTTAATAAGCCGAAAGAGACTTGGCGTCAATGGATAACGCCGGAAGCTTATCGGGTTCTATTTGAAGAAGATACCGAGGAACCCGGAAGCAGTGAGTTAAATTCTGAAACGCGCGAAGGAACCTACATCTGTACGGCCTGTCATTGGCCGCTGTTCGAGAGTCAATATAAGTACGAAAGCGGAAGCGGGTGGCCTAGTTTTACTCAGCCCATTGCCGGTCATGTCGCTACCAAACCTGATTATCAGCTCATTTTTTTGCGCACCGAGTATCATTGTGCGCGTTGCGGAGGACATCAAGGACATGTTTTTAGAGACGGTCCGCCGCCGCGAGGCGAACGCTGGTGCAATAACGGCTTGGCGTTGAAATTTGTAGCGCAAGCGGAGCCGTTGCCGCCGCTTAGAAGCTAATCCAGGAATCAGCGTTGTTATCTGACGATTGCTTTGAAAAATTTAATGGGGGAATTTAAACATTAACAAAACAAAAATTATTTCCTTGGGCGATATCACGCCGCAGGTTTTCTTGCGCGATTACTGGCAGAAGCGGCCTTTGCTGGTGAGAAATGCATTACCGGGATTTAATGGTTTATTGTCGTGTGAGGATTTGATGACTTTGGCCTGTGATGAAGATGCGCAATCGCGTCTCGTCATTCAACGAAAGGGTCAATGGCAACTCAAGCATGGTCCGCTGGAACACGATGATCTGGCGCGCTTGCCAAAAAAAAAGTGGACTCTGCTGGTGCAGGATGTCAATCATTTTCTTCCCTCTGCACGTGATTTATTAACACAATTCCGCTTCATACCGCACGCGCGGCTGGATGATCTGATGGTCAGCTATGCACCCAAAGGCGGTGGAATCGGGCCGCATTTTGATTCCTACGATGTATTTCTGCTCCAGGGAATGGGCTCCAGATGCTGGCAGATATCCGCACAACTGGATGATGAGTTTATTGCGGATGCGCCGCTCAGGATTCTGAAGAATTTTCAAGCGGAGCAGGAATGGGTGTTAAACCCCGGCGATATGCTGTACTTGCCACCCAAGTACGCACATAACGGCATTGCCGAAGACGACTGCATGACGTATTCAATCGGTTTTCGCGCGCCCAGTCATCAAGAATTGATAACGCAGTTTCTGGTTCACTTGCAGGATAATCTTGTAACTGATGGTTGGTATTCAGATCCTGATTTACACCTGCAATCTCATCCGTCACGAATTAGTGCGGCGATGCAATCCCAAGTTAACTCGATACTGAAGAAAATTAAGTGGGATCGAGAGGATATCGAAAATTTTTTAGGTATTTATCTTTCTGAGCCGAAACCCCATGTTTTTTTTGAACAGCCAGAGAAACCGTTAACAATGCGTGCATTTCTGCAGCGGATCGGCGTAAATGGGGTGCAACTCGATTTAAAAAGCAGAATTTTAAGCAGCGGCGGTAAATTTTATATTAATGGAGAAATTGTGGCAGTGAGTGCTGGCGCGTACAAAACGCTGATCAAACTCGCCGATCATTACGAATTGCCGCCTGTATCCGAATTGGATCAAGACACTGGAGAGATTCTGTATCAATGGTACATCAATGGTTATATTAAAAATTAAGCTTAGGGAGGCGCTGATTAATTCGACGAACGTGATGAAGGGCGAGGTGCACGGAACACAACAACCGAGATATATCAATCAGATAGGTGAGGGAATGAGTGCCGCGCAACGAAGCGGACTCGCTCGTGCAGTCAATTAATCAGCGCTTCCTTAGTAAACTGTGAGGCATGCCAAATTTTAATCAGATATTTGTAATATCTTGTTAGTTCGATTATGCTATTACATACAAATCAGAACGAAGAACATGGGAGATTAAATGTTTAGATTTTCACTTGTAGCAATGGCTTTTGCTATTTTGACACTGAGTGCGTGTGAAGGGAAGAAAAGTCTTGATGGTTATCCAATGGATAAACCGCCTCCATCAGCTTATACACCGAGAGATTCTGAACCTCAAGAATTAAAATAAACGGAATAAGCAAATAGCAGCAAAATTTCAGAAATAACACTTCTTAAGCCACAAACTCTCGAAGTAAGGAAGTTTGTGGTTTCTGGTTGATAATCAAAAGAAGATTCACCGAATGTTGCTGGTAAATTATTTTTTTGCCCATCAACCAAATCTCTGGCTTCCATTTTCTTATCGGAATACTAAAATACCATGAAGATGGATTTTCAGAAAACAGGGGATCATTTAGATGCTGTTTTTTATCCGGATGATTAAAACCTGAATAGCAGTTACGGATAGCGATTGACTTTCAGCAAGGAAGCGTGCTTGAAGGGCAAACCAAATTCGTTATATACTGCGCGCTTTATATTTTAAGAACTTTTTATAAGGAAAATCACATGAAATATACTCTTCTGGCTGCATTCTTACTCGCTTTAACGTTATCCGCATGTGGCAAACCTAGCCAAGCATTGCCTGAGACCGAAAAAGCAAACTATGAAAAAGTTATGGGTGGTGGAGAACCAGACGTTAAAAAGTAATAATTTTTCTTTTTTCTTTTTCTGTTTGAGAAATAAAAAACCGCCTTTCAGGGCGGTTTTTTATTTCTAAGCTTGCTTGCCGCTTTAGTTTGGTTATTTAAGCTGCTCATGCAATAGCTTCAGAATACGGCTGGAAGTAGCTGTGCTTACGTCGGTTCCATCATCATTCAGTAAACTGACGGTGCTGGTGTTTGTGCCGGTATTGTGCACTTGGATACGGTATTTTGCCGCTTTTGCGCCATCCTTGTCGCTGCTGCGCCAGAACATAATGTTTGAGAGAATGCCTTCGTCGTCCCCCTTTTTCTTTCTGTCCACATCTGGATTAACGTACCGTACAAAATAGATCCCTTGTTCACGGTTGCGGTCTTCGACGGTGAAACCGATCCGATCCAGTGCTAAACCCACTCGCCGCCATGACCGGTCAAACGCTTCATTCACTACCAGCGAAGTGCCTTCCTTATTGATAAATGCGCGTTCCTGAGTGGAGCTTCTGCCCGTGGTCAATTCCAGTTTGGCCTTTTGTTCCTCAACACCAAAGCGCATCATTAATCGCGATAACATTTCGGCTTCCAAATTGGGGTCAGCCGGGCGCGGCTGCCAGATGGTGCGATTAAGGTTACCGCCTTCCAAAACCTCGGTCATGCCGCGGTGGCTGATATAGACTTCAGTGCTTCCGCTTTCATTGCGTTCCAGCCGGGTGCGGAATTTATCCCGTTCGGCGGTTGAATAAATGCTGTCCAGGAAAGTGGAAAGAAAAGTACGGATGATGTCTTGCGGAATCTTGGCCCGATTCTCAGCCCAATCCGTTTCCATGATACCGGCTTCGGGAACCTCTACTTTGATCAAAAAACCAAGTTCTTGCCAGAATTCCTTAATCACAGGCCACACGATCTCGGGAGGTTGGGGTATTACCAGCCAGCGCTGTGTGCCGGAACGCTCGATGTGCACATTCTGAACGGAGGTGGGTATTAAGGATGTCGTGGCATTTTTTTGCTGTCCGCCGCTATAACTGGAAAAAGTTGTGCTGCCGGATGACCCCTCAGGTATTGAGTAACGTTCATCGATCGCTGGCTGAATAAGATCGGGCGGAATTTCCAGAGGCGGCAATTTGCCCGCCGACTTGTAATCGATGGTTTTGGTATCCGGAAACAGGTCGATCATTTTGCAACCTGTGGTTGTCAATGAGAGCGTCACTACTAGAGACGGTATAGCTACTTTCCGCCATTGCATTTTTGACATCTTACCTCTTCACATCGTGGATATTGGCTGATTGCATCGCTTCGCGCAGCAGTTGATGATACTGACCGGATAAGGGTGTCAGCGGCAGACGGATTCCAGGGCCGATTAAACCCATTTGCGCGACGGCCCATTTCACCGGGATAGGGTTGGCTTCAACGAACAGATCGATGTGTAAACGCAAAAGCTTGTTGTTAAGCGCGCGCGCGGTATTGAGATCGCCGGCGAATGCGGCGGCGCACATGTCATGCATCATGCGCGGGGCTACGTTAGCGGTGACTGAAATCACACCATGTCCGCCTAATAACAGAAAAGCCAATCCACTGACATCGTCGCCGCTGTATATAGAGAAACCGGATGGTGCGCGCTGTAACAGATCGGAACCGCGTCCGATATCGCCGGTTGCATCCTTGATACCGACAATATTCGGGATTTGCGCTAAACGCAGAGCGGTGTTGTTATGAATATCGGCCACGGTGCGGCCCGGGACGTTATACAGGATATGCGGAATATCAACGGCCTCGGCGATCGCCTTGAAATGTTGATACAACCCTTCCTGCGTCGGTTTGTTGTAATAAGGTGCAACCGAGAGGCATGCATCAACCCCGGCATTCTTGGCATAAATCGATAAATCGATAGCTTCACGGGTCGAGTTTGCTCCTGTGCCGGCGATCACCGGTATGCGTCCGGCGACATGATCGACCGCAGTACGCATCAGCAGATGATGTTCTTCAAAATCCACAGTCGGGGATTCGCCTGTAGTACCGACGACAACGACACCGTCGGTACCCTGATCTATGTGAAAATCAAGCAGAGCGCGGAAGCGATCCAGATCCAATCCGCCCTCTTCGTCCATGGGCGTAACGATAGCAACCAAGCTACCTTTAAACATAACAATCTACCCGGTAAAAAGAATGCATTTTACCCGAATCTCATAGCGTTTAAGTATATTCACCACGCTTCCCGGAATATTTTAATGCCTGCCGCCAATTTCGATTACCTGTCCCAATCGATTAACATCAGGGCATTATTCGCTTGTCCGAGTGAAGCTGATCTGGTCATCGCGGCAATCGACGGTAATGGTATCTTTGGCCACAAATTTTCCTTCCAGGATCTCTTTGGCTAACGGATTTTCAATTTGCGCCTGGATCGCCCGTTTTAGCGGACGTGCGCCGAACACCGGATCAAAGCCCGCTTGGGAAATAACGGACAATGCCGCATCGCTGACTTCAAGGTGCATGTCGAGTTTGGCCAATCGTGCTTCAAGATTGTGCAGTTGTATTCTGGCGATGGATTGAATATGTTTTTGATCCAGCGCATGGAACACGACCACCTCATCGATGCGGTTGATGAATTCCGGCCTGAAGTAAGTTTTTACTTCGCCCATAACGGCGTCTTTGATGACTGAGTACGAATTACCGGCCATCTCCTGGATCATCTGCGATCCAAGATTGGACGTCATGACGATCACGGTATTTTTAAAATCGACGGTACGGCCTTGACCGTCGGTCATGCGGCCATCGTCGAGAACTTGCAGCAATACGTTGAATACATCCGGATGCGCTTTTTCCACTTCGTCCAGCAAGATCACCGCATACGGTTTCCGGCGCACCAGTTCGGTCAAGTAACCGCCTTCCTCGTAGCCGACATACCCTGGGGGCGCGCCGATCAGGCGTGCAACCGAATGTTTCTCCATGAATTCGGACATGTCGACACGGATTAAATGCTCTTCCGAGTCGAATAAGAAACCGGCTAGCGCTTTGCATAATTCCGTCTTACCGACGCCGGTCGGTCCCAGGAACAGGAAAGAGCCGTACGGCCGGTTCGGATCGGACAAACCGGCGCGGGAACGGCGGATGGCATCGGATACCAGCCGCACTGCTTCATCCTGACCGACAACCCGTTCGTGCAGCTTTTGCTCCATCAATAGTAGTTTTTCCCGTTCGCCCTGCATCATTTTTGAAACTGGAATGCCAGTCGCGCGCGATACCACTTCGGCGATTTCCTCGGCACCAACCTGCGTGCGTAATAATTTAGGGGCAGCTGCTGTGTTAGCTTCTACGCTGCTGGCTTGTTGCAGTTGCGCTTCCAATTGCGGCAGGCGGCCGTACTGCAGTTCCGAAACTTTTTGCCAATCGCCCTTGCGTGTAGCCGCCTCGATTTCCAGCTTGATTTTTTCCATTTCTTCTTTGACTTGCTGGGAACCTTGCACCTGGAATTTTTCAGTTTTCCAGATTTCCTCTAAATCGGCGTATTCGCGTTCTCTTTGCTTGATTTCATCTTCGAGCAATTGCAGGCGTTTTTGCGATGCCTCGTCTTTCTCTTTTTTCATTGCTTCGCGTTCGATTTTCAATTGGATCAAACGCCGATCCAGTTTATCCAGCGCTTCCGGTTTGGAATCGATTTCCATTTTGATCCGGGCTGCGGCTTCGTCGATCAGATCGATCGCCTTGTCCGGCAGGAAACGGTCGGTGATGTAGCGGTTGGATAATTCCGCGGCTGCGACGATGGCCGGATCGGTAATATCCACGCCGTGATGCACTTCGTATTTCTCTTGCAGACCGCGCAGGATAGCGATGGTGGCTTCCACAGTCGGCTCTTCCACCAGCACCTTCTGGAAGCGCCGCTCCAGCGCGGCGTCTTTTTCAATGTATTTGCGGTATTCGTCCAAAGTTGTCGCGCCGACGCAGTGCAGTTCCCCGCGCGCCAAGGCCGGTTTCAGCATGTTGCCGGCGTCCATCGCACCTTCCGCTTTGCCTGCGCCCACCATGGTATGCAATTCGTCGATGAAGACAATGGTTTTGCCCTCGTCTTGCGCAAGTTCTTTGAGTACCGATTTGAGGCGTTCCTCGAATTCGCCGCGGTATTTTGCGCCGGCCAGCAGCGCGGCCATATCGAGTACCAGAACGCGCTTGTCTTTCAAGCTTTCCGGCACTTCGCCATTGACAATGCGCTGCGCCAAGCCTTCGACGATGGCGGTTTTACCGACACCCGGTTCACCGATCAGCACCGGGTTGTTTTTGGTACGGCGCTGTAACACTTGAATTGCGCGGCGGATTTCATCGTCGCGGCCGATGACCGGATCCAGTTTGCCTTGGCGCGCGCGTTCGGTGAGGTCCAGCGTGTATTTTTTCAATGCTTCACGGCTGCCTTCAGCTTCCGCGCTGCTAACTTGTTCACCACCGCGGATGGCATTGATGGCGCGTTCCAGCGCCGCGGCATTGGCGCCGTGTTGTTTGAGCAGTGCGCTAATCTCGCCCTTGTCTTGCAGCATCGCAAGCAGGAACATTTCTGAGGCGATGAACTGATCGTTGCGTTTTTGCGCTTCCTTATCCGCCAGATTGAGCAGATTGTTCAGCGCGCGGGAGATATTGACTTCCCCGCCGGTATTTTCCACTTTCGGTAAGCGCTGCACGCTCTGTTTGATACTCTCCAGCAGTGGCGCAGTATTAACGCCGGAACGTTGCAGCAAGGATAACGTGCTGCCATCCTCCTGTTGCAGTAAAGCCAGCAGTAGATGTTGCGGCTCGATGGTCGGGTTATCCTGGCCGACGGCAATACTTTGCGCATCCGCGAAAGCTTGCTGGAATTTAGTCGTGAGTTTGTCAAAGCGCATGAAGTTCTCCCATGGTAGGTTATTGTTGCTTAGGTGGGGGGAGAAACGCGAAATTTCAAGAGCCGGTTATTTTACCGAACGAATCGCGCGGATCGTGTGCTTTTGCGGCACCGAGCTGGTGAGCATCGGTTCGATTTCAGCCGCTGCAACCGGTTTGCTGAAATAATAGCCTTGGTAGTGATCACATTGTTGTGCTATCAGAAGATTAAGTTGCTCCTCGGTTTCTATGCCTTCGGCGGTAACATCCATGCCCAGACTGTGCGCCATCGCTATGATGGTGGCGACAATGGTGTGGTCGTTTTTATCGGTGACGATATCGCGCACAAAGGTACGGTCGATTTTGAGGGTATGAATCGGGAAGCGTTTCAGATAACTGAGACTGGAGTAACCGGTGCCGAAATCGTCGATGGAAATTCGGATACCCATGGCGTTGAGCTGGTTCAACGTTTCCACGACTTTCTCAATATTATCGATCAGCATGCTTTCGGTGATTTCCAGCGTGATGTAGTGAGCCGCTACACCGGTTTCATCCAATATCCGCGCAATATTATGGATTAACTCCTTGTCGCGGAATTGTCGCGCGGATAGATTAATGGCGACTTTGGGCACGTGGTAGCCTTGCGCTTGCCAGGTTTTGATTTGCTCGCATACTGTTTTTAATACCCATGCGCCGATGGGAATGATTAAACCGGTTTCTTCCGCCAGTCCGATAAATTTATCCGGGGCGATCAGTTTGTGTTCGGGGTGCCGCCAGCGCAGCAATGCTTCGACACTATGCAACCGGTGATTCGGCCGATCCATGATCGGCTGGTAAAATAAAACCAGTTCGTTGCGTTCCAGCGCGTAGCGTAAATCGAGGCTGAGCGTATGTCTTTCATGAGCGGATTTATTGAGCTCATCGGTAAAGAACTGGTAATTGTTGCGGCCATTCTCTTTGGCGTGATACATGGCAACATCCCCACTTTTTAACAATGTTTCGGCATTGGTGCCATCTTCGGGGAAAACAGCAATGCCGATACTGCCGCCGATATGCAATTCATTCTTGTGGATATAGTAGGGGCGCACTAAAGCATCGAGAATTTTCTGTGCCACTTTGGCCGCATCCAGGGATTCCGCAATGGAATTGAGCACCACAATGAATTCGTCCCCGCCTTGGCGGGCGACGGTATCTTCGCTGCGCACGCAGGTCAGCAGTCTCTCTGCGACCGCTTGCAGCAAAAGATCGCCGATATCGTGACCGAGCGAGTCATTGATGGTTTTGAAATGATCCAGATCGATAAACAGCACCGCCATATGCATTTGGCTGCGCGCATCATGAACCAGCGCCTGTTCGATGCGGTCTTGCAGCAAATGCCGGTTGGGTAAGCCGGTTAGTGCGTCATGCGTGGTCATCTCTATGATGCGTTTTTCCGCTTCTTTGCGTTCAAACCAGCGGCCCAGATCATGTGCAATGGTATCGGTCAGATGCTGTTCGTAAGGTAACGCGAATGGAAAGTCTTGTGTGTAAGATACGGTTAACTGTCCGCATATCTCCCCATTGGCGATAATTGCAGCGTTGAGAGTATCCGGAAGATCATGCTCAAATCCGGCAGTAGTGAACTGCTCGTTTCCGAGCGTGATTGATGCAACGGCGATATCCGGGAATTGTAACGCGCGGGTTAACGATTCCAATACGTTCTGGCAAGTTGTTGCGCTATCTTGATTCAGATCCAGATAATTGCGCACCTTATGCAAGCAGTTACTTTCCTTGAGCCGTTCGTTCAAATCGAGATCCTTTTGCTTGCGAGAAGTTATGTCTACCCGCACGGAAAGGTAGCGATCGATTTTTCCGCTGGAGTCAATCAGTGGCACTATGGTTGAATCGACCCAATAGAATTTGCCCGATTTGTTACGGTTACAGATTTCCTGATGCCAGGTTTGGCCTTTTGCGATAGTCGCCCACATCTCGGAGAAAAACGATTTGGGATGCGTGCCTGAGTTCAAAATGCGATGATCTTGCCCGATCAATTCCTGTTGTGTATAGCCGCTGATCTCATAAAATTTTTCATTGGCTTGAATAATTCTGCCTTTGTGATCGGTGATTGAAATTAAAGCAAGCTTGCCGATGGCGTTCAAATAAGCGGTCAGTTCCGATGAGACTTTCTCGGCGCTATCTTTTGCCTGTATCAATTCATGATGAGCCTTGATCGAAGCATTCTTCGATTTTATTGTCTGGTAGATGAGCGGTCTGGTTAACCAATAGACCACCGCCATGCCGGCTAGAACAAGCAAGGTTAGGTTGAATAAAATCTTTTTTAACTGACGCGAAAGATCACTGTACAGTTCTTCTTCATCCATCTTGAGCACCGCGGCTAAACCGTAAGCGACCGGCAAGTGTGCCGCGACGACGTCAATTTGCCGGTAATCCTTGGTAAATTGAATGCCGTCTTGTCCTTCCAACGCAAGATGTGCCGGTAACGGCTTGCCGTACATGATGCGCTGTATACGTTTAAATTGATTGCCGTCAGCTGCGCGCAAAAAGCAATCCATATCGAGATTACTGTCCTTGACCGGCGCGCATAGGAGAAAATCACCCGTTTTACCGATCAACACAGCTTCAGTAAAAATCCTCGTAAGATCCGGTATGCGCTCTTCGGTTACGATCCGACCAATGTATTGATGGTTGCCATTCAGGATTTGCTGAGTGTTACGAACAAAAAACTGGTCTTGCCAGATTAGTGCCGTCTGAATGCCGGGTTCCGTGTCCAGTTTGATACCCGGACTTGAATGACCGGAACTGACCCCTGCATCCGCGATGAGATTGTCTTTGCCATCATAGATCCTGATACCGGATAGGCGGGTGTTTATTATCTTCTCAGCAGCTTTCGATAACTCAGGAATGTCCGTATGGCCGGATTTACCGCTATGAATTTTTTCCAGGCTGTGAATCAGCGCGATGTTAGTGGAAATGGTCCGGGCATTGGATATCGCGTGTGAAATTTGATTCTCGATCAGCTTGACGGTATTGTCCAACGCGACTCTGAGTCCTGAGGCAGCCATAGCCTCGGTCTGCGGTTGCATGACGCTGTAAACAGAGAAACCCGCTGACAGGATGAGTATGCTCAACGTCAGTCCGCTGATTACACGGATTTTCTTGTCATCCTGATTGATAAAAAAACGAAACATTGTTTGTCGTTTGATTTCTTGACAGCCGGTAGGGGGTTCAAAGCATACATTATCGGTAGTCGGATAATAGACTTAAGCTTTGTTTAAGGGGGGGTTTCTCCCTTTATTCCCGGCATGATGGAAGTGAGCATACAAACCGGCAATCATTTTCAGGAGAGCAGCCGGGCTGGATAAAACACCGTGAGCCCGCTGGAAAACCGGAAGCCGGAAGGTGAATCTATGTTTTTTTTCTGGAAGGTTCCGGGTATGGATAAAGAATATTCAGCGCTACGCTTTTGCCCGCGGTTTCAACAATACGCACATGCTCGCGCTTGAATTCCCTGGCGTGACGCAAGCCGCAGGAATGGGCGATCATGTTGATTTCCTTGTTGACATTCCGGGCGTAGTTGGCAACTCGCAGGTATTTTTCTTCCACCACCAAGCCGTTTTGCAGCCGTTCGTCGTGCGTCGTAATGCCGGTCGGGCAGGTATTCAGATGGCAACGCATTGCCTGGATGCAACCGAGCGAAAACATAAAACCGCGTGCGGTGTTGACAAAATCGGCGCCGGCGCAGAGCGCCCAAGCGCCTTCCGCCGAAGTGACCAATTTTCCGGCAGCGATGACAAAAATGCGTTTCTTTAAATCCGATTGTATTAACGAATCGACGACGCGCGGCAAGGCTTCCGCGATCGGCAGGCTGACGTGATCCATCAAGGTCTGCGGTGCCGCGCCGCTGCCGCCTTCGCCGCCGTCGATAGTCAAAAAGTCCGGTGCGTATTCCAGACCGCGGCGGTTGATACTGTTGCACAGTTCATTGATGAAATTCCATCCGCCGATCGCTGTTTTGATACCGACCGGGCGGCCGGTCAGTTCGCGGATATAGATGATTTTGTCGAGCAGCTCGTCGATGTTATTGATGTCCTTGTGGCGATTCGGGCTGATCGAATCCTGATGCACCGGAATACCGCGGATCGCGGCGATTTCTTCATGTACTTTACCGGCTGGCAGCAATCCGCCCTTGCCGGGTTTCGCGCCTTGCGATAGTTTGATCTCGAAGGCTTTGACCACTTTGCTCAGTTCTTTTGCACGCTGCGGCGAGAAATTGCCGTGCTCGTCGCGGATGCCGTACTTTGCGGTACCGATCTGCATGATCAAGTCGCAACCGCCTTCCAAATGATACGGCGCTAACCCGCCTTCGCCGGTATTCATCCAGCAACCCGCCTGCGCAGCGCCGAGCGATAACGCCCGCACCGCGGGCTTGGAAATGGCGCCGTAACTCATACCGCTGATATTGATGATCGATTTCGCCTCGAACGGCTGTGCGCAGTAGCCTTCGCCGATGCGCAACGACGGCGTCGGCAACTGATCTTCTTCCTGAATCGGAAAAGCGGCATTGACAAAAATGATCGAGCCCGGTTGGCGCAGATCATTGGTGGAACCGAAGCCAACCAGACTGCCCTTATTTTTGGCATTTTTGTAAATCCAGCCGCGCGTGGCGCGATTGAACGGCATCTCGTCGCGATCATTGGCGAAAAAATATTGCCGGAAATATTTGCCCTGAATTTCGAAAAAATAGCGCAACCGCCCGATGACCGGGTAATTGCGCAGAATCGAATGCTTCTTTTGTGTAACGTCCTGGATGAACCAGACGGCGATCAAACCGACAGCGGCCACGCCCAGCATTGCGGCCAAGCTGAAAAAGATCAAGTCAAAAGCGCCGGACATATGCTCTCCTAATATCGCAAGCCAATCGCTATACTAGCCGTTCGATTGGCGGAAGTGAACCACTTGTGTGCACTATAATGCATGGCTTCATGGCAGGTAAGGATAAAAATGCAGGATTTACACGATGAAATTCGCGCTAATGTGCAACGCGCATTGCAAGAGGATATCGGCAGCGGTGATTTGACGGCGTCGCTGATTCCCAGCGGCAAAGTGCTGAGCGCAACGGTTGTCAGCCGGGAAGATGCTGTGTTGTGCGGCCAACAATGGTTCACGCAATGTTTCACATCGCTGGCGCCCGATACGGCTATCGATTGGTTTGCGGATGATGGCGATCGGGTGCGGGCAGGGCAGAAGCTTTGTGAAATTAAAGGTGCAGCGCGTGCGTTGCTGACGGCGGAGCGTTCGGCGTTGAATTTTCTGCAATTGCTGTCGGCCGTGGCGACCCAAACCAAGCGGTATGCCGATGTTGTCGCCGGAACCGGGACGGTGATCGTCGATACCCGCAAAACCTTGCCGGGTTTGCGGCTGGCGCAGAAATACGCGGTGACGTGCGGCGGGGGGGTGAATCATCGCATTGGTTTATACGACGGGATTCTGATCAAGGAGAACCACATCATCGCCGCCGGAGGGATTCAAGCGGCTTTAAGCAGGGCACGCGAAATCGCGCCGCCGGGTGTGTTTATCCAAATCGAAGTGGAATCATTGCAAGAATTGCAGGAAGCATTGGCAGCGGGCACCCGCATGGTGTTGCTGGATAATTTCACGCTGAATCAGTTATCGGAAGCGTTGACGTTGATTCGCAAGCAAGCGGGTGAATCTGTCATATTGGAGGCATCCGGTAACATTACCTTGGATAACGTGCGGCAGGTGGCGGAAACGGGGGTGGATCGGATTTCGATTGGCGGCTTGACCAAAAATATTCAAGCCATCGATTTGTCGATGCGCTTTGTCGAACTGGAATAAAACAGCCAAGGCGGGCGGGATTGTTATTCGGGTGAAGGTTTGCCGGATTGATCCAATGCCAGTAAGTGTGCTTGCGTGTTTTCCGCATCCGAAGCCGGTTCGAACCAAGCGAGGTTTTGATGTAGTTTGACGACTTGTCCGACGATGATCAGGGTCGGCGGGGTCAAATGGGCGGCTTCCGCCAGACTGGGCAATGTTTGCAGGGTGCCGGTCACAATTCTTTGTTTTTGCGTGGTGCCTTGCTGAATGATGGCGGCAGGTGTGCTGTCTGGCAATCCGTGCGCGATCAATTGCTGGCATAGCACGGGCAGACCAAGCAATCCCATGTAGATGACGATGGTCTGATTGGGACGTGCAAGATGCGGCCAATCGAGATCGATGCTGTTATTTTTCAGGTGGCCGGTGACAAACATGCACGATTGCGCGTAATCACGGTGCGTCAACGGAATACCGGCGTAAGCGGCGACGCCCGATGCGGCGGTAATGCCGGGCACGACTTGAAAAGGAATGCGGTATGCAGCCAGGGTTTCGATTTCTTCGCCACCGCGGCCGAAAATAAACGGGTCGCCGCCTTTCAGCCGCAGCACACGTTTACCTTGTTGCGCCAGCCGCACCAGCAGCTGGTTGATCGATTCCTGTTGCAATGTATGGCGGTTGCGTTCCTTACCGGCGTAAATGCGTTCGGCATCGCGGCGCACCATGTCCAGAATCGCGGGTGAAACCAGGCGGTCATAAACGACTACGTCGGCTTGCTGCATCAAGCGCATGGCGCGGAACGTCAGTAAATCCGGATTTCCCGGCCCAGCGCCAACGAGATAAACCTCACCACGCGGCGGTTCGTCTTTTTCCTGTTGCAAGGACTGCAACAAATAATCCTGCGCAGCCGCGTCTTTTCCCGCCAGCACCATTGCGCTGAACCGGCCTTGCAGTGTTTTTTCCCAGAAAATCCGCCGCTTTTCCGGGTGCGTGAAATGTTGCTTGACTTGTTCGCGGAATTTACCCGCCATCGTGGCGAGGCGGCCGTAAGCGGCCGGTATCATGGTTTCCAGTTGCGCGCGCAGTAACCGTGCGAGAACCGGCGATTGCCCGCCGCTGGAGATGGCGATCAGCAGCGGTGAACGATCGATGATCGACGGCATGATATACGTGCACAGATCGGGATTATCCACCACATTGACGGGAATCTGCCGCTGTTGCGCGGCTGCGGAAACCTGCCGGTTGGTGTCGCAGTCGTCGGTTGCGGCGATGACGAGTGTCATGTTTTGCAGCAGAATGGGTTGAAAAATTCCCGCGTGATAGTTGATTTTTCCTTGCTCGTGGTACTCATTCAGCGTGGCATTCAGCTCCGGCGATACCACCGAAACGTGCGCACCGGCTTGGAGCAGCAACATGGCTTTACGCGCAGCGACTCCGCCGCCGCCAACCACCAAGCAAGTTTTATTTTTAATATCCAGGAAAACGGGCAGAAAATCCATAGCAACTTTTCATCCAAAAAATAACAAAAGCGCCGATCAATTCTAAGCCAAATACCGGCTTGTGCGTTAATCAGCGCTTTCTTGCTTTTTGCTGAGTTATTTTCGATTGATGCTCGAGCGGTCAGAAAAATTCCCAGCCTTTTCAGGGTTCCCTTCGGATTCTACAAACTGGACTCTAATTTAAGTATGTCTTCCAGTTTTATGTTCGCTCCCGTTCCTTTGAATACCGTACCCAGCTTTTTCTTGTTCAAGTGTTCGAGGTTGAGATTGTAAACTTCTTTGGAGAGCGGAAAGTATTTCACTTCTTTTACCAGTTCCGTGGCATTCTGCATGTAGAAATTAATAAATTCCGTAACTTCCGCTTTGTCTGCTGATTTGGCATTCACGTAAATAAATATCGGACGCGATAACGGTTTGTAGCTGTTGTTTTCCACACTCGCAGTCGACGGCAGCACACCGCCACTGCCATTGTCGATTGCAACGGCGCTAATTTTTTTGCTATTTTCGATGTAATACGCGAAACCGAAGAATCCCAGTGCGTAAATGTCGCTGGCAACGCCTTGTACCAGTACGTTGTCGTCTTCAGAAGCGGTGAAATCGCCGCGGCTTGACTTGGCTTTGCCGACGACGGCTTCGGTGAAGTATTCGAATGTGCCGGAATCAGCGCCGGGACCGTAGAGTTTAATTTTTTTGTCCGGCCAGTCGGGGTTGATTTGATTCCAATTGGTGATTGTACCTTGCGCGCTCGGTTCCCAGATTTTTTTCAGTTCCTCGACGGTGATGGTTTTGCTCCAGGTATTTTTGGGATTAGCAACGACGGTCAAAGCATCAAATGCGATCGGCATTTCAATATATTGCACGCCTGTTTCCTTGCAGGCTTCCATTTCCAGCTGCGTGATGGGACGCGAGGCATTGACGATATCGATTTCATTGCGGCAGAATTTCTTGAAGCCGCCGCCTGTGCCGGAAATGCCTACGGTGACACGAACTGCACCGCGCTTGGCGATTTGAAAGTCTTCGGCGACTGCTTCGGTAATGGGAAAAACGGTACTGGAACCGTCGATTTTTACGATCGGACTGGCAAGGGCGCTTCCCGTGGTGACGGCCGCACTGAGCAGCGCAGTGGTAAGAAATATTCTGAAGTTAAACGAGGTCAACATTGATATGTTCTCCGAGTGAGTCAATAAAATGGTCATGCTAGATTGTTGCAACCGGCGCGCTATCTTATTGCAGAATTATTACAGGATTATGACAATAATTTTTTTGTTATTAAGCAAGCTCCAGGCGTCTTAATTTTCGCGCAGCTTCGCAAAGCGAACTGCTGGTGAAACGCTCCTTGCATCAGGAATTGCTGGCTGTCTGGATAGTTTCCGCGATACGCTCGGCCCAGTGGTTGATTTTATGCTTCGATTCACCTTCCACCATAACGCGGATCAGCGGTTCCGTGCCCGATGCGCGAATCAGCACGCGTCCTTTGTCATTCAGATCGGTTTCGGCTTCTGCGCGTACGGCTTGGATCGCTTTATTGGCGCTGAAATTAAAGGGTTTGGGAGTTTTTACGTTGATCAGGCGCTGCGGGTACAGTGAGACGCCGCGCATGAGCTCGGCCAGAGTTTTATCCGTATCGCGTAAAGCGTACAGTACTTGCAGGGCGGAGATAATGCCGTCGCCCGTGGTGTGTTTGTCCATGCAAATGATATGTCCGGAATTTTCACCGCCGAGCTGCCATCCTTTTTCTTGCAGCAGTTCCAGCACGTAGCGATCACCAACGTTGGCACGGAGAAACGGAATGTTCATTTTCTTGAACTGCGCTTCGATCGCCAGATTGGTCATCAAGGTTCCGACAACGCCACCGGTCAGCGCTTTTTTCTGCAGACGGTGCTTGGCGATGATATAGATCAGTTGATCGCCATCATAAATTTGGCCTTTTTTGTCGACCATCATGAGCCGGTCGCCGTCGCCATCCAATGCAATACCTAAATCTGCATGATGCTGTTTGACTGCTTTCTGCAACGTCTCGCAATGTGTAGCGCCGCACTCAAGGTTGATATTCAGTCCATTGGGTTGCACGCCAATGGTGACGACATCCGCGCCCAATTCGTGCATGACGTGACCGGCGATATGATAGGCGGCGCCGTGCGCGCAATCAACGACGATGCGTAGTCCGCGCAGGTCAAGGTGGTAGGGGAAAGTGCTTTTGCAAAATTCGATATAGCGGCCGGCAGCATCGTCAATACGCTGTACTTTTCCTAATTGCGCCGAAGGCTTGGTTTCAATCGGCGTATGAATACCGCTTTCGATTTTACGCTCTATTTCATCGGGTAATTTTCTACCTTCGGCGGAAAAGAATTTGACGCCGTTATCCTCGAACAGATTGTGCGATGCCGAGATCACGATGCCGGCTTGCAGCCGCAGAGCGCGAATCAGGTAAGCGATGGCCGGAGTCGGCATCGGCCCGGATAGAATGACATCCACACCGGCGGCGCATAATCCTGCTTCCAGAGCGGATTCGAGCATATAACCCGATACCCGGGTATCCTTACCGATCAGAACGGTCGGGCGCTTGCCTTGCATCAGATGCCAATCGGCAGCTGCGAGAACTTTACCGGCTGAATAGCCTAAATGCAGAATGAAATCCGGCGTAATGGGTTCTTTGCCGACACGCCCGCGGATGCCATCAGTGCCAAAATATTTTTTAGTCAATTTGAGCGGTGTTTAATTGCGATTAGAAGTAGATGTGTTGGTTTCTGGTGCAGTACAGTTTTTCATGGCATTGTGGATGGCGAGTGCTTCCTTGGTTGCCTTAACATCGTGCACACGCACAATTTTGGCACCTTTGACCACTGCAAGCAAGGCTGCTGCGATACTTTCATGAATGCGGCGATCCACGCTGTTTCCGGTAATCGCCCCGAGCATGGATTTGCGCGATATGCCTGCGAGCAGGGGAACACCGAGATCGAGCAACTGATCCAGCCGATTTAACAAGGTGAAATTGTGCTGAAGTGTTTTGCCGAAACCAAAGCCGGGATCGATAACCAATCGGTCTTTCGCTATACCGGCTGCTGTTGCCGCTTGGATACGGTGCTGCAGGAAGTCTTTCACTTCTTGGATGATATCGTGGTACTGCGGGTTTGCTTGCATGGTCTGCGGTGTGCCTTGCATATGCATTAAACAGACCTGCACATGATTGCTTTGCGCGACAGCTTCCAATGCACCGGGGTTGCGCAATGCATTGACGTCATTGATCATGAAAGCGCCTGCAGCTATGGCGTGTTTCATCACTGCAGGTTTGGAAGTGTCGATCGATAGAGGGATTTGAGTATTGGCTAGGGCTTCCAGTACGGGGATAACGCGTTTTAGTTCTTCGTCGATGCTGACTTGTTGACTCCCCGGGCGCGTTGATTCTCCGCCGATATCCAAAATATCGGCACCTTCTTCGATCAAGTTTTTAGCATGTGCAATCGCTCGTTGCGTTGAAAAATAGTGCCCGCCATCCGAAAAAGAATCGGGTGTGACATTGATGATTGCCATGATCAATGGGCGATTGCTTGAATGAATAAGGTTTTGGTGCGATGAGGACACGATGCGGTTAAAGGAGTTGCAGAAATAAGAACGGGATACGATCATTTAATCGCATCCCGTTTGCTTAAGCTATTGATGTTTAATCTGCTTCTTTAGCGATTTCTTGCGGTGCTGCAGGCTCTTTGCCACCATCCGTTTTTACCGCTGCAGCAGGTTCTTCACTTGCTTTTGTAGAAGACATGGATTGCGGTGGTTTAGGCGGACGTGGCGGACGGCCGTCCATAATATCGTTGATTTGATCGCTATCGATCGTTTCCCATTCCAATAAAGCCTGTGTCATAGCTTCAATCTTATCTTTGTTTTCTTCAATGAGTTTGCGAGCAATCGCATACTGTTCATCCACAATGCGGCGAACTTCTGCATCAACAGTTTGCATCGTTTTTTCACTCATATTTTTATGCGTGGTTACTGAACGGCCGAGAAAAACCTCGCCTTCATTTTCACCATAAACCATCGGTCCAAGTTTGTCAGACATCCCCCATTGGGTAACCATTTGCCGCGCCAATTCGGTGGCGCGCTCAAAATCGTTGGATGCGCCCGTGGTCATTTGATGCATGAAAACTTCTTCCGCGATACGGCCGCCGAACATCACGGAAATTCTTTGGAGAATTTCTTCACGTTCCATACTGAAACGGTCTTCCGTCGGTAATTGCATCGTTACACCTAATGCACGGCCACGCGGAATAATCGTTACTTTGTGCACGGGATCGGTTTTTGGCAGTAATTGAGCCACTACCGCATGACCTGATTCATGGTAAGCGGTATTGCGGCGTTCGTGTTCCGGCATGACCACTGAACGGCGTTCCGCGCCCATGAAGATTTTGTCCTTGGCGCGCTCAAAATCTTCCATGTCGACCAAACGCTTGTTACTGCGTGCGGCAAACAACGCTGCTTCATTGACCAAGTTAGCCAAATCAGCACCCGACATACCGGGTGTGCCGCGCGCCAGGATCTCTGCTTTGACATCAGGCGCTAAAGGTACTTTCCGCATGTGAACATGCAGAATTTGTTCGCGTCCGCGGATATCAGGCAACGGTACGGTTACTTGACGATCGAAACGGCCCGGCCGCAACAATGCCGGATCCAATACGTCAGGACGGTTGGTCGCTGCGATTACGATTACGCCCATGGCGCCTTCAAAGCCGTCCATTTCCACCAGCAACTGATTGAGTGTTTGTTCCCGTTCATCGTTTCCACCACCCAGTCCGGCACCCCGTTGGCGACCTACCGCATCAATCTCATCGATGAAAATGATGCACGGCGCATGTTTTTTGGCTTGCTCGAACATATCACGTACCCGGGAGGCACCCACACCGACAAACATTTCAACGAAATCCGAACCGGATATGCTGAAGAAGGGCACTTGCGCTTCACCTGCGATTGCACGTGCCAACAATGTTTTACCTGTGCCCGGACTACCGACCATCAAAACACCGCGTGGGATCCGTCCGCCCAGTTTTTGGAATTTTGACGGGTCACGCAGGAATTCAACCAGTTCCGCCACTTCTTCCTTGGCTTCCTCGCAACCCGCAACATCGTTGAAAGTAACGGTGTTGGCCGATTTATCCAGCATACGTGCCTTGCTTTTGCCGAATGAAAACGCGCCGCCACTACGCCCGCCACCTTGCATTTGCCGCATGAAGAAAATCCATACCGCAATCAGTAACAGCATTGGGAACCATGAGATGAAAATGCTCATCAGCATGGACGGTTCTTCTTCCGGTTTGGCTTCAACAATGACGCCGGCTTTGAGCAAATCGCTGACCATCCAAGGATCGGACGGCGCATAAGTTGTAAATCGTCTGCCGTCAGACTTGGTACCTTTCAGGGTACGGCCTTCAATCACAACCTTGGCAATTCTGCCTTGATTCAATTCTGAAATGAATTGGGAATATTCCATCGGTACTTGCGCCGGTTGACGTACGCTGAATTGATTAAATACGGTCATCAACACAAGTGCAATTACCAGCCAAATGGCCATGTTTTTAATTAAGTTATTCAAGATAGCTCCTTGGTTTGCACCTTAAAAATCATTGATTGGACATTCTAACTCTATTTTGTCAAATAGAACAGAACAGTTCGTGTGATAAAAATTTGCTATCAAACCATAATCCTACTCTTAACATTTATCTTAATCACTGAGGGGATCCATTTATTTCTCAGGAATCACCGTTATTGCTTTTTTCCAAGACCTACCAGATATAACTCATTACTGCGATTTCTCGAGGCTTCCGGCTTTCTTACCAGTACGTTGCTAAACCCGGCACGCATGTCACGGATAAACGAATCAAAATCCCTGCCCTGGAAAACTTTGACTAGGAAATTTCCGCCATAGTTCAGATTCTCTATCGAGAATGCCAGTGCTAATTCAGCCAAATACATGCTTCTGGCCTGATCGCTGACAACAATACCGCTCATGTTGGGCGCCATGTCGGAAATAACAAGATCCGGTTGATGTTCCCCCAAGTGCTTTCTTAATTCCAGCAAAGCGCGCTCTTCTCTAAAATCATCCTGAATAAATTCCACACCGGGTAATGGCGCCATTTCCAGAATATCCAGCGCAATGACTTTTCCTTTGTGACCTATTTTTTGGCTGGCGACTTGAGACCAGCTGCCGGGGGCAGCGCCTAAATCGACAACAATCATGCCTGGCTTTAATAAGCGATCCCGATCGGCTATCTCCAGCAGCTTATACGCGGCACGCGATCGATAGCCCTCTTTTTTGGCTTGCTTGACGAAAAAATCGTTGACATGCTCTTTCATCCAAGCTTTACTGGTTTTAGCCCGTTTCATCAAGTAAAATAATATATTTAAGAGAGTTTAATGTTAACACTGTCTATTGCGCAGCGGCGTGAACTGAAAGGGCGAGCGCACGCGCTCAATCCGGTTGTGATGATTGGGAAGTCTGGATTATCCTCAGCTGTTATCGAAGAATTGGAGCGCGGGCTTGCAAGCCATGAACTGATTAAGATTAAAGTTCAAGTCGATGATCGAGTGACGAGGAATGCACTTTTCGAGGAAATCTGTGAGAAGCTGAGCGCTGCGCCGGTGCAGCATATCGGTAAAGTTTTTGTTATTTATCGCCCTAAGCCTGAAGAGACTGGTAAAAAAACCGAACGTTCTTCTCTTAAAAAGAAGCGCGAGCCGTTCCGAACCAAACCCAGTGTTCAGGACTGAGTTTTACCGGCATTTTTAGATATATTTGACATCCAGTATTTCATATTCCCGTATCCCGCCAGGCGCTTGAACTTCGGCAATATCTCCCGCGTACTTACCGATTAGAGCGCGCGAAATCGGCGAACTGATGGAAATTTTTCCGCTCTTGATGTCGGCTTCGTCGTCGCCGACGATTTGATAGGTGACGGTTTCACCACTTTGTAAATCTTCCAATTCGACCGTGGCGCCAAAAACACAAGCGCCGTCCGCATTAATCAATGCCGGATTGATGATCTGAGCGCTGGAAAGTTTGCTTTCCAGTTCGGCGATGCGGCCCTCAATAAAACCCTGTTTTTCTTTGGCGGCATCGTATTCCGCATTTTCGGAAAGATCGCCGTGAGAACGCGCCTCAGCAATCGCCGCGATGACGGCGGGGCGATGGATGGTTTTCATTTCGTGCAATTCTTTGCGTAGTGCTTCGGCTCCCGCCACCGTTAAGGGAATCGTACTCATTGTGATTTTTTGCCTTTCATTTTCATCCTGTTTCTCAATAACCAAGAAAAATTGATTGCTTATGCCTTGAGTTGCACATGCAGTTTCTGCAAATTATACGCTTGCAGTTCGCGTCTATTGGTAATGCCGACACAGGCCGCGCGAGCGCCCGCTAACGTCGTATAGTAAGTCACTTTTGCCTGAAGCGCGGCATGACGGATCGAATAAGAATCCCTTATCGCGCTGCGCTGGTTTTTTACCGTATTGATAATCAGGCTGATCTCTCCGTTTTTGATCATATCGACAATGTGCGGGCGGCCTTCCGCTACCTTATTAATGACGATGACATCGATGCCTGCTTCGTTTATGGCGGCGGCGGTGCCGCGCGTGGCGTAAAGGGTAAAGCCGAGTCCGGCCAAATTGCGTGCGATTTCAACCGCATGCGGCTTGTCGGATTGCCGCACACTGATAAAAATTTTACCCGATGCGGGCAAGCGGACATCGGTTGCCAGTTGCGATTTGACAAACGCTTCGGCAAAAGTAGTGCCCATTCCCATGACTTCGCCGGTCGACTTCATTTCCGGTCCCAGTATCGTATCCACACCGGGAAGCTTGATGAAGGGGAAGACTGCTTCTTTGACCGAGTAATAAGCCGGTATCACTTCTTCGGTAATGTTCTGAGCAATCAGGCTATTACCCGTCATGCAACGCGCTGCGATTTTGGCCAGCTGCAAACCGGTTGCCTTGGAAATGAAGGGTACCGTGCGGGATGCCCGGGGATTGACCTCGAGGACGTATACCGTATCGTCCTGAATCGCGAACTGCACGTTCATTAGTCCGACGACATGCAGCGCACGCGCCATTTCGGCGGTTTGGCGCCGTAATTCATCCAGGGTTTCCAGTGACAAATTAAAAGTCGGCAGCGAACACGCGGAGTCGCCGGAATGTACGCCGGCTTGTTCGATGTGTTCCATGATGCCGCCAATCAGCACTGTTTCCCCGTCGTAAATGGCGTCGACATCGACTTCCGTGGCGTTGGTCAGAAAATGATCCAGCAAAACCGGGGAATCGTTGGAAACCTTGACGGCTTCACGCATGTAACGTTCCAGATCGGCTTTCTCATGCACGATCTCCATAGCGCGCCCGCCCAGCACGTAACTGGGCCGCACCACCAGCGGGTAACCGATTTCCTCGGCGGCGATCAGAGCCGCTTCGGGATTACGGGCGGTACGGTTAGGCGGTTGTCTCAGGCCAAGCTGATGCAGCATTTTCTGGAAGCGCTCGCGATCCTCGGCGCAATCGATCATATCTGGACTGGTGCCGATAATCGGTACACCATTGGCTTCCAGATCGCGCGCCAGCTTGAGCGGCGTTTGCCCACCATATTGCACGATTACCCCATCGGGTTTTTCCACCGCCACGATTTCGAGTACGTCTTCCAGCGTCAGCGGCTCGAAATACAAACGATCGGATGTGTCGTAGTCGGTCGAAACCGTTTCCGGGTTGCAGTTCACCATGATGGTTTCAAAACCATCTTCCCGCAGCGCCAATGCTGCATGCACGCAACAGTAGTCGAATTCGATGCCTTGCCCGATGCGGTTAGGGCCGCCGCCCAGCACCATGATTTTCTTTTTGCTGGATGGATTGGATTCGCACTCGTCTTCGTACGTCGAATACATATACGCGGTGCTGGTTGCAAACTCGGCCGCACAGGTATCGACCCGTTTATAGACCGGGTGTAGATTGAGCTGATGCCGGTGTGTGCGAACCGCGCTTTGTCCGGCGTTGAGCAGTTTGGCCAAGCGCCGGTCGGAAAAACCGCTGCGTTTCAGTTTACGCAGCGCCGGACGATCCAGCGTTTCCAGCGCGACGCCGGTCAGTGCTTGTTCCTGTTTGACCAAATCCTCGATTTGCGCCAGAAACCAAGGATCGATATGCGTCAATTGATGCACTTCTTCCAGCGACAGTTGACAGCGGAACGCATCGGCGATGTACCACAACCGGTCCGGGCCGGGATTGGCCAGTTCGGTGTGAATGGTTTCCAGGTTATCGGTTTTTTCGTCCAAGCCGTCAACGCCGGTTTCCATTCCGCGCAAGGCTTTTTGCAGCGATTCCTGAAAGGTGCGGCCGATCGCCATGACTTCGCCGACCGATTTCATTTGTGTGGTCAGGCGGTCGTTGGTTTGCGGGAATTTTTCAAAGGCAAAGCGCGGCACTTTGGTGACGACGTAATCAATGGTCGGCTCGAACGATGCCGGCGTAATGCCGCCGGTAATGTCGTTGCCCAACTCGTTCAGGGTATAGCCGACGGCAAGCTTGGCGGCAATTTTGGCAATGGGAAAACCGGTTGCTTTCGAAGCCAGTGCGGAAGAGCGCGACACGCGCGGGTTCATCTCGATCACCAGCATGCGGCCGTTGTCCGGGTTGATGGCAAACTGCACATTGGAACCGCCGGTTTCCACACCGATTTCCCGCAACACGGCGATCGATGCATTACGCATCAGTTGATATTCTTTGTCGGTGAGTGTTTGCGCCGGTGCAACGGTGATCGAGTCGCCGGTGTGAACACCCATCGGATCGAGATTTTCGATCGAGCAGACAATGATGCAGTTGTCATTTTTGTCCCGCACCACTTCCATTTCATACTCTTTCCAGCCGATCACGGATTCTTCGATCAGTAATTCCTTGGTGGGAGAGGTTTTCAATCCGCGTTCGCAAATGTCGAGAAACTCTTCGCGATTGTAAGCAATGCCGCCACCGCTGCCACCCATCGTAAACGAAGGGCGGATAATGACCGGATAACCCAGCATGGCTTGCACCTGCATGGCTTCCTCCAAGCTGTGCGCCACGGCTGAGCGCGCCGAACCCAGGCCGATACGGGTCATCGCCTGCTTGAATTTTTCTCGGTCTTCGGCCATGTCGATGGCTTCGCGCGAAGCGCCGATGAGCTCGACGCCGTATTTTTCCAGCACCCCATGTTTGACCAAGTCGAGCGCGCAGTTAAGCGCCGTTTGTCCGCCCATTGTAGGCAGCAACGCCTGCGGCCGTTCAATTTCGATGATTTTCTCGATCATGGTCCAGGTGATCGGCTCGATATACGTCGCATCGGCCATTTCCGGGTCAGTCATGATGGTGGCGGGATTCGAATTCACCAGAATGATGCGATAGCCTTCTTCGCGCAAGGCTTTGCAGGCTTGCACGCCGGAATAATCAAATTCGCAAGCCTGGCCGATGATGATCGGGCCGGCACCGATGATGAGGATGGACTGAATGTCGGTACGTTTAGGCATACTTTCTAACGGATAAATAGGGCGTAATTATTGAGAGTGCTGGCTTTTATGGCGCTGCATCATGGCGATAAACTTGTCGAACAAATAATCCGCTTCGTGCGGACCGGGACTAGCTTCGGGGTGACCCTGAAAACAGAAGGCGGGTTTATCGGTTAACTCGAATCCTTGCAGACTCCCGTCGAAAAGCGAGACATGCGTGATCCGCGCGGTTGCGGGCAACGTATCGATATCGACGGCGAAACCGTGATTCTGGCTGGTAATGATCACCTTGCCGCTGGCTACGTCCTGCACCGGATGGTTGGCGCCGTGATGGCCGAATTTCATTTTGATGGTACGCGCGCCGGCGGCTAACCCAAGCAATTGATGACCCAGGCAGATGCCGAACAGCGGGATATTCTTTTTCAGCAAGGCTTGCGTGGCGGAAATGGCGTAATCGCACGGCTCCGGATCGCCGGGACCATTCGACAGAAACACGCCGTCCGGTTGTATTTTTAAAATCTCTTCAGCCGGCGTTTGCGCCGGGAATACCGTGACATTGCAACCGCGCTGCGCCAGTTTGCGCAAAATCGTGCGTTTGATGCCGAAATCAAAAGCGGCGACGTGAAATCTGGGATTGTCCTGAGTCCGGAAACCGGATTCGAGCGACCATTCACCTTCACTCCAGGTATACGATTGACGGCAGCTCACCACTTTGGCGAGATCCATGCCGGCTAATCCGGGAAACGCCTGAGCGGTTTTTAATGCATGCGCTTCATCCACATCACCCGCCATGATGCAACCGGCTTGCGCGCCTTTTTCGCGCAAAATCCGCGTCAGTTTGCGCGTGTCGATTTCGGCAATGGCCACAACGTTTTGCTCTTGGAGGAACTCGGATAATGTGCGCGTTTTGCGAAAGTTGCTCGCCATGAGCGGCAGATCGCGGATTACTAAACCGGCTGCGTATACTTTTTCGATATTACCGGATTCATAATCTTCCGCATTGGTACCGGTGTTGCCGATATGCGGGTAGGTCAACGTGATGATTTGGCGGCAATAAGACGGATCGGTCAATATTTCCTGATAACCGGTCATCGCCGTATTGAATGCTACTTCGCCGGTATTGATACCTTCGACACCAATAGACACGCCACGAAAAATTGTTCCATCGGCAAGTGCGAGGATGGCGTGCGGTCGTTGTGACACAAAAACTCCTTGGAAACTGACAAGATCTGGAAAAAAGGACCGGAAACCATCGTTAAAATGCTCCGGCTATTGAAGGCGCAATTATACGTGAAAACGGTTTATTTTTGTATGTGCGCGGTTTTACTCATAACGGAATTGCCTTATATTCCCGTCTACCGGAGTATTGGATGAATTATCCCGGTTCGATTGCAAAAAATTGATTTTATAAAGCGGCCATTAACGGCGATCAAGAATGGGTAAAATGAGCGCGGTCTTGTCTGTTCAATTTCACAAAGATTAAATCATGCATGTCTTCAAGTCTAAAATCGATAATTGGGTCCTGATTTGTTTATTGCTCTCCATTTCGGCCTGTCTGATGGGTGCATCGGTCGCACTGATGGTCGGCGGAACGGTCAATTACGTGTTTGCCGCGATCATATTGATTCTGGGTGCCGGCTTCCCGGTTTGGCTCTATGCTTCAACCCGGTACATCGTAACGGACGATGATCTCAAAATCATCAGTGGCCCATTTTCCTGGACTATCCCTATTCAATCGATCGTATCCGTGCAGGAGACGCAGAGTGCGTCGGCAAGTCCGGCGTTGTCGTTTGACCGTCTGGAAATCATCTACGGAGAAGATAAAGCGATCATTGTCTCGCCGCTTGATAAAGCAAAATTCATACAGAAACTGGGCAAGGACAAATTGATCGTCAACCGCAAAAATGCCCGGACAAAAGCCGCGGACAAGGATTCCAAAAACAATCCCAAAAAAAACAAGGCAAACCGAAAGAATCCACTGGTCTGATTGATAAGCGGAAACCTCAGGTTGTCCGGATGCGATGCAGCCGGACACATGAACGGAAAGAATCGCATTCTTCGATAGTTAAATGCTGAATTGCGATTCTTTTCGTGTTTATGTGTATTCATCACTGCGGTATGATTCCGATCCGGATTGTTGACTTTACAATCCGGTCAATCATTGGGGTGATCATACATGGGTAATGCCAATCGAACGAAGTCTCAACTGCTGGAAGAAATCGAGCGGTTAAATTCCGAACTGGCAGCCGTCAAGCGGATGACGGAGCAACGCACCCATGAGTTGTATGTCAGCGAAGAGCGCTTTTCCCTGGCGATGCGCGGAGCTAACGACGGGTTGTGGGATTGGAATCTGGAAACGGACGACGTCTATTATTCACCGCGCTGGAAAAGTATGCTCGGCTATAAAGAAAGCGAGCTGGAAAATAATCTGAATACTTGGGCCAGCCTAGTAAATTCGGACGACAAGGTTGTTGCGCTGGAAAAGGTTCAGGATTACTTCGACGGCCGTAAAGATTCCTTCGAGGTTGAGATGCGCATGCGGCACAAGGATGGCCACGAAGTTTTCGTACTTTCCCGCGCAATTCTGGTTACGCGCGGATCGGACGGTAAACCGGTTCGTCTCGTCGGTACGCACGTCGATATCACCGAACGCAAAAAAGCCGAAGCGCATGACAGTAAACAGGCCGAAATCCTTGAAATGATTGCAATCGGGCGTCCCGCACCGGAGATCTACGATGCCATAGCGCTGATGTACGAATCCCGCCACCCCGGCATGCGCTGCTCGATGCTCGAATTGAGCGGCAACAAGCTGCTCCACGGCGGTGCGCCGAGCCTGCCGAAAATTTATTGCGAAGCGGTGCATGGCTTGGAAAACGGACCCAGCGTCGGCTCCTGCGGAACATCGACGTTTACCGGGAAACGTGTCCTGGTGGAAAACATCGAGACCGATCCCAAGTGGGAAAAAATCAAACAGTTCGCCCTCCCGCATGGCATGCGTTGTTGCTGGTCAGAGCCGGTCAAGGATTCCAGCGGAAAAGTATTGGGCGCGTTTGGCATGTATTACAACCACCCCGCGCTGCCCGATGAGAGTGAATTAAAAGACCTGATAGCAGGCGCCAGACTGACGGGAATTGTCATGGAACGCGATCAAGCGCAAAAACGCATCCGCACGCTGGCGTATACCGATGAGTTGACGGGGCTGGCCAGCCGCGCTTTTTTCATGCAGCACACGGAAGAAATCACTAAATCGTCGCACCGGCATGGCCATCGTTTCGGGCTGCTCTACATCGATCTGGATGACTTCAAATGTGTCAACGACAGTCTTGGGCACGATGCCGGTGACTTGCTGCTGAAGACCATTGCGCAGCGCCTGCTAACCACTTGCCGCGAAACCGATTTCATAGCGCGGCTGGGCGGGGATGAATTTTGCATTCTCATCGAAGAAGTCGAAGAAGATTACGCCGCCAATGTGGCCAAACGTTGCCTTGAAGCGATCTCGCAGCCGATCGAAATTTATTTCCGCAAACTGGTGCCGGCGTGCAGTATCGGGATCGCCTATTATCCCGACGATGGCGACAATCTTTCCGCTTTATTGAAGGCGGCGGATATTTCGCTGTATACAGCCAAGGAGAATGGCAAAAATCATTATGCTTTCTATAAAGCGGAATTGACGCACAAAGCGGAGTACCGTTTCCAGATCGAGCAGAGCCTGCGGGAAGTCATCGAAAAGCAGCAGTTATCGCTGGTTTATCAACCTCAGGTCAATATCGTTAGCGGAGAAATTCTCGGTGTCGAGGTGCTGTGCCGCTGGCATCATGCGCAATTGGGGCAAGTCCCGCCCAACGAATTTGTCGCCACCGCCGAGAGAATCGGCATGATCAAACCGCTCACCGAATGGGTGCTGCGAACCGCATGCAGTCAATTGGTCGCCTGGAAGAAAGCCGGTTTTCAGCAGTTGCGCATGGCGGTTAACATTTCCCCGAGTCTTTTTCTGGACAAGGGATTCGTGCTGCTGGTTAAGCGCATCCTGGATGAAGTCGGCGTCGCTCCAGCCGAGTTGGAACTCGAGGTGACGGAAGGCATCGTGCAAACCGATCCGCGCAATCTTACCGTTTTTCAGGATTTGAAAGATTTGGGCGTGTTGTTATCCATTGACGATTTCGGCACCGGTTATTCGTCGTTTGCCTCGCTGAAACACCTGCAAGCCGACTACCTGAAAATCGACCGGTATTTCGTTGACGGCATGCAGACCGACCCGAAAACCCTCATGCTGGTCAGCTCGATGATAGAAATGGGACGGAAACTGGGCTACGGCATCGTGGCCGAAGGTGTCGAAACCCTCGCGCAACTGGAAATTCTTAGAAACCTGAACTGTGAAATCGTACAGGGCTATCTGTTCAGTAAACCGGCCGCCGCTGGCAGCATTTCAGAATTGCTGAACGGTCAGACGCACAGGGAAATTCTCGGGCAGTGCCGGATGGATGAGATGGTGTGAATGGATTGGAAACTTTAAATTTAGGATGACTCCGGGAAATTCCGCATATCGAGCGGGATTTCCCGGTTGTGTTACCAGAACTGATTAAGCATTCGCTTTTCTGCTACGCAGCATAAAGCCCAACATTCCTAAACCGGCTAGCAGCATGGCATAGGTTTCCGGTTCCGGAACGGCGGATACCGATACGTTATCGAGCAGTAATCCAATATTATCTCCGCCCAAATTTTCATAGCTGAAGCTATAAATACCCGATGCGGATGGCGTGAAATTCAAGCTGTGTGCTGTCAACGGATCGGAGCTATTCAACGTAAAGGATGCAGTGGCAGTACCGAAACTGACATTGGCCGTTTCAGTGGAGCCGCGCTGGCTGCCGGCCAGGTCAAAGGATAGTGTATAGGTAACGCCGCCGGTCAAATTGACGCTATTGGCAAAGACGCCGCTATCAGCCGTGCTGCCGTCCAGATCGATATAGTTTCCGTTGCCAGGCAAGATATCGATAAAACCGACTCCGATTAAATCAACTGTGCCGCTGGAAACTGTCCATCCGCTTGCAAGGGGTGGCGTCCAATTGAGTGCCAATGGCGAATAGCTATCGAAATTGTCGGAGAAAACAGTCACTGCCGCGCTGGCAGGCGCAGCAAACACGACTGCTGTCGCTGTGGCGATAATGGTTGATTTGAGTTTATTCATGGAATCTCCAAATTTTATTAGGTTAATCGGTGCATCTCGTTTGTTGGACCGGGTGTTATATATTTATTGTTACTGTTACAAGTGATTGTTTACTGCCATTTTTGGGCCCATTTCCTCCAGTCGCGATGTTAATTATCGTATCATGTGTGAGCAATAGCAAATGACTCCCGATTTTTCTAGTATGTTTGTCCTATCGCTATGCTATTGAGGGATTTGACAGGGGTATGAAAAATGTTGGTGACGGGGGGAGCGATTCGGCGGGATGGGTTTGCTCATTTGAAGGCAATCGGCATAAAAAGTGAACACTAGCTGCTCAGTTATAGAAATTCAGATCGATCGTACAATTATCAAGTTGATAATAAAATCAGGATAATTCTTCAGTAATTATCCCCCAATCTCAATCAACACCTCATTCGGATTTACCGATTCGCCTTTAACGACGTGCACAGCCTTGACGATGCCGCTGATCGGGGCGGTGATTTCGGTTTCCATTTTCATCGCTTCGGTGATCAGTACCGGTTGTCCGGCGCTGACTTTCTGGTCTTCCTTGACCAGCACGTCGAGGATGTTGCACGGCATGCTGACGACGACGTCGCCCTCGGCGGCGGGGCGGCGGCGTTTGCTGCCGATAGTGCTTTTGACGGCGCCTTGGGTGCCGCCGTCGAGCACGATTTCATCGAGCGTTTCGACGACGATTTCTTCCGGCATGCCGTCGACCATGAAATAAAAGTGCCGCAACGATTGATTTTTTGGGCTGGTGCCGGTGACTTTGACGTGGTACGACTCGCCGTGCAATGCGACATTGAACTCGGTCGGCGCTTTTTGCACGCCGTTGCTGCCGGTCGTTGCAATTTCGAGCGGTTCCGGCACGAGGTGGCCGGTGGAACGCAGTTCCAGGAATTGCTTGCCGATTTCTGGAAACATGGCGTAACTCAGTACGTCTTCGTCGTTCAGCGCCAGATGCCCGATTTCTTGGCGCAGGTGTTCGAATTCCGGTTTCAACAGATCGGCAGGACGGCAATCGATGATGTCTTCCTTGCCGATGGCGCGCTTTTGCAGACCGGTATCGATCGGCGCCGGGGCTTTGCCGTAGCCGCCTTGTAAATAGCGTTTCACTTCATTGGTGATGGTTTCGTAGCGCTTGCCGGTCAGCACATTCAACACCGCCTGTGTGCCGACGATTTGCGACGTCGGCGTGACCAGCGGCGGGTAGCCCAAATCTTTACGTACGCGCGGAATTTCCGCATAAACTTCGCTGATGCGATCCAGCGCATTGCGTTCCTGCAATTGATTGGCCAGATTCGAAATCATGCCGCCGGGCACCTGGAACACATGCACGCGCGTGTCGACACCGGTGAATTCGCTCTCGAAACGGTGGTATTTCTTGCGCACTTGCGCGAAATAATCGTTCACTTCTTGCAGCTTCTGCAAGTTCAGTCCGGTATCGTGTTTCGTGCCTTGCAACGCCATGACCAGACTCTCGGTTGGCGGATGGCTGGTGCCGCCCGACCATGACGACAAGGCCGTGTCGATGTGGCGGCAACCGGCTTCGATGGCTTTCAACTGGCACATTTCGGCCAGGCCGGAAGTGGCGTGCGAATGCAGATGGATTGGCACGTCGACGGTGTCTTTCAGGGCTTTAACCAGCTCGCTGGTGGCATACGGCGTCAGCAATCCGGCCATGTCCTTGATGGCGATCGAGTCGCAACCCAGCGCGGCCAGCTCTTTGGCCAGCGTAATAAAACTGGCGGTATCGTGCACCGGGCTGGTGGTGTAGCAAATCGTGCCTTGCGCGTGCTTGCCGGTTTCCTTGGCTGCTTCGATTGCGGTTCTGAGGTTGCGCACGTCGTTCAGCGCATCGAAAATGCGGAACACGTCCATGCCGTTGGCGGCGGCGCGCTTGACGAACGCGCGCACGACATCGTCGGAATAATGACGGTAACCGAGCAGATTCTGCCCGCGCAGCAGCATTTGCAGCGGCGTGTTCGGCAACGCGGCCTTGAGTTTGCTCAGGCGCTCCCACGGATCTTCTTTCAGAAAACGCAAACAGGCGTCGAATGTCGCACCGCCCCAGCATTCCAGCGACCAATAACCGATATTGTCGAGCATCGAACAGGCCGGCAGCATGTCCTCGGTGCGCATCCGGGTGGCGATCAGGGATTGGTGCGCGTCGCGCAAAATGACGTCGGTGATGTGAACTTTTTGCATGGATTTTCCTTGGTTAACCGATGAATGCTGCTACAGACCGGTGTGCGAAGCGACCACGGCGGCGATCACGCTTGCCAGCACTTCCGGCCGGGGTTTATCGGAATATTGGATCAGATTCGGGTTCTGCTCGACAAAGCCGGTATTGAATTTGCCGCTGCGAAATTGCGGATGCTTCAAAATCTTTAAATAATACGGAATCGTCGTTTTGATGCCGAACAATCCCATGTCGCGCAAGGTACGTTGTCCGCGCTTGATCGCATCTTCCCAGGTCAGCGCGCTGACGATGACTTTTGCCACCATCGAATCGTAAAACGGCGGAATCTCGTAACCGGTATAAATCGCCGTATCGGTGCGCACGCCAGGACCGCCCGGCGCGTAGTAACGCGAAATGCGGCCGAAACTCGGCAGGAAATTGTTTTTCGGGTCTTCGGCGTTGACGCGAAACTGAATGGCAAAACCACGCCGCACGATTTCCTCCTGCTTGAAACGCAACGGTAAGCCCGCCGCCACACGGATTTGTTCTTCGACGATGTCAACACCGGTGATGGTTTCGGTGATAGTGTGCTCGACCTGCACACGCGTGTTCATTTCCATGAAATAAAAACGACCGCTATCGTCCAGCAGAAACTCGACCGTTCCGGCGTTGGTGTAGCCGACCGATTTCGCCGCGATCACCGCCAAGCCGCCAATGTACTGGCGCTGCGCTTCGTCGAGTTGCGGCGATGGTGCGATTTCGATCAGTTTCTGATTGCGGCGCTGAATCGAACAGTCGCGTTCGTACAAGTGAATGACATTGCCGTGGTGATCGGCCAGCACTTGCACTTCGATATGGCGCGGGTTGACGATGCACTTTTCCAGAAACACGTCGGCGCTGCCGAAAGCCTTGGTCGCTTCGGAAATCACCCGGGCGTAATTGCGTTTGAGTTCTTCCGCGTTGTCGCAACGGCGGATGCCACGCCCGCCGCCGCCGGACGTCGCTTTCAGCATCACCGGATAGCCGATTTTTCCGGCGACTTGCAACGCCTCGTCGACCGAATGCAGATTGCCGTCCGAGCCGGGTGTCACCGGAATCCCGGCAGCGATCATCGCATTGCGCGCCTCGGTTTTGTCGCCCATGCGATGGATCACGTCCGGTTCCGGACCGATGAAAATCAGTCCGCGTTCCTTGCAGGCGCGCGCGAATTGCGCGTTCTCGGACAAAAATCCATAGCCCGGGTGCACTGCATCGCAACCGGTCGCCAGCGCCAGATCGACCAGCGCATGGATGTTCAGATAGCACGCCATCGGCTCGCTGCCGATGCAATACGACTCATCGGCCTTCTTGACATGCAACGCGAAACGATCCGCCTCCGAATAAACCGCCACCGAGCGGATACCCATCTCGGCACACGCGCGAATGATGCGCACCGCAATTTCGCCGCGATTGGCGATGAAGATTTTACGTAACATCTTTTGGCCTGTTGTAAAAACGCAATGACGGTATTTTACCCGATCAATTCCGGTTAGGGCGGTCGAAAGGAAACTTGTGAAACGACCATGCCTTACACGCGATGATCGTCTTCCGGCAGCCGCTTGCTTCTGTTTTCCGAGCTTCCCTGGATTGGCGCCTATTTAAAAAGGAATCATCGCATCCAGCGAGAATAAAAGTTGATCTTTTTTGCCGTCGAATGGGTGAAAAGCCATGTCGATGCCGTCCGCCCGGTCGTAGCGGATATTCTTGCGGATATTGAGATTGCGCACCGGTTTCCAGCCTTTTTTCCAGTGCATCGCCGGTTTCCAGTTCATGCCCACGGTAACGGCGTAATAATCCGCGGGTGCGCTCACGAGAGGAATATTGCCGGCGTAACTAACGCCCTTGTTATTCATTGCCGACAGAATGCGGTAAGGGGAGAACACCCGCCAGCCGTTGCGGTCGTGAAACCGTTCGGCGCGAATGCCGATCGACAGGTTTTTTTTCAGATCGTAAGTCAGGTGGGTATTGATGCTATACCAGGCGGCGTTGCGGATTCCTTCGGGTAGATTGATGTCGGCCGCCCAGCCGTTGGTATGCTGCAATACGCCGTGCATCTTGGGTGTGAACCAATGTTGCAGCACCACGCTGTACATCATCCAAGGTTGATTTACCGCCGTTTGGCCGTAGGTGCCGCCCAATGCCATACTGGTTCTTTTATCGTCGCTATTCCATGTTAGATTGGCCAGTCCGCCCCAGTTGTCGAGCTGTTTGTCAAAGCCGCCATCCCATCCGCCGGTGGCGCTGCCGGTCGTCGCCGCGCCCTGGATGGTCCAGTTTTTATCGATATTGTAAGTGCCTAAAAAACCGGTGTGTGTGAACGGTTCGCCGCTGTTCAGGATATAAGCGCGGGTGTAAAAGAAATTGTCGGGCGCAGGGACGCTTTCATAACCCAACGGTGTATAAAAATGTCCCGCCTTGACATTCAGGCCGTTGCCGACCGGTACGTGCGCTTCCAGATAGGCTTGCGGCAGCGCGATGCCATAGGTGCGCGTCGATTTGCAACAGAGATTCAGATCCCAGTTGCCGCGATCCGACGGTTCGCCGGTATTTTCGTCGAACGCGGAGATACCGAAGGCCTGAGTGTAAATGGCATCGGTTCCGAACAGGAAATCGAAGCGTCCGCCCAGGCTCCAATTCGAAGTATCCGTTTCGACGCTGCGTTCGATGAAGAGATTGAGCTGATTCAATTGAAACCGGTTGGCGCGATCGGCGAAGGTAACCGTGCCGTTGAAACCATCCGACGGATTATTGGCATTGTAGGTTGCCCCGCCGTTGATCCAGCCGCCGATTTCCAAGCCGCTGCGTTTGTACAAATCCGCCAAGCTGTTGGCAAAAGCATGGTCAACCGTGATGATTGCCGATAAAACTATTCCGAGTACTGCGCTGATCGTGTTGATGTGGTAATTCATAGTGTTGTTCCTGATTTTTGATCACGATAACATGGAAGTCGTTGAAAATATGATGCATTGTGCTTTGAAGTGTTTAACTCGAGTGCGAAATACTCAATGCTTTTTCGCACACTGCGCTTCTTGCTTGATTCCATCTTGCTGGATCGTTTGTTGTTCTCTTTCTCCGGAATTGTGCAAGTTGGGGTGATTGCATTGTACCTTAACGCGATTAATGGATGAGATAATCGAGAAAAAATTCAGCATAATCAATGGTTAATATCTATGGTGCAACAGTAATGCGCTGCATTACACCGACCAGAATAACAACAAGGAAAGTTATGAGAACGGTAATGGCAAGCGGTGACAAATTGCTCAGGTTGACCTAAGCCTATTTGCATGGGCTTCTGTTTCACTTTTCTTGTGGCGTGCTTTATCTTTATCCCTTCAGACAGCCGCTCAAAACTTCTCAGTTATTCTTCAGCTGATCGATCACTATTTGACGGATGTCGGTGTTTTCACCCGGATTGATGATGACGAAATCCGGGGTGCCGGGTTTCAGATAATCCAGACCATGTTCCTTGCCGGAAGCGAGAAAGTCGTTGATCGCCAGTCGGTAGGTTTTTTTCGCATCGATCGGAGTGTCGTTAATCTGCCAGGCACCGTTGACTTGCTGGGTATTGACGGATTGCAGAAAGCCGCCCGCGCCGGTGTTCGCCATGCCTTGGTTCAGCACTTTTATGAGCAAACTGCCTTTGATCGCGGCCAGTTGCACTTTGCCGCCGAACGGCAGCACCCGGATCACGTCGTAGACAGTAATTTGGCCCGCGGGCAGTACGTCGTCGATGCGGATCGAGCCGCTGTTGTAGAGCGAGAGTTCGGCTTCCGGGTAGGGACGCAGCAGGCTTTGGGCGATCAGTTCGGTCAGGTTGGTTTTGCGGGTGCGCACATTGGATTCGAGTCCGTCCAATGCTTTGCTGGTGGTTGTGACCACGGCTTCGGGTTCAAAGCCTTGTTGCCGGAAGGCGTCGAAGGCGATGTTCATCCATTTGTCGACCACGGTTTTGACGGCTGGATCTTCCGGAAGATTGTCGTTGATCGGGACAAATTCCGGTTTGACTTGGGTTTTACCGGTTTGCGGATCGAAATAGAGATCGACCACGTAAACCGAGCGCACGTTGGCGTCGCCTTTCAGCAGCGGGGTAAAATTGCCGCGCCAGTTTTGATAATTGACATGTTCGTGACCACCGAGCAGCAGGCCGATTTGCGGAAATTTTTGCAGCAACTCGATATCATCGTCGATGGCCTGATGCGTCAGGGCGATCACAAAATCGATTTGGCCGCTGAGCTGTTTGATTTGCTCAGCGGTGGCTGCAATCGGATCGGAATAACGCACGTAACCCGGATTATTGGCCGCCAGCGTCAATCCGAACATGCCGATTCTGAAAGTTTTTCCGCTTTTTTTATCGGTGACAGGAATCACCAGATTTTGTTTGACGCCGGCATACGGTTGACCGTCGGCGGCGAATACGTTGCTGGATACCCAGGTGAATTTCGCTTCTTGCATGCGCTGGTTGAATTGACTCTCCTTGACGTCGAATTCGTGATTGCCGAATGTGGCGTAGTCCAGTTGCAAGTGATTTAACACATCGACCATCTGCCGCCCGGCGAGCCGGTCACCTTCAAATTGGGCGGTGCCGATCGCGGACGGGCTGAACAGATCGCCGCCTAAGGTGGTGATGGTATTCGGATTACGCGCCAGCAGTTGCTTGCGTAACGTGGCGACGCGTGCGATTCCGCCTTCCTTGCCGCCACTGACCGGGGTGATTTCATAAATATCGTTAAAGTGCAGGATGGTGACGTGTATCCGGCCATCACTGATTAATGGAGCCGGTGTTGTGGCGCAGGCGGTCAGTGTGAAAACAACGATGATCGAGAGTAGAACAGCAAAAGATTTTTTCATGATAATGCCCTGTAATTGGGGGATCTGTTTTGTTCAAAGCTACGTCTGCTGCGAGTGTATGGCAAATTGCACTCACCCGGTAGCCGTCCATGTGCTTCCGGTTCCAGTGTTCTCATGCATCCGAAATATGTTCTAGGATGCGAGAATCTCGCTATCAACGGCAGCCGATTGTGAATATAATCGGAAGCCGCACATAATAACAATACAATCCGCCAAGATTGAGCGTTAAGCACGGGCTTCGGAAAGGGTGATCCAAAGTCAAGTAACGTAAGGAGAGCACTGATTACAGAGCGATTGGCTGATTCGATTCCATAGCCTTCATTTCATCCTTATCAATACTGATTCAACAAATTCAAGCGAAAGGGGAATTATCGTGAAAAAAATTTTTGCATTATCGAGAAAGCGGCTGTCGTTTTTTATTGCAGCGGTGGGTTTATTCATTGCGATTCTATCCGCTTGCACATTAATTCCGGGAACCGATACCGATCGCGGTGCGGATACGGTTAAGCAAGATCCGTTCGGCGATAGCTATGAAACGGTCAAATATCTCGATCAAGGCTGGAATGTTTCCGATAGCCTGTGGTTTTACACCACGACGCAGGGATCCAACCTAATGCCCTACGATTTTTTCATGGTGCTGGAAAAAGCAGGGGAATCCGAGCTGTTCCGCTCCAATGAAAACATGAATTTCTATCGCTACTTACCACAAAAAGCGACTTCCACCAATCCGGATGCATTACCGGTCGGCTGGGTCAAGGATGACTATAAGGGCCGGGAATATATTGGGTTGACTTGCGCCGCGTGCCATACCGGGCAGGTGAATTATAACGGCGTCGGTATCCGCATCGACGGTGGTCCGGCGAGCGCGGATATGGAAGAGATCATGAAAGGCTTATCGGCAGCGTTGAAACACGTGCGCGAGAATGAAGAAGCCAAGAGCCGGTTTGTCAAGAATGTGCTGGCGCGCGGCAATTACAAATCGGAAACGGAAGTGCTGGGCGATCTGGCGAAATATGAACAGCGCCTGACCAACTACACCATTATCAACCGCAGCCCGACGCCTTACGGTTATGCGCGGCTGGATGCGTTTGGACGCATTTATAACCGCGTGCTCGAGCATCTGATTAACGAAAGGGAGCTAAGGGATTTATTGCGCGATCGCCACATCATGCGCGACGATGGCATGTCGGAAGAGGAGCTCGACAAAGTTCTGGCGGATATGGAAAAAATCCCGACGGGCGATCAACGTGACCGTGTGGTGGATCGCTTGACACAAAATTTAACCAAGTGGCAGTTGGGCCGCTTGCGTAAAGCGTTATTCAATCCGGCGGATGCGCCTGTCAGCTATCCTTTCTTATGGGACATCCCGCAGCACGATTATGTGCAATGGAACGGTCTGGCCGCCAACGCCGGGCTAGGACCGGTCGGACGCAATACCGGCGAAGTCATCGGCGTATTCGGCACGCTGGATTGGAATGAGGAAAAAGGGCCGACCCTATCCACATTGATCGGCGGACAAAATACCCGTACCAAAATCAGCTTTGATTCATCGGTGAATGTGCATAATCTGCGTGAAATTGAATTCCATCTGCAAAAATTGCAATCGCCGAAGTGGCCGGAAGATGTGTTAGGCGCCATTGATAAGCAACGCGCATCGCGCGGTCAATCCTTGTTTAACGAGTATTGCGCCGGTTGCCATGCGAATATTGTGCGCGACGATCCGGACCGCCGCGTCGTTGCCAGTATGTCCAGAGTCAGCGATGTCGGTACCGATCCCGTAATGGCGGAAAACAGTTTCAGCCGCACCGGATATTCCGGCATATTGCGTAACCAATATGTCGATGTCGGCGTCGGCAGCATATTGCTGGATCAAAAAGCGCCGGTAGCCGCCTTATTGACCAAAGCGACTTTAAACGTGGTGGCTACACCGGATCCCGATAAGTTATTTTTCCAGCGCTGGACCGACTGGATTGTGGATATTGCCAAAGCGTTCTTCCACAATGAAATCAAATCATCGATCAAACATGGCAATTACGATCCTGATACCACAGCAAAACCGCTGGCTTCATTGAACGCCTACAAGGCGCGTTCGCTGAACGGCATTTGGGCGACCGCGCCCTATTTGCACAACGGTTCTGTACCGACGCTGTACGATTTGTTATTGCCCAAGAAACATGAAGGCGATCCGGAAGACGGCGAATACCGTCCTGATCAATTTGAAGTCGGTTCGCGTGAGTTCGATCCGGCGAAAGTGGGATTGAAAAGCAGCGGCTATCAAGGATACAAGTTTGATACCAGCTTAAAAGGTAATAGCAATGCCGGGCATGAATATACAACCGGTAAAACGGCGCAGTTGAACGGAAAAATTCTGAAACCGCTGACGAAGGAGGAGCGTCTGGACTTGCTGGAATATCTCAAGACTCTGTAATTTGAACGATCAACCATCATTAATGAATGAACAGGGAGAAATGAAATGAGCACAAGTTATCTTGAACGGTATGATGCGACCCCCGATGCAGAAAAATTTCCTCTGGTGCGGCGCTGGATGGATACAGAGCCGTTGCCGTTTTTTAAGGAACTGCGCGCCAACCGTCCGATTTTAGTAACGCCCGACTGCACGCTGGTCACCCGTTTTGACGATGTCAGGGAAATCTTGAAGATGTACAAAGTGTTCACCGTCAAACCGTATGTGCCCAAGATGGACAATTACCTGATGGCGCATGATGACGATGCGCTGCATACCCGTGAGAAATCGTTGATGCAATTTATGCTGAATCGCGATGATCTGCCCAGGGTGCGTAATTTGGTTGCGGAGATCGCTAGCGGAATTCTCGATGATGCCAATGGCCAGATTGAGGTTGTAAACAGTTTTTGCCGGATGGTACCGGCAACGTTGGTGCAAAAATATTTTGGCCTGACGGGTGCAAAACGGGAAGATTTGATCGAATGGTCTTACTGGAATCAATACGATACCTTTCACAACCAGCCATTCGACCTGGTGCCGGCGGAATTATCAAAGCAGATTATCGACCGGCATAATGAGACTTCCAAAAAACTGGGCGACTATATCACGATGCTCATTGCAAAGCGCTTGCTGGCAGTGAAACTGGAAAAATTGACGTTTTCGACGATTGTCCGGCTGGATGACGATATTGTCACCCGGATGTTGCGTACCAGTTTTGCCAAGGAATTGGACTTCGACATCAAACGGCTGGGGGTGAACGCCGGCGGTCTTCTGATCGGCGCCATCGAAACCACGTCGCAAGCGGTAGCTCAAGTGCTGCAATATTTGTTTCAGCATCCGCAATGGCTGGCAGCGGCCAAAGCCGCTGCGCACAAGGAAGATACCACCGAGTTCGACGGTATTGTGTGGGAAGCGTTGCGGTTTGTACCGATCACATCGTATTTATTTCGCACCACGGTGAGCGACTATACCGCGGCGAAGGGAACAAATTACGAAACGGTTTTGCGTGCCGGTACTTATGTGCTGCCGGTGACGTTGTCTGCGATGTTCGATGAGCGGGCATTCGAGTCGCCGGATGAATTCATTCCGCAACGTAATTGGTACAACTACTTCCATTTCGGTTTCGGCGATCATGAATGTCTGGGCCGTTACGTGGGTATGGTGATGATTCCGGAAATGGCGCGGCAGGTATTTTTGAAGAAAAATATTGAGCCTAAAGGTAATATAGACTATAAGTCCGGTCCGTTCCCTGAGTCGTATGATTTGTCGTGGACTGCGGCGTAAATTCTAGTCTGGTGCAGTAATTAAACGGTAACGAATAGGAAATGAAGTTCAATCGACTGTATGGATTAGTTCATTTCCTTTCCTTTTCTTTTTGTATCATGTGCAGAAATTCTTACCGGTAGCGGTATAAAGACAGTGTTCTATAGCCTGAATTGCTTGTGATTACCGACTATAGAACACTGGCCACCCTCTAAAACTCTAGTAATTTGATTTCTCAGTCGTTGATCTGGCTTTACCGCCGCCTTCCTGATCATCTGCCGGTATTTGATGGAAAGGTTGGATGGTTTTGCCGTAAGCATCAGGATTCGGTGTTTCTGGCGCTGTTGGTTTGCCGCCGCATGCAACCAAAACTAAAACCGCCGATACTGCTAATAAATGTGTAATTCTCATATAAAACCTTCTAAATGTAAGTTGTTAACTAATATTGTGTTACGACGATTGGCAGAATACTGCTTACAGTTATGCTAAACATTGATCTTGATCAAACTAAATCAACGATGGCTAAGGGGTATTGTCATCAGTGGCGCAGATCGGCATACGTTTTTATCGCACATTAAATGATTTCATCGCGCCAGCGCTGGGTGATAGTGAGATCATTCATCATTTCGAGCGGAAAGCTTCGGTCAAGGACATGATTGAGTCTTTCAACGTGCCGCATACGGAAGTTGAGCGAATTTCGGTGAATGGCGTTGTTGTCGGCTTCAACTATATCGTGCAAGACGGAGACCGTATCGAAGCTTTCCCGGCTGGTGAGAATTTCGGCGCTATGTCCGCAGCGCAGCTTCGCCCGCCGCTAGCGCAGCCGCCGCATTTCGTGGTCGACAGTAATCTTGGGAGATTGGCGCGGTATCTGAGATTGCTCGGATTCGATTGTCTTTATTGCAATGATTACAACGATGGCACGGTCGCGAGGATCGCCAGCGAACAACAACGCGTCGTGCTCACCCGGGATCGCTCGCTGTTGCGCCGTAAAATCGTGACACATGGGTATTTCGTGCGCGCCGCTAAACCCAAAATTCAAACCCGGGAAGTTCTGAAAAGATTTGCGTTGTTTTCTTGGATTAAGCCTTTGACACGCTGCACGCATTGCAATGGGATATTGGTGGAAACCGGAAAAAGCCGTATAGAACATCGCCTGGAGCCATTGACTAGGCAATTTTACGATAAATTTCTAATGTGCCCGGATTGTCACCGGATTTACTGGCAAGGAAGTCACTCAATGCGCATCAAGCAACTGCTTGATGAGTTAGTGGATGAAAGGTTGTAATCCGATTCAAATCTTCAATTGAAGACTTCGCCGGTGGCATTTTTATTCAGTCAATATTCAGATTGAACGCATTATGATGGTGCCAAGGCGTTAAGAAAACTGATTCTCAAGTCATCAGGACGCTTTCCTTGTGTGCGAGTTGAAAGGTAATGGCTCAGCAAATTCCGATCGAGGTTGGTATGAGAAAAATTAAATTAATGTGTTTGACTATCGTCCTCTGCGGAATATTTTCAGTGAATCTGGTAAACGCTGAAGGAGATGACGGCGGTTTCGATGGCGGTGGCTTTGATGGTGGGTTCGATGGCAGTTTCGATGGCGGCGGCGATTTTGGTGGTGACTACGGCGGTGATTTCGATGCTGGCGGATATTCTGATTTTTCTGATCCGAGCGGTTCCGATCCAAGCGATGCTTTTTATCAGCATGATCAATTCAATCAGCCGGAAGATTTTGGATCCGCTGACGATGCTGGTAACGGGAGTCATTTTGATCAGACCGATGTGATTCATCAGTCAAATGATTTTGCTACGGAAAATAACGCGAATCATAGTGGTAGTATCGAAGCAGCCCCCAACAACGACGGATTTGCTCATGAATCCATGAAGAAAGAGCTGCCGGACCAATCGGCCGATACCGTTCAGCATGCAGAGCAAAATAGCGATTTTGCTCAAACGCGCGCAGCGGATCACCGGAATGATGCAGACACAAACCCTGGGGCACATTCCGTTACAGGAACTGCGGATTCAATTCAATCCACCGCAGCAGCCGACTCGAATGAAACTGCCGGCAATGCTTCTGCCGCTACGGATTCATCGATCCACCACGGCACGGTTACACAGACCGATCCATCCCTGCAAAATGTGAATATTCAGAATAATACGCATATCGATCACAATACCGGACATAGCCATTATGCCGGACATGATAATCACCATCACCATCATCACGGCGGAGGACATCATTACTACGATAACTTCGGTTTGGGGTTCGGATTAGGTTTAGGGATGGGACTGGGCATCGGTTCTTTTGGCTATTACAGCCCATTCGCGCCGTTCGGCTATTATGGCGGTTTTGGCGTGCCTTTTAGCAGCTTCGGCTTTTACAGCGGCCGTGCCGGTGCCGGATTCTATGGCCAATATGCCGGTTTTGGATCTTATCGTTATTTTGAACCGTATTATCCTTTGGGCGGTTTTCTGGCGGCTTCCCCGGTATTTGCAGCACCTCTGCTAGCACCTGCCAGAGCGCCTACCTATGTTCAACAAAATGAAGTTTCAGGACCTGCGCAGGCGCAGCAAAAAAGCTACTGGTATTACTGCCGCAATCCCGAAGGATACTACCCTTATGTGAAGCAATGTTCAGGGCAATGGATTAAGGTTCCTCCACAACCTTCCTGATGATTTCAGTGAACAGCACAACCTGATAACCCTATTGTGGTTTTACAAACCGGCTATCTTTAATTGTAAGCATCTAGGATAACCGGTAATCTATAAAACTGTGGCTGACAGCTTTGTCTGAATTTTTGGAATTTGAACTAAAGAACCTAATCTTGACAGGAATTAATGATGAAGAAACAAATAGGGATCGTAATAGCTTGTGTGATGATATTACCGTTGTTATCCGGTTGTTGGACACTGGTTGCCGCCGGCGCGGGCGCGTATGGCGGATATAAAATGAAAGAAAATGGTTATACCCTGCAGAGCCCGATCGCCAAGGAAAGGAAATCGAACAAATGAGATACGGTTGGTTATTTGACTCTTTTCGTTGAATCTTCCGGATTCTCTTTTTTCCGGAAACTGTCATAAATCATCAGCGCTGCGCCGACAAAAATGGCGGAATCGGCGATATTAAATGCCGGCCAGTGATAATTTCCAATATAGAAATCGAGAAAATCGACCACATGACCCAGCGTGACGCGATCGTACAAATTTCCCAGTGCGCCGCCCAGGATCAAGCTCAACGACAGGCAAAATAATTTTTCATGGCGGTATTTGTTAAGCAGAAAGATGATCAACAGGGCCGCGCTGCCGGCGATGCCGCTCAGGAACCAGCGCTGCCAACCGGGTTGTTCGCTGAGGAAACTGAATGCGGCGCCGGGATTGTAAGTCAGCACTAAGTTAAAAAAGCCGGTAAGCGGAATGCTCTGACCAAACTCCAATGCAGACTCGACCCAGAATTTGCTGGCAAGGTCCAGGATGAGGACGATCAGAGCGATGATCAGGCTGATGTAAAGTTTCATAGTTGCGATTTTCTTTTCAATTGAAGTCAGGTTTTACGCAAAATGCCGTTCTTCGCCAACGCCGTAAAGATTGGTGATGCAACGTGCGCACAAAGTAGGGTGCTCGGCATGATGGCCGACATCCTGGCGATAATGCCAGCAACGTTCGCATTTCGTGTGGGTGCTGGATACCACAATAATCCCTTCTTGTTGTGCATCGTTAACCAGAGTTAAACGCGTTTCGGAAACGATCAATACGAAGCGCAAATCGTCACCGAGTGCATTCAGTAGCGCGAAATCTTCATGGTTGGCGCGAATCTCTACGCTGGCCGCCAGTGAGGAACCGATTTCTCCTTGTGCGCGCGCGTCTTCCAGTTTTTTCAACACCTGCGAGCGCAATGTGCGTATTTTCGCCCAGCGCTGCTGCAACAGCACGGTATCCGCTTGTGCCGGGAAAGCATGCCAGGTATGCAGCAGCACGCTGTCGTCGCTATTACCCGTCAGATGCTCCCAGACTTCTTCCGAGGTGAAGCTCAGAATCGGTGCAAACAAGCGCACCAAACTATGCGCGATATGGTGCAACACCGTTTGCGCCGAACGCCGCGGAACACCTTTGGTCGCTGCTGTGTATAGCCGATCCTTGAGAATATCCAGATAGAAACCACCTAAATCTTCGGAGCAGAAATTATGCAGTTTATGCACGACTTGATGGAATTCATAACGCTGATAGTTTTGCGTCAAATCGTTCTGGAAGCTTTCTGTCAGCACCAGCATATAGCGGTCGATTTCCAGGCAGTCTGCCACAGCGACAGCATCGCTATGCGGATCAAAATCCACCAGATTAGCGAGCAAGAAGCGCAATGTATTGCGGATACGGCGGTAGCTTTCGACCACCCGTTTGAGAATTTCTTCGGAAATGGAGAGTTCGCCGGAGTAATCGGTCGAAGCGACCCACAACCGCAGAATGTCGGCACCCGAAGTATCCATCACTTTTTGCGGTGCGATGACATTGCCTTTGGATTTGCTCATTTTGTGACCGCTACCATCCACCACAAAGCCGTGCGTGAGCAAGGCATCGTACGGCGCGCGCCCGTCGATGGCGCAACCGGTCAGCAGCGAGGATTGGAACCAGCCGCGATGCTGATCGGAACCCTCCAAGTATAAATCAGCCGGAAATTTAAGCTGTGCATCGGCTTTCACCACGGTATCGTGCGTCGTGCCGGAATCGAACCAGACATCCAGTGTATCGGTCAGCTTTTTATATTCGCTGGCTTCAACACCGAGCAATTCGGCCGGGTCAAGCGCAAACCACGCCTCGATACCTTGTTGTTCCACTTTTTGTGCGACTTGTTCGAGTAATTCGAGTGAACGCGGATGCAGCGCGTGGGTGTCTTTATGTACAAAAAATGTCATCGGCACGCCCCAATTACGCTGGCGTGACACACACCAGTCCGGGCGGTTTTTGATCATCGCTTCCAGGCGCGCCCGGCCCCATGCCGGAAAGAATGCAGTGGATTCGACCGCTTTCATAGCGAGTGCACGCAAGGTTTCTTTCTGCGTTGCGGTAGCGGCAGTGTTGTGCAGGTTCATGCCGATGAACCACTGCGGCGTTGCGCGGAAAATAATAGGTGTCTTATGCCGCCAGCAGTGCGGGTAGCTGTGATCGATTTTTTTCAGGCAGAGCAAATGACCGCTGTTTTTGAGTGTCTCGATAACAACTTCATTGGCTTTCCATACCGGAAGTCCGCCCACCAACGGTGTGCTGGCGGTAAATTTGCCGTCGCCGTCAACCGGACTGTCGCTCGGTAGACCGTAATTTTGTCCGACAAAATAGTCGTCCAGTCCATGTGCCGGCGCTGTGTGAACCAGGCCGGTACCGGCTTCCAGAGTGACGTGCTTGCCGCAAATGATTTTTACCGTGCGCGGTTCAAACGGGTGTTGTAGCGGCAAGTGTTCCAGAGCCTGACCCTTGCAGGTGGCAAGGATTTCGCCGGTGAGATCGTAGCGCGCCAGGCAGTTTTGTTTCAGCTCGCTGGCGAGTATCAGTAATCCTTTCGCCGTCTGAATCAATTCATAATCGAAATCGGGGTGAACGCTGACTGCTTGGTTGGCGGGCAATGTCCACGGAGTGGTGGTCCATATGACGGCGTACACTTGCGCATTTCCGGAGAGCGTGATGCCAAAAATACTACCCAGTGTTGCGGGCGCGGCTGCAACGGCAAAGCCGACATCGATTGCGGGTGAAGTCTTGTCCTCGTATTCCACTTCGGCTTCTGCCAGCGCCGAGCCGCAATCGATACACCAGTTGACCGGTTTTTGCCCTTGATACAGATAGCCGTTCTGATAAATCTTTCCCAACGCACGAATAATGCCGGCTTCTGTTTTGAAATTCATGGTGAGATACGGATTGTCCCAGTCACCCAGCACGCCCAAGCGGATGAAATCGGCTTTTTGGCGTTCTACTTGTTCCTTGGCGAAAGCGCGGCAGAGTTCTCGCACTTTATCGGCAGGCAAATGCTTGCCGTGTTTTTTCTCGATTTGATGCTCAATTGGCAGACCGTGACAGTCCCAACCGGGAACATATGGTGCATCGAAACCGGCCAGGGTCTTACTTTTGACGATGATGTCCTTGAGAATTTTGTTGACGGCGTGACCGATATGAATGTCGCCGTTGGCATAAGGCGGGCCGTCGTGCAGAATGAATTTGGGGCGTCCTTTGCGGGCGGAACGGATTTTCTGATACAGATTCTTTTCTTGCCAGGCTTTCAGCATGCCGGGTTCGCGGCTGGCCAGATTGCCGCGCATCGGAAACGGCGTGTCGAGTAAATTGAGCGTTTTCTTATAATCGGTCATGAAAGTTACAATAAATAGGTTAAAGAGCGTTGCACATGCTACTGAAACGGGGTTGAGTTGTCATGAAAAAGCGTTTGGCTTGCGCGACATCTTGCTCGATTTGCCGGATGAGTGTGTCGATATCTTGATATTTTTCTTCGTCGCGCAATTTGTGCAGAAAATTGACCTGTAAATGCTGCCCGTAAATTTCCTGATTAAAATCGAACAAATGCACTTCCAGCACAGGTTTGCCGTTCTCATGCGTTGTCGGGCGTACGCCCAGGCTGGCGACGCCGGGCAGCGCAATAGCCGGTGAAGACAGAAGCGCGCCGTATACCGAGACGGCGAAAATTCCCGACAGCGGCGGGCGGTTATGTTTCAGTTGAATGTTCGCGGTCGGAAATCCGAGTTGTTTGCCTATTTTGTCGCCATCTACAACCCGTCCGCTGATGCTGTAGGGCCGCCCGAGTAATTTTTCGGCTTTATCCAGATCGCCGTGGGCTAACGCTTCACGTGTTGCGGTGCTGGAAACGCGCTGACCGTCGATGGTGAAACTCGGCATCGTTGCAACGGTATAGTTGTTTTCTGCTGCCAGCGCTTGCAACAGGGCAAAATCACCGGCGCGGCGCGCGCCGAAACGGAAATCATCGCCCACCAGCAACCAGCGCACAGCGAGTTGCTGATTCAAAATACGCGTAATAAACTGCTCCGCGCCAATTCGGGCAAAGTCATAATCGAAACGGCAAATATGAATGCAATCGACTTCCGCTTGAATCAAGCAGGTTAATTTTTCCCGCAGGCTGGTCAGCCGGGCGGGTGCCTCATCCGGGGCGAGAAACTCGCGGGGGTGGGGCTCGAAAGTCATGACGCAGGCGGGAAGTCCGAGCTGTTTGGCGGCATTTTTCAAGCGGGTGAGCATAGTCTGATGACCCAGATGAAGTCCGTCAAAATTGCCTATGGTCAGTGCAACCGGTGTTTTAACAGCGGCGGGCACTTTTCGCCACGTATGCATACGCTCGAGTCCAAAAAATTAGCAATTCTAGCGTGTTTAAGCCTATCAGGTCTAGCTTGCGCTGCGTTCCGATCCTATCGATTCCGCGTAATTATAGATACTTACCGGATGGAGAGCTGCGGAAAGGATGGATGAGTACTCGCGCCGGTTCGTTAATTTGGTTATATTCCTGCTATCGTTTTAGTTATGTAGTGATCAGAGAATTGAGGCATTCAAATCAATCCATCAACCCGGGCGAAAGAGAAGACCGGATCTTGCAGGCACTGGCCGGGATGCTCGAGCAGCCGCACAGGATTAGAATTACCACGGCTGCGTTGGCAAAGCGGTCGGGAATCTCGGCATCGGCGATCTACCGCTGCTTTCCCAATAAGTCGAAAATGTTTGAGGCTTTGATCGCATTTATTGAAAAAACGCTGTTTGTATTGATCAATAAAATTTTGCAGGAAGAGCAGTCCGGTGCCAAGCAGATTGAGAGTTTGTTATTGCTATTGTTAGGTTTCTCGCAAAAGAATCCGGGTATGACACGTATTCTGACCGGCGATGCACTGGTGCATGAGGACGATCACTTACAGCTGCGAATTCAGCGGCTGCACGACCGGCTTGAAGCAACTTTCAAGCAGGCGCTAAGGTTTGCGGTCAGTGAGCAGCAATTGAAACTTGATGCGGATATAGCGGCGCAGGCGAATTTGTTCATGTGCTTTGTGATTGGCCGCTGGTATCAATTTGTAAAAAGTGAATTCCGGCGAGATCCGCTGGCCAATTGGGAATTGCAGCGATTGACTGTGCTGCCGGATGCATTGTTGTAATGCGGCGAATTTACCGGTGGTTACGAGTGGCATACCGGACAAGCCGGATCTTTGCTTAATCTGATCGAACGCCAGTTCATGGTCAAACCATCCAATACCAGCAGACGGCCATTCAGGCTTTCGCCGATATCGAGCAAAGTTTTCAGTGTTTCCGCCGCTTGCATGCTGCCGATAATGCCGACCAAAGGTGAAAATACGCCCATGATCGCGCAGGGCATGTCTTCCTGCTCACCGTCAACCGGAAATAAGCAGTGATAACAAGGGTTGTCGCTATGGCGTAAATCGAATGCGCTGATTTGACCGGAAAATTGCACGGCCGCGCCGGAAATAAGCGGTTTTTTATAGATGACACAAGCTTGGTTGACAAGGTGACGTGTACTGAAATTGTCACTGGCGTCAATGACAGCGTCTGCTTGCGGAACAAGTTGCGACAGCCTCTCTGCATCGACGCGCGCTTGGATTGCCGTGATCTTGATTCCGGGATTGATTCTGAGCAGAGTTTGTTTGGCCGATCGTGTTTTTTCCACACCGATGGCACCGCTGTCATGCATGATTTGACGTTGCAGATTGGTCAGATCAACCCGATCGCCATCGCAGATCGTCAGATTGCCAATGCCGCTTGCTGCGAGATACAGCGCGGCAGGTGAACCCAAACCACCCGCGCCGATGATTAATACATGGGATTGATTAAGTTTTTCCTGCCCCGCAATGTCAATTTGCGGGAGCAGGATGTGGCGGCTATACCGCAGTAACTGATGATCATCCACAAGCCTTGTGCGATCAGCTTTCGCTTTTCTCGGTGTGTTTTTTCTCAGGTGATGCGGTAATGCCTTTGAAGTAATTCATGGCTTGCTTCAGCAGAAGATCTTCCTCAGAGCCGAATTCCATCGGGGCTTTGTTTTTGTCTTTGTTTTTCTTCTCTTTTTTCTCTTTTTTCTCACCGGCTGGTTTTAATGCAGCTTTATCGACTTCCGGAGCTGTTTTCTTTTCTGTTTTCTTGCCATTGGACAAATGCCGGTTCAAATCCGCTTCGCGCAAACGTTGTTCATCGCCGCTGTCGGTTTCGTCCAGAACATCGGGGGTAATGCCTTGCGCCTGGATAGATTGACCATTCGGTGTGTAATAGCGCGCGGTCGTCAGTTTGATCGCGGTGTTGTTTCCCAATGGCAGAATCGTTTGCACTGATCCTTTGCCAAATGTTTGCGACCCCATCACGACGGAACGTTTATGATCCTGCAAGGCGCCAGCAACGATTTCCGATGCGGAAGCGGAACCGCCGTTAACCAGAGTGATCATCGGTACGGTTTTCACTTCGGCCGGCAATCCTTTCAGATAATCTTCATCCGGTCCGCGCAAATAATATTCCGGATTGGCGTGCAATTTCATTTTTGCATCAGGGCTGCGTCCTTCGGTGTAAACGACCAGAGCATTTTCCGGCAGAAAAGCAGCCGATACGGCAACGGCACCATTAAGTAATCCACCCGGATCATTGCGCAGATCCAATATCAATCCTTTCATAGTGCCATTACTTCCGGCAAAAAGTGTTTTGATGGCTTGTGCCAGATTTTCACCGGTTTGCTCTTGGAATTGCGTGATCCGGATATACGCATAACCCGGTTCGATCATTTTTGATTTAACGCTTTGGATTTTAATGATGTCGCGCACCAGATTGAAGACCAGCGGTTCCGTTTCTCCTTCCCGCACAATCGTGATTTTGATCGAGGTATTGGGTTTGCCGCGCATGAGCTTGATCGCGTCATTCAACGTCATACCTTTGACGACGGTATCATCCAGTTTGACGATCAGGTCACCGGTTTTAATGCCGGCACGGAATGCCGGAGTGTCTTCAATCGGCGATATGACTTTTACGACACCGTCTTCCATCGTAACCTGAATGCCTAACCCACCAAACTCGCCTTGGGTGCCTATTTGTAATTCTTTGTATTCGTCTTTATCGAGATAGGATGAATGCGGATCCAGTCCGATCAGCATGCCATTGATAGCCTCGGTAATCAGTTTCTTGTCTTCCACGGATTCGACATAATCGCTCTTGATACGGCCGAAGACTTGGGCGAATGTGCGTAATTCCTCGATTGGCAGCGGATGGATTGCCTCGATATTATCCTTTTTGGCAATAGCGGAGAAATTCAAACTGAGCATCATGCCAGCGATTGCACCAATCAGAATTAAACCTGTTTTTTTGATTACGTTACTCATTATGCTATCTCCGCACTGGTGAAATTGATGTAAATGGCTGCTGTATTCATTCTATTTTTATCCACGTCAACGGGTCAAACGGCTTTCCTCCGTGACGAAGTTCAAAGTACAAACCTGAATCGGTATTTCCGCTGCTATTTCCAACAGTTGCAATCGTATCTCCGCCGCGGATCGGCTCGCCGACTTGTTTGTGAAGTGTTGCATTATTGCCATATAAGCTCATATAGTTGTTTCCGTGATCCAGAATTATCAAATTGCCAAACCCTCTCAACCAGTCTGCAAACACCACTCGGCCCGCGGAAATTGCTTTGACCTCGCTGCCGGGAGGAGATTCTATAAATAAACCTTTCCACGTCACGTGTTTACCTGAGCGTTGACCACCAAAGGTGTTTACAAGTTTCCCGCGTACCGGCAAATTTAATTTTCCCTTTAATGCTGAAAATGCGACGCCGGCACCGGTAGCATTGGGGAGCTGATTATTAATAACCGTATTATTGGGCTTTTCTTTAACAAGCAGTTGATTAATCTCATTGACTAAATTAGTTAAGCGCTTTTCATCCTTTTCAAGTTTGCTTATTTCCTGTTGTTGCTGGCTAATCTGCCCTGATACTTGTGCGAGTACCATTTTGTGCTTGGCTTTTTCTTGTTCAAGTTTTTTACGTTGATTGAAATATTCAGTCTGGTTGGCGGTGATTTCATCTTTTTTTTGACGGCTTGCTTTTGTCAGGGTTTCAATTTCATCTTGATTGTGCTGAAGATTTTGGATGCTATTTGCGCGTGCTTGCGAGAGCAGCCGGTAATAATAAATATCGCGGGCGATCTGGTGGGGGTCTTGCTGATTCAATACCAATCGTAAGTAATCTTGTCGTCCGCCGATATATTGTTGGTAAAACAATTTTTCAAGCTGATTGCGTTCAGTTTCAATTTCATCGCTGATTTTTTTGTACTGCATTTGCAGCAATTTATACTCTTCTACGGCTTGCCGGTCATGTTCGATGAGTTTGGCCATTTTTTGCGCAATGCTATTGATTGCACGCTCCGTATCTTGCAATGCATCCGTCGTGTCTTGTTTTAGCGTTTCCTTGTTTGCTAGATCCTTTTGCAGTGATTGGATGCGCTCGCGCAGCAGTTTGAGATTATCCTGATTGTTTGCATATCCTGGCAGTGCATAAATGAAGGTCAGAGCGCAAGTTGCCAGTATTGAGCGAATATGCTTTGTAAGGTTGGGATTAAACGTACGAGTTTCCGGATAGATGAGGTTTATTCGAAATAGTGTGCTGATCACGCGCAAATTTTGAATAAATGAATAATAATTAAGCTGTAGATTTACCTTGGTTGGCCACGCTTTGCATCGCTTCCTGAATTTCAGCCGAATTTCCAAGATAGTAATTTTGAATCGGTTTCAAGTTATCGTCTAATTCGTAAATTAATGGAACGCCGGTTGGGATATTGCAGTTCAAAATATCTTCGTCGGATATGTTATCCAGATATTTAACCAGCGCTCGTAAAGAGTTGCCGTGTGCCGCAATGATGATACTTTTGCCTGCCTGAACTTGCGGTGCGATGGTGGTATTCCAATAAGGCAGGAATCGTGTAACCGTATCCTTCAGGCATTCAGTCAAAGGAATGTCGCCGTGCGCTAAATTTTTGTAACGCGGATCCATGCCTGCATAACGGGTGTCGTCGAGGGTTAATGCAGGCGGCCTGACATCATAGCTACGCCGCCAAATGAGGACTTGCTCATCACCATACTGTGCGGCGGTTTCTGCTTTGTTCAATCCTTGTAATGCGCCGTAATGCCGCTCATTCAAGCGCCAAGTATGCTCGACAGGAATCCACATCAGATCCATTTCGTCCAGCACGATCCATAACGTGCGGATGGCGCGCTTGAGGACGGACGTATAAGCAATATCAAACGTGAAACCATGTTCGCGCAATAGCCGGCCGGCATTTTGAGCTTCTTGTATGCCTTGGGGTGTTAGATCAACATCTGTCCAGCCAGTAAACCGATTTTCTTTATTCCAGGTACTTTCTCCATGCCGCAGGAGAACAATTTTCTTCATATTGACCTTTTGATAAAAAGGAGGTGAGTTTCTTAAGCAGATTTAAAAATGTGCGTATTTTATTATATTTTTGCTGATAAACACAGCATTAGACTAATTCTTTTATACGAAAAAAGCCTCTGGTGTTTTTTTCATGAAAATGATGATGAGTTCTTATTTTTATTCCTATGCACGCCTATAAGCGCAATACTGCCGCTATGTATGCAGTCAAATGTCAAAAAACCGGAGAATCCCTTAATTTTTTAGTTTCTGATAAAATCAGCGATTCAAAAAATCGAACAAAATAAAGCTAATATGGAATTGTCATTATTTCAAGATCATTTTCTTCTCAGACTGGAGAATATTCTCTTCGTTATTACGGCCGTTATCAGCGGTTCAATGCTGTTATGGTCGATGGTGACGCAACGTGGTATCAAGGAAGTCGATACACGTACGGCGGTTCAGTTGATAAATTATCAGGACGCACTGGTATTGGATGTGCGCGATGATAGTGAATTTGCTGCGGGCCATCTTCCCAATGCTAGGCATATTCCTGCCGAGAAAATCGAGGAGCGCTGGGCGGAGCTACAAAAATTCAAGGAGAAGCCGGTTGTAGTAATTTATCGCGGCGGTATCCGATCTAACAATGCCAGCCAGGTTTTAAAGAAGAATGGCTTTTCCCAAGTGGTTAATCTGATGGGCGGTATTGATTCCTGGAAGCGCGCCGGCCTGCCGATGGTTAAACGCTAAAGGAAGTAAATGTAAATGCCCAAGGTGATTATGTATACAACAAGTTTTTGCCCTTATTGCAGAATGGCGGAAAACTTATTGCGCGCAAAGGGTGTGCAGGAAATTGAGAAAATCCGCGTTGATCTCGAGCCGCAACAACGTATCGAGATGATGGGGAAGACTGGGCGGCGTACCGTTCCGCAGATCTACATAGGCGAAAAGCATGTCGGCGGCTATGATGACCTGGCGCAACTGGATCGCGCAGGTGAATTGGCCGTTCTGCTGGCCAATTGATCAAGGGATCATGACTGATGCGCTGGCGGATCGTCATTTTAGGGTAATTTTTTAATTCACTACTTGGATAAGGTCAATATGAGTGAGCAACAGCAACCAGTTTTTGCCATAGAAAAAATCTATGTGAAGGATTTGTCCTTGGAGATCCCCAACGCACCAAATATCTTTCTGGAAAGAGATACACCGGAAATTAATTTGCAGCTTGGAACCAAGAGTCAAGGGATCGGCGAGGGGCTGTACGAGGTGCTGCTAACGGTAACGGTAACCGCTAAGATAAAAGACAAGATCATGTTCCTGGTTGAAGCACAACAGGCAGGAATTTTCCGTATCCGCAATATACCGAATGGAGAAATAGATCCTGTGCTGGGAATTGGATGTCCTAACATTCTCTTTCCTTATTTGCGGGAAGTGGTGTCGGATGTTGTGACGCGCGCGGGCTTCCCGCCGGTTATTCTCAATCCAGTTAATTTTGAGGCCATTTATCAGCAGAAAAGAGCGGAAACAAAGCCGAATTAAGAAGAACTGCGAATACGGAGGTGATGTGGCCATGGAGAAAAGCTCGCTGATTCATTCGTGCTGGTTAAAAAACAGAGTAAGTATTCCGTTGATCGGTGTTTTTCTGTTTCTTCCCGGTTACACCGTTGCCGACATAGAGTTTTTATCGATAGCTGAAAATTCCGCTGTGATGTATGACGCTCCGTCACTTAGGGCCGACAAATTATTTGTGGCGGACCGTCATCTTCCGGTCGAAGTTGTCGTGGATGTTGAGGGCTGGGCAAAAGTTCGTGATAGTAGCGGAAGTCTTGCCTGGGTTGAGAAGAAACTATTAAGCCCGCAGCGTTATGTTGTTGTGACGGTACCTTTTGCCGGTATCTACAAATCGGCCGATACGAACTCGGAATTGGTGTTTCAGGCCGAACAGAATATTGTTCTGGAATGGCTGGATTCCGATAGTAACGGTTGGGTAAAAGTGCGGCATTCCAGTGGTCAAACCGGTTATGTCAAAGCCAATCAGGTCTGGGGGTCATGAAAATTGCAGTGCTGGGCGCGGGTGCGTGGGGTTCCGCGTTAGCAATTAACCTATCGGCGCGTCATCGTATTCATCTGTGGACAAAAAATCCCGATCATGCTGCCGCAATGAATCGTCAACGAAAGAACCATGCTTATCTGCCGGATTATTCGTTACCCGAGTCTCTGAAGATTACTTCCGTGCTCGAAGAGGCATTGGAGGTTGCGGATCTTGCTCTAATCGTTGTGCCGGTTGCCGGTTTGCGCGACACATTACGTGCTATTGTTGCCGGTAATTTCAAGGTGCCTATCATCTGGGGATGCAAAGGGTTCGAATCAGAAACGACTTATTTGCCGCACCAAATTGCGGAAGAAGAATTTGCCGGCTTATTGCCACCCTGTGGCGTGTTGTCGGGGCCGAGTTTTGCCAAAGAAGTGGCTCAAGGTCTTCCGACCGCTTTAACATTGGCGTCGCGGGATGCCGATTTCGCACGTAAAATGGCGATGGAGCTGCATAGTGCAAAGCTGCGCATTTATACCAATGAGGATGTTGTCGGTGTCGAAACCGGAGGCGCGGTAAAGAATGTCATTACGATAGCGGCGGGTATCTCAGATGGCATCGGTTTCGGTCACAACGCACGTGCCGCTCTAATTACCCGAGGATTATTGGAAACTATGCGATTAGGGCTAGGTTTGGGCGGAAATAGGGAGACCTTCATGGGCTTGGCGGGTGTGGGTGATCTCATTCTGACTAGCACAGGTGATTTATCCAGGAACAGACAGGTAGGATTGATGCTGGCTGAAGGTAAGCCCCTGGACGATATTTTGAATACGCTAGGGCATGTTGCCGAAGGTGTGCATACAGCCAATTCAGTGTTGCAATTAGGTCATCGATTGAATATTGAAATGCCCATTACCCAAGCGGTATGCGATATTTTGCATGGTGTAGTATCCGCCAAGAGAGCGGTTGAGGTGTTGTTAAATCGCGAACAAAAATCAGAAATTTATTAGTGCGGAATTCCTTGTGTGAATTTAAGGTTAATTCTGCTTAATGATATTAATTGTTTGTTTCTGATCATCTTTATTTTCTGTTGACCCGATCGTTCTCGTTAAAATGGTTGATTCTCTTGATAAATGATGCAGTGGGTGAGCCTTAATATGCTTGACCAGGCGTTAACAGCTTGATATAAGAACGGCTGCAGTACTTGCTTGTGATTTAATTACCATTAACCAAGAAGGGGAATTATATGAACAAATCCGAACTTATCGAAGCTATCGCAAAATCGGCTAAAATTTCTAAGGCTTCAGCAGGCAGTGCATTGGATGGCGCATTAACTGCAATAAAAGGGGCGCTTAAGAAAAATGAAAGTGTGACTTTGGTCGGATTTGGGACTTTTAAAGTGGGCACAAGAGCTGCACGTACAGGCCGTAATCCCCGTACAGGCGCTGCCATTAAAATCAAGGCAGCGAAGGTTCCTAAATTCAGTGCTGGTAAAGCACTCAAAGATGCAGTAAACTAGCGCTCTTTTTTGACCGGGTGCTTAGCTCAGCTGGTAGAGCGTCGCCCTTACAAGGCGAATGTCGGCGGTTCGATCCCGTCAGCACCCACCAGTCAATTTTGCTAGTTCTAGGAGTGGTAGTTCAGTTGGTTAGAATACCGGCCTGTCACGCCGGGGGTCGCGGGTTCGAGTCCCGTCCACTCCGCCAAATAAAGTCAGCTTGCAGTAGTCAATTCATTAATTGCTGTTTCACTATCTAGCTTCTTAGGTTCTATTGTGTTTGATTTCGTCAATCGTAAAAAACGTATTGTTCAAGTCTTCATGGGCTTGTTAATATTGCCTTTTTTGTTCTGGGGTGTCGAGTCGTATCGTAACATGGGAGGGGAAGGTTATGTTGCGATCGTGGATGGTGAAGAGATACCGCGGCGCGAGTATGAGCAAGCATTACGTGATCATCATGAAAGAATGCGTTCTATGCTCGGGGCAAATTTCGATAGTGCAATGCTTGATACTTTTGAAGTAAAAAACTCGGTACTTGAGAGACTCATTCAGCAGCGATTATTGTACCGGGAAGCGACCGGAAACGGTTTTGCCGCGCTGGATTCGCAAGTTATCAAAACTATTCGGGATGTACCGGCCTTTCAAAAAGACAGCAAGTTTTCCAAGCAGCAATATGAGCAATTGTTGCGTGCTCAAGGTCTCACTCCGGCACTATTCGAGTCGCGCATTCGTCAGGAGCTTTTACTCCAGCAGTTGTTGGGCGGTTATAGTGATTATGCATTCGCTCCCAAAGTGGTAATCGAGAAGGTTCATTATTTGAGTGAAGTTAAGCGTGAAATTAATCAATCACAAATTGCGCCAGAGCAATTTGTGACGCAAGTAACGCCGGAAGAAAAAGACATAACCGCTTATTATGATAAACATAGAGCCGACTTTGATTTGCCGGAACGCGCGCGGGTTGAATATCTGGTTTTGTCGCTGGATGCGGTAGCCAAAAATGAAACAGTCAGTGATGAAGCGGTCACTGCTTATTTTTCCGAACATCAGCAGGAATTCGGTCAGCCGGAAGAACGCAAAGCTAGTCATATCTTGATCAGCATAGCGGCTGATGCATCAGATGAAGAAAAACAAGCTGCAAGAAATAAGGCTGAAAGCATACTGGAACAAGTCAAGCAGAATCCAGAGCAATTTGCGGAAATTGCCAAGCAAAACTCGGATGATCCTGGTTCGGCAATGCGGGGTGGAGATCTTGGATTCTTTGGCCGTGGGGTAATGGTTAAGGCTTTTGAAGATAAAATTTTTTCAATGCAGTTGGATGAAATTAGCGGTCTTGTAGAAACGGATTTTGGTCTTCATGTCATTAAACTGACTGCTATTAAAGAACAAAAACAACCCAGTCTGGGTGATGTTCGAGAGCAGATTGAGAATAAGCTCAAGTTGGAAATGGTGAGCAGTATCTTTGGAGAAATAGCTGAGGATTTCAGTAACGTCGTTTATGAGCAAGGCGATAGTTTGCAAGCTGCTGCAAAGAAGTTTGAATTATCTGTACAAACAAGTGACTGGATCACGAGAAACTCAGCGGAACCGGCAATTCTAAGTAATGACAAGTTATTATCGGCAATTTTCTCGGAGGATGCTGTTACAAATCACCGTAATACCGAAGCTATTGAAGTGAAACCTGATACGTTGGTGGCCGCTCGTGTTCTTGAGTATAAACCTGCAACGACGAGATCTCTTGAAGTTGTCAGAGATCAGATCGTAGATAAGCTCAAGAAGCAGATGGCTGAAGCGAGGGCTATTGAAGAAGGGCAAGCAAAGCTGGCGCGTTTGCAAGCAGGGGAAGATGTAAGCGATGTTACTTGGGGTGATGCAAAACAGATTTCATATATGCAGCCGCAAGGCTTGGATCCTGAGGCCTTGCGGGCGATTTTTAATACTGATACAAGCGCTTTGCCGGTTTATGCAGGGACGGTTAATTCAAAGGGCGGTTTTAATCTGATCAGGATCAATCGCGTCGTAGAGCCAGAATCTGCAGAAAAAGCTAAGCTGGATGGTTTTGCCAAACAGCTTCAGCAAATGATTACTCAAGAGGAAATGTCCGCCTACTTGGCCGCGATTAGGCAGCGCTATGAGGTAAAAGTCAAACAGGATAGCTTTTAAAATTAACTGAACTTACCTATCGCCGCGTATGTAGAAAATGACTTTCCAGTCCAGCCTCAATCATGAAGGTTGAACGCAACAGTATTAAAGCCTGCATCTACATATGTTATTTCTCCGGTAATGCCGCTAGCCAGATCACTGCATAAGAAAGCGGCAACATTACCGACCTCGTCGGTGGTTACATTGCGGCGTAACGGTGAAACTTTTTCGGTATAACCCAGTAATTTTCCAAAATTTCCGATGCCGGCAGCAGCCAGAGTTTTGATCGGTCCGGCGGAAATGGCGTTGACACGAATTCCTTTGGGGCCCAGGCTGGAAGCCATGAAACGGACATTCGCTTCAAGGCTGGCTTTAGCTAAGCCCATCACATTGTAATTAGGCATAACGCGGACAGCACCTAGATAACTCAATGTTAAAAGTGAGCCGTTGCGATTCTGCATTAAAGGCAATGCTGCTTTAGCAAGTGCGGAAAAGCTGTAGGCGCTGATGTCATGTGCAATGCGAAAAGCTTCCCGGCTAACACTTTCCAAATAATCACCGGTTAATGCCTCGCGTGGTGCAAATGCGATGGAATGAATAATACAATCCAGACCGTCCCAATGTTTCTGCAGGTTCTCAAAGCAGAGTGCGATTTCGGTGTCACTGGAAACATCGCAAGGAAACAACAGATTACTGTCAAATTCTGCAGCCAATTTTTCCACCCGGCTGCGAACCTCTTCACCTTGATAGGTAAAGGCCAACGAAGCACCTTCACGTTTCATGGCTTTTGCGATACCGTAAGCGATGGACCGGTTGCTGAGTAAGCCGGTAATAAGGACGCGTTTATTTGCCAGAAATCCCATACATTTTCCTTGTAAAATTGTGCGAATTGGCGAATTATAGCTGAAGGGCGGCGTAAGGTGGCGTTGAGAAAGGAAAGATATGCGCAGATGCATGGATTGCAGTGAATGAAAATGACATTGAGTACCAAGATTGTTTTATTGTGGGCATTGCTAGCACCTCTTTTGTTGACCGCATGCGGCGGAAATAATTGGAATAATCCCTATGCGGCTGAAGACGCGGTGAGAAATATTCTTTACACGGTGTTCACTGAACGTCCTAAGCATCTGGATCCGGTGCAATCATACAGTTCCAATGAAATTCAGTTTACTGCGCAGATTTATGAACCTCCCTTGCAGTATCATTACTTAAAACGGCCTTATGCATTAATCCCGGCTACTGCCCAGGAAATACCCGTGGTGAAGTACTTTGATGCGCAAGGTAATCAATTGCCGGATGATGCACGTGCGCACGCTATTGCATATAGTGCTTATGAAATTTCAATTCGACCGGGTATTTTTTATCAACCCCATCCAGCCTTTGCCAATGATGCGCGAGGTAATGGATTGTTTCATGATCTGAGTCAGCAGGAATTGGTGTCCATACACAAGCTTTCCGATTTTTCTCAAACTGGAACAAGAGAATTGGTGGCGGAAGATTATGTTTATCAGATCAAGCGTCTGGCGCATCCAAAATTGCATTCACCGATATATGGACTCATGGCCGATTACATCGCGGGACTTCGGGAGTATGCCGAGGTGCTCAAGCGGGTTGAGCAAAATCAACCAGAGGAAGAAATGTTTCTGGATCTGCGAGATTATCCGTTGGCAGGAGCGAAGGTGGTTGATCGATATACCTATCGCATAACCGTGATTGGTAAATATCCGCAATTTGTTTACTGGCTGGCTATGCCGTTTTTTGCACCGATTCCTTGGGAGGCGGATCGCTTTTATTCGCAACCTGGGTTAATCCAAAAAAATATTACACTGGATTGGTATCCGGTTGGCACCGGTCCTTATATGCTCACCGAAAATGATCCGAATTTACGAATGGTACTGGAAAAGAATCCGAATTTTCATGATGAGTATTATCCGAATGATGGTATGCCGGAGGACGAAGAAAACGGTTTATTAGCCGATGCCGCAAAGAAATTGCCCTTTATCGATAAGATTGTCTTCGTTCGGGAAAAGGAAAGCATTCCGCGCTGGAACAAATTCCTGCAAGGTTATTATGATGCCAGCGGTATCGGTTCGGATAGCTTTGATCAAGCCATACAATTAATTGGGCAAGGCGAAGCGACAGTGACTGAAGCGATGGCTGAGCAAGGGATAAGACTGGAGACAGCAGTTGCGGCGTCAACCTATTACATGGGGTTTAATATGCTTGACCCGTTGGTTGGCGGAGTCGATGAGAAATCGCGTGAGTCGGCTAGAAAATTGCGGCAGGCGATTTCGATCGCTGTCGATTACGAAGAATTCATTTCAATTTTTGCCAACGGTCGAGGGATGCCCGCTCAAAGTCCTATTTCACCGGGTATTGCAGGTTACCGGGAGGGTGAAGAAGGCATCAATCCGGTAGCATATGATTGGGTAAACGGTCAGCCGCGGCGTAAGTCAATTCAAACCGCCAAGGCTTTACTTGCGCAGGCGGGTTATCCGGACGGAATCGATCAACGAACCGGCGCGCCGCTCATTTTATATTTTGATGTGACTGCGCGTAGCGCCGAGGACCGATCCAGACTGGATTGGGTGCGTAAGCAATTTCAGAAGCTAAATATCCAGTTGGTGGTGAGAAGTACTGACTACAATCGCTTTCAAGATAAGATCCGGAAAGGGAATGCGCAGATTTTTGAGTGGGGTTGGAATGCCGACTACCCGGATGCGGAAAATTTTTTGTTCTTATTGCACGGACCGCAACGTAAAGTGGGAAATAGCGGCGAGAATGCCGCAAACTATCACAATGCGGAATATGATCGCCTGTTTGAACAGATGAAAAATATGGAGGATGGACCAGAGCGGCAACTGATTATTGATCGCATGGTCGAGATTCTGCGCTTTGATGCGCCGTGGCTGTGGGGCTATCACCCGAAAGACTACGGTTTATACCATTCGTGGTATCAGAATGTTAAGCCCAATCGAATATCGAATAATAATCTTAAGTATTTCAAGATAGATACTGAACTGAGGGCGCAAAAGCGAGCAGAATGGAATGAACCGGTACTATGGCCGGTTGCGTTGATTCTGGCTGTGCTGGCGGTAAGTTTTGTTCCGGCAATAAGCGCTTTCCGCCGTCACGAAAGCGGTACTGCGGTGCGTGCTGCTTCATAATCTATAATTTGGTTACATGCTAAGCTATATTGTCAGGCGTGTTTTTTACGCAATACCGATCTTGATCGGTGTCAATCTCATCACATTTGTGCTGTTTTTTGTCGTGAATACACCGGATGATATGGCGCGTATGCAGCTGGGTATTAAGTATGTAACACCGGAAGCGATTGAAAAATGGAAAGCGGAACGAGGTTACAATAAACCGCTACTGTTCAATCAAGAGGCGGGGAGGTTGGGTCAATTGACGGACACTATTTTCTTTGAGAAATCGTTATCCATGTTTGCTTTTGATTTCGGCCGGGCGGACGATGGCCGGGATATCGCACAGGAAATCAAGTCACGCATGCTGCCGAGTCTGGCTATTGCATTGCCGGTATTTGTTCTGGGATTGATTGTGTATATCACATTTGCGCTCCTGATGGTGTTTTTTCGCGCAACCTACATAGATTTTTTTGGCGTGGTTCTGTGTGTAGCATTGATGTCTATTTCTGGCCTGTTCTATATTATCGTCGGACAATTCTTGATTAGTAAGCTATGGCACTGGGTGCCCATATCCGGTTATGAGACGGGATTGGATGCGGCAAAGTTTTTGCTGCTGCCGGTTATTATCGGCGTAATCAGTAGCGCAGGATCCAATATCCGCTGGTATCGCACTCTATTTTTAGAGGAAATGAATAAGGAGTACGTGCGTACAGCCAGGGCAAAGGGATTGTCGGAGCGCATCGTTTTATTCCGGCATGTTCTGAGAAATGCATTAATTCCGATTTTGACCGGCGCAGTTGTCGTGGTGCCTTTATTGTTTCTCGGCAGTCTGCTGGTTGAATCGTTTTTTGGCATTCCGGGGTTGGGCAGTTACACCATTGATGCAATCAATTCGCAGGATTTTGCCATAGTGAGAGCGATGGTCTTTTTGGGTTCGATTCTTTATATCGTGGGTTTGGTCTTGACCGATATATCGTATACTCTAGTTGATCCACGAGTGCGATTGGCTTAAAAAGTTAGGTGTGCGATTTATTTGTTGATTTCGTTTTAATCGATTGCGAAATTTTTATAGTGTTCAAATGTGCGCAATTTAACGCAAACCCGATTTTCGCAAATATTTTCGATGAAATTAATTACTGACGCATATAACTTTTCGTTAAATCAAGATTGACTTATGGGGGCAATATATTCATAATTGCCAGTTTCGTTCGGAGGGGTTCCCGAGCGGTCAAAGGGATCAGACTGTAAATCTGACGGCTCTGCCTTCGAAGGTTCGAATCCTTCCCCCTCCACCAATTTAGGAAGCACAGCGAAATGGCTTGGCGATAGCTTGTGGCGAAGATTGGTTGATGTAGTGCTTCCAGTGAATAGTGCGGGTGTAGCTCAATGGTAGAGCAGAAGCCTTCCAAGCTTACGACGAGGGTTCGATTCCCTTCACCCGCTCCAATTGAGGGTTAGAAGGTAAACGGTTAATGGTTGTTGTTTATGCTTGCCCATGTAGCTCAGTGGTAGAGCACTCCCTTGGTAAGGGAGAGGTCACCAGTTCAATCCTGGTCATGGGCTCCATAGGTTGTATGTAAGTTGTATGGTCAAAGCACGCAAAGGGGAAACAGGACATGGCAAAGAGTAAATTTGAGCGGTCGAAGCCACACGTAAATGTTGGTACGATAGGACACGTTGACCACGGAAAGACGACGCTAACGGCGGCGATCACGACGATATTGACGAAGAAATTTGGCGGCGAAGCGAAGAGCTACGATCAGATTGACTCGGCACCGGAAGAACGTGCGCGTGGAATTACCATCAATACGGCGCATGTAGAATATGAGACAGCGAGTCGCCATTATGCGCATGTGGACTGTCCTGGGCACGCGGACTATGTGAAGAACATGATTACCGGTGCGGCGCAAATGGATGGAGCGATTCTGGTTGTGTCCGCAGCCGACGGACCGATGCCGCAAACGCGTGAGCATATATTGCTGGCGCGTCAAGTAGGTGTTCCGTACATTATCGTATACATGAACAAAGCGGATATGGTTGATGACGCCGAGTTGATTGAGTTGGTGGAGATGGAGATACGTGAACTGTTATCGAAGTACGATTTTCCAGGTGACGATACGCCAATCATTGTTGGCTCAGCGCTGAAAGCGTTAGAAGGAGACCAAAGCGATATCGGTGAACCTTCCATATTGAAACTGGCGGAAGCGCTGGATAGTTATATACCGCAACCGGAACGCGCGATTGACGGCGCATTCATTATGCCGGTTGAGGATGTGTTCTCGATTTCTGGCCGCGGAACGGTAGTAACCGGGCGTGTGGAAAGAGGTATTATCAAGGTAGGTGATGAAATTGAGATTGTTGGTCTCAAGCCCACACTGAAGACGGTTTGTACCGGCGTTGAAATGTTCCGCAAGTTACTGGATCAAGGTCAGGCTGGTGATAATGTGGGAATATTGTTACGGGGTACAAAACGGGAAGAGGTTGAGCGAGGTCAAGTGCTGGCAAAACCGGGCAGCATATCCCCTCACACCAAATTCACGGCAGAGATTTATGTGTTGAGTAAGGATGAAGGCGGAAGACATACACCTTTCTTTCCTGGCTATCGGCCGCAATTTTACTTTAGAACGACGGATGTTACGGGAGCGATAGAGTTGCCGGCGGGTACGGAGATGGTGATGCCTGGGGATAATGTATCGGTGACGGTGAATTTAATTGCGCCGATTGCGATGGAAGATGGGTTAAGGTTTGCGATACGTGAAGGCGGAAGAACGGTAGGTGCTGGTGTAGTCGCAAAAATTATTGAGTGATTTTTGATATATTTTTAAAACAATTGTTTTGGTGTGGTTTTAACCTTAGATACGTTCCAGTTAGAAGGCCAGTAGCTCAATTGGCAGAGCGTCGGTCTCCAAAACCGAAGGTTGGGGGTTCGATGCCCTCCTGGCCTGCCATAATGGATAGTGTTAAGTGTGTTGCAAGTCTAAAACAAAATAAGACTATTGCTTGTTGATCGATCAAAAAGCTATTCATGATTTTAAGAGATAAAAGGATTCAATCGACGTGAATAAACTGAAGCTTGCGCTTGTGTTTGTGTTCATTATTGCTGGTATAGCGGGATTCATTTATCTAAATGAAAGCGCTACGGTTGTGCGCATATTATCAATATTGGCGGGATTCGCGCTGGCTGCAGTTACTGCGAAATTTACAACTCAAGGTCAGGATTTTTATGTATTTTGCAGGGAATCTTCTGAAGAAGCAAAAAAGGTAGTATGGCCTAGTCGTAAGGAAACGCTTCAAACATCGGGTGTGGTGTTTGCATTTGTCATTGCGATGGCATTATTTTTATGGTTCATTGATGCTGCCTTGATGTCACTCGTAAAAATTTTGATGAGTCAAGATGCTTGATCACATTTCTCAGAGGAAAGAATGAGTAAGAAATGGTATGTGGTTCACGCTTATTCAGGTTATGAGAAAAGTGTACAACGTGCATTGAAGGATCGCATTGAGCGGGCTGGTATGCAAGATAAGTTTGGCCAAATTCTAGTGCCGGTTGAAGAGGTGATAGAAATGAAAAGTGGTCAGAAAAATATCAGTGAGCGCAAGTTTTTCCCGGGCTACGTATTGGTGGAAATGGAAATGTCTGATGATTCGTGGCATCTGGTCAAGAATACAGACAAAGTGACGGGTTTTGTGGGCGGCTCGGTCATGAAGCCTACGCCGATCAGTCAAAAGGAAGTTGATAATATACTTCATCAAATTCAGGAAGGTGTTGAAAAACCGAAACCGAAGATTCTGTTTGAAATCGGTGAGGCGGTTCGCGTCAAGGAAGGGCCATTTACGGATTTTCATGGCAATGTGGAAGATGTCAATTACGACAAGAGCAAACTCAGGGTTTCGGTTTCCATATTCGGGCGCCCAACACCTGTTGAATTGGATTTTAATCAAGTAGAGAAATCCTGATAGGGTATGGTCGTTGTTTTTATAATTGAAACTGCATTAAATTAAAGTTTTTTAGAGCGAATTATTGTTTATCACCGGGGAGAGCGAATAGTCGTTCGATTGTACCCATCGGGAGGATATTGTGGCAAAAAAAATTATCGGATATATAAAGTTACAAGTACCAGCCGGAAAAGCAAATCCGAGTCCGCCTATTGGGCCGGCACTTGGTCAGCGGCAGTTAAATATTATGGAATTCTGTAAAGCATTTAACGCGGCTACCCAGAAAATGGAACCGGGTTTGCCTGTGCCAGTGATCATTACTGCATATGCTGACAAAAGTTTTACGTTTGTCATGAAAACAACACCGGCATCAGTCTTAATTAAAAAGGCAGCGGGTGTCGGCAAAGGAAGTTCTAAACCGCATTTGGATAAAGTAGGAAAATTAAGTCGCAGTCAAGCTGAAGAAATTGCCAAAACAAAGATGCCGGATTTAACGGCGGCAGATTTGGATGCTGCGGTGCGTACAATTGCGGGGAGCGCGAGAAGTATGGGCATAGAAGTGGAGGGTATATAAAATGGCACATTCATCAAAGCGCTATAAAGCTATTGCCGGAAAAGTGGATCGTAATAAGACATATCCAATAGATGATGCATTAGGGTTAGTTAAAGAAGCAGCGACTGCAAAGTTTGATGAATCTATCGATGTTGCAGTTAATCTGGGAATTGATGCCAAGAAATCCGATCAAGCTGTGCGCGGTTCGGTAGTTTTGCCTGCAGGAACGGGAAAAACGGTTCGTGTCGCGGTGTTTGCACAAGGTGACAAAGCGAAAGAAGCGCAAGAAGCGGGGGCGGATATTGTTGGTTTTGATGATCTGGCGGCTGAGATTAAGGCCGGCAATATCAACTTTGATGTTGCTATTGCAAGTCCGGATGCCATGCGCGTTGTTGGTCAATTAGGTCAGATTCTGGGGCCGCGCAGTTTAATGCCGAATCCAAAAGTAGGCACCGTGACTGCAGATATCGCGGGGGCGGTTAAAAATGCTAAAGCCGGGCAAGTCCAATTTAGAGCGGATAAAACCGGAATTATACACTGCACGATTGGCAGGGCATCGTTTGATGCGAATGCATTAAAACAAAACCTGAAGGCATTGATTGAAGCATTGAATAAATCAAAACCTGCTTCGTCAAAAGGTGTTTATCTTAGAAAAATATCTGTTTCGAGCACTATGGGTATCGGTGTACGAATAGATCAAGCGAGTATTTCGTAATATAAAGAACTTTGGGCCACAGAATACACTATGTATTGGAGTGGATTATCAAAGACCGCTGGGGCGCACGAAAATAAATAAATCATGATAGATGTGATTTGTGGGGTGTCGCTTAATTATTCGGTAATCTTGAAGATGAAATCGTATAAATCATACGGTTTGTTTAATTCGGTATATTGAGTGCCCAGCGCAGATGGTGTACCCAAAACAGGAATCAGAGTCTTATTTTTCCTGGTTTAAGGTCACCGGTGTGTAGTGTTCGGGAAAGAGTATTTGTATAGATGAGCCGAATACTATTTTTAACTGATGGAGAGTGAACCTTGAGTCTTAATCTTGATGAGAAAAAAGCAATAGTGGCGGAAGTGGGGGCTCAAGTAGCTAATGCTCAAGCCATTATCATTGCAGAGTATCGAGGGATGGAAGTTGGTCAAATGACACAACTAAGAGCGAAAACTCGCGAGTCAGGAGTTTATTTTCATGTCATAAAAAATTCGTTGGTCCGCCGCGCCGTAGCAGATACACCATATGCGGAGTTGGCCAAACATATGGTTGGCCCGCTTGTTTACGGTATAAGCACTGATCCAGTGGCAGCTGCGAAGGTGTTGCATGAATTTTCTAGAGACAATGAAAAATTCGTAATTAAAGTTGGTGCAATTGGCGAGAAAGTGATATCACGTGATGAGATCACTGCACTCGCATCGTTGCCAAGTCGTGAAGAATTGCTGGCAAGATTGCTGGGAACAATGCAAGCACCTATTGCTAAGTTTGTACAAACATTAAATGAAGTACCTGCCCGATTTGTGCGCGGCTTAGCCATGGTACGAGACAGTAAATAGCATTCTTCAAGCTTCCTTAACGTAATACAGAAAATAACCAGGAGAAAATAATGGCTGTAACTAAAGATGATATATTAGAAGCAATTGCGAATATGACCGTACTTGAATTATCGCAATTGATTAAAGAGATGGAAGAAAAATTCGGTGTTTCTGCCGTTGCGACCGCTGCGGTTGCGGTTGCTGCTCCAAGCGGTGGTGCTGCTCCTGCGGCTGCAGAACAAACTGAATTTACGGTGATTCTGTCTTCTGCTGGTGAGAGCAAAGTCAATGTGATTAAAGTGGTAAGAGCGGTAACCGGACTAGGTTTGAAAGAAGCAAAAGACTTGGTTGATGGTGCACCAAAACCTGTTAAGGAAGGTGTTTCAAAAGAAGATGCGGCTGCAATCCAGAAACAGTTGGTCGAAGCTGGCGCTACTTGCGAAGTTAAGTAATAAAAAATTATAAATTTTCTGGGCTGGTAGGCTATTAAAGCCGCCAGCCTTTGATATTTTGACCATTTGATGCGTCATTTTGGGCATTTGAACAATTGATAGTTATCTGGCCTCAATCCTTCAATCCTCTGTCTTCTTCTGCCGGAGAAAATTCATGAGCTATTCGTTCACAGAGAAAAAACGTATCCGTAAAAGTTTTGCCAAACGTGCGAGCGTGTTGCCAATTCCGTTTCTTCTCGCTACTCAGCTCGAATCATATGCAGCCTTTTTGCAGGAAAATGTGGCACCTAATAAGCGCCAAAATCAGGGACTGCAGGCTGCTTTTAATTCAATATTTCCAATCGAAAGTCATACTAAAAATGCACGTCTTGATTTCATAAGCTATGAGCTTGGAACGCCTGTATTCGATGTCAAGGAATGTCAGCAACGTGGACTGACGTATGCATCGCCTTTGCGTGCAAGGGTAAGACTAACGATCATGGATAAGGAAATATCCAAGCCGACTGTCAAGGAAGTCAAGGAACAAGAAGTGTACATGGGTGAAATACCCCTGATGACTGAAACAGGCTCTTTTGTGATTAACGGTACTGAGCGCGTGATTGTTTCACAGCTGCATCGTTCACCTGGCGTATTTTTCGAGCATGATCGCGGTAAAACCCATTCGTCAGGAAAATTATTATTTTCCGCACGGATTATTCCTTACCGCGGATCGTGGCTGGATTTTGAATTCGATCCGAAGGATTGCTTATTTTTCAGGATCGACCGTCGTCGCAAAATGCCGGTCACTACCTTGTTGAAGGCAATCGGATGCACTTCTGAACAGATACTGCAAGAATTTTTCATTTTTGATTGCTTTCATTTCTCAGACAAAGGTATTCAGTTCGAACTTGTACCTGAACGCTTGCGAGGCGAAGTCGCGAGTTTCGATATTATAGGCAAAGGCAAAAAAGTCATTGTTCAGAAAGATAAACGCATAACGGCCAAACATATCCGCGAAATGCAGGAATCCAATATCGATCAGCTGGATGTGCCGGAAGATTTTTTATTGGGAAGAATACTGGCGCACAATTTAGTTGATAAGGAAACCGGTGAGTTTGTCGCGCTTGCCAATGACGAAATCACAGAAGATACAGTAACCAAGATTCGTAAAGCGGGCATAAAGAAGATTCATACGCTGTATGTGAACGATCTTAATTATGGTGCGTATATCTCACAAACACTGAAGATCGATGAAACGACCGATGAGATGAATGCCCAGGTTGCAATTTATCGTATGATGCGCCCGGGAGAGCCGCCGACAGAAGAAGCTGTTAAGGCCCTGTTCGCCGGTTTGTTCTACTCACCCGAGCGCTATGATTTATCAGTTGTCGGTAGAATGAAGTTTAATCGCCGAGTGGGTAGAACTGAGCTGACAGGATCGCAGACACTATCCAATGAAGATATTATCGCAGTTATTAAAATTCTGGTTGAACTGCGTAATGGCCGTGGTGAGATAGACGATATCGATCACCTTGGTAATCGCCGTGTGCGCTCGGTGGGCGAACTGGCGGAAAACCAATTCAGATCGGGACTGGTGCGTGTAGAACGTGCAGTGAAAGAACGGTTAAGTCAGGCAGAATCGGAAAATCTCATGCCGCATGATCTGATTAATGCAAAACCGGTTTCCGCAGCAGCACGGGAGTTCTTCGGTTCCAGTCAATTATCGCAATTCATGGATCAGACCAATCCATTGTCTGAGATCACGCATAAACGGCGTATTTCAGCTTTAGGACCAGGGGGATTAACGCGCGAAAGAGCGGGTTTTGAGGTGCGCGATGTGCATCCAACACATTATGGCCGGGTATGTCCGATTGAAACACCGGAAGGACCTAATATCGGTTTGATAAATTCGTTGGCGTTGTACGCGCGCACCAATGAGTATGGATTCATTGAAACACCGTACAGTAAAGTGAAAGATTGCCGGGTAACAGAAGAGATAGATTATCTGTCCGCAATTGAGGAAGGCAATTATATGATTGCCCAGGCGAATGCCGAGCTTGATGAGAATCATCGGCTGATTAGCGATATCGTATCCTGCCGTCACAAAAACGAGTTCGCATTATCTTCTCCGGAACGAATTGAGTATGTGGACGTGGCGCCGGCCCAGATTGTTTCGGTTGCCGCTTCGCTCATACCTTTTCTAGAGCATGATGATGCTAACCGCGCTTTGATGGGATCGAACATGCAACGCCAGGCTGTGCCATGCCTGCGCGCCGAAAAGCCATTTGTGGGTACGGGTATTGAACGCGTCGTAGCAGTGCATTCAGGAACTACCGTGCGTGCTAGGCGCGGCGGTATTGTGGATTATATTGATGCGAGCCGGATTGTGGTGCGAGTGCATGATGCAGAGACTCGCATGGGCGAAGTCGGTGTGGATATCTATAATCTTATTAAATATACACGTTCAAATCAGAATACCAATATTAATCAGCGTCCTCTGGTAAAGGTCGGCGATAATATCAGCAGGGACGATGTCATCGCGGATGGCGCTTCCACCGATATGGGGGAACTCGCACTGGGTCAGAACATGCTGGTGGCGTTTATGCCGTGGAATGGTTATAACTTTGAAGATTCCATTTTGATATCCGAACGGATTGTCGCCGAAGATCGTTTTACGTCGATACACATTGAAGAATTGTCCGTTGTGAGCAGGGATACCAAGCTTGGAACGGAAGAGATTACCGCTGATATTCCCAATTTGTCGGAACATCAACTAGGGCGTCTTGATGAATCGGGTATTGTTTATATCGGCGCGGAAGTTGAAGCAGGCGACGTATTAGTAGGAAAAGTCACACCAAAAGGTGAAACGCAATTAACACCGGAAGAGAAATTGCTGCGAGCAATTTTTGGTGAAAAAGCATCGGATGTAAAAGATACTTCACTGCGCGTACCGTCGGGAATCTCTGGAACAGTGATTGATGTGCAAGTATTTACGCGGGAAGGAATCGAACGTGATAAGCGCGCGCAAAAAATTATCGATGAGGAGTTGGATCGTTACAAAAAAGACCTGGCTGATCAATTACGTATTGTGGAAGAAGATGCATTTGAACGTATTGAACGCTTACTGACAGGTAAGATTGCAACCGGCGGGCCGAATAAGCTTGCCAAAGGGAAAGAAATCACGGTTGAATATCTAAAGAGCATCGATCCGCATTACTGGTTTGATATCCGCTTGGCCGACGAAGATGCTAGCATACAGCTGGAGCAAGTACGTGAGAGCATGGCGCTAAAACGTAAGGCGTTTGATGCTGCATTTGACGAAAAAAAGAAAAAACTCACACAGGGAGATGAACTAGCCCCTGGTGTGCAGAAAATGGTGAAGATTTATATCGCAATTAAACGGCGATTGCAGCCAGGCGATAAAATGGCAGGGCGTCACGGTAACAAGGGTGTGATCTCGAAAATCGTACCTTTGGAAGATATGCCCTATATGGCGGATGGAACGCCAGTCGATGTCGTGCTAAATCCATTGGGTGTTCCTTCCCGGATGAACGTAGGGCAGATTCTTGAAGTACACTTGGGGTGGGCGGCGAAGGGACTTGGCAGGAAAATCGATGAAATGCTGAAAACTCAAAAGAATGCTAGTGAAATTCGAGAGTTTCTGAACAAAATTTATAATGGCAGTGGTAAAAAAGAGGATATCTCCTCGCTATCGGATAGTGAAATTCTATCGCTAGCGGAAAATCTGACTGAGGGAGTCCCGTTCGCAACGCCTGTTTTTGATGGAGCAACCGAGGAAGAGATCAAAGACATGCTGGAACTGGCTGGATTGCCGCGATCAGGTCAGATTACCTTGTACGATGGCCGGACTGGTGAAGCTTTCGATCGCCCCGTCACGGTTGGCTATATGCATGTTCTAAAACTGCATCATTTGGTGGATGATAAGATGCATGCGCGTTCCACCGGTCCTTATAGCTTGGTAACGCAGCAACCATTGGGTGGTAAAGCGCAATTCGGCGGACAGCGTTTTGGTGAGATGGAGGTTTGGGCATTGGAAGCTTATGGTGCGGCTTATACCTTGCAGGAAATGTTGACTGTGAAATCGGATGACGTCACTGGGCGTACTAAAGTATATGAAAGTATTGTCAAGGGTGATCATAAGATTGATGCTGGAATGCCGGAATCATTCAATGTGCTGGTAAAAGAAATACGTTCATTAGGAATGGATATTGATTTGGAACAATATTGATTGTTCCGGATTTTGCGTGATCGAACGATTTTTTAGCTATTAGTACCGACTCATATAACTATTATTGCCCCCTGATTGACAGGAGTGACAAATGAAAGCACTGTTAGATTTATTTAAACAAGTTACTCATAAAGAAGAATTTGATGCCATCAAGATTGGCCTTGCGTCACCCGAGAAAATACGCTCATGGTCTTATGGTGAAGTAAAAAAACCGGAAACGATCAATTACCGTACATTCAAACCGGAAAGGGATGGTCTGTTTTGCGCCAAGATTTTTGGGCCGGTGAAAGATTATGAGTGCTTGTGCGGTAAATACAAGCGCTTGAAGCACCGCGGCGTTATTTGTGAAAAATGCGGCGTTGAAGTGACGCTATCAAAAGTTCGCCGCGAGCGAATGGGGCATATCGAGCTTGCTTCGCCGGTTTCGCATATCTGGTTTCTAAAATCGTTGCCTTCGCGCCTTGGCATGGTGTTAGACATGACCTTGCGAGACATTGAGCGAGTACTTTATTTTGAAGCTTATGTGGTGACCGATCCGGGCATGACGCCATTAACACGCTGTCAGTTATTGACCGAGGATGATTATTTAATCAAAACGGAAGAGTATGGCGATGATTTCAGTGCCAGCATGGGAGCGGAGGGTATCCGGGATTTATTGAGTAATCTCGATATAAGCGCGGAAATCGAAAGCCTGCGGCGTGAATTGGAAAGCACAGGTTCCGAGACGAAGATTAAGAAAATCTCTAAGCGTCTTAAGCTGCTTGAAGCCTTTAATAAATCAGGAATTAAACCGCAATGGATGGTGTTGACGGTTTTGCCTGTATTGCCGCCAGACCTTCGTCCGCTAGTGCCGCTGGATGGCGGGCGTTTTGCGACTTCTGATTTGAATGATTTGTATCGTCGTGTCATCAATCGTAACAATCGGCTTAAGCGGCTGCTGGAATTGAAAGCGCCGGAAATTATTGTTCGTAATGAAAAGCGAATGCTGCAAGAGGCCGTTGATTCGTTACTGGATAATGGCCGTCGCGGAAAAGCGATGACGGGTGCGAATAAGCGTGCGCTCAAATCTTTGGCCGATATGATTAAAGGTAAAGGCGGCCGCTTCCGTCAAAATCTGCTGGGTAAGCGTGTCGACTATTCAGGACGTTCGGTAATCGTTGTCGGACCTCAGCTGAAACTGCATCAATGCGGATTACCGAAGAAAATGGCGCTTGAGCTATTTAAACCCTTTATCTTCAATAAGCTGGAGCTGATGGGGATAGCAAGCACGATAAAAGCCGCCAAGCGTGAGGTTGAGAATGAGAGTGCGGTGGTATGGGACATCTTGGAAGATGTGATCCGCGAGCATCCAGTCATGCTGAACCGCGCGCCAACGTTGCATCGATTAGGTATACAAGCTTTTGAGCCAGTGCTGGTTGAAGGTAAAGCAATTCAATTGCATCCGTTAGTATGCGCGGCTTTTAATGCTGACTTTGACGGTGACCAAATGGCCGTGCATGTTCCGCTTTCGTTGGAAGCGCAAATGGAATGCCGCACCTTAATGATGTCAACCAATAACGTACTATCACCTGCTAATGGTGAACCGATTATAGTGCCATCGCAAGATATCGTGCTTGGACTCTACTATACAACGCGCGAAAAGATTGGTGCGCGTGGAGAAGGTATGATATTTCAAAACGTGAATGAAGTTTCGCGTGCCTATGAAACACGTAATGCAGAGCTGAATGCCAAAATTACGGTTAGGATTAAAGAATATGAAACGAACGCAGATGGTGAACGTTCTGAAAAAATCACCCGTTATGAAACAACGGTAGGCCGAGCCTTACTATTTGAAATTTTTCCGCCAGAACTGCCCTTTTCGCTTCTTAACAAGGCGCTTAAAAAGAAAGAGATTTCAAAACTCATCAACGCCAGCTTTAGACGGTGCGGATTGCGCGAAACCGTTATTTTTGCGGATAAACTGATGTATGCGGGCTTCAGCTACGCAACACGTGCGGGAATATCCATTTGTGCGGATGATATGCTGGTGCCGACGCAAAAAGGCGATATTATCGCGGCAGCGGAAAAAGAAGTGAAAGAGATTGAAGGGCAATATACTTCAGGTTTGGTGACTCAAGGCGAACGCTATAACAAAGTTGTGGATATTTGGGGGCGCGCGGGTGATCAGGTTGCAAAAGCGATGATGAATCAACTCGGCGTTGAACCAGTACATGATCAAATTACCAGCAAGATCAAATTGAGTGAGGATGGTAAACCGCTAACGCAAGAGTCTTTCAATTCGATCTACATGATGGCGGATTCCGGTGCGCGCGGCTCAGCGGCACAAATACGTCAGCTGTCGGGGATGCGGGGATTGATGGCGAAACCGGACGGATCGATCATTGAGACTCCAATTACCGCTAATTTCCGTGAAGGATTGAATGTATTGCAATACTTCATTTCCACACATGGTGCTCGTAAAGGTTTGGCGGATACGGCATTAAAAACAGCAAACTCAGGCTATCTAACGCGGCGTTTGGTTGATGTCACGCAGGATCTTGTTGTCACCGAAGAAGATTGTGGCACAGGCAACGGCGTTGTGATGAAGGCACTGGTAGAAGGCGGTGAGATTATTGAAGCATTGCGGGAACGGATTCTTGGCAGGGTTGTAGCAATCGATTTGGTCAATCCCGAAAATCAGGAAGTCGTTTTTGCCGCAGGTGAATTGTTAGATGAAGACGCTGTCGATTTAATTGAGTCATTGGGCATCGATGAAGTAAAAGTTCGCACACCCTTGACTTGTGAAACGCGTTACGGGTTATGCGCTAAATGCTATGGCCGGGATCTGGGACGCGGTACCCCGGTCAATGTCGGCGAAGCAGTAGGTGTCATTGCAGCTCAATCGATTGGCGAGCCGGGAACGCAGTTAACAATGCGCACATTCCATATCGGTGGTGCAGCATCGAGAACCGCCGTTGTCAGTCAGGTTGAAAGTAAGTCAAGCGGCGTAGTGCATTACTCATCCACGATGCGTTATGTAACCAATGCGCAAAATGAATTAATCGCCATATCGCGCAGTGGTGAAATCATTATTCAAGATGAGAATGGCCGTGAGCGTGAAAGGCATAAAGCATCATATGGTGCGACATTGATGGTGCGCAATGGTGAAACGGTTAAAGCAGGTCAAATACTGACTACTTGGGATCCGCATACGCGACCGATTATCACCGAGTATAGCGGCAAGGTTCGTTTCGAGAATGTCGAGGAAGGCGTGACGGTTGCCAAGCAAATCGATGAAGTAACCGGATTGTCGACATTGGTGGTTATTGATCCGAAGCGTCGTGGTGTATTGCAATCAAAAGGCCTGCGTCCTTTGGTGAAATTCTTGGATGACGACGGCAATGAGATTAAAATGGTTGGAAGTAATCAGTCTGTGAGTATTACATTCCAGATTGGTTGTATCATTACTGTACGTGACGGGCAGCAAGTAAGTGTCGGTGAGGTATTGGCACGAATTCCGCAAGAAACGTCCAAAACACGGGATATTACCGGTGGCTTGCCGCGCGTAGCTGAACTGTTTGAGGCACGATCACCAAAAGATGCCGGTATGCTGGCCGAAGTAACCGGTATCGTGTCGTTCGGGAAAGATACCAAAGGTAAGCAGCGGCTTGTTATCACTGATCTGGAAGGTGTCGTTCATGAGTATCTCATACCGAAGGATAAACATGTCATGGCGCATGATGGACAAGTTGTCAACAAAGGCGAGATTATCGTTGACGGCCCGGCTGATCCACGTGACATACTGCGTTTACAAGGTGTCGAAGCATTAGCGCGCTACATTACCGATGAAGTTCAAGATGTATATCGTTTGCAAGGTGTCAGGATAAACGACAAGCACATTGAAGTCATCGTGCGTCAAATGTTACGGCGAGTGCAGGTTGTTAATGCCGGGGATTCGTCATTTATACCCGGAGAACAGGTTGAGCGAGCTGATTTGTTGATCGAAAATGAACGGCTGATCGCAGAGAAAAAAATGCCGGCTACCTACGAGTTCTTACTGCTTGGTATTACAAAAGCATCACTGTCAACGGATTCTTTCATCTCAGCTGCATCATTCCAGGAAACAACACGAGTGTTAACTGAGGCGGCCATCATGGGTAAGAAAGATGATTTGCGAGGGCTGAAAGAGAATGTTATTGTCGGTAGGCTTGTGCCAGCAGGGACGGGATTGTCTTTTCACAGCAAACGAAGAAATCAAGAAAAGTTATCCGAGTCAGGTTTGGAATCAGATATTTCAATAGATAACACAGTCTAGCAATTAAAAGCCTACTATTCGATTATCAATATCGTCCCTTGACAGGTAATGAAGTACTAAGTAGTCTTTGCAGCTGTGTGGCTATTACTGAGGTCATGATAGATGATCAAAGTTTGAGGTAAAGCAAGAGAGGAAGGTGAGCATTTGCTAAACTCCTCATAGGTAGATTGAGAAAAAATAAAAAGAGAAGGAATAGAAGGAAGGCGAAGGGTTAAAAGAGAATGGAAAACCAAAGGAGAGAGAGATGAAAGGCAAGCTATGGCCGAAGATAGTAGCGGCGATGTTGGGTGGGTTGCTGATAGGAGCGGCGCACGCGAACATACCGAGCGTACCGAACGAATTATATGAAGCGTTGAAACTGGATCGAGAGAAAGTAACGCCGAAGGAATTGCACGAAGCGCTGGTTAAGCGTTACAAGGATCCTGCGCAAGGAGCGGGCCGCGGCACGCTGGCGCAATATTGGGAACCGATTCCGTATGGAATTTACCTGGATCCGGCGACATTTTACAAATCGCCTACCACGAACAAAGAAGTTGCGAGCCGTAAAGAATGCGTGGAATGCCACACCGACGAATCGCCGGTATGGGTACAAGCGTGGAAGAGAAGCAGCCATGCGAACCTGGACAAAGTCCGCAATCTGAAACCGGGCGATCCTACTTTTTATAAGAAAGCCAAACTGGAAGACATCGAAAAGAACCTACGCTCGATGGGCAGACTGGCTGAAGGTGAAAACCTGAAAGAAGTCGGCTGTATCGACTGCCACGTAGACATTGGCGCGAAGAAAAAAGCCGATCACACCAAAGACATCAGAATGCCGACGGCGGACGTATGCGGTACCTGTCACCTGCAAGAATTTGCAGAACGTGAATCGGAACGCGACACGATGATCTGGCCGCACGACCAATGGCCGGATGGACGTCCATCGCATGCGCTGGACTACAAAGCCAACGTGGAAACCACGGTATGGGCAGCGATGCCGCAACGCGAAGTAGCCGAAGGCTGCTCGATGTGCCACACCAACCAAAACAAATGTGACTCCTGCCACACCCGTCACGAATTCTCAGCAGCGGAATCCCGCAGACCGGAAGCCTGCGCAACCTGTCACAGCGGCGTAGACCACAACAACTGGGAAGCTTACTCCATGTCCAAGCACGGCAAGATTGTCGGCATGCTGGGTAACCAATGGAACTGGGAAGCACCGTTAAAAGACGCCTATGCAGTAGGCGGACAAAGCGCGCCAACCTGCGCCGGCTGCCACATGGAATACGAAGGCGAATACAGCCACAACATGGTTAGAAAAATCCGCTGGGCGAACTATCCGTTTGTTCCTGGGATTGCTGAAAACATCAAGAGCGAATGGTCGGAAAAACGTCTGGACTCATGGGTCGTGACTTGTACCCAATGCCACTCGGAACGTTTTGCCCGCTCCTACCTCGACCTGATGGACAGAGGCACGCTGGAAGGACTGGCTAAATACCAAGAAGCCAACGCTATCGTACACCAACTGTACAAGGAAGGCTTATTGACAGGGCAAAAAACCAACCGCCCTGCACCACCTGCACCGGAAAAAGAAGGCTATGCATACTTTGCCCAACTGTTCTGGTCGAAAGGCAACAGCCCTGCAGCGATCGAGCTGAAAGTGCTGGAAATGCATGAAAACGACCTGGCTAAAATGCACGTAGGCTTAGCGCACGTCAACCCGGGCGGCTGGACTTACACCGAAGGCTGGGGGCCGATCAACCGCGCCTACGTTGAAATTCAAGACGAAAACACCCGCATCCGTGAAATGGTTGCACTGCAAGAACGTGTTAAGAATCTTGAAAGCAAGAAAACCAGTCTACTCGACTTAGACGGCACAGCAGAGAAAATCTCGCTGGGCGGTTTAGGCGGTGGCATGCTGCTGGCCGGAACACTGGCTCTGGCAGGCTGGCGCAAACGTAAGCAAAGCGAAGCTTGATAAGCGCTAACGCAGAAGATCGCACTGCCAAGGCAGTGCGATCGGGAGACAAGCTACTCCCGTCATTAGGGATCCTCCTGGTGACGGGAGGTTTGCTTTTGTTGGGCTGGTTTACATATATATGGTTCAAACCGGTACCGGCCCCCTATCACTATCAACTGGTTGCGGAAGGCGACAGCCGGAAGTTCAGCAAAATGGACCTGGAAGGCTGGCCGGAACTGAAGCTCAGCCAATACAAAGTACAAGCCGACGGAGTAACCAAACCGATAGCCGAATTCATGGTAGCGCGGCAAGAAGGCGGAGCGCCGGTACTGATCTACTGGAAGAACAGCACCAACGAAATACTGTACAACTTCGACCGCAAACCATCGGAACTCAGTGCGCTGGCCGCCGTAATCAAAAGACACGCGCCGAAAGACGCCCTGATACTGTCCTGGTGGGATACCTCGCGGCAACTCAAACTGCTCACCGGCAACGACACGCTCTTTACCAGCCACCTGAACGAACCGCTGATGATACCGGTGCCCTGGCTGGAACAAAGCGAAGCCATCCAAGCCTATGAAAACCAATTCTGGGAAAGCAAAGCCAGTCAAAAAGAACGCGCACAATTCAAACGCTTCAGCGAAGCCCTGACAGCCCCTGCGGAAGAAGGCGTCAAGCAACTGCGGGAACTGGTAGGCTCAGACCGGGAAACCTACGTCATCGTACACGTCACCGACCTATACAAAGTCGGACTCATGCACCCGGACAAAATTGGCGTAGCGTTTCAGAACTTCCCGATGACCGGCAACATGCACGGCATGATCAACCAAATGAAAGTGCAACTGAAGGAAAACGACTTCAACACCTACACCCTGCAATCGGTCGCGGACGAAGAAATCAGAGTATTCTTCCTGAGCGATGAAAAGAGCAGTCAAACGCTACTGGCCAGAATGCTGCCGTTTGTCGACAAGAAAGCCCCGACGGAACTGGAAGTAGCGCAACTGATCTATCAACAAGGCGGCTACTGGGTTTACAAACTACCATAAACGGCAACGCCAGCAAAATAGCCATTTACACAATGCGGCGATAGCGTACAATACGAAGCCAACAAACTTGAATTAAAAAAAGCATAAAGGAGGAAGGATGAAACACCCAATAACCTATATACTGGCGGTACTAGCGGCAACCGCATTTTTTTCAGGCGCGGCACTGGCGGACACCTTTGAAGGCCGTGCGAAATGCAGCTCCTGCCACAAATCACAAGCCAAATCGTGGAAAGACACCGCACACGCCAAAGCGATGGAATCGCTAAAACCGGGCGCGCGCAAAGAAGCCAAAGTTAAAGCCAAACTGGATCCGGAAAAAGACTACACCCAAGACAAAGACTGCGTAGGCTGTCACGTCGACGGCTTCGGCAAAAAAGGCGGTTACAACATAGACGCACCGAAAAAACCATTGGCGGCAGTTGGCTGCGAATCCTGTCACGGCCCTGGAAAGAGCTACCGTGGAGATCATCGCAAAGCAGGACAAGCATTTGAAAGCAAAGGCACCACCACACAACGCAAAGTGGTTGCAGACAAAGGACAAGACTTCCACTTTGAAGAAGCATGCGCCGCCTGTCACCTGAACTACGAAGGCTCACCCTGGAAAGGCGCGAAAGCTCCGTACACCCCATTCACACCAGCAGTTGACGCGAAATACACGTTTGACTTTGACAAAATGGTCAAAGACGTCAAAGCGATGCACGAACACTACAAACTGGACGGCACTTTCGTAGGCGAACCGAAATTCAAGTACCATGACGAATTCCAAGCCAGCGCCAAGGAAAAGACAGCGGACAAAAAAGATAAAGGAAAAGAGTAATGACAGGGATACAAAAAGGAGCGATAGGCACGCTGCTGACAGGCGGATTGCTGGGTATCGTACTGGTAGCGGTAGTATTTGGCGGAGAAGCGGCGCTATCGACCGAAGAATTCTGTACCAGCTGCCACTCGATGACCTATACGCAAACGGAACTGAAGCAATCGACGCACTACGGTGCGCTGGGTGTAAATCCCGGCTGTAAAGACTGTCACATACCGCAAGGGTTCAAGAACTTCCACTTAGCCGTGTATACCCACGCGGTGGATGGTGCGAGAGAACTGTACTTGGAACTGGTGAACGATTACTCGACGCTGGAGAAGTTTAATGAGCGCCGTTTAATCATGGCGCACGATGCGCGGATGAACTTGAAGAAATGGGACAGCATCACCTGCCGCGACTGCCATAAGAACCCGAATCCGCCGGGAGCGGACGCACAGGAAGCGCACAAGAAGCTGAAGACGGAAGGTGCGACGTGCATAGACTGCCATCAGAATCTGGTACATGAAGAAGTGCCGAAGACCGACCTGAATGCGAGCTTGAAGGCGGGCAAGATGGTACTGGTGAAGGAAGAGGATGAAGGTGGGTCAGGAGAAGAAGACGAAGAGGATGAGGACGAAGGCGAAGGTGCGGGCAGCGGTGCTGCTGCTGGCGGTGAAGCCGGAAGCTCGGAAGCCTCGGACGATGATGATGAGGACGATGAGGAGTAATGAATTCCCGGTCTCGACTCTTAGTCTCTGTGCTTCATTATGAGTATTGAAAAATTCTTAATAAAGTTAACAGCATAACCTGAAAAGAACTCGCACAAATTTTTTTGTGCGGGTTCTTTTGCTTATTGAAATTGCATCATTATCATGGATATGATTAATCATTCTTCTCAAAACATTCAATTATGAGTTGTATATTTAGTGAACAAATCAAGTAATTTTCAGGAGCAGTAAAAATATGTCATTCGAGCAACTCGGTTTATCAACCGATTTATTGCGCGCGATCTCTGATCAGGGATATGTAAATCCCACTCCAATTCAAGAACAAGCAATACCCGTCATTTTAGAAGGAAAAGATGTGATGGGCGGTGCTCAAACGGGTACCGGAAAAACAGCAAGTTTTACCCTGCCAATGCTGCAACGGCTGCAGATTCATGCAAATACCAGCATGTCGCCGGCCAAACATCCAGTCCGCGCATTAATTTTAGTTCCAACCAGAGAACTTGCGGTACAGGTCCATGACAGTGTTAAAACATATGGAAAATACTTGGCACTCCGATCGACTGTTATTTATGGTGGAGTGAACATCGATACTCAGATCGATATTGTGCGTTCGGGTGTGGAAATTTTAGTCGCAACACCGGGGCGATTATTGGATCATATCCAACAAAAAACGTTATCACTGGCAAAAGTAGAAATACTGGTTTTAGACGAGGCCGATCGGATGCTGGATATGGGATTTCTGCCTGATATAAAACAAATTATTCAGTTGCTTCCGGAGCATCGTCAGAATCTCATGTTCTCGGCTACTTTCTCACCGGAAATCAAAAAACTGGCGAACAAATTATTGCAAAGCCCTGTACTGATCGAGGTTGCAAAACAGAACTCGGTCAGTGAATTGATAACACACGTTGTTTATCCGGTTGAATCCATCAGAAAGCAAGAATTATTAATTCGATTGATTCAACAAGAGGAGTTGCAGCAAGTGCTGGTTTTTACACGAACCAAGCATGGAGCGGATCGATTGACGCAGCGCTTAAAACGTCATCAAATTAGCAGTGAAGCGATACATGGCGATAGGAATCAACTGCAACGCACGCAAGCGTTGGATAATTTTAAGCAAGGTCTGATCCGGGTGCTTGTTGCAACGGATGTTGCAGCACGCGGCCTCGATATAGAAGAATTGTCCCATGTGATTAATTTTGAATTGCCCAATAATCCGGAGGATTATGTTCATCGCATCGGGAGAACCGGGCGTGCCGGAACGAAAGGGCTTGCAATTTCGCTGGTCAGTAAAGAAGAAAATAATTTACTGATTGATATTGAGAAATTGCTGGGTATTAAAATCAAAGCTGAACAAATCAATGGATTCGAATTAAAAGAAACGCAAGTTCACGATTTTAGAAAAAACACGACAAGCGAAGAGCTAAAAAGCAAACGGAGCGGATTATCCAAGCAAAGTAAGAAAACACACTCGTTCGTCAAAAACGGAGAAAAAGTTATTCACTTTAATAAAGAAACGATGACGAGAAATGCCAAGCGTGCGGATAATAAAATTGACGATCCATTATTTACTCAACCCTATATATCCAAGTATGCGGACGTAAATGCTTTAATCGAGGAATCAAATCAATTAAATAAAAAACCAGCTCATCGCCGGCTTTCCAAAAGACCGGTACCGGCTTTATTTATCTCTCCTGCAATCAATAAACAGAAAAAAAGCGAAGCTTCTTAATTCTCCCATCGACTGGTTTTCGTGAGTAACCGATGGCATAAAGCCAAACTCGAATGTAAAAAGCTGTATATTTCATGTAAGGAATTGCGGCGATAATCTATATAATAGTGTACTGATTACTTGAAAGATAACAGTGTTGCAAGGTTTTGACACTTTCCGCTCCCCAATCCCTTTTTGCTTATCATGCGCCCAATTCTAAAATCCAGCAAATTAACCAATGTGTGTTATGACATTCGCGGTCCGGTGATGGAGCGCGCCAAGCAAATGGAGGAGGAAGGTCATCACATTATCAAACTGAACATCGGTAATCCGGCAACCTTCGGGTTTGATGTGCCGGAAGAGATTTTGCAGGATGTCATCCGCAATCTGTCGGATGCTTCGGGATATTGCGATTCCAAAGGCTTGTTCGCAGCGCGCAAGGCGATTATGCATTACACCCAGGAAAAGCAGATCAAGAGCGTTCAGTTGGATGATATTTTTATCGGTAACGGCGTATCTGAACTGGTCGTATTGACGATGCAGGCGCTGTTGGATAATGGTGACGAAGTCTTGATACCGATGCCGGATTATCCGTTGTGGACGGCCGCGGTTGTGCTGTCCGGCGGTACGGCGCGGCATTACGTGTGCGACGAAGCATCGGGCTGGTTACCCGATCTCGACGATATTCGGGCTAAGATCAATTCCAGAACACGCGCCATCGTCATCATCAATCCCAACAATCCGACCGGTGCGCTTTATCCGAAGGAATTGCTGCTGGAGATCATTGAAATTGCCCGTCAACATCAACTGATCATTTACGCCGACGAAATTTATGACAAAATTCTGTATGACGAAGCTACGCACACTTCGATCGCTTCATTGGCCGATGATGTGCTGTTCGTTACATTCAACGGGCTATCGAAAAATTACCGCGCCGCCGGTTTCCGTTCCGGTTGGGCTGTGGTCTCCGGCGAGAAAACCCATGCCCGCGATTATATCGCCGGATTAAACATGCTGGCTTCAATGCGACTGTGCGCCAACGTACCGTCGCAATTCGGGATTCAAACCGCACTGGGTGGATATCAAAGCATTTACGATCTGACCATGCCGACCGGGCGGCTGATGAAGCAACGCGATGTCGCATGGAAGCTGTTGACCGATATTCCCGGTGTTTCCTGCGTCAAGCCGCGATCGGCGCTGTATTTATTTCCGCGGCTGGATCCGGAAGTTTATCCGATCGAGGACGATCAACAATTCGTGCTCGATCTTCTGCTGGAAGAGAAAGTGCTTTTAGTACAAGGAACCGGTTTCAACTGGATGAATCCGGATCATTTCCGCGTCGTGTTCCTGCCGAATGTCGATGACCTGACCGAAGCGGTTGGACGCATTGCGTATTATTTGCAGCGCTATCGCAAGCGGCACGGCACCAACTGAAAATCTAAAGGGATTGTTCAACGAATAAGTTGCCGATAAATAGCCGGCAACAAATGCGCTAGCCGGTCGGGCCGGGATACGATGGCGTAGCCACCTCTGCCGAACAAAAAGGGAAAATAGTCCTGCGCCTCGCTGTCAATCGTAATACCAAAAACCGATAAACCGCTGTGCCGGGCTTCCAGTATGGCTTGCCGAGTATCCTCAATGCCATAGCGGCCTTCATAATAATCCAGATCGTTGGGTTTGCCATCGGTCAACAACAGGATCAGGCGATGACGTTCCGGCCGCTGGTTCAGCAGTTGCCGCACATGCCGCAGCGCGGCGCCCATGCGGGTGTAATAGCCGGGGCGAAGAGCGGCGATGCGCTGCAAAACCTGCGAATCGTATGATTCATCGAAATGCTTGACTTCAGTGACGCGCACGTAGCCTTTTTTGCGTGACGTGAATGTATAGATCGCAAAGGTATCGCGGCAAGCGGCCAATCCGGATGCCAAGGCAATTAACGCTTCCTTTTCGATATCGAGGATGCGGCGGCCATCGATCCAGCTATCCGTGGACAACGAAACATCCATCAGTATGGCAACGCTCAGATCGCGCGCCTGCTGACGAGTGTTGCGATACACACCGTCGGAATGATGGCCGGTCGCCAGAAAATCACAGCGTGATCGTACCAGCGCGTCCATGTCTAGCTCAGCACCGTCGTACTGGCCGCGCAGCACTTCCCGCTTGGGTAGCAAAGTTTCGAACTGGCGGTGGATCTGGCGCAAGCGTTTCCGGGTTTGCTGGCCGGGTGTCCATAATTCATGGCCAGGTTGCGCCCGCTGAAAGATCACTTGGCATTGCCGCGGGTGATATTGCATGCGCTTGAAGTTCCACTCCGGGTAGGTGAACTCGCCCATCAGTACTTGCGGATTCACATCGTCCGGGGAGAGATCCAGATCGAACTTGAGTTGCGTGGCCGCCTGCTGCTCGTGCAGGCTCAACGTGATGGTTTCAATCGCTTGTGCGGCTGCTTTTGCGGATTGTTCGTCATCATCTTCGACAGGCCGGTTGACATTGACCATTTCCGACCAGCTCAACAGTTTTTCGAAGCGGTTCAACAAAAGGGGATCGTCGCGCCGACTTTGATCCTGATTGTGCCGTCGGGTTGGTTTTTTGTATTGCGGAACATGCGTTTCCTCGCTGTTGCTGGCAGATTTTTCGGATCCATAGGGTTCGGTGCTACCGGCTACTTGGTCGGTGTGCATGCTGCCCCAAAGCGGCACCGGCAGAAAAGTTCGATAGTGCCTTCCGGCCTGCCACGATGAAAAATCAGGAATATCTTGTTGCAGAGCACGCCAACAGGCGCCGGTTTCTTGGGAGCAAGCGGTTTGACCGAGCATCGTCCGGATCACGTCTTCGATCGTCTGTTCCTGCTTCGGAAGCGACCGGTGCGGCCGTTGCGCAAGCATGGCGCTGCACAATCTTTGATAGACAGGGAGCAGACCGGGATGATGCTGGCATGCTGCCGAGCTGATCCGGTATGACCGGTGCAGGAAAGCCAGATCGTTTTGTAGTGGATCGGTGCGGGTCTGTTCAACCGCAGCGGTGACATCCGGATGATACGGAAAGTCGCGTGCCGTGGCGAAGAATGCCGCCAGCCAGAAATAGTGCAGCCGGTTTAGATCCGGATCCGGAAAATAGGCCAGCGACGCAGGCAGCAGCATGCGTTGTGTATCGCAATCGATGTGCGTCAGCGATTCCTGCATCAGGCCCAGCCGCTGACGCCATGTCAAGCGATGTCCGGACGACTGCGGGGATCCGCTCTGGATGACGATACCGGTAGCACCGCCCAGTCCGCGAAAGAAAACCCCCAGAGCCGGGCGTACCCGGTCCAGCGATACGGCTGCCTGCGGATAATGCGGGTAGCTTGCAGCCGCACCGGCGATTCGGTGCCAGAAGCGGCCTGCCTGTTCCTCCAGCTCGGTGAATTCCAGCCAGTGCATGGCTAACCGAAGGTGGCGCGCACCAGCGCCAGCAATCCCTGCTTGACGTCATCGTCATCGCAGAGCGGCTCGATCATCGTGGCTTGTGCCGCTTGATAGGGATCGAAGCCATTTTTCAGCAATGTAGCGCAATACACCAGCAGCCGCGTGGATACGACTTCCTCCAGATCGATGTCCTTCAGTGCGCGGATGCGTTGCGCCAGATTGACCAGCGGACGGCACTGTTGTTCCGCCAGGCCGCTTTCGGTGGCGACGATCCGGGTTTCGATATCGGGTGCGGGAAAATCGAAGCTGATCGAGACAAAACGTTGCCGTGTGCTGGGTTTTAGCGATTTCAGGATATTCTGGTAACCGGGGTTGTACGATACGATCAGCATGAATCCGTCCGGCGCCTGCAGAAATTCGCCGGTACGCTCCAGCGGCAGAACCCGGCGGTCGTCTGTCAATGGGTGCAGCACAACCGTGACATCCTTGCGCGCTTCGACGATCTCATCCAAATAACAGATGCCGCCTTCGCGCACGGCGCGGGTCAGCGGGCCATCCAGCCATTTTGTTTCGCCACCCTGCAACAAATACCGTCCGGTCAGATCGGCTGCGGTCAGATCGTCGTGGCACGAGACGGTATGGAGCGACCGCCCGAGACGAGCTGCCATGTGGGCGACGAACCGGGTCTTGCCGCAGCCGGTGGGGCCCTTGAGCAGCAGCGGCAACCCTTCGCGGTAGGCAGCCGTAAACAGGGCGCATTCATTGCCGGTTTCGTGATAGAAAGGAATTTCCGTGGCGGATTGAACCGGTGTTGCGCCTGCTGCCGTAAATAGTACCGGATCGTTTGTCATTAGGCGTTATGCTGCGCGTACTTGCCGGTGGCCGATGCTTCACGGACAGATCCCAGCATTGAATAGATGAACATCAATGCGCCAAGAATGAAAAACACCCCGGCACCCAGGCGCAACCAGTAAAACAGTTCGAGTTGCGACTGCACTTGCATGTAACCCATATTCATCACACGTTGCAGATGCGTTTGCAGGATACCCGCAAACAGCAGGGCGAACGTGATGCCGATCATGGCGGCATTCATGAGCCAAAAACTCCAGATATTCAGATTCTGATTGTATGGCTGCACATTGCGTAGAGCGGGCATGGCATAGGTGAAAAAGGCCAGATTCAGCATGACATAAGCGCCATAAAACGCCAGATGCCCATGCGCCGCTGTCAATTGCGTACCGTGCGTGTAAAAATTGATCGATGGAAAACTGTGCATCAGTCCGAGCAATCCGGCGCCGACGAATGCCATGATCGGACAACCCAGGCTCCACAGCAGCGCGGCCTTGTTGGGGTGATTGCGGCCACTCTTGCGGACCAGATAGAACGACCACAGAATCATGGCGAAAAACGGCACGACTTCGAAGAAAGAAAAGACGATGCCGATCCAGTGCCAGTATTCCGGCGCGCCGATCCAGTAATAGTGGTGCCCGGTTCCCAGTAATCCGCTGAACAGCGAAAAGCCGACGATGATATACAACCATTTTTCAATCACTTCACGGTCGACTCCGGTCATCTTGATCAGCAGAAAAGCCAACATGGCCGACATGATCAGCTCCCAGACCCCCTCGACCCACACATGCACCACCCACCACCAGTACAATTTGTCCACGGCGAGGTTGTCCGGATTATAGAAGGCGAACATGAAGAACAGGGCCGCTCCCCACAGTCCCAGCAGCAAAACGATCGACACCACGGTTTTGCGGCCTTGCAGCACTGTCATGGTGACGTTGTAGATGAAAATCAGGAATGCAATGACCATCAGGATCTTGATCCAGAAAGGTTGTTCCAGGAACTCCCGGCCTTCGTGTACGCCCGAGAGATAACCGGCAACTGCCGCCAGCGCGGCAAAGACGAAAATGCCGAGTTGCAGCCAAGCCAGTTTCGGACTGTGGATTTCCCGCTCGCTTTCCTCCGGTATCAGGAAATAGCTGGCGCCAAAATAACCCAGCAACAACCAGATCAGCAGCGCATTGGTATGGATCATGCGCAGGATATGGAATGGCGCGGTTTCTGACAAGAGATTGGGGAATACGTAAATCGAACCGGCCAGAACACCTGCCAGGATTTGCAGCAGGAAAATGGCCAGTGCGGCGACAAAATAAGGGTAAGCCAGTGCCTGAGTCTGATACTTCATGGGTATGTCTCCAGTGTGGACCGTGATGAGTGAAAGTGGCGTAAATAATTGTTTGCACAAGAGATCTGTTAAGATCGCTGATGATGGAAATTTTCCTATCGTCTGGATCGGCTATATTTCCCGCACTTCACTGTTTTGTATTGTCTTGCTTGATGCGCTATTCAGCGCTTTCTCATTTTGAGTGAATATCTTAGATGCGATTACCCGGAAATGCTGGGAGGCCAGCCGAGTGTATTGATGCGGCTCGTCCATTCCAAGAAGTCGACGAGATCGTCGAGTTCCTGTTCCGATAAGTTGAACTGAGGCATCTGCCGCCGTCCTTCGGTGCGAGTGGGTTGCGCACGCATCCATGCTTTGAGTCCGGCTCTTGCACCTTCTGGGCTTTGCTGCCCGCCATAGCGAATCCACACATTGCCTAGTTCGGGTGCGAAATAGGCACCCTCGCCCAGCAGCGAGTGGCAGTTGATGCACGAGTGACGTTCCCAGACATGCTTCCCGCGTGCCACCGATTCCGTCAGCGTGGATTCATCCGTGGCAACGGTGGTCATGTAGAAGTGACTATGAACCGTCAATGCCGCGAATATCAGTAGAAAAAAAATTGACCCACCATAAAAAATGTTACGTGCGGCTGATTTGGTGAGATGTTGTGTCATATGTGATTTTTTCCTCGCGGTAGTAATTAAAGACCATTTTGAAAGGCAGTGTATTTGTCCATATTTATCATATGGATATGAGATATTTCTAGAATTGAGATTCAATTTTAGCCCATACCCGGAATGAAATGCAATGAAGCAAAGAATAGAGACAGATATGAATGTGACCAACGATTATTGAAGCTGGAAGATTATTTAAGCATGCTCTGGAAAACGGCTGGATTCGTTCATGCCGCGTTGAAATGGGATTCGAAATGCTCATTGATTACTCGTGAACTGCACTTTTTGCTACTTGTTGTTATCCTTTTCTGGATACCCCTAAGTGATGGAGCAGCCGCATAAAATTACGGAATCAATCCGGCTGCGTATTCCTTGAGGACGCGCTCGTATATAATCTCGGTCATTCTTTATTAATTTGCTTTTATTCCAAAATTTATGAAACCCATTCATGTTGGCTTATTAGGTGTAGGCACGGTCGGTGGAGGCACGTATACCGTTCTTAAACGCAATCACGAGGAAATCGCGCGCCGCGCGGGCCGGGAAATCGTTATCAAAATGATTGCCGATACCAATCAGGAAAGAGCGCGCAGCCTGGCCGATGCCGGTGTTATCGTTACTTCCGATGGTCATGAAGTGACCCGGAATCCGGATATCGATATTGTCGTCGAGTTGATCGGCGGACAAACCATTGCCAAGGAATTGATCCTGGAAGCAATCGCCAACGGCAAGCATGTCGTGACGGCGAATAAAGCACTGCTGGCCAATCACGGCACCGAAATTTTCGCCGCAGCGCGCGCCAAAGGTGTGATTGTCGCTTTTGAAGCGGCGGTGGCCGGTGGTATTCCGATCATCAAAGCGCTGCGCGAAGGACTGACGGCCAATCGCATCACCTGGATTGCCGGCATCATCAACGGCACGTCAAACTTCATTTTGTCGGAAATGCGCGATAAAGGATTGCCGTTTGAAACGGTACTGGCGCAAGCGCAAAAACTTGGCTATGCGGAAGCCGATCCGACGTATGACATCGAAGGCATCGATGCGGCGCACAAAATCACGTTGATGTCGGCGATTGCGTTCGGCATCCCGGTGCAATTCAGCAAAGTGTATATCGAAGGCATTACCAAGCTGACCGGTGAAGACATCCGCTACGCGGAAGAATTGGGGTATCGCATTAAACTGCTCGGTATCACCAAGCGCGTTGAGAAAGGGATCGAATTACGCGTGCACCCAACCTTGATTCCGGTGCGCAGGTTGATTGCCAACGTCGAAGGCGTGATGAACGCCATCGTCGTCAAGGGCGATGCGGTTGGCGCGACATTGTATTACGGCGCCGGCGCCGGGGCGGAACCGACTGCGAGTTCGGTGATCGCCGATCTGGTCGACGTCACGCGCTTGCAAACTGCCGATCCGATGCACCGCGTGCCACCGCTGTCGTTCCAGCCGGATTTGCTCAGCGACACGCCAGTCATTCCGATGGAAGACGTGGAGACCTCGTATTATCTGCGCATCCAAGTTGTCGACAAACCCGGCGTGATGGCGGAAATCACGCGCATCGTCGCGGAGCAGAATATTTCGATCAGCGCGTTGCTGCAAAAAGAGGCAAGCGACGAATCCGATCAAGTCAGCGTCATCATGTTGACCCATTTGACGGTTGAGAAAAACATCAACGCAGCCATCAGCCGCATCGAGGCGTTACCGGTGGTCACCGGTAAAGTATTCCGCTTGCGTATCGAAGAATTGAATAATTAATGTGAAATCCGGCGACAACACGGCAAGCTGCTTCGATGGCGTTTGCCGTATCCCCGGCCTCTCGCTGCTGCATAACCTGAAGAGACAAACCATGCGTTATATTTCCACCCGCGGCGGCATGCCGCCCAAATCCTTTTCTGAAATCCTGTTGAGCGGCTTATCGCCGGATGGCGGACTGGCGATACCGGAAGCGTATCCCCAAATTTCCGCAGCGGAACTGAATGCCTGGCGCGGCTTGAGCTACCCGGCGCTGGCGTTCGAAATATTGTCGCGTTTTGTCGACGACATTCCGGCGGACGATCTACGCAGCATCATCAATCAGACCTACACTGCCGAAGTTTTCGGTAGTGCGGATATCACACCTTTGAAAACGCTGGAACCGGGGCTGCATATCCTGGGATTGTCGAACGGCCCGACACTGGCGTTCAAAGACATCGCGATGCAGTTGCTCGGCAATTTGTTTCAGTATCAACTCGCCAAGACCGGCGACGAATTGAACATTCTCGGCGCGACCTCGGGCGATACCGGCTCCAGCGCCGAATACGCGATGCGCGGCAAGCGCGGCATCCGTGTGTTCATGCTGTCGCCGCTCGGAAAAATGAGCCGCTTCCAGACTGCGCAAATGTTCTCATTGCAAGACAAAAACATTTTCAACATCGCCATTCGCGGCGTGTTCGACGACTGCCAGGACATCGTCAAAGCGGTCAGCAACGACCACGCTTTCAAACAAGCGCACCGAATCGGTACGGTTAATTCGATCAACTGGGCGCGCATCGTCGCGCAAGTGGTTTATTACTTCAAAGGCTATTTCGCTGCGACCAAAAATAACAACGAGCAAGTATCGTTCGCGGTGCCGTCCGGCAATTTCGGTAATATCTGCGCTGGTCATGTCGCGCGTATGATGGGACTACCGATCAGACATTTGATCCTGGCGACCAACGAAAACGACGTGCTCGACGAATTTTTCCGCACCGGCGTGTACCGTCCGCGCACCACCACGGAAACCCAACACACCAGCAGCCCGTCGATGGATATTTCCAAAGCCTCCAACTTCGAGCGCTTTATCTTCGACCTGACCGGCCGCAACGCGCAACAAGTCAAGGAACTATGGTCGGCAGTCGATCAAGGCAAACCTTTCGACTTATCGCAAACCCCGCTATTCGGCAAAATCCAGGACTATGGCTTCGTCTCCGGCAGCAGCAACCACGCTGCGCGTATCAGTACCATTCGAGACATCTACCAACGCTACCATGTGCTGGTCGACACCCATACCGCCGACGGCCTCAAAGTCGGCCAAGCGCACCGCGAAACCGGCGTGCCGCTGATTTGCCTTGAAACCGCGCTACCGGCGAAATTCGCCGAGAGCATTCAAGAAGCCATCGGACGCGAACCGGAACGCCCGGCGGGTTTTGAGAACCTGGAAGATTTATCGCAGCGGTTTGTGGTGAAGGATGCGGATGTGCAGGCGGTGAAAGATTTTATTGATGAGCAGTGCAGGATTGCTTGATAAATCAAATTTGCTTAATTCAACATAATTCGCCGGATGGATGATGAAATAATTTCTGTAATTGATGCTGCTAAAAATCTGGATAGACATAAGGCTTATATGTAAGAATTTCTAGCGTTGTTTACAGTATTCAGGAGAATACTGTAGATGAACATACACAAACGCACTCGTTTAACATTATTGGATCGTCAGGAAATCTGGCGGCTGTATCAAACCCGGCTGTGGAAGGTAGTTCAGCTGGCAGAATACTTTCACGTCAGCCGGCCAACGATTTATGACGTACTGAAACGAGCCAGACTCCAGGAATTTACTCCGCGTAGCAGTACCAATCAGCGCTTCAAGACACTGCAGTATGGCCTCAAACGTTTGGCTAAAGTAGAGCAAACCATCCAGGAACGTCTCAAGCGTGAAGCGAAGCGCTATAACAAATCTTATCCGGGCGAGCTCGTTCACCTCGATACCAAGCGGCTTCCATTATTGAAAGGACAGTCTGCCAATGAACCTCGCGAGTACCTGTTTGTGGCCATCGATGATTTCTCCAGGGAATTATATGCCGATATCTTCCCCGATAAAACTCAATACAGCGCCGCTTGCTTTCTCATCGCTACTGTTGCCCAATGTCCTTATCAAATCGATTGCACTTATTCCGATAACGGCACGGAATTTAAAGGAACTGACGATCATGCTTTTGTCAAAGCTTGCAGGCAACACGGTATCGGTCAGAAGTTTACTCGTGTCAATCGTCCTCAAACCAACGGGAAAGCTGAGCGCGTGATCCGCACGCTCATGGACATGTGGCACAACAAATTCTGTTTTAAAGACACTGCTGACCGACGTATTCAACTTGTCCGTTTCATTAACTTCTACAACACCGTCAAACCCCATAAGAGTTTGTATAACGCAACCCCTTATGAAATACTCAACGCTTATTTCAATCAACCTCTCTGTAAACAACCCTGAGATTTCTTACAGCTTATATTTTTAAGATATTAGGTCGTCTTGGTATCGATACAGTAAAAGAGAAAAATAGCGCTGCAAGAGGACAGAAAATTGCCTACATCACGACTGATGATTATAAGAAAGTAAAAGATTATCTATCTAAAACAGAAAGAGAAAGTGACCAAACTTCTTTAACTCAGCAACCGGATGTTAGTGGGGTATTCTATTTGATTCAGCTCGAACCTGAGCATGATCCGGGTAGATTCAAACTTGGATTTGCTACTAACATCGAAGAAAGGTTGAGATCACATAAAACAGCAGCGCCATTCTCCAAAGTTCTTAAAGTATGGCCATGCAAAATACTCTGGGAGAAAACTGCTATTGAGTGCGTTTCTCAAGGATGTACGCGACTGCATACTGAATTTTCGTACCGAATCAATAAACGAGGTTCAGTCAAGGTGTGAGCAGTTTTTTAAGTTAATGCCAAAATTAGCAAGTAACCATGATGAGCCACCATTATTCGAGAGCTGATTTGAAACAATAAGTGATGAAGCTTAGCCTCTAAGTCAGAGCCATTTTCTGGTTCTTTACCTTTAAAATCTATCAAATTACTAGAAATCTCTCTCCCTATTTTTGGATTCATAAAAAAAGTATGTGCATGGTTTCTTGACGACTATGTTCTTACAAATGCAATAAAACAAAATTGCATTTCCATTGATATACCCAATCAGGCTAATTCCATGCAAGAATATGGCGGTAAATTCAAGTCAAGGAGATATTCATGTCACTACGCATCAATGATCAAGCACCCAATTTTCAAGTAGATACCACGCACGGAAAGATTGATTTTCACGAATGGATTGGAGATAAATGGGCGGTTTTATTTTCCCACCCCAAGGATTTCACACCTGTTTGCACGACAGAGCTAGGCTATATGGCGAGCATCCAAGCGGAGTTTGATAAGCGCAATACTAAAATTATCGGACTGAGTATTGATCCGCTGAACGACCATGAGAAATGGCTGAAAGATGTGGAAGAGGTCGGCGGTTCAGCCGTCCGCTACCCTGTGATCGCCGATACCGATTTGCATGTGGCCAAACTCTATAATATGTTCCCGGCGGACGAAACCGGTTCGGCGGAGGGGAGGACGGCAGTGACGAATGCGACCGTTCGTTCGGTGTTTATCATCGGCCCCGATAAAAACATTAAGCTCATGATGACTTATCCCATGACGACAGGCCGCAATTTCAACGAGATTTTGCGTGTCATTGATTCGATGCAATTAACTGCAAAACACAAAGTCGCAACCCCCGTGAACTGGAAGCAAGGCGACGATGTCATCATCGTTCCTTCGGTCAGCAACGAAGAAGCACAGAGAATTTATCCGCAAGGCTGGGAGACAGTGAAACCGTACCTGCGCAAGGTAAAACAGCCTTGATTCATGGATTGTTCTCGGAGCATTGCGAGAAACCTTGGGTCTCAATATTCCGGAATGTTCGCGCCATTCCGGGATTGATTTGAAACAACAGGCGATAACAGGCGATGAGACTGAGTTTATAATTAGCGCCATCTCTCTTTTTCTAACTTCCTGCTCAAATCCGGGGAGCTTTAAATCACTTCCCAAACGATTATCAATGATTGCCTATCATTTCACTTCATCTGGATTCGCGCTGAAAGCGTTGCGTGACCGCCGCCTGAAAATTGCCCGCATCAATGAACTGAACGATCCCTTCGAATATTGTGCTGCGGATTTTTCCGATACTGATACCCGGATCAAATTGGAAGCATTCAAGAACCAGGCGAATGAACGTTACGGTGTTATTTGTTTTTGCGAGAGTTATCACGATCCGGTGCTATGGAGTCATTACGCCGATGGTCATCGCGGTGTGGTGATGGTGTTTGAAATTCCGGATGACCAAGCGATTCGCATCAATTATCAGCCTGAGCGCTTTAAGCTGGATGTTGATGCCGCGATCCGGCGAGGCAGTTTCGATGATTCCGATTTGAATCAATTAATCTCGACAAAATTTTCAAGCTGGGGTTACGAAAAAGAGATTCGGATGATGTGCCGCCTAAACGATCATTTTTGTCAGATCGATGCTAAAGGCAAAAAAGTCTATTTTGAATCATTAAGCCTGGAATCGTATGGTGTGGATGCGTTGAAGCTGGTCGGATTAATTCGCGGCGTCCGCTGCGATTTAAAACCTGCGGATATCGCGAGCGAATTGCTGGCGGTCGATACGTTGCCGGTTCAAGATGCCCAGTTGGATTTATCGTCGTTTCAAATCATTGCCGGTGAAGCCTATCCGGTAAGCGGAGTACGATCGTTTTCCGCTTGCTGCTTCAGGGTTTGATGGCGGGACTTACTCTCCGCTGACTATGCTTTGCTATAACAGCGAAACATAAAAATCTACGTTTTATTTTTCTTTCCAAGAAGCCTATACCTATTGATCTGCCGAAAATAGAGGGAGAAATCCTTTTTATTTTAAGTTTTCTTCCATTCGATTTTCCGTAGTATTGCAATGAATAAAAAGTGAAAATTTAAAACAATTGTGACGCCATTCAGCGCCTCGCGAAAACTGAAATAGCCCGCTATCCGCAATTTCTATAGTTGTATTAGAAATGCGATTTGTAATATTCAATGGAAGAGGATAATCCAGTGATAACACGAGTTGAATGGTTTTATCGGGGAAAGTATCGAATCGGTTTTCTTTTCTTATGTTTCTTATTTCAGAATTCTCTTGTTTTTGGGTTTGAGCGCGGGCCGATAATAATAATTGGTGGCACATCAATCTATAAATCAGATCCTCAAACCGCTTGCGAATATATTGTTAATACACGGCGAGGTGGACCATTCTTTGCTGTGCCAGGTTCAAGTGATGCGGATGTTTTAAAAATATGGACCACGAACTGGCCAACTTCAGGTCCAGCATCAGGATATGCATGTAACGTAAAAATATATCGATTCCCCCCAGTCAATGCGATTTTTGATCTCATGCAGGTACAGTGGGTTTATCCAGTTTGTAATATTGGTGATCCCGTAACTGTAATTACCAATGAAACTATATGTGAAGTTCCTAACACCATTCCCGATATATCCGCCAATGCCGGCCAACCGCAGGAAGGATCATGCACCGGTAATCCGGTGAATTCCGCAACTGGCAACAAATTTGCAGAAGAAATCGATATTGCATCTTCCGGTAGTTTAAGTTTTTCCCGCTACTACAACGCTAAGGGCTTATCGGGCGGTTCACAAATAGGAGCTACTTGGAGCCACACTTTTAATCGCAATCTATTTATCAATGTGGAAACTGTCACGGCCACACGACCTGACGGCAAATCAGCATATTTCCGGTTTACCGGTTCCTCTTGGGTAAATCAGCAGGCGGGTGGTGACCGGTTGGTTCAAATCCCCGGCAACGGCTGGCAGTTGATAACAGTCGACGACACAATCGAGACATACAACACCATAGGCAGATTGCTGGCCATCTCCAACCGCAATAATCGCACGCAAACGCTATCGTACGACGCCAATGGAAGACTAAGTGCAGTAACCGATGATACTGGCCGCGCCTTGAGTTTCACTTATGATGGTTCCGGTCGTATCAAAACACTGACCGACCCGGCTGGCGGTATTTTTCAATACGCTTATGATTCTGTTGGTAATTTGACTTCAGTCACCTATCCCGACGGCAAAACCCGCACCTACCACTACAACGAACCGGCTTACATCAGTGGAGCCAGTCTGCCGAACGCGTTGACCGGCATCACCGACGAGAACGGCGCGCGTTTCGCTACCTACACTTACGATGCGCAAGGCCGTGCAGTGGTGACCGAGCATGCGGGTGGAGTGGAACGCTATGTGTTGGGTTATAGCACCGACGGCAGCTATACGCTCGTGACCGATCCGCTGGGCAGTCAATACACGCATAACTTCCAAACAATCCTCGGTGTCGCCAAAAGTACCGGTCAATCACAACCGGCGGGTTCCGGTTGCAGCGCAGCATCGAGCCACATCAGCTACGATGCCAACGGCAATGCTGTTAGCCGGGCGGACTTCAACGGCAATAAGACTTGCTATGCTTACGATCTGGACAGAAACCTCGAAATCGGGCGGATTGAAGGCGTGAGTAGCGCCGGTAGCTGCCCAGGCGATTTATTGGGTTATATACCGACTCTCGGCAGTAGCGAACGCAAGATTCTCACCGAGTGGCATGCCAACTACCGCCTGCCGGTCAAGATCGCCGAAGCCGGGCGCGAGACCGGTTTTGTTTACGACACGTACGGCAATGTCACCCAACATCAAATCAAAGACACCGTCACCAACGACGTACGCGTCCGGAGTATCCGCTATGTTTATCACCCGAGTATTCCCGGCGTGATCCTGCAAAAAACCGAAGACGGCCCGCGCACCGATGTGGCGGACGTTACCACCACCCACTATTATCCGCCAGATGCCGCCTGTAGCGGCGGTCATCCGGGTTGCCGCGGCCGGATTGCCAGCATCACCAACGCGCTTGGTCATGTGACACAACTCACTCGCTATAACGCCCACGGCCAGCCGGAAGAAATCGCCGATCCGAACGGCTTGACCACGGTATTGACTTACGACACCCGACAGCGGCTGCTGACCCGGACGGTGGGCGCGGAAACCACCGCCTACCAGTACGACGGCGCGGGACAGCTCAAGAAAATAACCTTTCCCGGCGGCAGTTTTCTTAGTTATAGCTACGATTCTGCGCATCGTCTGACCGGTATTGCCGATAACTCGGGTAACCGCATTCAATACACGCTAGATGCGATGGGCAACCGCACGAAGGAAGAGCTGTTCGATGCCGGCAATAACCTGGCTAAAACCCAACAGCGCGAATTCGATGCCTTAAGCCGGTTATGGAAAGACATCGGCGCGCAGAATCAAACCACGCAATATCAATACGACGCGCAAGGCAACCTGAAACAAATCGCCAACCCGCTGCTGCACGCGGTTAATTTCCAGTTCGATGCGCGCAACCGCCTGACGGAAACCACCGACCAAGCCAGCGGCTTGACCCGGCAAATGCACGATGCGTTGGATCAAATCACCTACTTGGCCGATCCGCGCAATATCGCCACCACGTATAGCTACAACGGTTTCGGCGATGTGACGCAAGAAATCTCCGTCGATCGCGGCACTACGACCTATACCTATGACAGTGCCGGTAATCTCAAAACCGTGCTGGACGCGCGCGGCGTCAAACATACGTATACCTGGGATGCCTTAAACCGCCCGGCCAAACGCAACCATGCCACGATACCCGGTGTGCCTGGGGCAATTGCGCTGACCTGGAGTTACGATGCAGGCGCCAATGGTATTGGCCGATTAACCGGCATGACCGACGAATCTGGTTCCACTGGCTTCAGCTACGATCAGCACGGCCGTTTACTCACAAAAATACAAACAGCCAAGATTGTTAGCGGCAATGGTGCGGCCATCAACTACATTCATACATTGAGTTACCAGTACGACAGCTTTGGCCGCTTAAGCCAAACCACGTACCCATCCGGCACGCAAATCACCACCAGCTATGGTGCCGACGGGCGTCCGAATGAGATTCGTATCGATGGCAATGTGCTGTTGAATAACATCACTTATCATCCCCTCGGCGAACCGAGGAGCTGGGTATGGGGCAATGGCCAAGCATATACCCGCAGCTTTGACTTGGATGGACGGCTCAGCACTCATCCGGTTGGCAACGACATTCGTACGCTGACCTACGATCCTGCCAGCCGCATCACGCAAACAACCGATACCAATCCGCTGTACAACCGCAGCTACGATTACGACGCGCTCGACCGCTTGGTCAGCCAGTCGGACAACAACGACTTCAAACTGTGGGAGTATGACGCCAACAGCAACCGTACCCAAGCGCAATTCGGTGGCACGGTTTATCCTTATGCCATCGCCGGAACCAGCAACCGTCTGGCAAACGTGGCCGGACCGGTTGCGAAGAACTATACCTACGATGCTGCCGGTTATCCGCTGAGCGATGGCGCTACGGCCTTCACCTGGAGTGCCGCCGGAAAACTCGTAGCTACGGTCAAAAGTACCAAGACGCACACCTACAAATACAATGCCCTGGATCAGCGTATCATCAAGAACGGCCCGCTGAGTCCGAAGCTTTTGTTCTTCTACGACCCAAACGGACAATTGATTGGGGAGTACCGCGACGATGCAAGCACGGCGCAATCAGATGACTGGCTGGTCAAACAGGAAACCGTGTGGCTGGGCAACATTCCGGTTGCGGTAATCACGAAACCCACTGCTATCAGTGAAATTCAGGTGTATTACATCCACGCCGACCACCTCAATACCCCACGGGTGATCGTGAACCCAAGCAACACCCCGGTCTGGCGCTGGGACAACACCCATGCATTCGGCGCGAATCTGCCGAACGAAGACTCAGACGGTAACGGTCAATTATTTGAATACCACCCAAGATTCCCAGGGCAGTACTTCGATAAGGAAACCGGCCTACACTACAACTACTTCCGCTATTATGAACCGGAGACTGGAAGATACATCTCGCCTGATCCGATTGGACTTGCGGGTGGAATGAATGTTTGGGGGTATGTGGGGCAGAATCCGCTGGGGTTTGTGGATGTTGATGGATTAATTCGTTATAACGCGCCTCCCCCTCGGACGGTGCCAGTCAGCGGAGCCACATTAATAGCATTACAGTGTATGGAAGAATGTCTCAGAAAATCAACAGGAAATCAAAATTTGGATTTATTGATTACAGGAGGCGCTGAAATTGTTGGTCACAGCAAAAATTCTCATCATGCTAAGGGGCAGGCTTGTGATATTGCAAGCGCAAAATTCAATCCAGGATTAACACATGAAAGTGTAGGTGCATGTGCAATTAATTGTGGATTTACTGCTGGTCAATACGAAATGTTTCCCGCTACTCCAAATAGAGACCATTGGCATCTTCAAATCGAACCTGGTAATGGTGTACCTAAGATTCTGCCGGGTGTTCTCATTCCGATCAGGAGATTTCAATGAAGTGGCAACGGGAATTAATATTGATAGTTTTAAGTATTTTAACCTTAGAGTTGGCCGATGCAGAGACAATGGAGATAAGGATGTTTTTGGCAACGATAACGGAAGGGCCTGTTAATATTACGCGAGAAGATCTCAATTGGTCAGTGCAATATTGCCCGGATAATACATGCGATTTGCTGAAATTTTCGACTTCTTTAAATGAAAAAGATCTAGAGCGGCTAGTGCTCGGTTATTTTGTTTATATTTCTTCATACATTTATTTGAAGGAATGGCAGGAAAATGCGCGAGAGGATGAAGAAATACAAAGCGAAATACGCTATTTAATTAATGAAGAGTGTCCGAAACGGGGGGGTAAGCAGCTTGTCGAATGTCGATTGAGAGAGCTTATGTCAATCGAAAAACTAACGGTGTTCCATATTAGGTATGATGAAGGTATAAGATCGGCTGTCCGTGTACATCTTGATGATGTCATTCGATGAAAGCAACAAAGGATGATTTCATCGAATACTTGATCGGGGAATACCGGAACAATGCATAACAACCACGCCAACCGATGATTGTCTAGTCAGACAGGAAACCATGTGGCTGGGCAACATTCCGGTTGCGGTAATCACGAAACCCGCTGCTATCAGTGAAATTCAGGTGTATTACATCCACGCCGACCACCTCAACACCCCGCGGGTGATCGTGGACACGAGCAACACTACCGTCTGGCGCTGGGACAACACCCATGCCTTCGGCGCCAACCTGCCCAACGAAGATCCGGGCGGCAACGGTCAATTATTTGAATACCATCCAAGATTCCCCGGGCAGTATTTCGATAAGGAAACCAATCTGCACTACAACTATTTCCGCTATTATGAACCGGAGACCGGGCGGTATATTTCACCGGACCCGATTGGTCTAGCAGGTGGGGTGAATGTTTGGGGGTATGTGGGGCACAATCCGCTGGGTTTTGTTGATTACTCAGGATTGTCAACGGCTCTAGTAGATCGGGACAACAATACACAATATCAGTTACTTTCAAAAATGGTCAGATCGTTACTTATGCAGCTGGAAATAACACGATAAATCCATCAGGTGATCCCAATAAAATAGGAAGTAATGGCCCTGCTCCGGCAGGCACCTGGCCTGTTCAGTTACCGATAAATACTTCCGGGGATATTAGGTATGGACCTTACTTCTGGCCTATAGGGGCAGTTAATGCACGAGGTAACCGTGCAGACGTCGCACGCCAACGTGGTATCGGTTTACATGGAGGGCGTCGTAGCTATCAGTCTCGCACAGAAGGATGCATTCGAATGAATGATGCAGATATTCTTGATTTGTACCAGCGCACCATCAACGATCCTATGACCACTATCGAAATTCGTTAGAAATTATGGCTATCGGTTATCGAGTAGTTTCAGGTTTTATTTTTTTGTTTTCCATTATTACCTGTTCTATGGCAGCAACGGCATTGAAGGAACAAGGTACTTATCCATCTCCTGGGAAGATGTGCACAGCAGTATTAACAGTGTCTACACAAGGTGGTTTTCTGCAACTATCAGTTCAAAGCATTAATGGAAAATTGACCCATGTGGCAGATGATGTTACCGGTTTCTTATGGATAAACGAAAAGTCTCTAGTATTTTCATCCGGTCCAATTTACGGAAGACCTGGAATTTATGAAGCTACATGTGTTCATAAGCAACCATCCTTACGAATGCTCATTGGTCCCATGAATATCAATTTATCTTATCCACATGGAGCCGATTATTTTGAATTGAAAGAAATCAATGATCGTAATCTTAAGTTCTTTTATGAGACAGATGTGGATAGCATCGACTTTAATGAGTTTCGTACTGAAAAATATTTGCGTTCGATAGAGTTAGTGCCGTGATCCTGTATTGGGAAAGCAAGTATCCTAACTTGCGTCATCCAGATTCAAGAATTTCCACACATTGTAAATAAAACGTTCTGTATCAATGCATCATCAAAAACGGGCTGTTAAGTTCGAAAATGACCGGTACCGTCAAAACTTGAAACTGAAGTCGATACGATATTATTTTTGATCGGAGCTAATTTGATTTTTAGTCCATGAGAATTCCAAGAAATCCATTTACATTACTCGCAGTAAGTGTGTTTATTGCTTTGAGCACCATTCTGGTTGAAAAATTATTTTGGTATATTGGTTATTTAAATAATTTGCAACTACTGAGTATTCTCGCTTTGATGCACGTCGTAGTTAGTGCTCTGATTATCATAGATAATCCAGGAAAACTTTTGTTGCGGCTGGGAACAGTGGTCATATTTATCATTGGTCAACAGTGGCTCATTGAGCTGATTGCAATGCTAATAATTTGGCAGGCTCGTGGATTCGCACCATAGCAAGTAGCTTGGATAAGCTTGTAACATCTAGGATTTACGTAATAACATCGTTGGAAAACTCGCTGCATCTTTTAAAGCAATCTGTCTCGTTAGCTGAATAGAAATAACTCGGTAAGCAAGCTGCTTAAGCTTGATAACATCTTGAAGTAGCGAGGTTTGCGGAAGTGGGGGCGGTGGGCGGCATTTCACTGATCTGTCTTGCGATTCACAATTTCAACCAAACGATGTCAATCTGGTTTCAAATCTGTATACTTCATGCCATTCGAAATTATTTTTGACTTGAATCCATCATTCAACCAGCCGGAGCCAGTCTATGAAGTTTTCGATTTACCGCTACGATCCCGATAAAGATGACAAGCCTTACATGCAGGATTACGACATCCAGCTGGCGCCGACCGATAAAATGCTGCTGGATGCGTTGCTGCGCATCAAATCGGTCGATGACAGTCTGAGTTTGCGCCGTTCTTGCCGCGAAGGTGTATGCGGCTCGGATGCGATGAATATCAACGGGCGCAATGGATTGTCATGCATTACACCATTGCGCGATCTGAAAGAACCGGTGGAGATCCGTCCGTTGCCGGGGCTGCCGGTTATTCGCGATCTGATCGTCGACATGACGCAGTTTTTCCAGCAATACCACTCGATCAAACCTTATTTGATCAACAATGACCCACCGCCGGAAACCGAGCGATTGCAGTCGCCGGAAGAGCGTGCGGCGCTGGACGGTGTATACGAGTGCATTTTATGCGCGTGCTGTACGACGGCATGCCCCTCGTTCTGGTGGAACCCGGATAAATTCGTCGGTCCGGCGGGGTTGCTGCAAGCGTACCGGTTTCTGGCCGATAGCCGCGATCAGGCGACCGCCGAGCGTCTGGATAATCTGGAAGATCCTTACCGGTTGTTTCGCTGCCATTCCATCATGAATTGCGTCGATGCCTGCCCGAAAGGCTTGAATCCGACCAAAGCAATCGGCAAAATCAAGGACATGATGGTCAAACGGATGGTATGAAGGAATTCGAACGTGCGCGCTGGCGCTGCCGGCGCGGTTTGCTCGAATTGGATATCGTGTTGCAGCGTTTCATGGATCAATATTACGTGCAATTGGATCAGCAGGGGCTGGAACAATTTGAACGATTGCTGTCGTTGCCAGATAATGATTTGTGGGATTTGATCTCGGAAAGAAAAACTCTTGACGATCGCAGCTTGCAAACGGTACTGGAATTGCTGAAAAAGAGTTAGGGAAGCCCTGAAAAAAGTAGCGAGCGATGATCAGGCAAGGCGGATTCAGGCGAAAATGCGCAGTTTACAAAAGGTAAATGAGCATTTTGAATCTGATTTCAACGTGGCATGACCGAGCGTAGTAGTTTTTCAGAGCTCCCTTAGGTTTCCGGCGGTATTCTGGTGATTCCGGAGCCTGAAACAGTGCATACTAATCAATCATTCGCATTAAGTGGAGAAGTCATATGGCACAAAATGGCACAGCGACGCTGAATCTGAACAATGGCAGTGCGCCTATCGAGCTACCGGTTTTATCGGGAACCATGGGTCCGGATGTCATCGATATTCGTAAGCTGCATGCACAAAGCGGTATGTTTACTTACGATCCCGGGTTTGTGTCGACGGCCAGCAATAGTTCTACGATCACCTTCATTGATGGCGACAAAGGGATTCTGCTGTATCGCGGCTATCCGATCGAGCAACTGGCGCTGCATTGCGATTTCATTGATGTGTGCTACTTATTGCTGCACGGCGAATTGCCCGCACCCGAACAGAAAAAAACCTTCGACGCCGCGATTAAAAACCACTCGATGCTGCACGAGCAGCTGGTGCGTTTTTACAGCGGTTTCCGCCGCGATGCGCATCCGATGGCGGTGATGGTTGGCGTGGTCGGTGCGTTGTCGGCGTTTTACCATGATTCGTTGAATATTTCAGATCCGGCGCACCGCGAACAGTCGGCATTCCGTTTGATCGCGAAATTACCGACGATTACTGCCATGGCGTATAAATACAACATCGGTCAACCCTATGTTTATCCGCAAAACAGCCTGAGTTATGCGGAAAATTTCCTACACATGATGTTTTCCGTGCCGACCGATAAATACGAAGCCAATCCGGTGATCGTGCGCGCTTTGGATCGTATCCTGATTCTGCACGCCGATCATGAGCAGAATGCATCCACCTCGACGGTGCGTTTGGCGGGATCCAGCGGCGCCAATCCGTTTGCCTGCATCTCCGCCGGTATCTCCTGCTTGTGGGGGCCTGCGCACGGCGGCGCGAACGAAGCGTGCCTGCACATGCTGGAAGAAATCGGCGATGTGTCGCGCATCGATGAATTCATCCGGCGCGCCAAGGATAAAGAGAGTAATTACCGGCTCATGGGCTTCGGCCACCGGGTGTATAAGAATATGGATCCGCGCGCGAAACTGATGCGCGAAACCTGTCATGAAGTGCTGAACGAACTGGGATTGCAGAATGACCGGCTGTTCAAGCTGGCGCTGCAACTGGAAAAAATTGCACTGGAAGACGAGTACTTCATTTCGCGCAAACTTTATCCCAACGTCGATTTTTATTCCGGCATCGTGCAACGCGCATTGGGCATACCGACCAGCATGTTTACCGCGATTTTCGCCATGGCGCGCACGGTCGGTTGGGTGGCACAATGGAGCGAGATGGTATCCGATCCCGATCATAAAATCGGTCGTCCGCGCCAGTTGTACACCGGTACGACGATGCGCGACGTACCCGATTCGTATCGCAAGAAATAGCCGTTTATTGATTTCAGGCCGCCTATTCTATGAACAAGCCGTTATTGGATGATACGCTATTGTCCGGCGCGAATGCCGCATTTATCGAGGCGGTTTATGACGAGTATCTGCATAATCCCAACTCGGTCGCGCTCGCCTGGCGTGAATATTTTGACCGGCTGGCGAAGCAGCCGGAAGCTGTTCCGATCAAGCAAGGCCAAATTCCAGCCGGTGAGACGCCTGCGGCTGCCGGCGTAAAACCTGCCGCGATAGAAGCGCAAACCGCATTGTCTGAAGTGGTTGGCGTGGATACCGACGAGCGTAAGCAAGTGGCCGTGTTGCAACTCATCAACATGCATCGCTATCTCGGTTTGAACCAAGCCAAGCTCGATCCGTTGGGATTGAAACAGCATGCGGATGTGGCGGAATTGAATCCGGCGCATTTCGGCTTTACCGAAGCGGATATGGATAAGGTGTTCAATACCGGTTCATTGGTCGGTCCGGAGCATGCGTCGTTGCGGGAAATATTGCAGATTCTGCGGGAAACTTACTGCGGTTCAATCGGCGCCGAATACATGTATATTTCCTCGGTGGAACAAAAACGCTGGATTCAGGCACGGCTGGAAGGTCAACGTTCGAACCCGGACTATTCTGCCGACTATAAACGCCATATTCTCGAACGCTTGACCGCAGCGGAAGGATTGGAAAAATATCTGCACACGCGCTATGTCGGGCAGAAACGTTTTTCCGGAGAAGGCAACGAAAGTTTGATTCCGCTGCTCGATTGCCTGATTCACCGCGCCGGAAAAGCCGGTGTGCAGCAAATTGTCATGGGCATGGCGCACCGCGCCCGGCTCAATGTGCTGGTAAATACGTTGGGGAAAATGCCTGCCGATTTGTTCCGCGAATTCGAAGGTACACAACCGGAGGCTTTGCCGTCCGGTGACGTGAAATATCACCAGGGATTTTCTTCCACGATCAGAACTGCCGACGGCATTGTGCGCTTGGCGCTGGCGTTCAATCCTTCGCACCTGGAAATCGTCAATCCGGTGGTCGAGGGGTCGGTGCGCGCGCGCCAGCATTTGCTGAACGACAAACTGGGCGACCGGGTATTGCCAGTGTTGATTCACGGCGACGCCGCTTTCGCCGGGCAGGGTGTGGTGATGGAAACGTTGAACCTGTCGCAAACTCGCGGTTACGGCACCGGCGGTACTGTGCATATCATCATCAACAACCAGATCGGATTCACCACGTCAGACCCGCGCGATAGCCGTTCGACGTTGTATTGCACCGATGTCGCCAAAATGATCGAAGCACCGATTTTTCATGTCAACGGCGACGATCCGGAAGCGGTGCTGATGGTCGCCGAATTGGCGTTCGATTTCCGCATGCGGTTTCACAAGGATGTCGTGATCGACATGGTGTGCTTCCGCCGTCTGGGTCACAATGAGCAGGATGAACCGATGGTGACGCAACCGCGGATGTATCAAATTATCAACCAGCATCCCGGTACGCGCAAAAAGTATGCGGATAAATTGATCGCGCAACAGATTATCAAACCGGAAGATGCGGAGCATTTGGTGCAAGCGTACCGCGATGCGATGGATGAGGGCGACAATCCGAATAAGACCGTTTGCTATGACTACAAGTCGCCGTACGCTATCAATTGGGAACCTTTTATCGGGCCGCTCAAATGGAATAAGAAAGTTAAAACCGGTGTCGCGCTGCAAACGTTGAAACAGCTGGCTTTGCGGTTGACGGATATTCCCGAGGGTTTCAAGCTGCATGCGCGCGTGGAAAAGATCATTGCCGATCGGCGTTTGATGGGAAAAGGGGAATTGCCGCTGGATTGGGGCATGGCGGAGAATCTGGCGTACGCAGCCCTGCTGAAGGAAGGTTATCCGGTCAGATTGTCCGGACAGGATTCGGGGCGCGGCACTTTCTTTCACCGCCATGCCGTGTTGCACGATCAGGTCGCGGCGGATCAGAACGAGCGTATTTATGTGCCGCTGCGCCATCTGTACCCCGAGCAGCCGGATTTTGTTGTCATTGATTCGATGCTGTCGGAAGAAGCCGTGCTGGGGTTTGAATACGGTTACGCCACCACGCAGCCGAACGAGTTGGTGATCTGGGAAGCGCAGTTCGGCGATTTCGCCAATGGTGCGCAGGTTGTGATCGACCAATTCATCGCCTCCGGCGAGGCCAAATGGGGGCGCTTGTGCGGTTTGGTGATGATGCTGCCGCACGGTTACGAAGGGCAGGGGCCGGAACATTCATCGGCGCGATTGGAACGCTATCTGCAATTGTGCGCGGATTACAACATCCAGGTGTGCGTGCCGTCGACACCGGCGCAAATGTTCCATGCACTGCGCCGCCAGATGATCCGTCCGATCCGCAAGCCGCTGATCATCATGAGTCCGAAAAGCATGTTGAGGCTCAAGGAGTCGGCATCGAGCCTGGACGAATTGGCGCACGGCCATTTCTATCCGGTCATTCCGGAAGTGGAGGCATTGGATCCGCAAACCATCAAGCGGTTGATCGTTTGCAGCGGAAAAATCTACTACGAACTGCTTGCTTACCGCAACGAACAGCGCATCCGCGATATGGCCATCATCCGTCTGGAGCAGCTTTATCCGTTCCCGCACGAGGAATTCCAGGCTGAAATCGACCGCTTCGGCAACGCCAAGGAAGTGGTGTGGTGTCAGGAAGAACCGGGCAATCAAGGCGCATGGCATCGCATCCAGCATTATCTGCTGCGCCATATGAGAGCGGATCAGGTGCTGGCGTATGCGCTGCGGGCGTCGTCGGCTTCTCCGGCGGTCGGTTACACGGCAAGACACAAATTGACGCAGAGAGAATTAATCGTCGCAGCATTCCGAGAAAAAATTTAGCACGAGGGCGCCATGCTGATTGAAGTCAAAGTTCCTGCATTATCCGAGTCGGTAGCCGAGGCTACCTTGATTTCCTGGCATAAAAAAGCAGGAGAGTATGTCAACCGGTCGGAAAATCTGATCGACATCGAAACCGACAAAGTCGTATTGGAATTGCCGGCGCCGAACGCCGGCGTGCTGGCCAAAGTGCTGAAAGGCGATGGCGCTACCGTGGTCAGCGGCGAAGTGATTGCGATGATCGAAACGGAAGCGTCCGCGTCTACCGCAACACCGGAAGCTCAAGCGCCGGCCGCCGGTCAACAAACGCAAGCACCTGCTGCGGCCAGTGCTGAAAAATCAGGTACCGAAGCCGTCGATACCGCAATTCCGATGCTGATGCCGGCAGCGCGCAAACTAGCGGAAGAAAACAACTTGAAAACCACGGAAACCTCGGCGATCAAGGGTACCGGTCTCGGCGGTCGCATCACCAAGGAAGACGTGCAAGCGTACATGGATAGCAGAACCGCAGCGGTTGCGAAAGCCGGAACCGGCAGTAGCGCCGGAGGCATTGTAACGGGCGGGCGCACCGAACGGCGTGTCGCCATGTCGCGGCTGCGTCAGCGCATTGCCGAACGTCTGGTGCAATCGCAATCGACCGCAGCAATTCTGACGACGTTCAACGAAGTTAATATGCAAGCGATCATTGACTTGCGCGCGCGCTACAAAACAGAGTTCGAGAAAGAACACGGCGTCAAGCTCGGCTTCATGTCGTTTTTCGTCAAGGCGGCTGTCGCCGCGTTGAAAAAATATCCGATCGTCAACGCCTCGGTGGAAGGCAATGAGATCGTTTATCACGATTACTATGATATCGGCATCGCCGTCGGCAGTCCGCGCGGACTGGTCGTGCCGGTCATCCGTGATGCCGACAAACTGTCGACGGTGGAAATCGAGCTGCAAATCGCCGATTTCGCCAAGCGTGCGCAAGACGGCAAACTGAGTATCGAAGAACTGAGCGGCGGCACATTCTCGATCACCAACGGCGGCGTGTTCGGCTCAATGCTGTCAACGCCGATCATCAACCCGCCGCAAAGCGCCATTCTCGGCATTCATGCCACCAAGGAACGCGCGGTGGTCGAAAACGGCCAGATCGTCATCCGGCCGATGAATTATCTGGCGTTATCCTACGATCACCGCATCATCGACGGCCGCGAAGCGGTGTTGTCGCTGGTCGCGATGAAGGAGGCGCTGGAGTATCCGATGAGTCCGTTGCTGGAAAAGTAATAAGAAACAAGAATGGATCCTTGTTTTAGGCTCGCATATTCCTCCAGATAACGTGATCGGGGTTTCATTCTTCTCAATGATTTATACGTTGTTTTTCCGGTGAAACCGGTTTCATGAATCCGGATTGCCGGGTTTATCAAGAACACACTGTAGATCGATTGCGCTACCGGCAACTTCGGCGATCCCTGTGGCGGTAAGTGGCGAAATAATATTTTGAATTCATATCCCGGGGATTTTCATGGAATTATTCCGCCCAGCCAATTTCTTCTTTTGTTTATTTTTTCTGTTGTCCGCCTGCCAAGGCGGCAACAACCCGATAGCTCCCCGCCAGCAAGTACCGACGCCGGTTGCGTTACCTGCTGCCGTGGAAAGAACGGTCTCGTATCATGACGAGATCCGTCCCATTCTGGAAACCAAATGCTTGTCGTGTCATAGCTGTTTCGACGCGCCATGCCAGCTCAAGCTGGAGAGCGCCGAAGGATTACAGCGCGGCGCTTTCCGCGAATCAATTTATGTTGGTGCGCGGGCTGAGGCTCTGTCGCCCACCCGGCTAGGTATTGACGAATTGACTGTTTCAGGATGGCGTGAGCGCGGCTTTCATTCGATTCTGCAGTCTCATAATGCACAGTCCGAGCCTCTAATTGCAGGGATGATATCACTGGCGAAACAGTATCCGTTTCCGCCAAATAGCAAGATACCGGACTCGATTGAATTGGGGGTTACCCGGAAAAACCAATGTGTCACCGGCGAGAAATTTTCAGATTATGCGCACGAGTATCCACTCAGTGGTATGCCGTTTGCCGTTACCGGACTCAGCGATCAGGAATATGCGCTGCTGGCTGGCTGGGTCAAGCAAGGCGCGGTGGTCACCGATGAATCGGTGATGCTGACTAAGGGTGAGAAAGCATCCATTCAGCAATGGGAAACGTTTTTCAATCGCACTGATGATCGCGGCAAACTGGTGATGCGCTGGTTGTACGAGCACCTGTTTATGGCGACGCTGTATTTTCCGGATCTGGATGGGGAGCTGCGGTTCTTTGAGTTAATCCGCTCATCGACACCACCCGGCAGGGATATCATTCCAATCCCCACGGTATTTCCCAATGACGACTCCGAACAGCCATTTTTCTACCGCATACGCCCGATCAGCGGCAGCATTCTGCACAAACGGCGGATTCCGTATTCGCTTAATCAGGCTAAACAACGCCGCATCAATGAATTATTTTTTGCCCAGGAATGGCCGACGGGCGATTTGCCGGGGTACAGCTATGCGGAACGGGTCAATCCGTTCGCCACGTTTGCAGCCATTCCGGCGTACGCGCGTTACCGTTTCATGCTGGACAACGCCGAATACTATATCAGGAATGTCATTCACGGACCGGTATGCCGCGGCCAGATCGCCACCGACGTGATACGCGACCGTTTTTGGGTTTTATTCCAAAATCCGGAGTCCGATCCTTTCATCACGAATAACGCTTATCAGCATCAAGCCATTCCGCTGCTGGAAATGCCCGGGCAAAACGACGATCTGCTGGCGATGGGCGAGGAATGGTTCCGGTATCTCGGTCATCATAACGACTATCTGGCGCAACGCCGCAGTCAGTATGTCATGCAATACCCCGGCGGCGCATCGCTGGATCATGTCTGGGATGGCGACGGCCGGAATAGCGATGCCTTGTTGACCATCGCCCGCCACTACGATAGCGCCTCGGTTACCAGGGGATTGATCGGTGATATTCCGCAGACATTGTGGCTGATGGACTATCCGTTGCTGGAGCGCACTTACTACATACTGGTAGTGAATTACAACGTGTTCGGCAATGTCGCGCATCAACTGTTGACCCGGCTGTATTTCGATCTGATCCGCAATAGCTCGGAGCACAACTTTTTGCGCTTAATGCCGGAGGGCCAACGCTCGGTCATACTACACGATTGGTATCAGCACTCGGGCAAACTGAAATACGGAATTTTTTACGAAAAAATCGACGATGTATCGCCCTCGGCGGAAAGCTTTACAAGCGAAAATCCGAAACAAGAGCTTGCTTTGCGAATCCTCCAGCGTTTTGAATCCGTTAATGCGATGGCGAACGATCCGGTCAATCGTTGCCAAGTGGAGAAGTGCGCTCGTTCGGATCAGCCACTGTGGATACAAAAAGCGGATCAAGCGTTATCCGCCATCGCCGCCCGCCCAGCGGCCGAACTGGCTGGCGTCAACCGCTTGCCGGAAGTGACCTTCGTGCGAGTCAAGCACGGCAAGGATAATCGCACGGTCTATACTTTGCTACGGGATCGTGCGCATAGCAACGTCGCATTCATACTGGGCGAGGAATTGCGGTATCAGCCGGAAAAAGACCGCCTAACCGTATACCCCGACATTACCGGCAGTTATCCGAATTTCATTTTCGATGTGCCGGCTGCGGATATCGAAAACTTTGCATCGTTGTTGGGCGCAGCTGAAAAGGAAGAACACTTCGAACACATTGTCAACAAATGGGGCGTGCGGCGCACGCATCCGCAGTTTTGGGAAATTCTGCACGATATCACGGCCTGGCAGAAAGAGCGGGAACCCCTGATTTCCGGTATCTTCGATATTAATCGCTATGAGAATTTTTAGGATTATACGTTGGGTTCATACGGCCCGGCCCATGAATTCTCCAGTGCTTCCTGCGGCCATCGCATTTTATATCGCTGCAAAACGGTGTTGTCGCTGGTGGCATGAAGGAAGCGCTGGAATATTCGCAGGATGCTATGTCAATTTTGCTGAGTGGAAACAATGGGAAAGTGACCGGTAAGTGGCGGCAATCGCTGATTACGATCTCGTCAGAAACAAACCTTACTAGGCCGCTGATCAGCATCCGCAAGAATCTGCTCTCATTTTGACGCAGCCGCTTCAAATTCTTTGATATTCTCCAAAACCCGAGAGAAAACCTTTTGCCAGATTGGCTCTCCTTTATACCAAGGATCTTCTTCAGAAATTGCGATGTGATCGCCATCGAAAGTTTCAACATATTTACTGTAAGCGTAGGTTGCGAATTTCACCGGTACTAAACCATCGTTTTCTCCGTGGCCGTCAGTAACGAGCTTGTCATGCCAGCATGCCAGGACTTCTGAAAAAGGTTCTTTTCTATCATGGAACTCGGATCTGCACGCAGCATCACAATTCAAACTGGCGCCGAAGCTAAAGGCACGCCCTTCCATACTCGAATCGTCTTCTGCTCTTAGCGCGTTTAGCGCATCGGAACCCGGTCTTAGATCCTCGCTCGCAGCATCAAACCCAAAGCCTTTTTTATGACTAAAGAGTTTTTTAAGCGGAGAAAAAAGTGGAGAAAAAAACATCAAAATTTTTCCTTCAGGAGTACAAGCTTCTTCTTCCTTGAGCATATTGGCGATCGGCGAGCCTTGATGCGGCGTTGAAATGGTTGTGAATGTAATGACTTGATTGGATAAGTGCGTATTGTTTTTGGCAGTATCCGCCAAAGCCTTCCGCACAGCCAGCCCTCCCATACTTTTTGCGACAATATGAAATTTCCTGCCTTGATCAGCAGGAAACTCTTCTCTTATATATTTTATGAGCGCTTTTGATAATTCCTCTACTGATGCCATCGCAGGAATTTCCGCAACCTTGAGATTAAATCCATTCTCCTTGAGCAACTGATTGAATTCTTTCCATTCCCGGTAATTCTCCGCTTCAGACTTTGTGGGCATTATTGATGCCCACAATCCCATCCCCATGCCGGGCACAAAAAGTACATCGGTACGTTGTTCATTGATAATCAAGCTTTCATCCTTTTGAGATTTTGCAGGGTTTGCGCTGCATCCGGATAGAATCAGTAGTGTTAATGTAATGATTCTAAGCATGGTCTAGAGATCCCTAATTGATTTAAGTCTTATGCTCATAATCCATAATCACACCAAATTGATTTATCTTTTTTAGCTAAGACCTTCCAGGTTGCATGTTCTACCCACCGGCGACTTGTCACCTCAGCGACAGTTTGTACAAGATGCATTAAGGTTTTATTATCTCCAATCGCGAAATCGGCGCCTAAAATGAAACTGATATTGACATTGCTGAGAAAGCCGAGGGTAATTCCAGTCAGTGCTTTTGATTGCTTACCTGCTATTTTTGAGACTCGTTTGATACACTTGGCTTCTTCTTTATTGATTTCTTGATCTTTGATTTCTAAGTTCGTTACAAATTTGTTAGCTGTTGGTTCATCTTCACTATTGGCAAAGTATTCAGAAAAGTAAATCCGCTTATATTCTTTAATTGAGATACCGTTTTGAATTTCTCCTGGTTTCTTAGATATATCTGCTTCAGGATGATATACCGGCTCCACTTTATATTGGAGAGTATAAAAAACGGGTGTGCCCAGCCACGCATCAAAAAGCGCTTCGAAGAAAACTGTCGCTAAACCTTGGATATCTTCATCACTAATACCGCTTGATGTGATTTTAGGCTTCGAAATATTGATTCCTTGTCGATCAACAAACTCACCTGATCCATATTTCTTAAGGTAGTGTATTAAAATTTTTGCAAAATTAGTTTCGTGAGCATTGTCTGGAACTCCTAATACGCTAATTTCCTTATTATCCATTTTTATAGGGAATCCCCAAACTCCAAGCTTTCTTATCCTATTTTCAAGCTCATCCTTTTTTTGCCTATCTTCTGGCTTAATTGATAATGAAGACAATTCCTCTACAGCTTTACTCTGAGCAAGATTGATCCTTTCAAGATCGGACAATAAGTCGTTGTGATTTTTTGCCAACAGCTTTGCAAATGCTATGAAATCACCCGGAGAAATATTTTTTCTTGTGGGTTCTTTATTTTGGGATATTTCATGAATGTGAGAACTTAAATTTTGTAAAACAGGGGAGCGAATAATCTCAAATGCAACACCTTCACCATCATTGTTGGCGACTGATAAAGCATCGTAGAAAGACGAAAAGTGATTACTTTCCTTCCTCATTTGAGAATAAATTTTTTTCGTATCTTCAGTGTGTGCAACAAGATCGTTTATCGAAACACCTGTTCCCGGGATAGACATGCATCCAGAAACAAACAAAGTAATAGACATATATAAACTAATCTGAAAAATCCTCATTTCTCTCTATTCTCCTCTAGTAATTCACATAGTGGTTTGCTAATTGCGGGCAAAATGACATAGCCTCACTTTTTTATCTGGAACCAATAATTGAACTTGTTCCCAAGCAGCTTTCTCCGCCACCAGACCATGTCCAAGATATTGATCCTGATAGTGAATTAGTTGACAGAATAGAGATATTCATTTTGGATGAAGTCGTTCCACCATCTTCTGGCATACTACCTGATAGGGAGATTGTATTACCTGCTAATTCACCACTGAAGGCCCCACCGCCGAATGATGCGGTAATTGATGTCCCTGTTTGATTGATCGAACCCACATAGCTTCTCAAAACACCTTGTGTCTCTCCACAATTATTTGGACCTGATGTTTCAGTAATATTCCAGTTTCCGGTGAGATCATCCGGTGATGTAACAAGTGTAACGCTTTCAATATTGGAGTAATTACTAAAACCTTTTCCATCGCTTGACTGAACCGCAATATAAAAAGCTGCTCCTTCCCACAGGGTGGCAGAAAAGCTAGTGGTATTCCCAACATCTAAACTGCCAATAGATGCCTCACCTGTGTAAGGAATAGGAGCATAACTAAGCTTGTATTCAGTTGCATTTGGAACGGCGGACCAAGAAGCGGTTACTGTGAGGCCATTAATAGAATATGTTAGTGTTGGCGCTTCGGGTGTAGCTATAGTTGTCGTTGAAAAGCCAAACAAAATAATAAATGTAAAGAGTATCTGTGACAGCTTTGATTTCATAATTAATATTCTCCTTTAAATTGTTTTTGGTTATGTCATTCTTAATTTACCGAGTCGGAGTGATGGCTACCGCCTAATTTTTTACAGCAGTTTACGGACTCAATCCTTAAGTATCTTTCTTCTATACATCATCAATTAAATCAAAAACCATTCTCTCAATACTATGATATGCTCCGCATCATCAATTCTGATGTTGTTTTGTAGGAAAATTTGTGATAGGGGAGTCACGATGAATAACAACAGACCTACGCATGAGGCACTGGTGGATGCTATTTATGAATCGGCGCTTAATCCGGTCAAATGGAAAGATACGCTTAACCGACTGAGCGTTTATCTCAATGCCAGTGCGATTAATATGATCGGTCTACAAGTGCAGAATTACGATAATCCTTTTTTACTCAGTCAGAATATTCCGAGCGACTACGGCAAAGATTATCGAAGCTACTGGCGAGAGCATGATATCTGGGTGCAAGCGGGTATCAATAAGGGTTTGAATGGCGGGGGCAAGACACTTACTGGCGGCATGCTGGTGGATCGGCGCAGTTTTCTGAAAAGTACTTTTTATAACGAATGGTTAGCGGAACAAAACATCAGCGATGTGCTTTCCACCAATCTTTGGGATGACAATCCCAATACACCGAAAGTCATACTCTGTTTTTTTCGCGGCGTCGGCCAGAATAGCTTCCAAGAAAGCGACCGGATGAATTTGCACCATCTCGCACACCATCTCAATCGCGCGTTTAGTATCACTTCCCAGCTCAAACTTTCAGAGCAGAAAAATGTATTGGAAGAATCCATTGTCGATTCGATCGGTCACGCTCTATTCGTGCTAAATGAAAATCGAAAAATCATAAAATGCAATGCTGCTGCAACGCGGCTTTTAAGTGGTCATCAGGGTTTAATCAAAATCAGGCATGAACGCCTCATTGCACTCGGGCATCACGCAAGCCCAAGCATTGAGGAAGCGATTGCATTGGTGAATCGTGGGCATCATGCGGAAATCGTGTTCACCTCCACGCAACTCGGTACAATCAAAGAAACACACCATGCGCGTTTAACACCGCTTAAAGAAGCGGCGATTTGGCCATTAACTCATCATGCGCATTATTTACTTTTGATCGAAAAAAACCAGGAAATCAAACAAGAGACACTTCGCGCATTTTGCACTTTGTTTAATATGACAGCGTCTGAGCAACAAGTTTTACTCGGTCTGATGCAAGATGCCACACCCGAAGAAATCGCACAAAGTTCAAATGTAAGCCTCGCGACGATACGCTCTCACATTCAGCATATCCGGCAAAAAACCGGAGTTCGCCGTATGACAGAGTTGGTGCGCATGGCACTGATAGCCACTCGTTCACTGTAGGAAAAATACCGATAGTCGGTTGCACAAGTAAAATCGATTCGTTGTGTGGCGCTGTGTTTATTTTTTCCATCCGCATCATCATTGCCGGTAAATAATTCCATGGCTTCTTTGAACGTTTTTCCTGGCATAAGTATTTTCTTCTACTCAATAACCAACCTCAACATTCCCATCCTTGAAATGCGCCTGCAACGATTGCAGCAAATCGTCGTGCACATAAATACGCCAGTCGTTTCCCAATTCCAGTTCGCTACTGGCTAGGTCGTTGCGGTAAACCAGTGTGACCGGGCAGTAGTTCGCATACGGTTTTTGCGCTTGGGGGGTGAAGGGCGTCAGTAAAGCTTTGAGGCTGGCGGTTTGTCCGATGGTGGAAGCGTCGCAGTGGATTTTAAGTTGCTTGGCGAAGCGTGAGCGGATTCCGGCGAAATCATACAGCTGTTCGGCGGTGATGCGCAGTTCGTCGCCTTCTTCGCCGTTGTAGTTACGGTTGCTGATTTTTACTTCGGCGATCAGTAGTTGATCTTCTTTCAGCCAGGTGCGGTTGGCGTCGAACAGTTCGCTGAAAACGACCACTTCGAGGCGCGCTTTGCCGTCGTCCAGGTTGATGACGCCCATACGGCCGCGGCGTGTCATTTGTACGCGCAGCGAGTGGATGATGCCGGCGATCAGTTGCGGTTCGCGGCTGGGATTCAGCCGGTCCAAACGGGTGCGGATGAAGCGTTTCAGTTCCGGCGCGTAGGTATCGAATGGATGACCGCTGAAATAATAACCCAGGCCGATTTTTTCCTGGCGCAGTTTTTCCCGGTCGGTCCAAGGTTCCGCCGCTGCCGGTTGCGCTTGCAGGTGCGGCTCGCCGTCGCTTGCGCCGAATAAATTGGCCTGGCTGACCGCCCGGCTCTGTTGTTCGGCGGATTCGATGGCGATGCCGACGGAAGCCATCAAACTGGCGCGGTTGGCATCAAGGGTATCGAACGCGCCGACGCGGATCAGCGATTCCATCACGCGGCGATTGGCGATGCGCCGGTCGACGCGGTTGCAGAAGTCGAATAAGCCGGTAAAAGGGCCGCCCTGTTCGCGCACCGCGATGATCGAATTAACCGCCGATTCTCCCGTGCCTTTGACGGCGCCGAGACCGAAGCGGATAGTTTTGCCGTCGACCGGGATGAAACGGTAAGCGGACAGGTTGATGTCCGGCGGCAGGATCGTCAGGCCGTTGGCGATGCTGTCTTCGACAAAAATCTGCACCTTGTCGGTGTCGTCCATGTCGGCGGACATGCACGCCGCCATGAATTCGGCGGGGTAATGCGCTTTCAGGTACGCGGTCTGGAATGCGATCAGCGCGTAAGCGGCGGCATGCGATTTGTTGAAGCCGTAACCGGCGAATTTTTCCATCAAACCGAACAATTCGGTGGCCTTATCCTCGCTTAAGTTGTTGTTGACTGCGCCGGTGACGAAAATGTCGCGCTGCTGCGCCATTTCTTCGACTTTTTTCTTGCCCATCGCGCGCCGCAGCAAGTCGGCGCTGCCGAGGCTGTAGCCGCCGATCACTTGGGCGATCTGCATCACTTGTTCCTGATAAATCATAATGCCGTAGGTGGGACCGAGAATCGGCTCCAAGCGGGGATCGAGATATTCGATATTTTTCCGGCCGTGCTTGCGGTCGATGAATTCCGGAATCAGATCCATCGGGCCGGGGCGGTACAGGGCCACCAGCGCGATGATGTCCTCGAAACGATCCGGCCGGGCTTTTTGCAACAGGTCGATCATGCCGCGCGATTCAAACTGGAAAATGCCGACTGCATTGCCTTTGCGCATCAGCGCGTAGGTCGCATCGTCATCAAGCGGCAGTGTTTCCAGTGAAAAAGGCGGGGCGGACGGATCGTCGTTCGGATGCAATTGGCGGATATAGCCCACGGCGCGGTCGAGAATCGTCAGCGTGCGCAGACCGAGAAAATCGAATTTCACCAGACCGATTTTTTCGACATCGTCCTTATCGAGCTGACTAACGACCGAATCGGCGGATTCGGTGCAGTAAATTGGGCAAAAGTCGGTGATCTCGCTCGACGCGATCAGCACACCGCCGGCGTGCATGCCAATGTTGCGCGTGATGCCTTCGAGGCTTTCCGCCAGTTCCAGCAGGTTGCGCACGTCTTCTTCTTCGGCGGCGCGCTGGTTGAGTTGCGGTTCGAGCTGGCGCGCTTTTTTCAGCGTCATGCCGATTTCGAACGGCACCAGCTTGGCGAGCTGATCGACGAAGTTGTACGGCAAATCCATCACCCGGCCGATGTCGCGGATCACCGCCTTTGCCGCCATCGAACCGAAGGTGGCGATTTGCGACACTTTGCCGGTGCCGTAGCGTTGCTTGACATAGTCGATCACCAGTTCACGCCGGTCCTGGCAAAAATCGATATCGAAATCCGGCATCGATACCCGCTCCGGGTTCAGGAAACGCTCGAACAGCAAATCGTAGCGTAGCGGATCGAGATCGGTGATGCCGAGCGAGTACGCCACCAGCGAACCCGCACCGGAACCGCGCCCGGGGCCGACCGGCACGTTGTTATGCTTGGCCCAGTTGATAAAGTCGGCAACGATTAGAAAATACCCGGCGAATCCCATCTGGATGATGGTGTTCACTTCAAATTCCAGGCGCGCTTGATATTTTGGCAGCTTACCGGCGCGTGTTTGTTCGTCCGGAAACAGGTGCAGCATGCGCTCGTGCAGGCCAGCCGCCGCTTGGTCTTGCAAATACTGATCCAGGCTTTCGTTATTCGGCGTTGGAAACAGCGGCAAACGGTTGATGCCCAATTCCAATACCAAGTTGCAACGCTTGGCGATTTCCACGGTGTTGGCTAGCGCGCTCGGGATGTCGGCGAACAATTGCGCCATTTCTTCCTGGGTTTTGAAATATTGCTGCCCGGTGAAATGCTTCGGACGGCGCTTGTCTTCCAACGTGTAACCTTCGGCGATGCACACCCGCGCTTCGTGCGCGCGGTAATCGTCGGCATTGAGAAATTGCACCGCGTGCGTGGCGGCGACGGGCAAATCGAATTTCCGCGCCAATGCTAGCGATTGCTGCACCAGCATGGCTTCGTTAGCGTGCCCGTCGCGCTGGAGTTCGAGATAAAAACGATTGGGAAACAAATCGGCCCATTTACGGGTCTGAACTTCCGCTTGTTGCGGATTATTCTGCAAAATGGCCAGGCCGATGTCGCCGAAGCGTCCGCCGGACAGTGCGATCAATCCTTGTGTGCCCGACTCATCGGGATGCAGCCACGATTCTCGGATTTCGGCCCGGCCGTGATATTGGTTTTCGCGGTAGGCGCGCGACAACAAGCGCGACAGCAGCAAATAACCGGCATGCGATTGGCACAGCAGTAACAACCGGACCGGTTTGTTGCGGTCGGATTCGTTGGTGATCCAGACATCGCAGCCGAGAATCGGCTTGACGCCGTTTTTATAGGCGCTTTGGTAGAATTTGACCAAGCCGAATAGATTGGCGAGATCAGTCAGCGCCAATGCCGGCATGTGATCCGCTACCGCTTTCGCAACGGCGTCGGGAATGCGGATCGTGCCGTCCAGAATGGAAAATTCGCTGTGCAGCCGCAAGTGAATGAAAGCAGGGTGGGTTGGCATGGTGTTACAATTCAGATCCGCTGACGCTGTCATTGATTAATATTAATCGAACGTTATTTTACCTTATGTTGAAATCACCAGAACTTTTACTTCCAGCCGGTTCCTTGGACAAAATGCGCATCGCCTATGCGTTCGGCGCCGATGCGGTGTACGCCGGACAGCCGCGTTATTCGCTGCGGGCGCGTAACAATGAATTTGCCTTGGAACAAATTAAAACCGGTATTGCCGAAGCGCACGCCCTGGGCAAGAAATTTTTAGTGGCCAGTAACGCCATGCCGCACAACGCCAAGATTAAGACTTATCTGGACGATATGGCGCCGATTATTGCCATGAAACCGGATGCGCTGATTATGGCCGATCCGGGGTTGATTATGATGGTGCGGGAAAAATGGCCGGAGGTGCCGATTCATTTGTCGGTACAGGCCAATACCGTGAATTATATGGGTGTCAAGTTCTGGCAGAAAATCGGCCTGACACGGGTGATTTTGTCGCGTGAATTGTCGCTGGATGAAGTGGCGCAGATTCGCGATCTTTGCCCGGATATGGAGCTGGAGGTTTTCGTGCACGGCGCATTGTGTATTGCGTATTCCGGGCGCTGCTTGCTGTCGGGTTATTTCAATCACCGCGATCCGAATCAGGGCACGTGCACCAATTCCTGCCGTTGGGATTACAAAGTGAAACCCGCCGAAGAAAATCCGAGCGGCGATATTCAGGAGATCGGGAAAATCGATTTCGATTTTGGTCAGGTGATGCAGCAATCGGAGCAATCCGCCCTGTCCGGCGGGTGCGGACCGGTCGAACGGCATCCGGCGGCCGATCAAGTGTATCTGATCGAAGAAAAGGAACGCCCCGGCCAATTGATGCCGATCATGGAAGACGAACACGGCACGTACATCATGAATTCCAAGGATTTGCGTGCGGTCGAGCATGTCGAGCGGCTGGTCAAGATCGGCGTGGATTCGCTGAAAATCGAAGGGCGCACCAAGTCTTTGTATTACGTGGCGCGCACGGCGCAGGTTTACCGTAAAGCGATCGACGACGCCGTGGCCGATAAACCGTTTGATCTGGCGCTGCTGGGCGAGCTGGAAGGCTTGGCCAATCGCGGTTACACCAGCGGCTTTTACCAGCGCCACAGCACCCATGAAACGCAAAATTATTTGCGCGGGCATTCGGAATCCAACCGCAGCCAATACGTCGGCGATGTCACCGGTTTCGATGAAGCCAACGGTATGGCGGAGATTTTGGTGAAGAATCGCTTTCAGGTCGGTGATCGTCTCGAGATCATTCACCCATCCGGCAATCAGATTGTCGAATTAGCGCAGATGCTGGATACTGCAGGGCGGCCGGTGCAAATCGCGCCTGGCAGCGGCCATCGCGTCAAAATACCGTTAGCCCGGAATATGGAGCGTGCTTTCGTTACGCGGTTTTTCTGAGGAAGCACCGAAAAGCTACTACGCTCGATCATGCCACGTTGAAATCGGGCTCAAAATGCTCATTTACTTTTCGTAAACTGCGCTTTTTTTACCCGATTTCGCCTTGCCTGATCGTCGCCCGCTACCTTTTTCAGAACTTCCCTAAGGCGCTTTGCTGGCACTGATGGTGAAAAAAACCGAGGATTCTTTGCGGCAGCCAATCCAGTTTTCCTGGAAACGGTCCTTGCATGAATCCGGCGTGTCCGCCTTCCTCTGGAAATTCCAGGGTGACATCGCCCGAGACTTCAGCCTGCGACGGCAGCACCGACGCCGGCATGAACGGATCGTTGCGCGCGTTGATCACCAGCGTCGGAACCCGGATATGCGGCAGCCACTGCTTGCTGCTGGATTGCCGCCAGTAATCGTCGGTATCGCGGAATCCATGCAAGGGAGCCGTGACGATATTGTCAAAATCATAAATCGAAGCGCATTTCTTCAGTGCTGGAACATCGAATAAGCCGGGAAATTGCTGGAGCTTGTCGAATGCCTTTTCTTTCAGCGTATCCAGGAAATGGCGCGTGTATACTTGATTAAACCCTTTGTCCAGAGCTGAACCGGCAGCCGCCAAATCAAGCGGCACGGATACGGTTGCGGCGCCTGCGATGAATTCCCGGGCGTGTTCGCCTTGCTCGCCTAGCCATTTCAATAGCGCATTGCCGCCCAGTGAAACCCCCATGACATACACCGGTTGAGCTGATTCCTTTGTTTTGGTCTGACCGGTGATGCGCCGCAGCATCCAATCAATCTCGGTGGAATCTCCGGCGTGATACGCGCGCGATAAACGATTCGGTTCACCGGAGCAGCCGCGGAAGTGAATCACGGCGCTGCGCCAGCGATGGCGTTTCAAGCTGTTGATCATGCTGAGGATATAGTGACTGGACGAGCCGCCTTCCAAGCCGTGGAAAAATACCATCAGGGGGGATTCGTCCGGGCCGTCGCACCAATCAACATCGATGAAATCGCCGTCGTCGAGTTCCCAGCGCTCGCGCCGGTAGGTAAACAGCTGCGCCGGTTTTTTGAAATAAGGGTAGAGCGTTTGCAGATTGCCGCCGGGTAACCAAGAGGGTGCAGTGTAATTTCCTGTGTACCTGGGGATTGCATTTTCATGCATAAGCATTATTTTTCGTTGCGGCATTCGGATGATCGATCGATGTTGAATTGCGCTAAATATACCGAATTTGTGCCGATTCTAAAACAGCAATGGCCGGCTGTTACGCCGGCCATTGCGGTTAAGGCCCCGGATATATCAGAGAATGGTCATGATTCTTCCCTAAAACTCATTCCAATGGTTGTCGCCGCCGCCAGCGGCGATTTTTTTCCTTTTCGGCAATTTTGCGCTGCTATTATGAACGATATCGTTTTCATCCCGTTCGACCAGCTCTGCGTTTCTCTTGTTAGCCAGGCGGACTACGGAACCCGGTCTTTTTGCGCTATTTTGCGACAGATTGAAGATGGAGATAGCGCCAACCAATTCGTATGCCTGTTGTTCCAGCGAAGCGGCTGCGGCTGCGGCTTGTTCGACCAGGGCGGCATTTTGTTGTGTGACATCATCCATTTGTGTTACGGCTTGGTTGATCTGTTCGATACCGGTGTTTTGTTCTCTGGATGCTGAAGTAATATCCGACATGATTGCCGTTAAATTTTTTATCGCCGCTACAATTTCATCCATGGTTTTGCCTGTTTTATCGACTAATGCGGCACCTTCCTCGACTTGTTTTACCGAATCATCGATCAATGCTTTGATTTCTTTTGCGGCGGTTGCGCTCCTTTGCGCCAGGTTGCGGACTTCTGTCGCTACCACGGCGAAGCCGCGGCCTTGCTCGCCGGCTCGCGCTGCTTCTACCGCTGCATTGAGCGCCAGGATATTGGTTTGAAAGGCGATACCGTCGATAACGCCGATGATGTCGGCAATTTTGCTTGAGCTCTCGCTAATCGACGACATTTTGGTGATGACCTCATTCATCATTTTGCCGCCTTTGGCAGTGATATCGCTGGCTGTTATCGCGATCTGGTTGGCATTAATGGAGTTGTCGGTGTTTTGGCGCACGGTTGCGGTAAGTTCTTCCATGCTGGAAGCAGTCTCTTCCAGTGAAGAAGCTTGTTCTTCCGTGCGTTGCGAGAGATCCAGGTTTCCCGAGGCGATCTCTCCGGTTGCCAGGCGTACCGATGCCGCATTCTTTTGCACATCCAGTACCGTTGCGCGCAAGTTGACACCCATTTGACTCAATGCTTTCAGTAATTCACCGAACTCATCACTGCGGTTAATGGAAAATTTGTGCGTTAAATCCCCGCCGGCAAGTTTATTGGCGATATCAATGGCTTGTTTTAGCGGTGACAGCGTATTCTTAGCCATGCCATAGGCAAGATAAGCGATCAATGCGATGCCGATTGCCGTAACTGCGGCAATCATGCTGCCGAGTGATGCGGGCGCTTGTGTTTGCGACAGTCCCCACCAGCCGATGCCGCCTGCAGCCAATAAAAAGAGCGCGGGTATCGTCATCGCAAGTGCAATGCGTTTTTTGGTCGTCATCTTGAAGAAAGCTTGCAGTTTTCCAACGAAATCGGTGCGTACGATTTGGCCTTTCTCGATTTTCAGGTTTTTTGCCTTACCTTCCAGGATTTGTTGATAGATGGGAGCCGCCCGCTCGATTTCCGCACGTGAAGCTTTGGTGCGAACCGATAAATAACCGGTTACTTTGCCGTTTTCTATCAGCGGTGTTGCGTTGGCATTGATCCAATAGAAGTCGCCATTTTTACGACGGTTTTTAACCAGTCCGGTCCACGGTAAACCTTGCTTCAGTGTTGCCCACAAATCTTCAAACGCTTCGGGGGGAACATCCGGGTGACGCACAATATTATGTGCTTTGCCGAGCAATTCTTCTTCCGAGAAACCGCTGACTTCGACAAATGTGGAATTGATATAGGTTATCCTACCCTTGGTATCGGTTGTTGATACAATTAACGTATCATCATCAATGGGATATTCGGTATTGGTAACCGGGAGATTAAGTCTCATGATTTATCCTTCTGGGAATCGTTTGTGTGAGATTAGGCTTACGGTATATAAATCAATATATTCTGTCAGTGGTTTCTTCTTTTATTGGAAAAAATATAACGTATAGAAAGTAAGAATTATCCTATTGATTTGCCATGCTATTGCGAATTTGATGTTAAAGATTGTCCGGCGCGGATTTCAATCGGAAAATCTCTTTGTAAGCTGGGAATAGGTTGATAAATTGCCCTGTTTTCAAGAAATCGCTGAACGATTAGTTCAGCTAGCATGCAATCGAGGAATTGTTGCCGTGTTGGTTAATAGCAAAATTTTGCTGAAACGAAATTTAGTTTTATGCGATTTTTGTGATGTAACACTTAAATCTTTGCTAAATTTTATTGAATAAGATTAAGTGATTAACTCAATCAATAGAAAATACAATCAGAATATTCCTATAGTTTTTAATCCATTAGGAAGATACTATTTGCGATTATTGATATTAATAAATCATCCGGTGGAGAAGGAATAACTCATTGGTCACTGATAGATGGCGATGACAAACAGATACTAGATATGTGTACGGATTAATAGCGAATGAATGCACAAAAAGAGTCCAACTGGATTGAAAAATTTTACCCGGATGCGCTGTGGAAGGTAACCGCTGATCAAGCAGCGGATTCCAAAGAAGGATCGAATGGTAATATAAAAACGCACGAAACTCAGTTTGTTTCCTATGTTTCGCGCGGCGAGAATGATTATCCGGAACCGACTGAGATTAAAATACATGCGCCGCTAATCAAACTGTCATGTTTATATGAAATTTCCCGTGTCATGCTGACAGCTCGCGCGGTCGACGATTTGTGCCGGCAGTTGATTGAGCATATGAGATTTGCGTGGCTGCCGTGTGATCGGGTCTTTCCGTTCGTTGAGATTGATGGAAAGTGCTTTACAGCGAGCAAATCAGTGCGCCTTTTAACGTATCAATATTTGGTGCCGGTAACGGTTGACGGCGTCACGGCCGGTCAAGTGGGTGTCTTTTCCGAAGATATCGATGTGGCGAGCTGGTCGGAAAATGAAGATACTGCGTTTTTAAAAAATATCGCACATGATCTCGCAACATGGTGGCAACAAAATCAGCGGGTTGCTGTGCAGAATGTATTGCTGAATGATGTGCGCATGATTGAAAACGTGTTTAACGCGCATGCCATCGTCGCAATAACCGAAAAATCCGGAAAGATACGGTATGTTAATGAGAAATTCTGCCAGGTTTCCAAATATTCCGCCGAAGAGTTAATCGGGCAAGATCATCGTATTGTCAATTCCGGCTATCACCCTAAAGAATTCATGAAAGATTTATGGGCTACTATTACGAAAGGTGATGTGTGGCGCGGAGAGATCAAAAATCGTGCTAAAGACGGTACATTCTATTGGGTTGATACAACCATAGTGCCATTTCTCGATAAAAACGGATCTCCCTATCAATATGTGGGGATACGGACTGAGGTAACGAATTACAAGCAATTGGAACAAAGAATGGAAGAACAGGTAACGGAATTGGCCCGTTCAAATGATGAGTTGGAACAATTCGCCTATGTCGTTACGCATGATCTGCAAGAGCCGCTTCGTGCTATCAATAGCTTCGTTCAGTTACTCAAAAAATACTGCGATCATCAGTTGGATGAACGAGCCAAGGATTTGATTTCGCATGCGGTGGCCGGTACCAATCGTATGCAAGTGCTGATTGATGACCTGCTGACATATGCACAGGTTAATGCCAGTCAATCGCTGATTGAAATTGATTGCGAACAGTTATTGAAAAACGTGTTGACGGATTTATCCGTCGTCGTTGGCGAGTGTAATGCGATTGTGACGCACGATAAGCTTCCGCTGGTCAAAGGCATACGCTTCCAATTTATTCAGTTATTTACCAATCTGATCAATAACGGACTCAAATTCCGCAGAAATCAGCCACCGCAGATACACATCGGCGTTGAAGAAAATCAGCGTGAATGGATTTTTTCCGTTACCGATAACGGAATTGGTATTGAAGAGCAATATCTCGAGCGTATTTTTCGAGTATTCCAGCGTCTGCACAGCCGGCGCGAGTATGCCGGCACCGGCATTGGCTTGGCCATCTGCAAGAAAGTGGTGGAACATCACGGCGGAAAGATTTGGGTTAAATCGGCGCCTAATGTAGGCTCTTCATTCTACTTCACAATTCCAAAGAACTGATAAATTATCACGATGTATCACAAAAATAATACCCACCCCAAAATAATTCTGATGATCGATGATAATCCGACCGATGTTTTATTGATCAAAGAGGCATTTGCATTCTGTGAAGCAAACAGTGAAGTGCATGTAGCCGAGGACGGCGTTTATGCGCTGGAGTTCTTGCAGCAGCAGGGCGAGTATTCGAACGCGCCGCGCCCCGATATTATCTTGCTGGATCTCAATATGCCGAGAAAAAGCGGATTGGAAGTTTTGGCGGAGTTGAAATCGAATTCTGAATTGAAGACCATCCCCGTCATCATTTATACATCTTCCATCACCAAGGAAGATGTCAAAGCGGCATACGACCATCATGCCAATAGCTATGTCAGAAAATCGGTCGATTTTGACGACTGTATTCGAACCGCGAAATCGATTAAGGATTTTTGGTTTACTTCCTCCATTCTATCCGAGCCCTGATTACATCATGACTTCATCCAAGATTCATATTTTATTGATTGAGGATAACGAAACGGATGCCTTACTGGTGCAAAGTGATTTGCAGCAAGCAATGGGCGATCAAATTACCTTGGTCCATACCGAGCGGCTAAGCTCCGCGCTTGAGTTAATCCGCCGGCACTCGTTTGATTTGATTCTGTCGGACCTCACTTTACCGGATAGCGACGGCATTACAACGATCAATCAATTGCGCGAACATGCGGCGAGCATACCGATTGCGGTCTTATCGTTCAGGAACGATGAGAAACTCGCCATCAAAGCGATCAAAGCGGGCGCTCAGGATTATCTGGTCAAGGGAAGTCTGACCGAAGGCGTATTGGCGCGCGTCATCCGCTATTCGATTGAACGCAAGCGCATTGAAGAAAGCAACAGAAAAGCGCAAAGGCGGTTCCAGACCGTTTTTGAGAAAGCGCCGCTCGGCATCGCCCTGATCAATTTGCAGACGGGGAAATACTACGATGTGAATCCCATGTATGCCTGTATCGCGGGGCGAAGCGTGGATCAACTGCTGAGCATTCATCAAGCGGATATTATTCATCCTGATGATGTCCTTTCTTATCAAAAGGATATTGAACTTTTTATTCGTCATCAACCGCATGACAGTAAAATAGTAAAAAGAGTGCTGCGTCCGGATATGTCCGTCATCTGGATCGAAATGTCGCTGGTACCGTTTGAAACGATGAATAATCATGAAGTCTGTCACTTATGCATGATCGAAGACATTACGGAACGCAAACGGATGATTGAGAACTTGCGCCATCTGACCACGCATCTGCAAGATGTCAGGGAAGAGGAAAGAACCCGGATAGGCCGCGAAATCCACGATGTGCTGGGCGGTACATTGACCGTTCTGAAAATGGATCTGGATTGGTTGTCGAAAAAGATTACGGCAGACCCGATGCATGAGCGGGTAAAATCGCTCTACGCCTTAACGGGGGAAGCGATCGAGACCGCGCGCCGGGTGTCGGTGAATTTGCGCCCCAATGTGCTGGATAATCTCGGCCTGTATGGCGCGATCGAGTGGCTGGTGCGTGAATTTGAACAGCGCACGAATATTAAATGCCACTTGGAATCGGTCATATCGACCATATGTTGCAGTAACAAGAACTTTGAAACCAGTATTTTTAGAATTATTCAGGAGATTTTTATCAATATAACCCGGCATTCGCAAGCCACGAGCGTGGATATTGAGCTCATCGAAGATGATAACGATATTGTGATTATTATTAAGGATAATGGTGTCGGTATAACGGAATCACAGCTGCTGAATCCCGAGTCATTTGGAATTATTGGCATGAAAGAGAGAACGCAGCAATTTGGCGGCAAGCTTGAAATATCTGGTAAACCCTTCAAGGGCAGTGTGGTGACACTTAAAATACCGCTGACCATTGCGGTAACAAACGTTGGGGAATTAGTCCATGATTAACGTTCTGATTGCGGATGATCACGCTTTATTTCGCGATGGCTTGAAAAGGATATTTAACGAAACGGATGATATCAATGTGGTTGCCGAAGCTACCGACGGCAAGGATATTCTCAAGAAAGCGCGGGAGTCCGACTGGGATATTGCATTGTTGGATATTAATCTGCCCGATATCAACGGTTTGGACATACTGAAAAGAATTTTATCGGCCAATGCTTCGTCGTGTGTATTGGTTCTCAGCATGTACCCGGAAGAAGAATATGCGATCCGGGCTATTCGTTCCGGCGCTTCCGGTTATTTGACCAAAGACAGTCCGACCGATCAGTTGATTACCGTGATTCGCCGCCTGGCGAAAGGCGGCAAATACGTCAATCCGGAATTGGCTGAGAAGCTGTTATTCAACCCGGTCATGGAATCGGATAAATTAACGCACACCACATTCTCCGATCGGGAGTTTCATGTTTTCAAACTGATCGTCGCCGGAGAGTCATTAACATCGATCGCCAACAAACTGGCGCTCAGTGTCAAAACGGTCAGCACTTACCGCTCGCGCATTCTGGAAAAGATGAATATGAAAAATAATGCGCAACTCGTTCGTTACGCCATCCAACATCGGCTTGTCGAATAGAATCGGCTAAATCCGGTTTCAAATTCTGTGCGCGAAATGATCGAAAACCAGCCGCTTGAGCAGCGTCAGTTTGCCGTGAAAGAAATGCTCCGCGCCGGGTACGATCACAACCGGTTGCGCCGCCGGTTCCGCCCAACCTAAGACCGCTTCGGGCAATACGATATCGTCTTTATCGCCTTGTATGATCAGAGCATATTGTGTCGTCTCCGGTACCGGCGGTGCTTGCAGATTAACCACCGACGGCGCGACCAGAAGCAGAAATTCGGGCGCCAATTCCTCCGCCGCGTGCAACTGAATGGCGCCGCCGAATGAAAATCCCGCCAGCAGCAACGGAATTTCCGGGAACTGATGGCTGAATTGATTGCGAATCGTCTGCGTCACTGCGATGACATCCTCGATTTCACCGACACCCTGCCCAAAGCTACCTTCGCTGCGGCCGACACCGCGGAAATTGAATTTTACCGTGATGAACTGAAGTTCCAGCAAAGTGCTGAATAAGGTATGCACGACTTTGTTGTCCATCGTTCCGCCGTGTAGCGGATGCGGGTGTGCAATGACGGCGATTCCCTTCGGTGCTGAATCGGGTTCGCCCAGAACGGTTTCCAGCTTACCCGCTGGGCCATCGATGAAAAATTTCTGCGTGAGGATGGACAAACTATTGTTCTCAACTATGTAGAAAACCGGTGCTGATCAGATTTTCAAGCGTTCCACGACATTGCCCTTGATCAGGTGCTCGTCGATAATTTCGTCGATGTCGTCCTTGTCGATGTAGGTGTACCACGTTTCTTCCGGGTAAATGACGATCACTGGGCCTTCGTCGCAGCGATCGAGGCAACCGGCGTTGTTGATGCGGATTTTTTTCTTGCCGTCCAGCTTGAGTGATTTGATGCGCTGCTTGGCGTAATCGCGCAGTTCCTGCGCGCCGAAATTGTTGCAGCATTTGGCGCCGCCTTCACGTTGATTGGTGCAGAAAAAAACATGGTGCTGATAATAACTCATGAGTATTCCCGGAAAGAATTTGAAAGAGGGTAAGTTTAACGCAATTTTATTTCCGTCCAAATGCGGCTGAGTATCCGGCGCTGCTGATGATTCAGGTCGGTGATCATTTCCAGCCGTGCCAAGGTATCGTCGTCCGGGAATATCACTTGGTTATGCACCAGTTCCGGCCGGATATACGGTTTTGCCGCCGTGTTCGGATTGCCGGATCCGATCAGATTGGTCAGCTCGGCGGAATTCTTGCCGTCGAGCATGAAATTAATGAATTGGTGCGCCAAATCAGGGTGTTTCCCGCTCTTATGCAACACCATGCTGTCCAGCGACATCACCGCGCCTTGCTTGGGAATAGCGTAATCGATAGTGAAATGCCGCCCGGTTTTTTGCGCATCCTGCGCGGCCTGAAATAAATCGTTCGAATAACCGTGCACCACCCATAAATCGCCGATGGCGATTTCACGGATGTAGCTGGTGTTGCTGAATGCCGCCCAATAGGGTTTGGCGCGGATAATCAATTCCTTCGCTTGATTCCAGTGCGCCTCATCCTGATCGTTTGCCGCATAACCCAAATATAACAATGCCGCAGCCATCAACTCGCGCGGACTGTCCAGCACCGTCACACGCCCTTTTATTTTCTTCAGGTATTCCGGTTCGAAAATCAGCGCCCAGGTATCCACCGGCAAACCCAGCTCGCGAATTTTGTTGGTATTGAATCCCAATAACGTGAGCGTATAGGCATACGGGACGGAATAGCGGTTTTCCGGGTCGAATTGCGTTTTCAGATAAGCGGGGTGAATATTCTTCAGATTCGGTAGCAAGGTTTTATCCAGCGGCACCAGAACGCCTTGGCGGATCAAGGTATCCATGGCGTTGCCGGTCGGGACGATCAAATCGTAGCCGGTGGCGCCGGCAGCCAGTTTGGCCAGCATTTCTTCGTTATCGGAAAAATAATCCTGTTCGACGTGGCAATCACACAAAGCCTCAAAGTGCTGCACGGTTTGCGGTGCGATGTAATTATTCCAGTTGAATAGCTGCAGGACGTTGGCGCCGGCGTGACCGGAAGCGGCAGGGCGTTGCACGCAACCGCCCAGCGTCAATGACAGCGCGAGAATGGTCGTTGTGAGCGGAAGCTGCAACTGTAACCAGTGGAGCATGATTACCTGGAGTCACCCAGCATACTGCTATCGAATCGTGAAGCGATGATGATCAGCGTCAACGTTAGCAGCATCAGCAAGGTGGAGATGGCATTGACTTCCGGTGTGACCGCCACCTTGATCATCGTGTAGATCTGAATCGGCAGAATCGGTTCGCCGACGCCTTTAGTGAAGAAAGTAATGACGAAATCGTCGATCGACAGCGTGAACGACATTAAAGCTCCGGCGATGATGGCCGGCCTGATCAAGGGCAGGGTGATTTGCCGGAAAGTCTGCCACGGCGTTGCACCGAGATCGCGCGCGGCCTCGAAAATGGATTCGTCCATGCCTTGCAAACGCGCGCGCACGATAATCGCGACAAATCCGATGCAAAAAGTCGTGTGCGCAATGATGATCGAAATCATGCCGAGAGTCAGGTTGAGCACTTGCAGAAAAAACAGCAACAACGAGACGCCGAGCAGGATCTCCGGCATGGCGACCGGGGTGAACGCCAGCACCGGCAATACTTTCAGCTTGTAGCGGTGAATCGCCAAACCGGCCATGGTTCCCAGGATCGTGGCGATGGTGCTGGCGCTGACGGCGATGATCAGTGAATTGCGCGCGGCCAGCAGCATTTCATGATCATTTAGCAAAGCCCGGTACCAATGCAGCGTGAACCCCGCCCACTCGGCATTGAGTTTCGAGTCGTTAAATGAAAATACGATGACGATGATCAGCGGGATATACAAAAAAGTGTACACCCCGATTGATACGACCCACAAAGCGGTTTGGCGATGCTGCCTGGCGGCGGGTTTATCTGGGCGGGTCATGGTCAGGTGATCTTGGTAACCGGTTTGGCGAGCCGGGCGAATAATCCGGCGATGACCAGCACCGCCAGCGTCAGCATGATCGACAGTGTCGAACCGAACGGCCAGTCGCGCGTGCCGAGAAATTGGTCTTTGATCAGATTACCGACCATGATGTCGCCGGTTCCGCCCAGGATGTCGGGAATGGCGAACATGCCGAGAACGGGAATGAACACCAGCGCCGACCCGGAAAAAATACCCGGCAGCGATTGCGGCCAGGTCACGTACCAGAAGCGCTGCCAGCGGCTCGCGCCCAGATCTTGCGCGGCATCCAGCAAGATGGGGTCGTGTTTTTCCAGATTGGTGTATAGCGGCAGAATCATGAACGGTAAGTGCACGTAAATCATCCCGATCAGAACCGCAAACGGCGAAAACAGCAGCGTGACCGGCGCGATGCCGAAAACCGCCAGAACATGGTTGATCAAGTGGCTGAGCGCCGATTCCGGGCCGAGGATGATCATCCAGGCATAAATGCGGATCAGAAAATTGCTGGCGAACGGCAGCACCACCAGCATGATCATCAAATTACGGAATTTTTCCCGGCTGCGGGCGATCAGCAACGCCAGCGGATACGCCATGGCGATGCAGATCACTGTGGTGAGCGTGGCGACAACGAAGGATTTCAGAAATATTTCGAGATAGATGAAATCGCTGAAGAAAAACTGATAGGTCTCGATCGTCAAACCGGATTCTTCGCTGACATCGCCAGACATAATATGAACCGGCGCCAGACCGCCGAATTCACCCGGCAAGCGGAATGAAGTCAACACCATGATCGCACCCGGCGCGGCGAAGAATATCAGCAGGAACAGCAGCGGCGGTGTGCTGATAAGCCATTTGACGAGATAGCTGGATGTGCGCATGCTTTTAAAATGTGATGATAAGCTATAGGCTATTGATCCGGTCGAGTGAAGCTTGAAGTATTCCTGCGGTTATTTTACACGACGGTTCCAGAAGCGATTCTTTATTAATAGACTAGAAGGGCGGCTCATATTTTGCTTCGCATAACTACTACGTTGACTTTTCAGTCAAAGCAGCCACGGCGAAAGCTCATTTGGTTCTATTCAATTCCAATTTTTTTCTCAGGCCGCTTCTTGATTGAGCTGGTTATGCTGTGGGGGGCTTTCACATGAAAGCCAGGGATATTCCTAATTGCTGGGGAGCTCATTGCATCTTAAAGAAAGATAAAGTGATTTTTATCATTTTTTGGCAGCAAATTTGCACGAACACCCTGTTTGCGTATAATGAATTTCAGTAAAAAGGTGCTTTGTTTTTATCTGTGCTCCTTTTTGCTGGCTTATACGTCTTCAAAAGTAAACGGGTGCTAGTATTACAACTTACTCTATGTCGAAAGGATTAAGCAAACATGCGACCCCATATACAAACGCCCGCCGAGCAAACCAAACAACAAAACCCAACGTCGCAACGCACGGCGCAATTTATTGCGGAGCCGCAAACAACCTTTGATGATAACCGTCCGGAAACCGCGCAGTTAAGAGCTATGCAGACGATGATGGGCAATAGTCTTCAGCAGCAAAGACTCCAAGCTCTACAAGCCAAAATGCATAGCAGTCCACAAATCCAAAGAATGCAAGCGTTGCAGGCACAAATAGCGGTAGGTACTATAACGCAGCCCCGAGTAGCACCAGGGGCGGAGGAAGTGCAGCGGGTAGAGGAAGAAAAGTCTTTGCAAGCAAAGCCTACAGGTAAAACGGCGCAGCGCGAGGCTAGCGCGGAAACGCTAAAACCCAATAACACTGGTTTACCTAGCCAACTTAAAGCCGGTATTGAATCGCTATCGGGCATGAATATGGATCATGTAAAGGTTCACTATAATTCCGATAAACCGGCACGGTTAAATGCACATGCTTACGCGCAAGGTAGTGAAATACATGTAGCGGCGGGACAGGAGCAGCATTTGCCGCATGAGGCATGGCATGTGGTGCAACAGGCGCAGGGAAGGGTTAAACCGACGATGCAGATGAAGGGCGGAGTACAAATTAATGAAGATGCAGGGTTGGAGACTGAGGCCGATTTGATGGGGGGAAGGGCGTTGTCGACTATGCCATCGGAATTTTCCGGAGAAAAAAGTATTGCGCGTGGCGGGGATAATCAATGTAAGCAGTTGGTGCCGAATAGGGTGCATGTACACGAAGATGCGAATCGATACCAAGTGGGTTATTCTGACTTGGTCGGTAGTTTCATGGGAGGCGCAGCTCCAGGTCCCGCTGCAAGACCTACTCCTGCGTCATACAATGCGCAGTACGTGAGGGAAGATAGCAACGGCACGCAAGTTCAAGCGTATAACGTTAATGTTGCTGGTAATGCAAGGGAATATCATCGTGGGCATATGCTTGCCGACGCGATGGGTGGAGGAGGGGGGTACGATAATATATTCCAGCAGGATGGCGGACAAAACACTACAGGGGCATGGCCAGCATGGGAGAGGACTGTAGCTAACGATATGGCAAATGCACCACCAGATCATAGTGCTACGATTGCAATTGAGTTGATTAAGTAAGAATAAAAAGATGTGAGATAAATATACACTCTACCTATAAGTGAGATGATGAGTGAGAAGAGGATGGACTAAGGGAGGTGGGAAGGTAAATAAGTGTCAGATTCGTTAAAGAATTCTTGTTTCTTCACTGAGTAACCCCGGAATCCCCAGTAAACTCTCTAAGAAAGTGAAAACAAGCAAGATTATGAATCAAAAACCCAGCGCAGAAAAATATCAGTAAAAAGATTAATGACGGTTTGCTGATGAGCCATTTGACAATCCGGTTCGATAATTGCATATCCTGGAAAAATTAATGATCGGTTAGTCGGGAAAGAATTGCGCAGATTGTTCCTGCCAGCTGATCACAACTGGATCGCCGATTTCAAACAGCTTGGCATGACCCGGAGCGGAATTGGGAAGCAGTGCTTCAATGCGCGTGCTGTTGGCAAGCTCGATGATATACGTCGTGACATCGCCGATGTAAAAGAAATCCTTTATTTTTCCAGCCGATTGGAATTCAGCCGTCACTTCATCCGCGCGCGCGGCGATACGAACTTGTTCCGGTCTGATGGCAATGACACCCTGAGCGCCGGTGCCGATCTGTGCCTTGAGTGGCACTTTGACTTCCCCGAGGCCGCTGACGGTTAATTTTAAATGGGCAGCGGAAACTTCGCTAACCTGGGCTTTCAGCATATTGATCTTGCCGATGAAGTCGGCCACGAAACGGTTAACGGGAAAATTGTAAATGCGCGACGGTTCGTCGATCTGCTCGATTTTTCCCTGATTCATCACGGCGATGCGGTGCGACAGCGCCAATGCTTCGTTTTGCGCATGCGTGACATAAATGAACGTAACCCCGGCTTCGGCTTGCAGCTTGATCAGCTCGCGCTGCATGTTCTCGCGCAGTTTTTCGTCCAGCGCGCCCAATGGTTCATCCAGCAACAACAAGCGCGGCTGATTGATCAGCCCGCGCGCGAAGGCCACGCGCTGTTTTTGTCCGCCGGATAGTTCATGCGGATAGCGCTCGGCAAACGGCGTGAGCTCGACTTCTTCCAGCGCTTCGGCGACTTTTTCCTTGATTTCCGCCGGTGTTTTGCCCGCCATTTTCAGCGGGAATCCGATATTGCCGGCGACCGTCATGTGCGGGAATAATGCGTAGCTTTGGAAAACGGTATGAAAGGGGCGCTTTTCCGGTGGAAGATTCACGATGTCTGCGCCGTCGAGCAAAATTTCACCGCAATCGGGCGCATCGAAACCGGCAATCATGCGCAGCAATGTGGTCTTGCCGCAGCCGGACGGGCCCAGCAAGGTAAAAAACTCCCCGGCTTCGACGGCGATGCTGACATTGTCGATAGCAGTGAAATTACCGAACCGTTTGGTTACGTTACGGATCTCGAGGAGTGTCATACGTTCATCAGCGCGAGGAAAGCGGTTACTTTAGCAAAGCTTACCGGGCTGATGGTCATTCGCTTCCGGTTCGCGCCGATGGTTGTGCGGAATTACTGGAATATCTGCCACGCCAGCAATCCCGCCAGCAGGATTGCAATGAGCAGCAGCAGCCGGTTCTGGCGTTTTTCTTCAGCTACCAGATCGGCCATTTTTCTTTCCAGTTCATGGTTACGGTTCTCAGCGAAGGCCTGATGGATCAGACGGGGAAATTCCGGCAGGATGATAGCCCAATTGGGGGCTTCCTTTTGAATCCGGCTGGCGAATCCGCGCAGGCCGATTTGTTCCGACATCCAGTTTTCCAGGAACGGTTTGGCGGTTTTCCACAGATCCAGATCGGGGTCGAGATCGCGTCCCAGGCCTTCGATATTGAGCAAGGTTTTTTGCAGCAGAACCAATTGCGGCTGGATTTCGACGTTGAACTGCCGCGATGCCTGGAACAATTGCAGCAGAACCCGCCCGAACGAGATTTCCTTCAGCGGTTTGTCGAAAATCGGTTCGCACACCGCCCGGATAGCGGCTTCGAAATCGTCCACGCGGGTATCTTTGGGCGCCCATCCGGCTTCCACGTGCGCTTGCGCGACGCGGGCGTAATCGCGGCGGAAAAAGGCCAGGAAATTTTGCGCCAGGTAGTTTTTGTCCTGATCGCTGAGCGTGCCCATAATGCCGAAATCGACCGCGATATAGCGGCCGTCTTTGCCGACGAAAATATTGCCCGGATGCATGTCGGCATGGAAATAACCGTCGCGGAATACCTGGGTGAAAAATATTTCCACGCCGACGCGCGCCAGTTGCGGAATATCGATGCCCTGCGCTTTTAATTCTTCCACGTGACTGATCGGAATGCCTTTGACGCGTTCCATTGCCATCACGCCGTTGCGGCAGTAATCCCAATACACTTCGGGAACCAGCAGCAGCGGTGAATCGAGAAAGTTGCGCCGCAATTGGCTGCAATTGGCCGCTTCGCGCATCAAGTCGAGCTCGTCGTCGAGATGGCGGGCGAATTCCGAAACAACCTGGCGCAATTTCAGACGCTTGCCGTCGGCCCACAAAGTTTCGGCCAGCCAGGCGCCGGTATCCATTAGCGCAATGTCATGTGTAATGACCGTTGCGAGATTGGGACGTAGTATTTTGACCGCGACTTCGGTGCCGTTGGGCAACGTGGCCAAATGCACTTGCGCGACCGATGCGCTGGCGATAGGGATAGGGTCGAATTTGAAGAATATGTTGTCGACTTTCTGACCGTATTCTTTTTCCAGCGTTGTGAAAACAAGCTCGGAGGAAAAGGGCGGCACCTGGTCTTGCAGCTTGGCCAATTCATCGGCGATATCCTGCGGCAGAATATCGCGCCGTGTCGACAGCATTTGGCCGAATTTCACAAAAATCGGCCCCAAGGTTGCCAGCGCCAGCCGCAGTCTCTCGCCGCGCGGTTTATCCAGTTTACGCCAGAACGTCAACGTCCTGACCAGTACGCGCAAGAACCGTAACCGGCTATGACCCAAAACGAATTCGTCCAGACCGAATTGAAACGCGACGTACTGTATTTTTAGGAGGCGGAATAAGCGCATGAAAGATCAGCAATAGGAAGTGAACGAATATCGGGCGGGTTGATTAGGGCAGCGTCAGTTTATTCATGATTGGATGAGTACTCCGGTTCTGCTGGTTGCGATGTATTACCGGGTCAACCGGTCTAACCGATTCAGCCGTTGCTCCAGTTTTTCAATGTCAAATTGTAAGTTTCTCACTTCTTGCGCAAATCGTTCGACAGCCGCCGGTTTGGTCAGAAAGCCGCTTTCTTCGGTGCAATACTCGGCAAGCGTTTGCGCTAAACGGTGAACGTTGCCGCTTTGCCACTGCACCAGCTGCTCGCCTGCCTGCACGATGCGATGTGCGGGAATATCGCCGACCGTTTTGCTCAAATCATGCGCAAGGACCACGCCCGGGTCGATCTGCTTGGCAATCGCAATCAATTCACCGGCAAACGCTTGATCGCCGCTGATGGCGATTGCCTTGAATGCATCCGGCCCCCGTGCAACCAAGCGCGGCATCGACAGCAGTGGCAAAGTCAGCGCCGCATCCGCTGGTTGTGCGCCATCCACGGGCTGTAGCTTGCCTTCGCCGTCGATCTCAACGCTGAAACCCACCATCGGCGGTATCCGGATACTGACCGTTCTGCCAGCATGCGATTGCAATCGCGTGCATGCCCACTGCTCGTTGCGCAGGACATGATTGATGGACGTGATGACAACGGATGCCAGCATTATAGTTAACGTTTGCAGATGTAATGACCGGAATAGAAGAAAAAGCACCGCTTATTTAATTCAGCGCCTGATATGTGCCGGTAAAGCGACGATTTCTTCGACGCTTACAACAGGTTTGCGAGTATAGCACTATAACCGGTGTTCATTGTATACCGGTCTGAATACCGGATTTTTTGCACCGGAAGCTTTGAAAAACTACTGTGCCCGGCCATTACTCGCTGCTCTCGGCAGGGTTTATCTAGCCATCCAGCTTTTTCTTCAGCATCGCATTCACCTGCGCCGGATTGGCTTTGCCCTGGGTAGCTTTCATGATTTGACCGACCAGCGAGTTGAAGGCTTTTTCCTTGCCAGCGCGGTAATCGGCGACTTGCTGCGCGTTGGCGGCGAGCACTTGGTCGACGATTTTCTCGATGGCGCTGTCGTCGGAAATTTGTTTCAAGCCTTTGGCAGCGATGATGGCGTCGGCGTTTTTATCCAATTCGCCGTTCCACATACTTTCGAACACTGTTTTGGCGGCTTTGCCGGAAATCGTGCCGTCGCCGATGCGCGTCAACAGCGCGGCGAGTTGGGATGGATTGACCGGGCAGGCGCTGATGTCGATGCCTTCCTTGTTCAATTGCCCGTTGATGTCGCCCATGATCCAGTTGGCGCACAGTTTGGCCTGCGCGGGTAATTGCTTGACGGCGGTTTCGAAATAATCGGCGGTTTCGCGCGAAGCGGTCAGCACCGCAGCATCGTACGCGGATAATCCGAATTCGGCGACATAGCGGTCGCGGCGCGCTTGCGGCAATTCCGGCAGGGCGGATTTGACTTGCTCGATCCAGCTTGCGGAAATTTCCAGCGGCAGCAGATCCGGGTCGGGGAAGTAGCGGTAGTCGTTGGCATCTTCCTTGCTGCGCATGGTGCGGGTTTCGTCTTTGTTGGCGTCGTACAGCCGGGTTTCCTGGCGGATCGCGCCACCGTCTTCGAGAATCTCAATTTGCCGTCGGGCTTCGTAGTCGATGGCTTTTTCCAGGAAACGGAACGAGTTCAGATTCTTGATTTCACAGCGCGTGCCGAGTTTTTCCGTGCCGCGCGGGCGTACCGAAACGTTCGCATCGCAGCGGAACGAGCCTTCCTGCATGTTGCCGTCGCAAATGCCGATCCAGCGCACCAGCGCGTGCAAGGTTTTGGCGTACGCTACCGCTTCCGCGCTGCTGCGCATGTCCGGTTCGGAGACGATTTCCAGCAGCGGCGTGCCGGCGCGATTCAGGTCGATGCCGCTCATGCCGTGAAAATCCTCGTGCAGCGACTTGCCGGCGTCTTCTTCCAAGTGCGCGCGCGTCAATCGGATGGTTTTCTCGGCACCGTCGACTTGAATCGCGATGGTACCGCCTTGCACTACCGGTAATTCATATTGGCTGATTTGGTAGCCTTTAGGTAAATCGGGATAAAAATAATTCTTGCGCGCGAAAATGGACGGCGAATTGATTTTTGCACCGACCGATAAGCCGAACTTGATCGCCCGTTCTACCGCGCCTTTGTTCAATACCGGCAACACGCCGGGCAGCGCCAGGTCGATTACGCAAGCCTGAGTATTGGGCGGCGCACCGTAGGCTGTGGATGCGCCCGAGAAGATTTTGGAGTGTGTTGACAGTTGCGTATGAACTTCAAGACCGATGACGATTTCCCACTGCATGATATGTTTTCCAGCTCAAGTGTGTTTCACAAACGAAGATTGGTTTTAAACCGGCGACCGGGTATGCCAATCGGTGGCCAGTTGGTACTGATGCGCGACGTTCAGCATGTGCGCTTCCGAGAAGTAATTGCCGATGATGTGCAGGCCGATCGGACGGTTTTTATCGCCGAAACCGATCGAGATAGACATGGCCGGCATGCCGGTCAGATTGGCAGCGCTGGTGTAGATGTCGGACAAATACATCTGAATCGGATCGCCGCTTTTTTCGCCCAGATTGAACGCAACGGTCGGCGTCGTCGGGCCCATGATGATGTCGCATTGTTTGTAGGCCTCGGCAAAATCCTGTGCGATCAGGCGGCGCAGCTTTTGCGCTTTGATGTAATAGGCATCGTAATAACCGTGCGATAGCACATAGGTGCCGATCAAAATACGCCGTTTCACTTCGGCGCCGAAGCCTTGCGCGCGCGATTTGCGGTACATGTCGGCCAGATCGCTGTACGATTCGGCGCGATAGCCGTAGCGCACGCCGTCGAAGCGCGACAGATTGCTGGAAGCCTCGGCAGGAGCCAGCACATAATAAACCGGGATTGCCAGCGGCGCGTTCGGCAACGAAATCTCGACCGTTTGCGCGCCCAGTTTGCGGTATTCGTTCAGGGCACTGTCGACTGCGCTGGCGACATCGCGGCTCATGCCCTCGGCGAAGTATTCCTTGGGTAAACCGATGCGCAACCCGGCCAGCGGTTTTTGCAGATCGCGCGCGTAATCCTCAGCATCGCGTTGCAAGCTGGTGGAATCGCGCGCATCGAATCCGACCATGACGTTCAACAACAGCGCCAGATCTTCTGCCGATTTGGCCATCGGCCCGCCTTGGTCGAGGCTGGAAGCAAACGCGATCATGCCGTAGCGCGACACCAGTCCGTACGTCGGTTTTATGCCCGAGATGCCGCACAATGCGGCGGGCTGGCGGATCGAACCGCCGGTATCGGTGCCGGTGGCCGCGGGCGCCAATCGGGCGGCTACCGCGCAAGCCGCGCCGCCCGAGCTGCCGCCGGGTACCGCCGCATGATCCCAGGGATTTTTCACCGGGCCGTAATAGGAAGTTTCATTGCTCGACCCCATGGCGAATTCGTCCATGTTGGTTTTGCCGATATTCACCGCCCCGGCTTGATTGAAACGTTCGATGACGCCAGCGTCGTACGGTGAAACGAAATTCGACAGCATTTTCGAACCGCATGTGGTTAACCAGCCTTTGGCGCAGAAAATATCTTTTTGCGCGATCGGGATGCCGGTGAGCGGACCGGCTTGTCCCGCGGCGATCATCTTGTCGGCTGCTTGCGCTTGTGCCAGGCTCATTGCCTCGTTCACGGTGATGAAGGCATTGTATTCCGGGTTGGTCTGCTGAATGCGCTTCAGAAATTCGGTGGTCAATTCGGTGCTGGAAATTTTTTTTCCGGCAAGTTGCATCGAGAGTTGTTTAAGACTGGCGTTAAACATGGATTTGCTGATCAGAAAAAATGAAATGTTACGTTAATGATTGTATTTCTAGCGCTGCGCTTTCTCGGGGGTGTTTTGTTACGATAGTACTGAGTTTATTCAATAACTTGAGGAACAAGATACAGACCGTCTTCGACTTGCGGTGCGATTGATTGGTATAATTCGCGCTGGTCGGTTTCAGTGACTTCATCTTCACGTAAACGCTGCAAGACGCTCTGCGCATGCGACATGGGTTCCACCGCCGAGGTATCGACCGCTTGCATGGATTCAATCAAATTAAAAATGCCGGATAGGTGAGTCAAAGTCTCTTTTGCCTCGTTTTCATCAATTTCAATATAAGCAAGATCAGCTATACGCTTCACGTCACTAACGGATAAAGTCATTTTAATCGGTAACCTTATATTCAAATAACTATTAGGGTATCATGCCCCCGTTTTGCCGGCGTATTATTTTTTGATGGTTTTACTTTATCATTCGCTCTCATCATGATTATTAATAACGGATTCTGCCACTATGTTTAATTTCTTGAACAACAATATCCTTGGAAGCTATTTTTCGACAGACATGGCGATCGATTTGGGCACGGCGAATACGCTGATTTATGTCCACGGCCAAGGTATCGTGCTGGATGAACCCTCCGTAGTTGCAATCCGTGAAGAAAGCGGAGCCAACGGCAAAAAAATGATTCAGCAGGTCGGTCTCGCCGCCAAGCAAATGCTGGGCCGCACGCCGGGTAACATCACCGCGATCCGCCCGATGAAAGACGGCGTGATCGCCGATTTTACCGTGACCGAGCAGATGCTGAAAATGTTCATCCGCCGGGTCAATCCGCCGCGCCTGCTTTCCGCCAATCCGCGCATCGTCATTTGTGTCCCGTACGGTTCCACGCAAGTGGAGCGCCGCGCCATTCGCGAAGCGGCCTACGGGGCCGGCGCGCGCAAGGTGGAATTGATCGAGGAACCGATGGCGGCGGCATTGGGTGCCGATATGCCGGTTGAGTCACCGACCGGTTCGATGGTGGTCGACATCGGTGGCGGCACCACCGAAGTGGGTGTGATTTCACTGGGCGGTATCGTGTATTCTAATTCGGTGCGTGTCGGCGGGGATAAATTTGACGAAGCGATCATCAACTATATCCGCCGCAATTACGGCATGCTGATCGGCGAAGTGACCGCGGAAATTATCAAGAAAGGAATCGGCTCGGCTTTTCCGGGTTCGGAGGTGCGCGAAATCGAAGTGAAGGGCCGCAACTTGGCGGAAGGCATACCGCGCAGTTTCACCATTTCCAGCAATGAAATTCTGGAAGCGCTGGCGGAACCGCTGAATAGTATTGTCAGCGCGGTTAAATCCGCGCTGGAACATACGCCGCCGGAATTGGGTGCGGATATTGCGGAAAAAGGCATGGTTATGACCGGCGGCGGCGCTCTGTTGCGCGATATTGACCGGTTGTTGATGGAAGAAACCGGATTGTCCGTCATCGTCGCCGACGATCCGCTGACCTGCGTGGTGCGCGGTGCCGGCATCGCATTGGAGAACATGGACCGGTCTATCGGTATTTTCGCCCGCGATTAAATCAATTCGGGTATTTCTTATTTTTATTTCCGCGTTGATTGAGAAATCAATTGATTGTTGAGTCCGGAATGTAATGGAAACAGTTCCTCAGTTTTTCCGGCATGGCCCAGGCCCGTTCGCGCGGCTGTTCGTTTTTACTTTGTTATCCTGTTTGCTGATTGCCGAAGATACTCGTTTCAAGTATTTTCCGCAGTTGCGCCAGACCATCGGGGTGATTATTTTTCCGCTGCAGAAAATCGCCTATATTCCCACCAACATTTACGATCAAACCGGTGAATTCATTGCCAGTTTCTACTTGCTGGAAGAAAATGAAAAATTAAGGCAGATTTATTTGGATAATCGCGAGCAGCTACTGAGATTGCAAGCGCTGGAAGCCGAGAATGCGCAATTGCGCAAACTGCTGGGTGCAGTTCAGCAAATCGAACCTGCTTCCAAAACCCAGGCGGTTCTGGCGGAAATCCTGTTCACCCCGCGCGATCCGTTCAGTCATAAAATTACCTTGAATAAGGGCAGTCAGCATCATATTCAGTTGGGTCAGGCGGTCATCGACGAAAAAGGTATCGTCGGACAGATTACCCAGCTTTATCCCTGGTCGTCCGAGGTGACACTGCTCACCGACAAGGATCACTCGGTGCCGGTGCAAGTGGTGCGTAACGGTTTGCGCTCGGTGGTTTCCGGAACCGGAAAGAACGACGAATTGGAATTGCGCTATTTGTCGGTGAACACGGATATTCAGCAGGGCGACTTGCTGGTAACTTCCGGAATTGGCGGCGTATATCCTCCTGGCATTCCGGTCGCGACAGTGCTGCGGATCGAACGCGACCCGACGGGCGATTTCGCGCAGATTATCAGCACACCCATTGCCGGGGTGGACCGCAACCGGCAAGTTTTGATTCTGGCTCTGATGCAGCCGGAATTTCATGATACTCAAGAGAATTCGGTAATTGGACCCGGAAAAAATTAAAGATGAGCCGCTGAGTAAGGAGCATTACATTGCGCAGGAAGATGTCTATGTGCCTGCCAGTAATTGGTTTGTCGCCGCCAGTTTGATCGTTACGCTGATCCTGAATTTTTTGCCGCTGCAGGGTGATATTTTAGTATTGCGTCCCGATTTTCTGGCGCTGGCGCTGGCGTACTGGAACATCAATTATCCGCATAAAATGGGCATGAGCATCGCTTTCGGCATGGGATTGCTGATGGATGTCGGCAATGCCGGGGTGCTTGGGCAGCATGCGTTGGCCTACAGCGTGGTGATTTATCTGACGCAGATTTTCGGGCGGCGCTTGCGGTTGTTTAATCCGCTCCGGCAAGCGCCGCAGATTGCTCTGATTTTATTGATGATGCAATGGATTATCGTGTTGGTTGCGGTATTGAGCGACGCTCTCTTGCCTGATTGGCAATATTATCTGTCGATCGTGACCGGAGCGTTGTTGTGGGCGCCGGCTTCCTATCTATTAAAATTGCTACTGAAGCAGAAACCGGATCCTGATGCGTTATGAAGCAACATGTCGAACTGAGAAATCATCCCGCCGAATTACATAAATTCCGCCTCCGTCTCAGTATTTGCGCCGGGTTTGTGTTGATCCTGTTCTTGATTCTGTACGCGCGTTTCTATTATTTGCAAGTGACGCAACAGGAGCACTATTACACGCTGGCGGAAGCGAACCGGATTTTCATTTCACCGCTGGTTCCCAACCGCGGCCTGATTTATGATCGCAACGGGCGGACGCTGGCGCAGAATTTTTCGGCGTACACGCTGGAAGTCGTGCCCAGCCAGATCAAGGATGTTGAAGCGACTTTGAACGAACTGGCTGAGATCATTGAAATAACGCCGACAGACCGTCAACGTTTCAAGAAATTGCTGAAGGAAAGCAAACGGTTCAAGAGTCTGCCCGTGCGCAGCCGCTTGACGGATGAGGAAATCGCAACGTTTGCGGTGAATCGCTACCGTTTTCCGGGTGTCGAAATTAAGGCGCGCGTGCTGCGCCAATATCCCGAGAAGGAAATCGTGTCGCATGTCATCGGTTATATCAGCCGCATCAACGATCAAGATCTCGAGCAACTGGAACGCAACGACGAATTGCATAACTATCGCGGTTCGCAGCACATCGGCAAGATCGGCATTGAACAAAGCTATGAAAAGCAATTGCACGGTATCACCGGCTTTGAGGAAGTGGAAACCGACGCGGCAGGCCGCTCGATTCGTATTTTATCGCGAACGCCGCCGATCCCGGGCAACAATCTGATCCTGTCTCTCGATCTCGGATTGCAGGAAGCCGCTGAGAAAGCATTCGGCGAACACCGCGGCGCGCTGGTCGCGCTGGATCCGAATAACGGCGAAGTGCTGGCGTTTGTCAGCAAACCGGGTTACGACAATAATCTGTTCATCGGCGGTATCGATCAGGAAAACTGGAATCTGCTGAACGGTTCGATCGACCGGCCGCTCAACAACCGCGCGTTGCGCGGCGTTTATCCGCCCGGTTCGACGTTCAAGCCGTTCATGGCGCTGGCGGCGCTGGAATTGGGCAAACGCACGCCGGAATACAGTATGAGCGATCCCGGTTACTTCTCCTTGCCGGGGGTGGATCGCCGCTACCGCGACTGGAAACGGGGCGGCCATGGCCGGGTCGATTTGCACAAATCGCTGGTCGTTTCTTGCGACACCTATTATTACAGTTTGGCCAACGATCTCGGCATCGACAATATTCATAGTTTTATCGGTCAGTTCGGTTTGGGAAAAAGAACCGGTATCGATATCGAAGGCGAAGTCGCCGGATTGCTGCCTTCGTCCGCCTGGAAAATGAGTCAATATAAGCAGAAGTGGTACGCCGGCGATACCATTTCCGTATCCATCGGCCAGGGATACAATCTGGCGACGCCGCTTCAGCTGGCTTTCGCCACCATGATCATCGCCAATAACGGCAAGGCGTACGCGCCGCGTCTGGTGAAACGGATTCAGAACAGCCAGACCGGGGAAGTCGAAGACATCCCGGCGAAGATGCTGTACAACGTGTACATGAAACCGAAGAATCTGGACATCGTGAAGAATGCGCTGGTGGATGTTACCCGCCCCGGCGGCACGGCGGCCAAAGCCGGCGCCAATGCGGCTTACACCTTTGCCGGTAAAACCGGCACTTCGCAAGTGATCGCGATCAAACAGGGTGAGCGCTACAATGAAAAGGCGATCAACGAGCGGCACCGCGATCACGCCATGTTTATCGCTTACGCACCGGCGGAAAACCCCAAGATCGCGTTGGCCGTTTTGGTCGAAAATACCGGCACCGGCGGTTCTACCGCAGCGCCGATCGCGCGGCAAGTATTCGACTATTTTTTGCTGGGAAAACCGGCGGAAGCAGCCGTTGCGCAATTGACGGAACCGCTGGCGGATCACGATCATGAACATTTGTGAACAATGAGCGCCGGTAATAATTCTGGATTGTATTCGCGCCGCATATCGGGTTTTTTCCAACATGATCGAAATTAAAAAGATCTGGCACTTTCTGACGCGCTATATCGATAGTTTCTTGCTGATCGGCATACTGGCGTTGATGGCGGTAGGGCTCGTCGTGCTCTACAGCGCGACCGGGGCGAATATCGCCCGGGTCAGCAATCAAATGGTCAATATGCTGGTTGCGCTGGTGGTCATGTGGCTGGTTGCGAATATTCCCTTGCAGCAGATGATGCGGCTGGCCTTGCCCATGTATATCCTTGGACTGGTTCTGCTGATCGGCGTGGCGTTATTCGGTGAAATCAACAATGGCGCCAGGCGCTGGTTGAATATCGGGGTGACACGCATTCAACCGTCCGAGTTGATGAAAATTGCGATACCGTTGATGATGGCTTGGTACTTCGATAAGCATGAAATCGCGCTGCGTTTGAGGGATTATTTGGGCGCGACGGTGCTACTGTTGCTGCCGGTTTTGCTGATTCTGCGGCAGCCTGATCTCGGTACGGCCATTCTGATTGCCGCCAGCGGTTTTTACGTGTTATTTCTGGCGGGGTTGTCTTGGCGCATCATTGCCGGATTAGCGGTGGCGGTGGCGGGCAGCTTGCCAGTACTGTGGACGGTTATGCACGATTACCAGCGAAGGCGCATCATCACCTTGCTTGATCCTTCGCAGGATCCGCTCGGTGCGGGCTATCACACCATCCAATCTTCCATCGCGATCGGTTCCGGCGGGGTTACCGGGAAAGGGTGGCAGAATGGTACGCAGACGCAATTGGATTTTTTGCCGGAACAAAGCACGGATTTTATTTTCGCTGTTTTTTCCGAAGAATTCGGATTGATGGGCAATACCGTGTTGCTGCTGCTGTATTTGCTGGTGATCGGACGGTGTTTGGTGATCACCGCCAACGCTTCGACGCAGTTTACGCGGCTGATCGCCGGTTCAATTACGCTGACTTTTTGCACGTATATTTTCGTTAACATGGGCATGGTAAGTGGTATCCTTCCGATCGTCGGTGTTCCGCTTCCGTTGATCAGTTATGGCGGCACGTCGATGGTGACAATGTTGCTCGGTTTTGGTATTTTGATGAGTATTCAGACACATCCTAAATTAGTAAAGACATGACAAGCCTTTATCCCAGACTCCAAAAAGCACGCAAATACTTACCTTTGAGAACTTTTCCGGCAAGCGGCATGGCCTCCGCAGTCGTTTTGGCCGTGCTGACCGCATGCAGTTCTACACCGCAATATCCGGGCACTGCCGCAGCCAAGCAAAAAGACAAATGGGTTGCGTCAATACCAGGTGCAGGAAAGCGTTTCGGTTCAACTGCCGGAAAAGGCGGGGGGTATTATCTGGACGACGGTCCGGAGGATAATCCGCCGTCCGATTTGCATTTGGTGCCGGATGCCGTGCCCAAAGCCGAACCATTGCGGCAAGCCAATATGCAACCTTATGTCGCGTTGGGAAAGCAATTTAAACCGATGACGGAATTAACACCCTATAAAAAACGCGGCATCGCTTCATGGTATGGCCGCCGCTATCATGGCAACAATACCGCCTCGGGTGAAGTTTACGATATGTACGCCATGACAGCGGCTCACCCCACGCTGCCGCTGCCCAGCTATGCCCGAGTGACCAATCTGGATAACGGTAAGTCTGTGATTGTGCGTCTGAATGATCGCGGACCGTTTTTATCCGACCGCTTGATCGATTTGTCGTACACCGCGGCGTATAAATTAGGCATATTGGCAGGCGGCAGCGGCCGTGTTGAAGTTGAGAGCATCGTGCCGGACGATTCGGCCACATTGGCTGCCGTTAAACCATCCGTATCGCAGCCCGCGCCGGATAGTGATGCCGTGATGAATATGGTTTACCTGCAATTGGGCGCATTCGGTTCACCGGATAACGCGCATAATTTTCTCACGCAGGTACGGAAAAAACTGCCGTCGCTTAAGGATGCCGTCAGCATTACCAAAAATAAGGGGTTGTATAAAATTCACGCAGGTCCCTACCTCGATCACACCGTTGCAAAAATTGCAGCCAATACCATTAGCCAACAACTGGCGATAACGCCTGTAATAGTAATCGATTAGACGGAAGCAAAAAAAAAATCCCTATTGCAAGCAATAGGGATTAAAGGGCCTCGTCATAAAATCATTCAGCGCAGCTACGGTCGAATGTAAAACATCTTCCTCAGTAAAAGTATCACGACAATTTTTACATTCCGGCTTCGATATTTCTATCGATATTGCGCTAACTGATTTTAAGTTTAATACCTACTGAGTACCTTTGAAGATGAAAACAGAGAGGGAATATACCCTCATATCCCGATTATGGCTGTGACTTTTCTCACACTTAGGACAAATTAGTTTAACTGCGATGAATTTTCTTGTTGACGATGACAAAAAACTGTTTTCTTGCAGGGTTTCAATAGGATAAATACCCTGTTTTTTAGTGAATATATATCCATTATAATCAGAAGGTTTTTTGTGCTTTAAAGAAAAAAATATTTTTTATGTGCCAATATTTGTATTTTTGCATCCACTCAGATTCAAACTTCTTTCTGTAAATCATTTGTATGGATAGTGGTGATCAGATTCCGGAAGATCCTGCAAACAGCGATACGGCGATTCCAGCATCCATTGTTCTGAGTGAGGAACAATTAAGCGAATTGTTCGATGGCACGATGGATCTGATTCAGAGTGTTGCGCCGGATGGCCGCCTTCTTTTTGTGAATCGTGCTTGGCGTGAAGCGCTGGGTTATACGCCGGATGAAGTGACGGCGTTGAATATTTTTCGTGTCATTCATCCGAGCCATCATGCGCAGTGCCGGAAATTCATGCAACGCATTATGGCAGGCGAACATACCGGATTAATCGAAATACCCTTTGTGACAAAGAGCGGACAAGCCATTATTGTGGAAGGCAATGTCAGTCTGTATTGCGTAGACGGCAAGCCGGTTGCAACGCGCGGCATATTTCGCAATATCACGGAGCGTAAGGCGGCGGAAACGGAAATGCTGGCGCTGAAAGCGGATCTTGAGCATACCGTGCTGCAACAAACCACCGAACTACAAGCGAGCGAGCGGCGTTTTCGCCATCTTGTCGCCAGTCTGCCAGGTGCGGTCTACGAGTTTTGCGTGGATGCCGAGGGTTGCCGCTCACTGCCATTCATGAGCGAAGGCATTGCTGATTTAATCGGACACACTGCGGCTGAATGCATGGCGGATGTCGAAATGTTATTTCACATGGTGTCCGCCCGGGCGTTACCGGGATTGGAAGAATCCATCCGGGATTCGATGGAAAAACTGACGCCGTGGTTTTACGAATTTCCCGTGCAAACCTCGTCCGGTGAGAAATGGCTGCGCGGTCATTCGATACCGCAGCGCGAGGCGGATGGCAACACGCGCTGGCAGGGTGTCTTTGTCGATATTACCCGAAAAAAGCAGATGGAAATCGCATTGCGCGATAATGAGCAGCTTTTCCGCAGCCTGACGGAAGCTGCTCCGGTCGGCATTTTCCGCACCGATGCAGCCGGCCGGTGTCTGTATGTGAACGAACGCTGGTGTGAAATTGCCGGTATGGATGCTGCCGCGGCGCTGGGGCATGGCTGGACGGCGGCTGTTCATCCCGAAGACCGGGAAAAAGTCAGCACTGAATGGAATAGGGCGGTGCAGCAACGGCAACGGTTTGTTTCCGAGTACCGCTTTCAAACAAAACAGCGCACAATCACCTGGATTCTGGGACAAGCCCAGGCGGAATGCGATCAGAATGGCGACGTGCGGGGTTATGTGGGTACGATCACCGATATTACCGGTCAGAAAATGAAAGAAACAGAATTGGCGGAGTCGCGTAATCTGCTGAAAACGATCGTTGACACGGTACCCGCGCGTATTTTCTGGAAAGACAGGGAATCACGCTATCTCGGCTGTAATCCCATTTTTGCGCAAGATGCCGGAATGGCATCGCCGCAGGAAATCATCGGCAAGGTCGACTATGAGCTAAGCTGGACCAAAGAACAAGCGGATCATTACCGGCATGACGATGAGCAAGTGATCCGTTCGGGAAATCCCATGCTTTATTACGAAGAGCCTTTGAACAATGCTGCCGGAGAGATGATCTGGATAGAAACTTCCAAGGTGCCGCTACTGAGCACAAACAAGGAAATTATCGGCGTGCTCGGTATCTATCAGGATATTTCCAAACAAAAACAGGCGAGCGACTCGATGCAGCTGGCGGCGGCAATCTATCAGTCGAGTAATGAAGCCATTATGGTGATGGATGAGAACAACCGCATCATCCAAGTGAATCAGGCCTTCACCCGTATGACCGGCTACGAGCTGGCGGATGTTGCGGGTAAGGATCCCGTGATGTTCCGCTCGGACCGGCATGATGAAGCTTTTTACCGGGAAATTTGGCACAAGCTTTTGCAGCAAGGTTATTGGCAAGGCGAAATGTGGGACCGGCGCAAGGATGGCACGGTTCATGCCAAGTGGCTCAATATCAGTGTAATCCGCCATCCGGACGGGCGTGTTCATTACTATGTTTCGCAGTTTTCCGATATCACCGAGAAAAAGAAAAAAGACGAAATCATTCTGTTTCAAGCCAACTACGATCCATTAACCGGCTTACCCAACCGCAATCTGTTCAAGGAGCTTTTAGATCAGGAAATCAAAAAGGCGCAGCGCGCTAAGACGCCGCTGTCATTGCTGCTGATGGATTTGGATCATTTCAAGGATATCAACGATACGCTGGGACATGACCGGGGCGACGAATTGCTGAAGGAAGTGGCGTCCCGCATCAAATCTTGCGCTGGTCAGGCCGATATCGTTGCGCGCTTGGGCGGAGACGAATTTGCGGTTATTTTACCGGATTGCGGAGACGTCGCATCGGTTGAGACTATGGCGCAGCAAATTACGCAGGCATTGAACAAGCCGCTGAAATTCAAGCACAACCGGGCTGATTACTATATTTCCACCAGCACTGGCATTGTGTTTTATCCGCGCGACGGAATCGACAGAAAAAGCCTGATGAAGCATGCCGATCAAGCCATGTATGCGGCAAAGCTGGGCGGGCGCAACCGTTTTTGTTATTTCACGCCTTCCATGCAGCAGGAAGCGCATGAAAAAATGATGCTGGTGCATGATTTACGCCAAGCCATCGCAAGGAACGAACTGCATGTATTTTATCAACCGATCCTGGAGCTGTTCAGCGAGCGCATCGTCAAAGCGGAGGCGCTGCTGCGCTGGAAGCATCCGAAAAGAGGCATGATCAGCCCAGCTGTATTTATTCCTTTAGCGGAAGAAAGCGGCTTGATTCTGGAAATCGGCGAGATGGTGTTCAAACGGTCGATCGATTTGATCGATCAGTGCCGCCGCAAGCTTGGCTATATCGTGCAAATCAGCGTGAACATATCGCCGGTTCAGTTCAAGCATATGAACGACTATCTCTGGCTCGACAGTTTGGCGCGGCTTGGTTTGCCCGGGGATTGTATCAATGTGGAAATTACCGAAGGCCTGTTGCTGCAGGATTCCGATGTGGTGCAGCAGAACCTGCTGGAATTACGCAATAACGGCGTTGAAGTTTCCATCGATGATTTCGGCACGGGGTTTTCCTCGCTTTCTTATCTGAAAAAATTCGATATCGATTTTCTCAAGATCGATTACTCCTTCGTCCATCAGTTGATGGCCAATGCCACCGATCGCGCGCTGGTGGAAGCGATCATCGTCATGGCGCATAAACTGGATATCAAAACCATTGCGGAAGGGGTTGAGACCGAAGCGCAGAAAGATTTGCTGGCGCATTTCGGTTGCGATTACGTGCAAGGTTTTCTCTATTCGACCCCGGTTTCCCAGCCGGTATTCGAGCAATTACTGTTTGAACAAGAACAAAGACGCAAGGCATAAGCCTGCTGTCAATTTTACTTTCACTTGGTCCGATCGCATGTCAGGGTGCGAATGTTTTCAGCAAAACCGCACATTCCTCCAGCCGGCTTAATCCACGTTCTTGAAAACGCGGGGTTTGTGCGAGCACGTTGTGTTGCGACAACAGCGTGATTTCCGCGCAGCTGCGGTAAAGCGCAGCCACCTCGTCCAAGGAAACCGCAAAAGGCGGGCCGGCCATTTCATGCTGCGGGTAATCGAGTGTGATTAGCAGGATTTGCGTGTGCGGTGGAAGAACCTGCAGCAGATGGTTCACGTAACGCCGGCGCATATCCGGCGGCAATGCCACCAATGCGGCGCGGTCGTACACGGCGTTGACCGCCGCGGTGTCTTCCCGGTTTAAGTCGAAGAAATCACCGCATAGAATTCGGATGCCGCTCGCCTCAAAATACTTGAAACGGTCACAGGCGTCGCGCTGCGGTAACAGCTCGTTCTCGGTGAAAAAAGCTTGTGCCGCGCTCGCGCTTAATTCGACGCCCAGCAGCGCGTGTCCCTGTTGACACAACCACAGCATATCGCGGCTTTTACCGCATAGCGGCACAAGCACGGTGCTTGCCGGGCTAAGCTGCAAGCGCTGCCAGAATTCGCGCAGATAAGGATTGATTTCCGCTTGATGAAAGCCGGTTTCATTTCGGTTCCAGCGCTCCAGCCAGTATTCTTTTTCCATATCGATTTTTGGTGTTCGGGTAAACCGGATACTCTAAGGAAGCTCTGAAAAAGGTAGCGAAGATGGTCAGGCAAGGCGAAATCAGACGAAAAAGCGCAATTTACGGGGTGTAAATGAGCATTTTGAGACTGATTTCAACGCAGCATGACTGAGTGCAGTAGTTTTTCAGAGCCTCCCTAATTCTTTTGCACAATCGCCAGTAATTGCCCGGCGGCAATATATTCACCCTGGCGGCATACAATACGTGCGATCGTGCCGCTTACCGGGGTTTCCACGGCGATTTCCATTTTCATCGCTTCGGTGACGATCAAGACCTCGCCTGCGCTGACTTGCTGTCCTTCTGCAGCCAATATTTTCCATACCGTACCGGTCACCGGCGAAGCGACGGCGTGGCTGCCTTCGGGCAAATCCAATTCGCTTTGTGCATCGGCTTCGTCCAAGTCGGACTCGCTGACGTATTCAGCTTGACCGTTGACTTTCCAGCGCTCGCGCTCGGCTTCAAAGGCCGCTTGTTGCCGGGTTTTGAAGTCATTGATCGCGGTTTCATTTTGCTTTAGAAATTGATGGTATTGCGGCAAACTGAACGTGCTTTCCTCGATGCGTAATTGAAACCGTCCGCTGATAAAATCCTTGCGCAGTGTCAGCAGTTCGCTTTCGCTGACCGGATAGAAACGGATCCGGTCGAAGAAACGCAACAGCCACGGTTTGCCGTCCTTGAAATCGGCGGTTTGGCGGTAGCGGTTCCACACCGGCAGCGTGCGGCCGACGAATTGATAACCGCCCGGACCTTCCATGCCATAAATACATAAGTACGCGCCACCGATTCCTACGGCATTTTCCGGCGTCCATGTGCGCGCCGGGTTGTATTTGGTGGTGACCAGCCGATGGCGCGGATCGACCGGCACCGCGACCGGCGCGCCCAAATACACATCGCCCAGACCCAGCACCAGGTAATCGGCGTCGAATACGATGCGGTAAACTTCCTCGATGCTGTCCAGTCCATTGATGCGGCGGATGAATTCGATATTGCTCGGGCACCACGGCGCATCGCTGCGCACCGATTGCATATATTTCTCGATCGCCAGACGCGTCGCCGCATCGTCCCAGGAGAGCGGCAGATGCACGATGCGCGACGGCACCGTCATGCTGGCGCTATCCGGCAGCGATTGTTCCGCGGCGATCAAGAATGGCAGCAAAGTGTCACGCGGCAGTAGATGCGAATCGAAATGAATTTGCAGCGAGCGGATCCCCGGCGTGAGATCGATAATGCCGGGCAGGTTGGTTTGCTGCATCGATTCCATCAGAGCGTGCGCGCGCAAACGCAAATCGAGATCGAGCGCCATCGGGCCGTATTCCACCAGCACGTAACGGTCGCCGGATTGCCGGTAAGTGACTTGCGGCTGCTGCGGGCTTGCTGCAATTTGGTGCAAGATCGGGCTCGGCAATGCGGTGATGTCGTGTGCAAAACGTTGTTCCGGCGGCGTGTGCAGCGAGCGGATAAATTCATCCTGCTGCTTTTCCAGCGCTTGCGCTTGTTCCAGCGTCAGCAAGCGGAAGCGGATTTGATCGCCCGGCTTGAGTTGCCCGGTTTTCCATAATTCCGCATACGCGATGGTGACCGGACAAACGAAACCGCCCAAGCTCGGGCCGTCCGGGCCAAGGATGATCGGCATGTCGCCGGTGAAGTCGACCGTGCCGATGGCGTAGGCATTGTCGTGAATATTCGATGGATGCAGACCGGCCTCGCCGCCGTCGCTGCGTGCCCATTGCGGTTTTGGGCCGAGCAGGCGTACGCCGGTGCGGCTGGAATTGTGATGCACTTTCCAATCGGTAGTGAAAAACATCTCGATATCGGCAGCGGTGAAAAAATCCGGCGCGGCATGCGGGCCGTACAGCACACCGATTTCCCATTGCTGCGGGTAGCGTGGAATGAATTCGGGCGCCAGGGCGGCTTGAACCGGCTCATATTGAGCAGCGATATGCAGCACATCGCCCGTCCGCAGCGCGCGCCCGGCGTGGCCGCCGAATTGCCCGAGCGTGAAAGTCGCTTGGCTGCCGAGATAATCCGCCGCTTGTAATCCGCCTTGCACGGCGAGATAAGCACGGCAGCCGTGATCCTTGATTTTGCCCAGTTGCAGTATGGCACCGGCCTTGATTTCGTGCGTTTGCCACAGCGCCAGCGGTTCGTTGTCCAGATAAGCATTGAGCGGTGCACCGGTGATGGCGATCAGGCAATCGCTGTTGAAACGCAGCGTCGGGCCGGTCAGTGTCATTTCCAGTGCGGCTTTGTCCGCGCTATTGTTGACCAGCCGGTTGGCAAGCCGGAATGCGAGCGCATCCATCGGGCCGGACGGCGGCACGCCAACCTGCCAGTAACCGAGCCGTCCGGGATAATCCTGTATGGTAGTTTGTACACCGGGGCTTAACACATCGATGCTGTGCGCGCGATAGTGAAAGCCGTTGAGAAAACCGGTGGTGTACCGGCCGTTTTGAAAAGCGGTGCTGTGCAGAATTTGCTGCAAGTAATCCAGATTGGTTTCGATTCCCTGCAGCGAACTGTTTTGCAATGCGGCCTGCAACCGGGCGATGGCTTTTTCCCGGTCCGGCGCATGCACGATGATTTTCGCCAGCATCGGATCGTAGAACGCGGAAACTTCGATGCCACGCTCGATCCAGGTTTCAACGCGTGCGGCGGCGGAAAATTCCGCCGCGGTCAGCGTGCCGCTGGATGGCTGGAAGTCTTTAGCCGGATTCTCGGCATAAACGCGCGCCTGGATCGATGCGCCACTGGGTTGGATGGTGAACGAATCGAGCGGCGGCAAATCGCCCGCGGCTTGCCGCACCATCCATTCGACCAGATCGATGCCGGTCACTTCCTCGGTGACGCCATGCTCCACCTGCAAGCGTGTATTGACCTCGAGAAAATAGAATTCGTTACTGACCGCGTCGACAATGAATTCGACTGTACCGGCGGACTGATAACGCACTGCCTGGCCGAGACGTACTGCGGTATCCCATAATGCTTGGCGCAGTTGCGGCGTCAGATTGGATGCCGGGGTTTCTTCGATGACTTTCTGGTTGCGCCGCTGCATCGAACAATCGCGTTCGCCCAATGCGACCACCTGGCCTTTGCCGTCTCCGAAGATTTGTACTTCGATATGGCGCGCCTGGTCGACGAACTTTTCCAGAAACAAACCGGCGTCCTTGAAATTGTTTTGCGCCAGATCCTTGACCGACTGATAAGCGCCGGTCAGTTCGCCTTCATTCCAGCACAAACGCATGCCGATACCGCCGCCGCCCGCGGTGCTTTTCAGCATCACCGGATAGCCGATATGCTTGGCTTGATGACAGGCATCGTCCAAATTTTGCAGCAGGCCGGTGCCGGGCAGCAGCGGTACCTGATTTTCCAGCGCCAAGGCGCGTGCCGTGTGTTTCAGGCCGAACGCGCGCATTTGCTGCGGGGTAGGGCCGATAAAGCAAATACCGTGCACCGCGCATTGCTCGGCAAAATCCGCGTTTTCGCTCAGGAATCCGTAACCGGGGTGAATGGCTTGCGCACCGGTTTTTTGCGCGATGGCCAGGATTTTATCCGTGCGCAGATAACTCTCGGCTGCGATGCCCTCGCCGATACAATAAGCTTCATCCGCCTCGGCGGCATGCCGCGACAGCGCATCGGCCTCGGTGTATACCGCCACGCTGGCGGCATTCAGGCGGCGCAAAGTGCGTATGATGCGGCAAGCAATGGCGCCACGGTTGGCGATCAGTACTTTGGTGAACATACGGTTCCCTCCGTTAAGGAAATGCTGATTAATTGACTACACGAGCGAATCACTTCGTTGCGCGGTACTCGCTCTCTCGCCTATCTTGTTGATATGTCTCGGCTGCTGTGTTCCGTGCACCTTGTGCTTCATCTCGTTCGCCAAATTAATCAGCGCTTCCTTAGCGGATTAATCCCAGATCAGTAAGCGTATCGGTGTCGGATTGTAGGCATTGCACGGATTGTTCAACTGCGGACAATTCGAGATCAATACCACGACATCCATTTCCGCGCGCATTTCGACATACTTGCCGGGGGCCGAGACACCATCGGCAAATTCCAGCCCACCCGATTCCGTGACCGGCACGTTCATGAAGAAATTGATGTTGCTGGGCAAGTCGCGCTTGCTCATGTTCAACTCCTGACACAGCGGATGATGCGCCAGTGCGTGCAGAAAATTGTCGCGGCAGCTGTGCATCGGAAATTTTTCCAACGCATAACGCACGGTATTGCTTTCCGCTGCGCAAGCGCCGCCGAGCGTGTCGTGCCGCCCGCAAGTGTCGGCTGTGATGGTCAGCATGACGTTGCCGGAATTGGAATACAGTTCGCTGCCGGCGGTCAAATACAGTTTTTTCTGGCGATTGATGGTGTCGGTCGCGCTGTAGCGTTCTTGCGCATCGTGCGCATTGTAAAACAGCGTATCCACGGCCTGGTTGCCTTCCAGGTCGACGATGCGGAAGGTTTGTCCGCGTTTGATCAGGTGCACCCATGGCTCACCGGCTGCGCAAATTTCATCGATGACGGCTAGATCGGGATCGAGCTGGCTTACAAATAGAGTCGATTTATTCATTTTGCACCCTCGCTATAAAAGTGTTGCGCATTCTGCAGCGCGCGCCGGTTCTCCGCGATATGCAGGCATTCGTTGGTTGCTTGCGGCGGCGTATCGAATAATTCCAGATTGACCGCGCCGGGCTGATACGTTTGTTTCGGATCCAACGGGTGCGGCGCGGTGGACAATATCACCAAGGTATTCATGACAAAACTCAGATCGACATAATCGCCCGCTTTGCTGTGATCAACGTGATATTTCAGATCACCCAAGTGATCGGCGGTGACTTTGCTGAAGAAATTGATATTGGCGACGACATCGCGCATGCCCAATCCCCATTTACCCAGCTCGATCAACATGCCGTCCAGACCGCTGCGGAACATTTCGTTGCGGTGCTCCTGATAGCGCGCGGTACCATATTTCTGCTGGATCAGATCGGCATCGCTCAGGCCGCATACAGTATCGTTCCAGCCAGTGGTATCGGCCGTAATGCAACAGAATAGCCGCCCCATATCGGAATGGCAGGCATGTCCTTTGGTCAAGCGGAAAGTATGCTGCGATTTCAGCGTGTCGGCCATGTTGTAGCGCTCGAGCTTTTCTTCCTGATTGAAGAATAACACGGCGGCATTGGCGCCCCCGTTGACATCGGTCAAACGCAGCGTGGTGCCGCGGCGCACGACGCCGGACCAGTGGCATCCGCCTGGGATCAGTTGTTGCCAGATGACGTTATTTTGTTGATTCATGATGAGTTCCTTATAAAAATGGATTTATTTGAACTGTATCCATTTTTTGCAAAGTAAGTAGAGTGTCGTGATGGTTAGAATACTGCCCAGTACCAGCGGTGTCGCCCATAACTGCCACCACGGCGCATCCGCGGAAATCGCATAGGGGCGCGGCCAGGCGATATTGATGAGTTCAAAGAGCGACCAGATAAAGGCCAGGCAATTGATGATCAGTCCCCATGCGCCCAGTTTTAATTCGCCCAGTGCGGGATTCCACCGGCCGGTGAGACGGGCGAACAAGGCAAATCCGGTGGTGAACGTGAACATGGCGTATAAACCGCCGGTGCCGAAAGCGATGATGGTGGCCACGGCATCGTCATTGAGTCCGAAGATCAATCCGCAGCCCGCCAGCAGAACGGTAAAGAGAACGGCATTGCGTGGTGTTTTGCTGACCGTTACCTGACTTAGCATCGCTGGCATATTGCCTTCCCGCGCCATCGAATAGACGATGCGCGAGGTGTACTTGACCATCGATGCGCCGCAAGCGAGAAAAGCGGTCATCACAATTGCGAGAAAGGGTTTCTCGAACCAATCGCCGATGCTGCTAGCAATCAGTGGCGTGACCGGATCGGCGGTATGGCTGGAGTGTCTCAAGGTGTCGTGCTCAAAAGCCAGAATCAGCGCGGCTGAATTGAATAAAACTACCGTGCCGACCACCAGCAGCGACATGAAAATGGCGCGGGGAACCATGCGTTTTGGTTGATGGGTTTCTTCCGCAGTGGTGGAGCAGGCATCGAAGCCGATGAAAGCCCAGCCGGAAATCGCCAATGCCGCCAGAAAAGCAGCCATTTCACTGGGTGCCGTGCCGGTACCCATGTGCTGGAACAATTCCATGAAAGGATGCTGACGGAAGAAAAGAAACAGCAAGAGTGCCACACCGAACGATCCGGCGACTTCCGCGTAAACACCCAGTTTTATCACCAGATTGAAAATGCTGACCGGGGCGAGATTGAGGAGTGTGCAAAGCAACAGAAATAGGGCACCCCAAAGCACCATCATGCCGCCGCCGTCACCCGGTAGTCCGCTAAAGATAGCCAGCCAGAAGCCGCCGGTATAAGCGGTTGTCGTGACCATGGCGATGGTGGAGCAAATATAGATTACACCGGCATATTGCCCGGCAATCGCACCACCGAGCTGACGCGCCCATTTATAGGCGCCACCGGCAATCGGGAATTGTGAAGACAGCTCCGCGTAAACAGTCGCCACCAATAACTGCATAACCAAACAAACCGCCAGCGCGGCAAACCAGCCGCCGCCAGCGACCACGGTTTGCACGCCGATGATGGCATACAGCCCGGCCACCGGTGAGACCACCGCAAAACCCAACGTGAAGCTGTGCCATACGCTCATGCTGCGGCTAAGCGTATCGCTTGTCACAGGAGCATTTTGCGAAGCAGAGATTTGTTTTGTTGAACCTGACATAACCAGTCTCCATACCAAAGGGTTTTCCGGGATTGTAATGTACTTGGAGCACATTACGCTTAATCTCCCGGGCTTTTATCCCTCCGTGGAGCCTCGTTATCACGAGACCGGAAACTCTTGGACCTGGCGCCGTTGACTGCATTGGCCGGAACCCTAGTTTCCCATTGCGTTATCGCTTTTTGAGTTGTCTATGCCGCTAATCGTTCAATGGGCGTTTTAGAAAGCTAATAACGGGTGGAATTTTAAGTTTGAATTTTGGAAAAAGCAAATTCATATTGGTATTTATTATTCCAATTTAAAAATGAAGAATTTCTTCGATGGCGGCTTTGAAAGAATTGCGAAGCGGTTTTGCTCTGATAATGTCAGCAAGAGGCAAGAAGAAAAAAGGCCGCACCCTGTAAAGGATGCGGCCTTAGTTTACATGGTACAGCCGTCAGCTAGGCAATACGGCGGCGGTTTATCCATCCGATCAGAACCAAGCCCATGCCAAGCATTGCGTAAGTGCTAGGCTCAGGCACGGCAGTGAGTATCAGCTCGGCAGTGGCACTATTGCCTAGCGTGTCGTATGCAACCGCGGTGAAGATGTTGGCGCCGAAGAATAGCGTGGCATTGGGTAGCACGAAGTTACCCAAGCCGTCGATGGCAATATGGCTAAGGAATGTGCCATCGTTCATCGTGACATCCACGTAATCAATACCAACCAGATTGCCGGCAGTGCCATTGAACAGATCAACCAAGCTGGTTAGATCGCTGGCGTTGGTATAGATGCCGTTGCCCGCGGTAGCGATACTCTGCATCGTCAATACATTATGGCCGGGAATGCCTACGGTGTGGATGGCGTCGACACCCAGGCCCAACGCGGCGGTAGCGCTGGCCACTGCAGCAGTGCGGCTGCTTTCGCCATCGGATACTACTACCATCATCTGGGTGCGGCCGTCGGTATGGTTTGGACCAGTAAGCTCGGTACTTGCCCGGTTGATGCCAGCGTCAATAGCAGTTCCACCCGAGGCATCTATTGCCGTAATTGCCGAGAGTACCGAAGCTGAGCCGCTGGATAACGGTGTGAGCCCTTGTAGTAGCAAGGCATCACTGTCGAAATCGATAACAGCCACCGAAGTGCTAGTCACTGGAAGGGCATTCACCAGTGCGGAAGAGGCTTCCTCTAACCAGGCATTGCGGGATTTGCCGCTGTTAATAGTGCTCATACTACCCGACGAATCGAGTACCAGAGCCAGATCGAGGCCTGTGCCGCCGATGATACCGCTGGCATTGGCATTGCCAAACGGATTGACCACTTCGCCTACAGTATATATCGCAAGAGGAGAAGGCCCCGTCCACGATACCGCCACTGCAGCTATGGATGCACTCGATGCACCGAGTCCGATTGATGCTATCGCGGAAACCGCGAGCCATTGTTTGATAACTTTTCTCATCAGTATTTCCTTTATTGTTAATTTTGGAATTAGCGATAAATTTCTTATTGCTTTACCTTTTTATAGTTTGTTATGCAGTTTCTTTACCATTAGCGCAATGCGATGAATCGCTCCTCATGGTTCAAAAGTGCCGGTAAATCTTATCATAATGCCGAGATGGCGATATTTTGATGAAGTGGTACCCCTAGGCGAATATTCCCCGGTGCGGCTATATGTGCGGGTTTTCGTTGCCTGAATATGGATTGAGACTGCTCCCGCGCAATGATACATGCCAGACAGATTAGTCTGCTGCAACTCAATATTCCAATGTCTTAAGATGCTATGAAAATCTCTTTGCCTATCCATAAGGATAATTTATTGAGCACATCGTTGTTTATAGTAAACTCTGCGTTCACTTGTTAGAATCACCCTTTTTCAAAAATAAATCAGACTCTATTATTAATTTAGGATTGTTCATGAATACCGAAGATTTTCGCCCCGAAAAGAAAGCTACTGTTTTTTATCCGCCGCAACGTGTTTTGATGGGACCTGGGCCGTCCGATACGCATCCGCGTGTGCTGAACGCCATGGCGCGTCCGACCTTGGGGCACCTGGATCCTGTTTTTACCGAAATGATGGAAGAGATCAAGGGGTTGATGCGTTACGCGTTCCAAACCAAGAATCGTATGACTTTCCCGGTTTCCGGTCCGGGTTCGGTGGGTATGGAAATGTGTTTCGTCAATATGATCGAACCTGGCGATAAAGTGATCGTATGCCGCAATGGCGTGTTTGGCGGCCGTATGATCGAGAACGTGGAACGTCATGGCGGTGTGGCGGTGGTGGTTGACGACAAATGGGGTGAACCGGTCGATCCGCAAAAAGTGGAAGATGCGCTGAAAAAGAACCCGGATGCCAAGATTGTCGCGTTTGTTCATGCCGAAACTTCCACCGGCGCGCAGTCCGATGCTAAGACACTGTGTGAGATCGCGCGTAAATACAACTGCCTGACGATTGTCGATACCGTGACTTCACTGGGTGGAACGCCAATTCGAGTGGATGAGTGGGGAATCGACGCGATCTATTCCGGCAGCCAAAAATGCTTGTCTTGTCCGCCAGGCTTATCGCCCGTGAGTTTCTCCGATCGCGTGACCGAGCTGGTTAAAAATCGTAAAACCAAGGTGCACAGCTGGTTTATGGATATCAGCCTGTTATTGAATTACTGGGGATCGTCCACCCGGACTTATCATCATACCGCGCCGACCAACGCATTGTATGGCTTGCATGAGTCGCTGTTGATGCTGTACGAAGAAGGGCTGGAGCATTCCTGGGCGCGCCATCGCTATAACTACGAAGCGCTGAAAGCTGGTTTCGCGACCTTGGGCATGAATTATGTGGTGAAAGAAGAATATCGTTTGCCACAGCTGAATTCGGTTTATGTACCGGCTGGTGTCGATGAAAAAGAAGTACGTCGCCGTTTACTGGACGACTACAACCTCGAAATTGGCGCGGGATTGGGCGATTTCGCCGGAAAAGTATGGCGTTTCGGCTTGATGGGCACATCCTGCCGCGTTGAGAATGTGATTTTCTGCTTGAATGCATTGGAAACCATTTTGTCCGACATGGGCATGAAAGTGCAGCGCGGTGCCGCCGCAGCTGCAGCTCATCAGAGTTATGCAGCAAAGCCGATGTTCTAAGGACATTGCAACGTAGCTTATTGTTTTTAATGCCACTTTCTTGTCCAGCGTGATAAGAAAGTGGTTTTATCTTTTCATTGATTCATCCTGGACAATCCGGTCATCATGGTGTTGGATTTTCCCGTAGCAATTGCCGCAGCGCCGCTGTTATCGTTCGTTTTATCCTTCTTCTCCGTCCTGTGGTTGATTAAAAGAAAAGCGGGTTGGGGGCTGGATCACCCCAACGCACGCTCGCTTCATGCCGTTCCGGTTCCGCGTACCGGCGGATTGGGACTTTTGTTGAGCGTGATCGTCGCGTGGTTGTGTTTTTCAGCCGCGATCCCGCCAATTATCTGGGCCGGTACCGTTGTGCTGATGGTAATATCATTGCTGGACGATATCCGGTATGTGCCGGTGTGGTGCCGGTTATTGATACACACTCTCGTTGCAGTCGCATTTTCCGTGGTTTTTTTGCTGACTGCTTATGGTTGGTTAATTGCACTGGGCGCTGTGACGGCGGTGATCTGGATGTGCAATCTCTATAATTTCATGGATGGCTCGGATGGGCTGGCAGGCGGAATGGCGGTAATCGGGTTCGGATACTACGGTTTGTTTGCGTACTTAGCCGGGGATCTTGATTTTGCCGTGATCAATTTTTCGATAGCCGCTGCGGCATTGGCTTTTTTGTTGCACAACTTTCATCCTGCGCGTATCTTCATGGGGGACGCGGGCGCCATTCCGCTCGGATTTCTCGCTGCCGCGCTAGGGATGCTGGGGTGGCTTAACCAGCTATGGTCACTATGGGTGCCGTTGCTGATATTTTCGCCGTTTATAGCCGATGCAACGGTGACGCTGATCAAGCGCTTGTTGCGCGGCGAGAAAATCTGGCAGGCGCATCGCGAACATTATTATCAGCGCCTGGTGCAAAGCGGTCTGGGGCATCGCAATACGGCATTATTGGGGTATGCGCTGATGCTGACCGCCGGCGGCTGCGCAGTATGGGCGGGCACGCAAGGTTTGCGGGTGCAAGGCTGGACCGCGACGGTCTGGGGTAGCTTTTATTTAATATTCATGTTTATTGCCGACCGGAATCAAAAAAATCAATCCAACCGGGGATAGGATGTTTCTCAAAAAATACGGAATACGCACGTTTATCGCTTTTACACATGATTTTGTCGCGATCGCTGTTGCTTGGTGGCTGGCCTATTTGTTCCGTTTCAATTTTGAAATTCCCACAGCATCGGTGCAATTGTTGCTCGAAATTTTGCCTTGGACGGTACTGGTTCAAGGTGGTCTGTTTTTATGGCTCGGGCTTTACCGGGGGTTGTGGCGTTATGCCAGCCTGCCGGACTTAAAGCGGATTTTCGTTGCAGTGCTGTGCGGCACCGCTACTGTACTGTTGATTCTCTGGCCGTTTGGCATGTTGGTTAAGATTCCGGGTGCGGTCATCGTGCTGGTACCGCTGCTGCTGATGCTCATCATGGGCGGGAGCCGCTTGATTTACCGTGCCTGGAAAGAGCGCCGCTTGTACGGACTGGAAAGCAATGAAGCCAAATTGGTTTTGATCATCGGCGCGGGCAGTACCGCGGTGAATCTGGTCAAGGCTTTGACGGGAAGCCGCGAGTGGCATGTGGTCGGCATGCTGGATGATGATCCGCGCAAATTGGGTACACGCTTGCAAGGGGTCCGGGTGCTGGGCAGGATCGACGAGTTGCCGCACTGGGTGCATAAACTGAATGTCGAGCATGTGATTATCGCTACACCGTCAGTTTCCCGTCAGATTCACCGCAAGGCTTTGGAAATGTGCTCGGAAATCGGCGTGAAAGCCATGACGGTGCCGTCATACGCGGATTTGATCAGCGGCAAGGCAACCGTGACCAATATCCGAGAAATCCAGCTGGACGATTTGCTCGGCAGGGCGCCTGTGGTTCTGGACGATGACGGCTTGCACGGGTTGTTGACGGGGAAAGTAATTCTGGTGACGGGGGCGGGCGGTTCGATCGGCTCCGAACTGTGCCGCCAACTGGCCGCATTTGAACCGGATCGCATCGTTTTTCTTGAACTGAGCGAGTTTTCGCTTTACAGCATTCAGGAAGAATTTTTACCACGCTTTCCCGCCATGAACATGTCGTTTGTGATCGGTGATATTAAGGATCGCGCGCGCATGATGCAACTGTTCGCGCAATTCCGCCCTGCGGTGGTTTTTCACGCCGCCGCTTATAAGCATGTGCCGCTGATGGAGGAAGAAAATGCCTGTCAGGCGCTGCTGAATAACGTGCTGGGCACGTATGTGCTGGCGCAGGTCGCGATCAATTTCGCGGTGGAAAAATTTGTTCTGATCTCGACCGACAAAGCGGTCAATCCAGTCAGCGTTATGGGCGCCAGCAAGCGCCTGGCGGAAATGGTGTGCCAAGCGCTGCAGCAAAGCACTGCGACTAACAATACCCGAGGGGGTCAAACCGACCAAACGCACTCGACTTGTTTTGTAATGGTGCGCTTCGGCAACGTGCTGGGCAGCACCGGCAGCGTCATTCCGAAGTTTCGCGAGCAGATTGCCAAAGGCGGCCCGATCACCATTACCCATCCGGACATGACGCGCTATTTCATGTCCATCCCCGAAGCGGCGCAGCTAGTTCTGCAAGCGGCATTGATGGGTGGCACCAATGGCGGCGGGGAGATTTTTGTGCTGGATATGGGCGATCCGGTTAGGATCGTCGACCTGGCCAATGACTTGATTCATTTGTCCGGATTGGCGGAAGACGATATCCGGATTGTGTTCAGCGGATTGCGCCCGGGGGAAAAACTGCACGAAGAGTTACTGTCCGCCACTGAAAACACACTGCCAACGCCGCATCAAAAATTGCGCATCGCGCAAGCCCGCCAAGTCGACGAGCAGTGGCTGTCGGACTTGACGGCGTGGCTGGACAAAATTTCGGTATTAAGCGACCAGGAAGTGCGGGATGAGCTGGTGAATTGGGTGCCGGAATATCATAGTAAAGAAATGCTAAAAACTACTGAATAGCACACACAACAGCGGCAGCTTGTTTTATACAGCTAGGCTAACTCTGTTTCCGTAATACAACCGTTTTCCAGCACGAAGATTCGATCAATTCTTTGCAACTGCGGAATCGATGGATTGAAAATCAGCGTGGTACGGTTCTGCATCAATGCTTCGAATGTGGCGAGCAGTTTTCCGCTAACCGGTTCTTGCTGGCAGAATGGTTCATCCAAAATCAACAGCGGTGAATTTTTTACCCATGCGCGTGCAACGGCGATCTGCTGCAATTGTTTCGGCGTGATCGCCGTGCCATCCGGACCGATGGTTGTTTGCAAGCCTTCCGGCATGTGCCGGATAAATTCGATTGCATGCGATATTTGCGCGGCCGAGGTGATTTTGGCTTCGTTGCTGCAGCGCAGCGTGCCATAGGCAATATTGCCGGCAATTTTATCGTCCAGCAAAAAGCAATCCGAAGGCACCAACGCGATATTGGCGTGCAAGTGACTTAAGCGGATATCCTGCAGCGGGTGATCGTCGAACAGAATTCTGCCGCCAGTGGGCTGCCGCAAGCGCAGAATCAGATCAATTAGCAGGTTTTTTTCTTCCGCGGTATAACCGGTAAAAACGACGATTTCGCCCCGCCGCAGGGTGAAATGCAGGTGATGGAGGACAGCTCCGGTTTGCGCGTCATTGTCGTAGCGTACGTGTTCAAATGCCAGCTTGCCGTTGCTATGCGCGATGCTGAGAGTGCCGCTATCCAGTTCGGATGGTTGATCGAGGAAGGCAAAGATGGCTTCCAGCGCTGGCTGATCGTGCTCAAGTTGCTTGGGTAGATTGGTGATGCGCCGCACCGGCCGGACCAGCAGCAGTGCGATGGTGATCAATGCAGCGGTTTCCGGCAGGCTGAGCGTGCCGTTAATCGCGTGCAACGCCATGGTATAGGCTACGGCGATTACGATCAATGCGGTAATCACTTGATCGAAGGGAGCCATCACAGCCTTGGTGTGCGCTTGTTGCGCGTCTGCTTGCGCAATTCTTTCGGAAATTTTACCCAGGCGCTGGCTTTCATGGCGCTGCCCGCCGTCCAGCCGGATTTTTCTGAAATGAGCCACGGATTGCGACAAATGTTCGATCAAATCACCGGCCGCCTGCAAGTTCTTGGCGCCGGGGTTATTGAAGCGGCCGGGTGTAGCTCGATGAATGAGGGCGATCAGCGGCGTAATCAGCAACAGCAGAATGGCAAATTCTTGATTGAGATACAGCGTGCACGTCATGAGTGCGATGATAGCCAGGGTATCTTGCGTCAACAGCGCGAACCTGCCGGTTGCGCTCTGCGCGATCGCATTGATATGGGTTATCAGCGCGCCGGTCTGATGCGGTGTGTAGCGTGCGTAATCATTGACGGGCAGCGTCAGCAGTTTATTGAAGAAATCCATGCGCAAATCGATGCCCAGCTGACTGCTGGCTTTGCCGGTGGCGCGGAGGCTGATATAGCTCGCGATTCCGCGCACGACAAAGAGGCCGATCAGCAGCAGTGATGTTGTCTGTATCAGTGACGGATCTTGCAGGATAAATGCACTGTCCAGCATGTCTTTGACGAGTATGGGCAGCAGCGCCAGTGAAGCTGCCATGACCAGCATGGCGCAAAACGCTTGCAAACGTAATGTCCAGCCAAGCGCCAGTTTTCCGATTAAGCGATGATAGTGTTGCAAATTGATCATGGTGCATCATTCTACATGAACCGGTTGCGGAATCACTTGAGGCGTGATCCGGTCAGCGGCGGGTTGCGGCGGTCATCATCCCATCATCGTGCAATTGGCGGGAACGCGCGGCGGATAGTGTACAATCGCCATTCGTTTAATGTGCTGATCTTGATGAAAGCAATTCATTGATGGGATTATCTTCTTCGTAATTGATTTATGCCCCATTGCAAAACTTCCCCTAGGCAATCCGCATTGCCGCAAAGAAAAGGCATTGTGCTGGCCGGCGGTTCCGGAACACGGCTTTATCCGGTGACGCAGACGGTATCCAAGCAACTGTTGCCGGTATTCGACAAGCCGATGATTTACTATCCGCTCAGCACGCTGATGCTGGCCGGAATTCAGGATATTCTGGTGATTTCAACACCGCGCGATGTCGGCAATTTTCAGGAATTGTTACGTGACGGAAGCCAATGGGGGTTGAATATTTCATACGCCGAGCAACCGTCTCCGGACGGTTTGGCGCAGGCTTTTCTGATCGGCGAATCGTTCATCGGCAACGATAATTCGGCATTGGTTCTGGGCGACAATATTTTTTACGGACATGATTTTCATCATTTGTTGCTGAGCGCCATGCAACGCACGCAAGGCGCCAGCGTTTTCGCCTACCACGTGCACGATCCGGAGCGTTACGGTGTGGTTGAATTCGATGCCGGCGGCAAGGTCGTGAATCTGGAAGAGAAACCTGAACAGCCGAAATCGCATTACGCCGTGACCGGTTTGTATTTTTACGATGCGCATGTGGTGGATTACGCCAAAAGCTTGAGGCCGTCGGCGCGCAACGAACTGGAAATAACTGATTTGAATCGCATTTATCTGGAGCATGACGCGCTGAGCGTGGAAATTATGGGGCGCGGCTATGCCTGGCTGGATACCGGCACGCATGAATCGCTGCTCGATGCGGGTCAATTCGTCGCCACCATCGAGCACCGGCAGGGGCTGAAAATCGCCTGTCCGGAGGAAATTGCGCTGCGCCAAGGCTGGATCGATGCGACGCAACTCGAGCAATTGGCGCTGCCGCTGGCCAAGAATGGCTATGGCCAGTATCTGCTGCAAGTGCTGAAACGCGAATTCTGATCAATATTCGAATGAACATGTCATGCTAAAGTCTACGCCGCTTACCATTCCCGATGTTTTGCTGCTGGAGCCGCGCGTTTTCGGCGACGAACGCGGTTTCTTCTTTGAAAGTTTTAATCAGCGCGAATTCGATGCTGCGGTCGGCAAGAAAGTAACTTTCGTGCAAAGCAATCACTCGCGTTCCGCGTGCCATGTATTGCGCGGCTTGCACTATCAGATCCGGCAGGCGCAGGGAAAACTGGTGCGCGTGGTGGTGGGTGAAGTGTTCGATGTCGCGGTCGATCTTCGCCGCTCTTCGCCGTCTTTCGGGCAATGGGTAGGGGAGATCCTCAGTGCCGAGAACAAAAAGCAGTTATGGGTTCCGCCGGGCTTTGCGCATGGATTCGTGGTGTTATCCGATAGCGCCGAGTTTTTGTACAACACCACCGATTATTGGGCGCCTGAATACGAGCGTTGCATCGTGTGGAACGATTCCACGCTCGGCATCGCCTGGCCAATTACCGGGGAACCGGTTTTGTCCGAAAAAGACGCGCGCGGAGCGAGGTTTGCCGCAGCCGAAGTCTACGATTAGCAGACTTTTAAAATGGCCAAACAGAAAACAGTTTATTCCTGTACCGAGTGCGGCGGCCAAACCCTGAAATGGCAAGGCCAGTGCCCGCATTGCCAAGCCTGGAATACGCTGGTCGAAACCATCGCGGAAAAATCCGTATCGCGTTTCAGTCCGGTGTCCGAAACCGGCCAAGTACAAAATTTAAGTACTATCGAAGCGCGCGAAGAACCCCGTTATCCCACCGGTATCGAGGAATTGGACCGGGTGCTCGGCGGCGGTATCGTGCAGGGCGGTGTGGTGCTGTTGGGCGGCGATCCGGGCATCGGTAAATCGACGTTGCTACTGCAAGCGCTGTCTTTCATGTCGGCGCAACATCCCGTGTTGTACGTCAGCGGTGAGGAATCGGCGCAGCAAGTGGCGTTGCGCGCCAAACGCCTTGCGCTTGATGTGCGGTCGGTCGATCTGTACGCCGAAATTCAGCTGGAAAAAATCCAAGCAGTGCTTGCTGAGCGCAAACCGTCGGTAGCGGTGATCGATTCGATCCAAACGGTTTATTCGGAAGCATTGCAATCCGCACCGGGATCGGTCGCGCAGGTGCGCGAATGCGCGGCGCAATTGACGCGTCTGGCGAAATCGAGCGGCACCTGCATCATTCTGGTCGGTCATGTCACCAAGGAAGGTGCGCTGGCCGGTCCGCGCGTGCTGGAGCACATGGTAGATACCGTGCTGTATTTCGAGGGCGACATGCACTCCAGCTTCCGCATGATCCGCGCGTTCAAGAACCGCTTCGGCGCGGTCAACGAGTTGGGTGTATTCGCGATGGGCGAGAAAGGCTTGCGCGAGGTCAAGAATCCGTCGGCGTTGTTTCTGTCGCATCACGACACGCAAGTACCCGGCTCGTGCATCATGGTGACGCAAGAGGGCACGCGTCCGCTGCTGGTGGAGATTCAAGCGCTGGTCGATGAAGCGCGCTCGCCCAGCCCGCGGCGCTTATGCGTCGGACTGGAACAAAACCGCCTGGCGATGCTGCTGGCGGTTTTGCATCGCCATGCCGGTATTCCCTGCTATGACCAGGATGTGTTCGTCAATGCTGTCGGCGGCGTCAAAATCACCGAACCCGGCGCTGATCTGGCGGTTTTGCTGGCGGTGGTGTCGTCGCTGAAAAACAAACCGCTGGCGGAAAAAATGATCGTCATCGGCGAAGTCGGCCTGGCTGGTGAAATCCGTCCCGTGCAGCGCGGACAGGAACGGCTCAAGGAAGCGGCGAAACTGGGTTTCAAACAGGCCATTATCCCGTTGGCGAACAAGCCCAAACAAGCGATCGCCGGTATGAACGTCATTCCGGTGGCGCGGATACGGGATGCGGTAGCGCATATGCATTGATAAAACCGGAAAACCCCGGTACAAATGGATGAAATCAAATAACCATCTTTGGTTACTTGCAGGAACGTCGATTCTGGTCGTCATCGCCGCGATGCTACTGCCGCCGGTTGCACAACCCGCCGAATATCATCATTTCGCCGACCGGCGCAGTTTCTTCGGCATTCCCAACTTCAACGACGTTATTTCCAACCTGGCTTTTTTGTTGAGCGGCAGCGCCGGTTTGGTGTTTTTATGGCAGGTTCATCGCAGTCCCACGCAAACCACGTTCCAGGATCGCAAGGAAAGCTGGCCGTACTGTGTGCTGTTTGTGAGCATCACGTCCGCTGCGTTCGGTTCCATTCACTACCACTGGACACCGGATATCGAACATTTATTGTGGGACCGGTTACCCATTGTCATCGCCATCGCTGCATTGCTGTCCGCAACCATCGCCGACCGCATCAGCTTGACGGTCGGATTGTGGCTGTTACCGCTGCTGGTGGTTTTGGCGGTGTTGAGCGTGCTGTATTGGTATTGGACTGAGCAGCAAGGTGCGGGCAACCTGAACTTTTATATCGTCATGCAGTTTTACTCGATCCTGCTGATCGTCTGGATCAGCTTTTGCTTTCCCTCGCGTTACACGCATGGCAATGGTGTTTTTCAGGTGATCGCATGGTATGCGTTGGCGAAAGCGGCGGAAATGCTCGATGGGGAAATTTTTACCTGGACAGATGGCTTAATCAGCGGTCACACACTCAAGCATCTGATTGCAGCGTATGCGGCTTATGGGATTGTGCGGGTGTTGCGGAAAAGAGAGACGGTGAAGTGATGTTAATAAGCGCGTGCTGATGTTGAGAAAATGTAATGTGATAAATCCTTTGCCCCGCTATTGCGGAGCAAAGGATTTTAAATGCGGTTACTTCGTGCGTGCAAACTGAAAACCAGCTTTGTTGCCGTTATTACTGCGGAAAGAATTGCCGCGATTTTCCTGATCGAACGAGCGGCCGCGTTGTCCGCTGCGGGCTCTGCTGGATTCGTTGGCCGCGCCGAAGCCGGGGCGGTTGTCGTTGCCAGCGAAGGGTGAACGCTTGCGTTTTTGTGTCACGCTGGGAGCGCTTTTCGGTCCGTTACTTTGGAAACGCGGTTTGATGCGCGGTTCCAAGCCGGGAATGATGTGCGACGCGATGCGCTGACCGGTGTAGCGTTCGATTTTCGACAGATGCGCGCTATCTTTATTGGATGCGAACGAAACGGCAATGCCGGATGCGCCTGCGCGGCCTGTACGGCCAATGCGGTGCACATAATCTTCGGCAAATTTGGGGAGATCGAAGTTGATCACGTGGGTGATATCGGCCACGTCGATACCGCGCGCAGCGACATCGGTTGCCACCAGTACTTGCAAGCCGCCGCTGCGGAGCCGTTTCAATGTGCGGGTGCGTTCACGCTGATTCATATCGCCGTGTAATGCTGCGGCTGAAAAGCCTTGCGCATATAAATTATCGGCCAAGGTGTCCGCATCGCGTTTGGTCGCTGTGAAAACGATCGCTTGTTTGACTTTTTCATCGCGCAGCACATGATCGAGCAGGCGGTTTTTGTGCGACATGTCGTCGGCGTAATGTAGCCGTTGTTCGATGTTATCGAGCTTGGCTTTTTGTGTTGCCACTTGAATGCGTTGCGGTGTTTTCAGCAATTTTACGGCGACTTTGTCGATGGCGTTATCCAATGTGGCGGAAAACAGCAAGGTTTGGCGCGTAGCCGGTGTTGCGGCAGCAATGGTTTCGACGTCTTCGATGAAGCCCATATCCAGCATCCGGTCGGCTTCGTCGAGCACGAGCATTTGCAAGCGTTTGAAATCGATGCGGCCGCGTTGAATGTGGTCGATCAATCGGCCGGGGGTAGCGACCAGGATGTCGACCGGTTGCGACAGCAGTTTATTTTGCAACGGATACGGCATGCCGCCCAAAATGCTGACGACATTGATGCGCGGCAGGTATTTGCCATATTTTTTGGCTGCTTCGGAAACTTGTAAGGCCAGTTCGCGAGTCGGTGTCAGCACCAGAATGCGCGGCCCGCGGCTGCGTGCTTGCGATGGTGTCGCCAGCAGATGCAATGCCGGCAGCATGAAGGCTGCGGTTTTGCCGGTTCCGGTTTGCGCGCTGGCCATCACATCGTGACCGGCGATTAATTCGGGAATCGCTTGTTTTTGAATCGGGGTCGGAGCGGTATATCCCGCTTCGCTAATGGCTTTGATAATAGAAGGGTGTAGATTTAAATCTTCAAAAGACACGTTGATTTCCTAAAAAAGTGAAATAGAACGCGCGGGCAAGAAAACATTGCCAAAACGGTGATGGTGCATAACCTTGCAAGCGCATTAATAAAGCATCGCCGCTAACCAAAGTTGTTGCACATTTTCCGGAAAAACTTGAAAAATTAAGGAGAGGCCAGGAACGATGAGACCAGAAAAGTTGATCAGATTAAAAATTCTGATCAACTCAGGCCGCGCAGTATAGCGGGTTCTTCTCAGGCATGCAAATTATTTACTGCCGGTAAGTTATCGAATGATGGCTTTGGCGAACTTTCGTTTGCCAACCTGGATGACGACGGATGCTCCCTGTTTAATTTTGGTGGATTTGTCTTCAACTTTTTCGCCGTCCAATTTGACCGCGCCTTGCTCGATCATGCGCAGCGCTTCGCTGGTGCTCGCGGTTAAACCGGTTTGTTTTAATAGTTGCACCAATGCGATTTCGCTGTCCGGCGTCTGAATGATTTTTTCCGGTATTTCATCGGGTAGCGCACCGTGTCTAAAGCGTGCTTCAAAATCCGCTAATGCGGCTTCGGCGTCCTTCTGGCTGTGGAAGCGCGCAACGATTTCCTGCGCGAGCTTGACTTTGATATCGCGCGGATTGCGGCCTGCTTCGACTTCCTCCCGCCATGCGCGGATGGTTTGCAGCGACTCGAAAGACAGCAATTCGAGATAGCGCCACATCAGTTGATCGGATACCGACATCAATTTGCCGAAAATTTCGTTGGGACTTTCCGTGATGCCGACATAATTATTCAGCGATTTGGACATTTTGTTGATACCGTCCAGTCCTTCCAGCAGCGGCATGGTTAGAATGCATTGCTGCGATTGCCCGAAGTGCTTTTGCAATTCCCTGCCCATCAACAGGTTGAATTTCTGATCGGTGCCGCCCAGTTCCAAATCGGCTTTGAGTGCCACCGAATCGTAACCTTGAATGAGCGGGTAAAGAAATTCATGGATGGCGATCGCCTGGTTGTTGCGGTAGCGCTTGTCAAAATCGTCGCGCTCGAGCATGCGTGCGACGGTATGCGTGGCGGCCAGTTTGATCAGACCGGCGGCATTCAGTTTGTCCATCCAGGTGGAATTGAATACGACTTCGGTTTGTTCCGGTTTGAGAATTTTGAAAACCTGCGTGGTATAGGATTTGGCATTTTCCGCGACTTGTTCGCGCGTCAACGGCGGGCGGGTGCTGTTTTTTCCGCTGGGGTCGCCGATCATGCCGGTGAAATCGCCGATCAGAAATAGGATGTGATGTCCCATTTCCTGCAACTGGCGCAACTTGTTCAGTAAAACCGTATGACCCAGGTGCAGGTCGGGTGCGGTCGGATCGAAACCCGCTTTAACACGCAACGGATTTCCGGAAATAAGCTTACTTTCCAGTTCTGTTTCTACCAATAGTTCGTGACTGCCGCGTTTTATAATTTCAAGATCAGATAATATTGATTTTTTCACGATAATGCTAAATTAATGATTTTTATTGAACTTCTTGTAATTTGAAATAATTTTTCAGTACAAAATTGGTTGTTTCCTAGTACAAATAAACTATTTTCATGTTAGACTCGCGCCTGTTTGCAAAAATGAGACAAATGACTGGAGGTACTTCATAGATGCTAAATACGCTTATTAGCAGTAAACAAAGGATTCTAGCTCAAAAATCATCAAAACTAACAAAAAAATCAATTCACTGGCTGGTAACTTTATCCAGCATTCCACTGTTCGGCATCTTTACGGCATTCGGCATCGCACCTAATTCACCTGTTTTTGAAGAAGTTCAAATTGAAGAGGTTGTGCTCGATTTATCCATTCCGGAAGCAATCGCCGAAACACAGAACAATCAGACTTTCTGGCGCCAGGAAAACATTCGCCGCGGCGATACCATTGCCGCCATTTTAAACCGCCTGGATGTCAGCGATCAGGACTCGACGGATTTTTTACAAGCGGCGCGTGGAAGCCGCGCAATGCGCCAGCTGAAACCGGGGCAGACCGTTTATGCGCAAACCACGGCCGATGGTGAATTATTGACGTTGCGTTATTTCTTCGGCAACGAAGAGCTGTTCCTGATGGAAAAAACGGATGATGAATTTAAGATGAGCGAACAGCCGGTCGAGCTGGATACGCGTATTCATATGAAATCCGGTGAGATTAACAGCTCGCTGTTTGCCGCGACCGATCATGCCGGCATACCGAACAATATTGCGATGCAGCTGACCGAGATATTTGCATCGGAAATTGATTTCTATCGCGACTTGCGTCAGGGCGATCGTTTTACCGTGGTGTATGAAACGTTTGCCAACGATAACGGCAAACGCACCAAAACCGGCCGAGTTTTAGCGGCTGAGTTCGTCAATAAAGGAAAATCGCATCAAGCGATTTATTTCAAAGCGTCGAATGGCGCGGATGGCTACTATACGCCGGAAGGGGAAAGCTTACGCAAGGCATTCCTGCTGTCGCCGCTCGCATTTTCCCGTGTCACTTCGGGTTTCACCCATGCGCGTTATCATCCTATCCTGAAAGAATGGCGCGCACACAAAGGCATCGATTATGCCGCGCCTACGGGTACTCCGGTGCGAGCGACGGCTAATGGCATCATCGCATTCTCGGGGTCACAAAAAGGATACGGTAATCTGGTGGTGCTGAAACATAACGGCAAGTTCGAATCAGCGTATGGGCATTTATCGCGCTTTGCCAGTGGAATGGGTAAAGGCAAGCGTGTCAATCAAGGCGACGTAATCGGTTATGTCGGTTCGACGGGTATGGCAACCGGTCCGCATTTGCATTACGAATTGCGCGTTGACGGTGTGCAACGTGATCCGGCCAAAGTGGTTCTGCCGTCCGCTCCGCCGATTGCAAAACGCGATTTGAACAACTTCCAAAAAGAAACACACGCTCTGGTGGCGCGATTAAACATCATGCGCAATATTCATCTCGCTTCATTGGAATAATGAGGCCGCTTTGGTCACCAAGCGGTTTATCAGCATGAATCCTTGGTGACCTCTTCTCCGCAGTAATGGCACCTCTTCGCTAAAGTCATAACAAGTCATTGGAACCGGTTTACGTTATTGGCATCATGTCGGGCACCAGTCTGGACGGCGTGGACGCCGCTCTGGTTGATTTCGGCCAGACTACCTCGGTACTGCTGCAAACCCACTTTTGTCCTTATGACGCTGGATTGCGCGAGCAATTATTGGCGCTGCACCATCCCGGTCACGATGAATTGGATCGTGCCGCGCTATTGAGTAACCGGTTGTCGCGGCTTTACGCGCAAGCAACAATGGATTTGCTGGAAAAAGCCGGTGTGGTGGTGCAGCAGGTCAGCGCTATCGGATGTCACGGTCAAACGGTTCGTCATTGCCCCGAACCAGGCAGACACTATACCATCCAGCTCATCAATGCGGCCTTGTTGGCGGAATTGACACGGATTACCGTTGTTGCGGATTTCCGCAGCCGCGATATCGCAGCGGGAGGACAGGGTGCTCCGCTGGTTCCGGCATTTCATGCTGCTGCTTTTAAACACGCAACACATCATCGGGTGATCGCCAATATCGGCGGCATCGCGAACATCACCAGCCTTGATCCCGCCAAACCGGTCATCGGCTTCGATTGCGGTCCGGGCAATCTATTGATGGATGCGTGGTGCTTGCGTCATACCGGAAAACCTTTCGATAAAGACGGACAATGGGCTGCTACCGGCCGGGTTATTGCTGCTTTGCTGAAGGATTTTTTGGCCGAAGATTTTTTCATTCGTCAGCCGCCCAAAAGTACCGGGCGCGATTTGTTCAATACCCATTGGCTGGAAAGCAAGTTGCGCGGCATTGAAGCACCGCAGGATGTGCAGGCGACTCTGCTGCAATTCACAGTCACCACGATTGCCCAGGCGATCATGGAACATTGCCCATCCGCTGATGAAGTCTATCTCTGTGGTGGCGGGGCGCATAACCAGGTGTTGTTGAACCGCTTGATCGATAATCTGCCGGGAAAAATTGTGGCGTTGACCGATCGGCTGGGTGTAGCGGCGGATTGGGTGGAAGCTTACGCTTTTGCCTGGCTGGCGCAGCAGACGCTGGAGCGGAAAATGGGTAGCCTGGCGGAAGTCACCGGCGCCAGAGGCAACCGGATTTTAGGCGCGATTTATCCTGCTTGAGTTTGCGATCTGATCAGAAACACCATGTGAAATTCATACCGAAAACGATGAGCCGCAACCGCAGGTGCTGGTGGCGCCCGGGTTTTTGATGACGAATTGGGCACCTTGTATGTTTTCCTGATAATCGATTTCGGCACCGATCAGATATTGGAAACTCATCGGGTCGACCAGCAGCTGGACACCGTTTTTTTCCGTGACGGTGTCATCTTCGTTGATCGTTTCATCGAAGGTAAAACCATACTGGAAGCCGGAGCAGCCGCCGCCGCTGATAAAGACGCGAAGTTTTAGATTCGGATTACCTTCTTCTTCGATCAGTTGCTTAACTTTTGTGGCGGCGTTTTCAGTAAATAAAATCGGGACGCTATTTTCAGTATTCATAATCGTTTCTGCCATCATTAATCAGTATTGCATAGATATTGCCGCCGATGCGCTGTGATCTTATCGCTCATGCCTCTTTTTCGCTTGAGAGGTGCGGCTGATCGGCCGAGGGTGGCAGTAATGTTATCATCTTCTCGGCTTGCTGCGCATTTCCGGTTTCCGGTTTATTGTGGTGGATCATTTTGCCGTCGACGGAAGCGCCCAGCTGTATTTCTATCGAACCGTACTGCATATCTCCATAGACCTTGGCTTTCTCCTGTAATTCCAAATAGCCCGGCGCATCGATCGGACCGATGACAGTGCCGTTAATGACGACGTTGGCGGCCTTTATTTTACCTTTGATGCTGCCTTCGTTACTCAATACCAGCGTACTTTGCTCGTCGTCCGCCGACAGGACGTTACCCGTGACCTGCCCGTCGACCCGCAAGCCGCCGGTAAAATGAATATCGCCGGTGATGGTTGTGTTTGCCCCAATCAAGGTATCGATATGATGGTGGAGCTGGTTTTTCTTTTTTCGGCCGAACATTTTTTCTCCTTCACGATGCCGGTTGGACAGTTTTAGTTACAAACGGTTTTTTGTCGCCATTTTTATAAATCTGTACTTGAATATTTTCTACCGTGGTATCCGGCGCGACTTGAAAGTTTTCTTCCAGCCGATGGAAAAACTTGAAATGAACAGGGAAATCCTGCTTGGCGTTCTTGTTGGTAAGGGGGACTGCTTTGCTTTGTCCATTCTGTGTCAATTTGACCTTGAACCGCAAGCTTCCCTTGAAGTCGCTTGGTCTTTCCCCGCCCTGAATGAGGGTCAGCGCGTAACGGTATTTCCCCGCTGTTTCCGTTTCTTGCAGATTGAATTGGTAAATGGAGATCCCGCTTTTGGTGTTGCTGGCGACCAGATGCTGGAAAAATACCAGCTTTTCTTTTAATTGATCATTTTCGCTGGCCAGCGACTTTACTTCTTCGGCGAGATTCTCGTTGGCGGTTGTGCCGATTTGCAATTGCTGAGTCAGATCGCCGATCTGAGTGCACAATTGCTGCTTTTTGGTCTGCCGGCAACTGCCCGGATCGAATAAATACGTTGATTTTTCCTCGATGGTATCGTTGTGATCGTTTACCGATTGCCTGCCGGCTTCATACATGCCCCAAGAAAGCAGTGCCAGCAAAGCGCAGACTGTAACAGCGGTGAACAAATAGAATTGCCATGAACGGCGCGGGCGGACTACAACGCGCGGAGACAGAATCTGAGGTTTTTTTTGAAAAAGCTTTAACACTGCGATACCTCACCGATTAGTATTCGATCTATCCGCGCCTGATAATCGGCGTAGAATGCATGCTCAAGGCAGCAGAGGAACCTGATGGATGCCGAGGGTTTCCGGCAAGCCGAACATGATGTTCATATTCTGTATCGCTTGACCGGCTGCGCCTTTGACCAGATTGTCGGTGACCGAGAGAACTACGACCGTGTCGCTGTTTTGCGGTTGATGCACGGCGATACGGCACAAATTCGAGCCGCGCACAGAACGGGTTTCCGGATGCCTGCCAGCGGGCAGCACGTCGACGAACGCTTCATTCTGGTAGCGTTTCTCATACAGTGCTTGCAAGTCGATGTTTTTTGTCAGCTTGGCGTACAGTGTCGCATGAATGCCGCGGATCATCGGTACCAGGTGCGGAACAAACGTTAAGCCGACAGGTTTCTGGGCGACATTGGAAAGACCTTGTTTGATTTCGGGCAGATGCCGGTGCCCCGGAACGCCATAAGCTTTGAAATTATCCGATGCTTCGGCGTGCAAGGTATGCACCTCGGCTTTCCGTCCCGCGCCGGACACACCGGATTTGACGTCGGCGATCAAGTGCTTGATATCGATGACACCGGCTTCGATCAGCGGCAGGAAGCCCAGTTGCACCGCCGTCGGATAGCATCCAGGATTGGCGATCAAACGCGCGTTCTTTACTTGTTCGCGGTTGATTTCCGGTAAACCATATACCGCTTCTGCTACCAGATCAGGGCAGGCATGCTGCATGCCGTACCATTTTTCCCACTCGGCGACATCCTTGATGCGGAAATCAGCCGCCAGATCGATCACTTTGACGCCGGCTTTCAGCAGGGATTCCGCTTGTTGCATGGCAATACCGTTCGGTGTGGCAAAAAAAACCAGGTCGCACTTGGTGAGTTTGGCATCAGCCGGATCGCTGAATTTGAGGTCGATATGTCCGCGCAGATTGGTGAATAAATCCGCAACACTCATGCCCGCTTCGCCGCGCGAGGTAATGGCCTTGATCTTTACTTTGGGATGCTGCGCCAACAAACGCAATAGCTCCACACCTGTGTACCCGGTTCCACCGATAATGCCGACATTGATCATTGCAACTCCTGTTATATTTCCTCGGTATTGGTTTTGTTTGCCTGATATCCAATAAAAAAGCCGCCCGGAAAGAGGCGGCTTTTTGATAATTCCAGCGAATAAAAAATTATCGTTTAGAGAATTGTTTGCGTCGCCGGGCTTTCCGCAAGCCTACTTTTTTCCTTTCTACTTCACGTGCATCGCGGGTAACCAATCCTGCTTTGCTAAGGGCTGACTTTAAAGTTGCATCGTAGTCAATCAAAGCACGTGTAATACCATGACGTACAGCACCCGCTTGACCCGATTCACCGCCACCATGAATATTCACCATAATATCAAAAGTATTGGCATTATTTGTAAGTTCCAACGGTTGTCTTGCGATCATGCGGCCCGTTTCGCGGGAAAAATATTCATCAATCGGTTTGTTATTGATGACGATCGCACCTTTTCCGGGTTTGATGAAAACACGCGCAACCGCGCTTTTACGCCGGCCGGTACCATAATTATATTGAGTAGCCATGGATATTAAGCTCTGATTTCGAGTGGTTTAGGTTGTTGCGCGGCGTGAGGATGCGTATCGCCGGCATATATTTTTAATTTCTTTATCATCGCGTATCCTAACGGACCTTTAGGCAACATGCCTTTGACGGCCTTTTCAAGCGGCCGTGTCGGGAAACGCGCATGCATTTTCTTGAAGCTGGTCGCATAGATCCCGCCTGGATAGCCGCTATGGCGATAATATATCTTATCTTCGGCTTTATTACCCGTTACACGCAATTTATCGGCGTTGACTACGATGATATAGTCGCCGGTATCGACATGCGGTGTATAAATTGGCTTGTGTTTGCCGCGTAAGCGATGAGCGATCTGCGAAGCAAGGCGGCCCAATACTTTGTCGGTCGCATCGATGACAAACCAATCATGATTTACTTCGTGCGGTTTGGCTGAAAATGTTTTCACAAAAACCTGTCCTGCGTATTCAAAAAGAGCCGCGAATTTTAAGTCAGGCATCAACAAAAGTCAAATTCAAAATACGTTGTTTTTTGCCGGGTTGGCGTATTTTTGCATGATCCGGAGCGGATGGGATTTGCTTAAGGATGATGGATTTTAAGCCAATCGCCGCTATAATCTCATCAATTGAAGATGTTCGCTTCGATTTGAGTATCAATTATAAACATGCCGAGAGATTCGCTTTGAAAGACAAACCTGAAACTAATTCGTCCGCTGTATCGACAACCCCGGCCAATTTCATCCGCAATATCATCGACGACGATAATCGCACCGGCAAATGGGGCGGGCGGGTGGAAACGCGCTTCCCGCCGGAACCGAACGGCTATTTGCATATCGGTCATGCCAAGAGCATTTGCCTGAATTTCGGGATTGCGCACGATTACAACGGCGTGTGCCATTTACGTTTCGACGATACCAATCCGGAGAAGGAAGCGCAGGAATACGTCGATTCGATTTGCGACAATGTGGCCTGGTTGGGTTTTGACTGGGGCAAGCATCTGTATTACTCATCGGACTATTTCGACCAGCTCTATGAATTCGCAGAATATTTGATTACGCAAGGCAAAGCCTATGTCGAGAGTTTATCCGCCGAGGAAATCCGCGAGTATCGCGGCACATTAACGAATCCCGGCAGAAACAGTCCTTACCGCGACCGGCCGGTTGCCGAGAATCTCGATTTATTCCGCCGCATGAAAGCGGGTGAATTTGCCGACGGGCAATACGTGTTGCGCGCCAAGATCGATATGGCGTCGCCCAATATCAACATGCGCGATCCGGTGATTTACCGCATCCGCCACGTGCATCATCAGCGCACCGGCGATCAGTGGTGCATTTACCCGATGTACGACTACACGCATTGCATATCCGACGCACTGGAAAAAATCACGCATTCTCTATGTACTTTGGAATTTGAGGATCACCGGCCGTTGTACGATTGGGTGCTCGATCAGCTGGCGGATAAGGTGCCATGCCACCCGCAGCAAATCGAATTTGCCCGGCTCAATCTGACGTACACCGTGATGAGCAAGCGTAAATTGATTGAGCTGGTGGAAAATAAACTGGTCGACGGCTGGGATGATCCACGCCTGAGCACCTTGGTTGGTGTGCGCCGCCGCGGGTTTACGCCGCGCGCAATCCGCTTGTTTGCCGAGCGCATCGGCATCAGCAAAGCGGATTCGTGGATCGACATGAGCGTGCTGGAAGATTGTTTGCGCGAAGACTTGAACGAGCATGCACCGCGCCGCGTTGCCATTCTCAAGCCGCTGAAGCTGATCATCGATAATTATCCGGAAGGGCAGCAGGAGGATTGCTTGGCGCCGAATCACCCGCAAAAACCGGAATGGGGCAAACGCACGATTCCGTTTTCCAAAGTGCTGTACATTGAACGCGACGATTTTATGGAAGTGCCCGCCAAAGGCTATTTCCGTTTGTCGCCGGGTGCGGAAGTGCGTTTGCGTTACGCCTTCATCGTCAAATGCGTGCAGGTCGATAAAAATGCGCAAGGCGAAATCGAGGCGATCCACTGCACCTACGATCCCGAGACCAAAAGCGGAACGCCCGGCGCGGACAGCCGCAAAGTCAAAGGCAATATCCATTGGTTATCCGCCGGATACGCACAACCGGCGGAAGTACGCTTGTACGACCGGCTATTCACCGATCCGCATCCGGACAGCGGCGGCAAGGACTACAAAACCGCATTGAATCCCGACTCTAAACAAATCATCAGCGCCTATGTCGAATCCGCTTTGTGCGACGCGCAGCCCGAACAAAGCTTCCAGTTCGAACGCAACGGCTACTTCGTCGCCGACCGCATCGACATGAAGCCCGGCAAGCCGGTATTCAACCGTTCGGTGACGTTGCGCGATTCGTGGGGGAAGATTGCCGGGTCTTAGCATGGAACCAGCGGTTTTGGTGTGACAAAACCGCTAACTAAGCCGGAAACGTTCAAGCATTGCCCGTTCGAACTACCACATATTTTTTCAGGATTTCTTGATGAAATGCGGAGGGTAGCCTTGCCCAATCGCGGGCTTCAATCAGGATTGGAATATTAGATTCGCGCAATGCTTGCAAGAAACTTTCGAATTCACCGGCGGGAATCGGGCTTAGATCTGCTGAACGTAATACCAGATCAAGGTCGCTGGCATCATGCGCGGTGCCGTTAACTCGCGAACCATAAGCCCAAGCGGTTATGTCCGGCAAATATGCATTCAGAAGCGCTATCAACCGCTGACGGTCACGTTCGCGTAGAAGAAGCCGGGGTGTCGTCATTGCCGCCGGAAAACTTCGGGGATGCGGCGGGCATCCTCGATGAACTGCGGCAGCAACGCCAACGTTTGATTGGCAAAGCCCTCGTCGTAATCATGCGCGGTATCGTTACGGTTATTCCGGTAAACCAGCCAGCGCTCGGCTTCATCAAGGGTAATTAACCCATGTTTCGCCGCTTGACGGAAAATATCCTTGAACATCAACTGATCGGCTTGTTTGCTGGAAGCGAAATACGGTTTCAAGCATTTTCTCAGCAGCTTGCCGGTTTGCTCCAGAATGATTCCAAATTCCTTGACGCAAGCCGCACGATAAATATCGTACATGTCATCGTCTCGCGGATACTGATTCAAACCGTTGAAAGCCCGGCTCAGAGTAGCGATACAGCGTTCAAAATAATCCGTGTTGAGTGAATTCATTGAAAAGTAATTGATTTTCTGAATACAGGGAAGATGATATATCGCTAATATTGTTGGGTCTTAGGAAGTTAAGCACTTACTAAAGTGTGCTAACTTTCTGAGATGAATGCTAAAAACAGATACTATTTTCGTTCTCGAATCAGAGAAGCAAAATTCAGGCAACTTATTCGATGTTTTTCGATGGATTTTACTGCTACTGACACAGCCCAATTGACCGGCATTTCTATCCGATCCGTCAATACCATTTATCTTAAAATACGACAGCGAATTGCCCAGAATTGCGAACTTGAATCCCCTCTGCAAGGTTCTGTAGAAGTTGATGAGTCTTACTTTGGTGTCCAGCGAGTCAGGGGTAAAAGGGGGCGGGGCGCTTATGGCAAAACAATAGTCTTTGGTGTGCTTAAACGCCAAGGAAAAGTTTATACAGAGATTGTTCCAGATTGCTCTAAAGCGACATTGCAAGCCATTATCCGTGGGCATGTAGCGCCCGATACCGTAATCCATTCCGATGGATGGCGTGGTTATGACGGATTGGTCGATATCGGCTTTGATAAGCACTTCAGGGTTCACCATGGTGACAATGAGTTTGCCAGTGGCGAGCGGCATATTAATGGTATCGAGTCTTTCTGGAGTTTTGCTAAAAGACGTTTGGCCAAGTTCAATGGTGTGCCCGAACATACTTTCTACCTGCACTTGAAAGAAACCGAATTTCGTTTTAATCATCGCCGTGATAATCTCTATCATGAAATTCTTAAATTGTTACGTTTAAACCCGCTTTAACTTCCTAAGACCCTATTGTTAATTCATCGATAAACCACGGCTAATCATGTAAACAGTCTATTGATGAGCGGGAAGTTTTTCAATTTTTATCAAATTATTCTTATTCAATCAATATAAAACAATCCCCGCTGCCGTACCATCCGCCAATCGGCCTGATCGTTTTCTCGACATGCACCGTAGCGGAACGACGGCGGCAGTGCCGGGAATTTGAAGCGCAGGTCGTAGAACCAGGCGCAAAATTTCTGTTCTTGCGTATCCACGGAATCCAATACCGGAAACTGCGCGAAAGCGCGGAAAGGGGCGAAAGCGGGCGCCAGCCAAGCTTCACGGATTAATGTGCTGTTGACCGGATCGTTGCCGAATTCTGGTTGAATTATCCAGTTGTTTGCTGTGACCGGCCGGTAGGCGGCGGATATTTTTGACAGGAGCCATGCGTCGGTGTTGCTTTGTTGTTGTCCGCCGGAATCCCATAGATCGATATCCGTCACATGATAAGTTTCGCGGTCGCGGATGATGATTTTCCAATGAAACGGCGAGAGCGGCTGTGGCAGCACGTCGATCTGCGGGTGTGAAATGGTTCGCGACTCGGCGTGGCGAGCGGCGATGGCGGCGGCTTGCTGGTGCAACGTGAACAAGAAGATGACATAGCCGCATAACACCAGCAATGCCGCGATAGCCGGGATTCCGCGTTGCGGATAACGCCATGAAGCGATCAGACCGGTGATGATGATCAAACTGAACCACAGATCGATGACAAATACCAATGGCAGTGAAAAACGCTGAGTGGAAAACGGTGCAAACAGCATCAACCCGTACGATGTGATCAAATCCCCAGCGATATGGATGGCGATGCCCAGACACGCGAGCCGATAAAATGATTTCCAAGCGTAGCGCATGCGGCTCAGCCATGCGAACAGCCATGCAAGCAACCATGCCCAAAGCGGCAGCAGGATCAGTGAGTGCGTCGGTCCCTGGTGCCAGTTCAGGTACGTCAGCGTATCGATCAAGCGTAGCGCAAGATCCACATCGGGGAATGCCGCGGCGGCGAAACCGGCGGCCACTTGCAAGCGCAGCGGCAAGCTGGTCTGTTCCGGATGTGTTGGTGATACAGGCGCGGCGGCACGCGCCAGCAAAGCGCCGCTTAGCGCATGTGTGATGGGGTCCACAGTTTAGTCGGACTTGGCATGCCGTGCGTGTGTAACCGGTTCTATCGATGGCGCAGGTTCAATGGCTAGCGGAATGGTATGAGCGGTCTGAGTTTCCGTATCCGTGCCGAATGTAGTTTCCGGGTGCGGTGCTTCTTTATAGACTAAGTGATCGAGCGATTCGGCCATTTTCAGCTTGTGCGCCAAAAACTCGCGCGTGTTCTGCGAATTTTCCGAATCGTCCTGCATCCAGTAGGCGAAAGTTGCGAGATAGATTGTCGTCAGCGCGGTTTCTTCCAGCGCGCGGCGCACGAAGGTGGCGTCGCGTTGCGCAGCTTCGCGCAGCCATTGCACGGTGCGGCTGACACGCATGATGGCGGGAATCTGGATGTGCAAGTGGCCGGGTTCCAGCTTGGCGCCGATCATCTGCCGCGTGACCTTGCGGTGCGCGGCCAAGGCATCGAGCCAGGCCATGATGAGATGTTGTAATCGTTCGCGCGACGGCAATGAGAGGAATTCCACCGTTTCCGCAGCCTTGAGCATCTCACTGTCGGCCCGGTCAAACCAGGCGTCGACCAGATCCTCCTTTTCGCGGAAATAAACGCGGATGTCGTCCAACGTAATATTCAGTTCAGTGGCTACGTCAAACAAACGAACTGCTTCCCAGTTGGTACGTTCCGCGATGGTAATGGCCATATCCACAATCGCTTCGCGTAACTCGGATTTGCTTTTCTTCATCGTGATCCTCCATATAGCGTTAATAGGAGTGGCATGATGCGTTGCCGGTGTCACTATAACATACTCAAAACGCTGCGCTACCCGAAAGCATGACAACCATCCCGGGAGAAAGGGAAATGCTTACTATGGTTACCCTTCTGCTTTAATGATAATTATGGGTGTGCGCGTATTTTTGTGCATTATCTTCCGATAAGGAAGCACTGATTAATTGGACGAACGAGATGAAGCACGAGGCGCACGGAACACAGCAACCGAGACATATCAGCAAGATAGGCGAGGGAGCGAGTACCGCGCAACGAAGTGATTCACTCGTGTAGTCAATTAATCAGCGTTTCCATAAGCGAACACCGGTTTTTTCTTACACAGTCATAACCTGATGAATGTATAATTTATTTCGCATGATTGTCGTGAGATTGGACACAAGATGCCGTGCACAAAAACAAGAAGATTTTTTACTGTAGTTATATTTCGGATGAGCCGAGTGGTTTGTTGATCGTTCAACTTCGACGCAATGAATACTCACCACATCCATTTTATGAATGAGGAGAAATACATCATGAAAGCTCAATCGCTTTTATTGCAAACGATGCTGACGGGAGCGGGCGTGTTGCTCGCGGCATCGGCGCAAGCCACCGTTCTGACTTTTGATTTGAATCCAGACCCACTGGATTATAGTGATATTCCTGGAAGCTACGGCGATAATGTGAGCGCCGCAAGCGACGCGGTAGGGTCATACCTGATGGGTAACGGCTATACACCCAATGTGACGACCGAGTACCGCACATGGCAAATCAGCACCAATACAGTGGCTTACAATAATCTGGACTTCTGGCATACAAGTTATGGCGATTTGTTTAAGGTTGCTTTTCCTGTAACCTCGGGCGATGCTTTCGCGGAAATTACCCTGGTGCCGGAACCCGGTTGGGCAATTCGTCTGAACAGCTTTGATCTAGCCGGCTATCCTGGTGTCGATCATCCTAATTCTCAAGTGCGCATTCTGGACGGCACCAGCAATACCATTTTGCTTGATTACTCGCCGGTCACTATTCTGGGAGCTGGCGGCACGCACAGCACGTTCACGCCGAACCTGACATTTGCAGGTCCTGTGTCGATCCGCTTCGGTTATAACGATTGGAATGTGGGAATCGATAATATCAATTTCGATCAAGTGACCGCTGTTCCAGAACCGGAAACCTACGCCATGCTGCTCGCCGGTTTAGGATTGATCGGTTTCATGGCGCGGCGCGGAAAGAAAACCGTTTAAACGGATTCAGCCATGTTTCGAGCAACCCCGTCCGAGTGGCGGGGTTTTTTTATGCAACTCACTGTCGTATCGATGTATCGCACCGGCGGTTACAGTTCCATCAACAAAAAACGGGAGCATAAGCTCCCGTTTGTGGATTTGAATAGACGAGTTTAGATGAGTTATGCAGATACTTCTTTTCTGCGATGCGCCATAAATCCCACTAAACCTAGACCAAGCAACAGCATGGCGTAGGTTTCCGCTTCCGGAACGGCGGAAATATAAGTGAAATTATCCCAGCCCAGACCGCCGCCATCGGTAATGTTGTAAATACGGATCGAAGTCACGTTATTAAATGCGGACAGATCGACCAGATCCGGAGTATTAAATATACCGCCTACCGTGATATTGTTCGTCGCGGCGAAAGCACCGTTGACGAAAACATCCACTAACGCCTGAACACCTGCATTATTGCTACCGACGGCTAAGAAAGACACGTCGGATACCGGGTTGGTGAAATTCAGAATCGTTTCGCCCACGCAATTAATGCCGGGGCTGCCGGTGCACAAGAAATTCAATCCGTCACCAATGCCGGCCTGGCTGGTAACGATATTGACGTTCGATCCTGTGGATGAAAATACCACGCCCGGATATTCGGTCGTGACGGTAGGACCGCTGACACCGACATTACCGAACTCCTCGAAGCCGATCACGGTCGGTGCGGCGCTCGCAGCGGATGCTGCACCCATTAAAAAACCTGCCGCGATTGCGTGTTTAAAAGAGTGTGTTGTTTTCATACTATTCTCCTGTTATTTAAAAGGCAGAAAGCTTGCCAAAACCGGTCCTTGCCGATAGCCGGTTTCATTGGCATGGTATGCCCGCTGCCGGTCAATTGCAAGCGGTATTTTCCAATCAGTACAGTGCGTTATGTCTATTGAGAGTTTGTCATTTCTAAAAAAGAACTGGAACAATAACCGCCAACAATTTGTTTTTTTGAGATGTGTAAGAAATCTCAGGGTTGTTTACAGAGAGGTTGATTGAAATAAGCATTGAGTATTTCATAAGGGGTTGCGTTATACAAACTCTTATGGGGTTTGACGGTGTTGTAGAAGTTAATGAAACGGACAAGTTGAATACGTCGGTCAGCAGTGTCTTTAAAACAGAATTTGTTGTGCCACATGTCCATGAGCGTGCGGATCACGCGCTCGGCTTTGCCGTTGGTCTGTGGGCGATTGATGCGAGTAAACTTCTGACCGATACCGTGTTGCCTGCAAGCTTTGACAAAAGCATGATCGTCAGTTCCTTTAAATTCCGTGCCGTTATCGGAATAAGTGCAATCGATTTGATAAGGACATTGGGCAACAGTAGCGATGAGAAAGCAAGCGGCGCTGTATTGAGTTTTATCGGGGAAGAATTCCCCGGAGAAATCATCGATGGCCACAAACAGGTACTCGCGAGGTTTATTGGCAGACTGTCCTTTCAATAATGGAAGCCGCTTGGTATCGAGGTGAACGAGCTCGCCCGGATAAGATTTGTTATAGCGCTTCGCTTCGCGCTTGAGACGTTCCTGGATGGTTTGCTCTACTTTAGCCAAACGTTTGAGGCCATACTGCAGTGTCTTGAAGCGCTGATTGGTACTGCTACGCGGAGTAAATTCCTGTAGCCTGGCTCGTTTCAGTACGTCATAAATCGTTGGACGGCTGATGTGGAAGTGTTCTGCCAGCTGAACTACCTTCCACAACCGGGTTTGATACAGCCGCCAGATTTCCTGACGATCCAATAATGTTAAACGAGTGCGTTTGTGTATGTTCATCTACAGTATTCTCCTGAATACTGTAAACAACGCTAGAAATTCTTACAAATCGGTCACCCGGATAGGATTCCGAATCGTGTAGGACGACAAGAAGTCGAACAAGTGAACGATGCTTCACACTTGCGTATGAAAAAACAGATTATGTATTGCGAGTATGTCTATAAAAATGTGGCAAATTGTCACATTGTTTTTTGCATGTTTACTCCCGGCCAATTTGTCACAGGCTGAAACGGGGAGGTGAAAGCAAGAAAGAAAGGAGTGGGAGAAGGAGTGTTTTGGAAGCAAGATAAAAGGCTGTATTACAACTAAGACAGAGGCGGAGCCGAGGCTCCGCCTTGCAATACTGCATTTTGATCCGGGATTTTACACCGGGGATTAGACGATGAAGTCGGTTGATCCGGTGAAATCCAAGCTGCCCAGAGTTGTACCCACCAGGATAATGTCTCCTGTTCCTGCTCCGTTGCTTCCTGCGGCTGCGGTCAGTTCGATACGGATATCCGCTCCGGACTGCGTGGTCAATGCCTGAACCTGTGCCAGCGATAACCCGAAACTGCTCAGGTCGATACGGTCATCACCGGTGTCATCAAAGTCCAGAATCGTCGATTCTGCGGAGGAGTTGGTGACGACAAACGTGTCTGCACCGGCACTACCACGATAGCTGGTTGCTAGGGAAGTGGAAGCGGTTATCGTGTCATTACCGGCAGCACCATCGATTTCTTCGATGTTGGCAAGGGAAGGATTGCCAGAGCTGAAATCGATAGTATCGTTACCGCTGGAACCGAAGATGCGGTCATAGCCTGCGCCGCCATCGATGGCTTCGATGGAAGTGAGGTTGTCCAGATTGCTGGTGGTACCGCTGACGAAGAAATAATCGGAACCTGAGCTGCCGAGCCAGGTATCGGAATCGCCGCCGCCATCGATTTGATCCAGCCCGTCGCCACTGCCACTGACGAGGAAGGTATCGTTACCCAGTCCACCGCTCAAGTTATCGTTTCCGGCCGAACCTCTGATGGCATCGGCATTGCCGGTGCCAACGATGGTGTCATTACCGGCAGCACCATCGATTTCTTCGATGTTGGCAAGGGAAGGATTGCCAGAGCTGAAATCGATAGTATCGTTACCGCTGGAACCGAAGATGCGGTCATAGCCTGCGCCGCCATCGATGGCTTCGATGGAGGTGAGGTTATCTAAATTGCTGGTGGTGCCGCTGACGAAGAAATAATCGGCGCCTGAGCTGCCGAGCCAGGTATCGGAATCGCCGCCGCCATCGATTTGATCCAGCCCGTCGCCACTTCCACTAACGAGGAAGGTATCGTTACCCAGTCCACCACTCAAGTTATCGGTTCCGGCCGATCCTCTGATGGCATCGGCATTGACGGTGCCAACGATGGTGTCATTGCCAGCAGCACCATCGATTTCCTCGATGTTGGCAAGGGAAGGATTGCCAGAGCTGAAATCGAGGATGTCGTTACCGCTGGAACCGAAGATGCGGTCATAGCCTGCACCGCCATCGATAGCTTCGATTCCCTCGATGTTGTCCAGATTGCTGGTGGTACCGCTGACGAAGAAATAATCGTTGCCTGTGCTGCCGAGCCAGGTGTCGGAGCCGTCGCCGCCATCGATTTGATCCAGCCCGTCGCCACTTCCACTGACGAGGAAGGTATCGTTACCCAGTCCACCACTCAAGTTATCGTTTCCGGCCGATCCTCTGATGGCATCGGCATTGCCGGTGCCAACGATGGTGTCATTACCGGCAGCACCATCGATTTCTTCGATGTTGGCAAGGGAAGGATTGCCAGAGCTGAAATCGATAGTATCGTTACCGCTGGAACCGAAGATGCGGTCATAGCCTGCGCCGCCATCGATGGCTTCGATGGAGGTGAGGTTATCTAAATTGCTGGTGGTACCGCTGACGAAGAAATAATCGTTGCCTGTGCTGCCGAGCCAGGTGTCGGAGCCGTCGCCGCCATCGATTTGATCCAGCCCGTCGCCACTTCCACTGACGAGGAAGGTATCGTTACCCAGTCCACCACTCAAGTTATCGTTTCCGGCCGATCCTCTGATGGCATCGGCATTGCCGGTGCCAACGATGGTGTCATTACCGGCAGCACCATCGATTTCTTCGATGTTGGCAAGGGAAGGATTGCCAGAGCTGAAATCGATAGTATCGTTACCGCTGGAACCGAAGATGCGGTCATAGCCTGCGCCGCCATCGATGGCTTCGATGGAAGTGAGGTTGTCCAGATTGCTGGTGGTACCGCTGACGAAGAAATAATCGGCGCCTGAGCTGCCGAGCCATTTATCGATTCCTGTACCGCCATTCAGTGTATCCAATCCATCGCCACTGCCACTTATTGTGAATGTATCATTACCTCCATCGCCAAACAGCGTGTCGTTTCCGGCAGAGCCCCTGATGGTATCGGCACCTTCACCACCGCGAAGTGTATTGGCAGTCGCATTACCGGTAATAGTATCGTTACCGAAGCGGCCATCGACTGTGACGTTGGTCAGTGTGGTGCCGGAGAAATCCAGTGTATTTCCGTTATCATCGCCGATCACATTGACGTTGGCAAAACCATTGGCGGTGATTTCCTTGATGCTGTTGCTGGATGTGAAGTTGCCTTTTAAGCCAATATTGGTTCCGTTCACCTGAGCTTTGATGACATCATCGCCGATACCACCGTTGTAGGTATCAAACCCTTCTCCCGTACCGTTGACCAAGAAAGTGTCATTACCGCCCGCACCATTGAGTATGTCATCGCCACCACCGCCCCGAATGGTGTTATCGTCGCCATTGCCGGTAATGGTATCGTTACCGAAGCGGCCATCGACGGTGACATTGGTCAGTGTGGTTGCAGAGAAATCCAGCGTCGAGCCGGTGTCATCGCCGATCACATTGACGTTGGCAAAGCCGTTGGCGCTTATTTCTTCGATGCTGTTGCTGGATGTGAAGTTGCCCTTCAGGCCGATATTGGTGCCAGCAACCTGCGCCTTGATGGCATCCGTACCATCGCCGCCGTTGTAGGTATCAAACCCTTCTCCCGTACCGTTGACCAGGAAAGTGTCATTACCGCCCGCACCATTGAGTATGTCATCGCCACCACCGCCCCGAATGGTGTTATCGTCGCCATTGCCGGTAATGGTATCGTTACCGAAACGGCCATCGACGGTGACGTTGGTCAAGGTGGTTGCAGAGAAATCCAGCGTCGAGCCGGTGTCATCGCCGATCACATTGACGTTGGCAAAGCCGTTGGCGCTTATTTCTTCGATGCTGTTGCTGGATGTGAAGTTGCCTTTTAAGCCAATATTGGTTCCGTTCACCTGAGCTTTGATGACATCATCGCCGATACCACCGTTGTAGGTATCAAACCCTTCTCCCGTACCGTTGACCAGGAAAGTGTCATTACCGCCCGCACCATTGAGTATGTCATCGCCACCACCGCCCCGAATGGTGTTATCGTCGTCATTGCCGGTAATGGTATCGTTACCGAAACGGCCATCGACGGTGACGTTGGTCAAGGTGGTTGCAGAGAAATCCAGCGTCGAGCCGGTGTCATCGCCGATCACATTGACGTTGGCAAAGCCGTTGGCGCTTATTTCTTCGATGCTGTTGCTGGATGTGAAGTTGCCTTTTAAGCCAATATTGGTTCCGTTCACCTGAGCTTTGATGACATCATCGCCGATACCACCGTTGTAGGTATCAAACCCTTCTCCCGTACCGTTGACCAGGAAAGTGTCATTACCGCCCGCACCATTGAGTATGTCATCGCCACCACCGCCCCGAATGGTGTTATCGTCGTCATTGCCGGTAATGGTATCGTTACCGAAACGGCCATCGACGGTGACGTTGGTCAAGGTGGTTGCAGAGAAATCCAGCGTCGAGCCGGTGTCATCGCCGATCACATTGACGTTGGCAAAGCCGTTGGCGCTTATTTCTTCGATGCTGTTGCTGGATGTGAAGTTGCCTTTTAAGCCAATATTGGTTCCGTTCACCTGAGCTTTGATGACATCATCGCCGATACCACCGTTGTAGGTATCAAACCCTTCTCCCGTACCGTTGACCAAGAAAGTGTCATTACCGCCCGCACCATTGAGTATGTCATCGCCACCACCGCCCCGAATGGTGTTATCGTCGCCATTGCCGGTAATGGTATCGTTACCGAAGCGGCCATCGACGGTGACGTTGGTCAAGGTGGTTGCAGAGAAATCCAGCGTCGAGCCGGTGTCATCGCCGATCACATTGACGTTGGCAAAGCCGTTGGCGCTTATTTCTTCGATGCTGTTGCTGGATGTGAAGTTGCCCTTCAGGCCGATATTGGTGCCAGCAACCTGCGCCTTGATGGCATCCGTGCCATCGCCGCCATTGTAAATATCAAACCCTTCGCCAGTGCCATTGACAATGAAGGTATCAGCGAGTGCACTACCGGTCAAGTTATCGTCATTACCACCGCCACTGATGGTGACACTAATTACGCCAGAAGCCGAGGTCAGTCCGGCCAAGTTGATGGTATCCGAACCGAATTTACCATTTATGATCAGCGTGTCATCGTTAAAGGGGCCGCTTGCCACCGCATTGAGGTTGACGTCAAACCCTGGCGTTGACGTGCTGTCCGTAATCGTTACTGTATCATTGCTATCCGTGCCATTTATTGTTTTGGTAGCCATTTTGATATCCTTTTGTAATAGAAAAAATTATTTTTGTTCATTGGCTTGCTACTACTTGTGTGATCTGGTGAATCTCATGGGTACTAACTGATACTTGTCTTCGATGCAAGTTTTGAATCTGAAGCTAACAGCCTCCAGGAAATGCAGACTAGCAGAATTCATTCTGGAGAAATAGATGGTATTTGCCTACGTAATTTACTAATTTTATTGGGATAAATATCCAGATTGTAAGAATGTAACTACAAAATGGAGGAGGTAATGAGAAGTGAAGCGTCAAACAGAAAGTTGATTAAGGAGGGGGGGGCTGTAGTAGATTAGTTGTAAGAATTCCTAACATTGTTTACAGTATTCAGGAGAATACTGTAGATGAACATACACAAACGCACTCGCTTAACATTATTGGATCGTCAGAAAATCTATTATCTCAACAAACTTCAGGATTTGTTCAGCGTTTCCCTAAAGGATCGTTTTCATTGTTTCTCAAAGAATGTGAGTTTAGATTCAATTATGGATTACCTACACATCAACTAAAAATACTCAAACTTTGGACTAGATTTAATCTGATCTACTACAGCCGCTCCTTAAGGAAAATTAATGGATTGATGGTAAGAAGTTTTGTGTTGAATTCGACCTTCATAAAATTACTTTGCCACTCGACCGCATCGTCAGCGCAATCCGTTTGCGCTTCTCATCGACTTCAACGACCTTGACGGTAACGACCTGGCCAACCTTGACGACGCTATGCGGATCCTTGACGAATTTATCCGCCAGCGCCGAGATATGCACCAGGCCGTCCTGATGCACGCCGATGTCGACGAACGCGCCGAACGCGGCGACGTTGGTGACCACGCCTTCGAGCACCATGCCGGGGTGCAAGTCCTTCATCGTTTCGATGCCTTCCTTGAACGTCGCGGTTTTAAACGTGGAGCGCGGGTCGCGGCCGGGTTTTTCCAGTTCGTGCAGGATGTCTTTCACGGTCGGCAGACCGAATTGCGTGGTGACGTACTTTTCTGGGCGGATCGATTTTAACGCGGATGAATTACCGATCAATGCCGTGACATTCAGTTTAATATCATTGAGAATTTGTTCGACCAATGGGTACGATTCCGGGTGCACGGCCGAGGCATCGAGCGGGTTGGCGCCGTTCGGAATGCGCAGGAATCCGGCCGCTTGCTCGAAGGTTTTTTCGCCTAGCCCCGGTACTTTCAGCAATTCGGCACGTTTGGCGAATCGGCCCTTGCCGTCGCGGTAAGCGACGATATTGTGTGCGATCTTGCTGCTCAGTCCGGCCACATAGCGCAGCAGCGCCGGGGAAGCCGTGTTGACGTCGACGCCGACGGCGTTGACGCTGTCTTCCACCACCGCATCGAGCGATTGCGCCAGCTGGTTTTGATTGACGTCATGCTGGTACTGGCCGACACCGATCGATTTCGGATCGATCTTGACCAATTCAGCGAGCGGATCTTGCAAACGCCGCGCGATCGACACCGCGCCGCGCAGCGACACGTCCAAATCAGGTAGTTCTTCGGACGCCAGTTCGGACGCGGAATACACCGATGCCCCGGCTTCCGACACCATGATCGAGGTCAGCTTGAGTTGCGGATAACGCTTGATCAGCTCCTTGGCCAGATGGTCGGTTTCGCGCGACGCGGTGCCGTTGCCGATGGCGATCAGCGTTGCCTGATGACGCTCAGCCAGCTGCTTTAACGTTTCAATCGCGCCATCCCAATCGTTTCTCGGCGCATGCGGATAAATCGCCGCGGTGTCGAGCACTTTGCCGGTTGCGTCCACAACAGCCACCTTCACGCCAGTGCGCAAGCCCGGATCCAAGCCGATGGTGACGCGCGCTCCGGCGGGCGGGGCCAGTAGCAGCGCTTTGAGATTCTGCGCGAACACCCGGATCGCCTCGGTTTCCGCATGCTCCTGTAAATTGCTCATCAATTCCGTTTCCAGGTGCGAGAAAATTTTTGTGCGCCAAGCGGCACGCGCCGTGTCGATCAGCCAAGCATCCGCCGCACGGTTCTGGTCGCGGATGTTGAATTGCCGCGCGATCTGTTGTTCACAAGGGTTGAGCATCAAGTTGCGGGCTTTTTCCTCCAATTCGGAATCCAGCAGCAGCTTCAATTTCAACACGCCTTCGCGCTCACCGCGCAACAGCGCCAGCGCCCGGTGCGATGGGATTTTGCCGATCGCTTCGCTGTAGTCGTGGTAATCGGTGTATTTGGTATCGCTATCTTTTTTGTCCTTGGCTACTTTCGCCGTCAGCACACCGTGTGTGCGCAGGTAGTCGCGCAACGTTTGCAACAGCGGCGCGTGCTCGGCGAAACGCTCGATCAGAATATGCTGAGCGCCTTCCAAAGCAGCAGCCGCATCCGCCACTCCGGGATTATCACCTTCTTCGGTGGTGAACGGCGCTTTCAGGTACTTGGCGGCCTCGCCAAGCGGATCGAGCCGAGGATCGTTCAGCAGCGTATCCGCCAGCGACTGCAAACCCGCCTCCATCGCAATCTGTGCCTTGGTGCGGCGTTTCTTGCGATACGGCAGGTACAAATCCTCCAGATGCGCTTTATCCGTCGCGTGCATCAACGCATCGAGCAATGGTGGCGTCATCTTGCCGAGCTTTTCAATCGCCGCAATAATCGCCGCACGCCGCTTCTCCAGCTCGCGCAAACTATGCAACCGCTCAGCTAGCAACCGCAACTGCGCATCGTCCAAACCGCCCGTTGCCTCCTTGCGATAACGCGCGATAAATGGCACCGTCGCGCCATCGTCGAGTAATTGCACAGTGGCCTGGATTTGCGAGAATTTAACCGCGAGTTCGGTGGCGAGGCGTTGTTCGATGGATGGCAGCATGGAGTGGTGTTTCGGTCGTTGAAGTGGGTAGGGATGGTAAACCAAGTGACGGCGGGATCGCAATCGGTCACGTAGAATAGCATTGACGCGACAGACCCGATTCAGATATTTTGAAATCTCTGTTTTCTGATAACTATGATACTAAGTTCATCTTTTGAGCTTTGAAAAGGAACCGGCTCAATGGGAAAAATTGATACTGTGATTGGAAAAGCTGCTACCGATATCCCAAGCGTGGCTCGATCGTGAAATCCGGGTTTTATGATAATTTATTAGAAAACTTAATCCATGACACCCTATTCCAATTTTCTTCACGATCTTCCAGCAACGGACGATGCATTCGGCCGCGAGTCTTTTGCAAAAAGTTTGGCCCGTTTTCTTGTTCTACCGAGCAAAAGCCGTGGATTGGTTGTAGGGATCGAAGGAGAATGGGGTTCAGGAAAAAGCACGCTAATCGGATTCATTGCAAAAAATCTCAGAGAAAATAAAAGAACGATCGTTATCGATTTCAATCCTTGGATGGTTAGCACTACCGGCGCCTTGGTTGAAATCCTGATCGAACAAATTGCAGCTTCAATTGGTAAGAAAGTCGCTAAAGGACAAAAAGGGATCAATGCTAGTCAGAAATTAATCAACTTTGTTCGCTTACTAAAACCACTTAAATACATTCCCGCATTATCCTGGGCTGGCCATATAGCTGAAGATGCCACTGAAGCAGCACAAGAAAATCTTGATGACATTAAAAAACTATTGCCCGACATGGATTTGGCACAAAAAAAGAATGATGTCATCAATGCACTGGAAAAATTGGATCACCCAATAATTGTTGTTATTGACGACCTTGATCGTCTTCCTGCTGAAGAAATACGGATCATGATTCAGGCAATCAAAGCTGTAGCCGATTTTCCGCAAATCACCTACCTGCTGGCCTATGATCCAAACATCATTGCCCGGGCCCTAGCCGAAAATGAAAAATCCGGTCTTTTCTATTTGGAAAAAATTGTACAAGTTGCTTATCCGCTCCCACCGCTATCAAGGAAGCAACTCAAGCGATTTGCTGACGGAAAAATTCGAGATCTGTTAAAGCAACTCGAAATCGACTTGCAGTCATATGAAAGTGATCGTTATGAAGAAGCGATCGTCTTATTGACTCAGCTATCGCGCCATCCCCGCGATGTCATCAGAATCACAAACCGGCTTTGCCTGAGCTTGCCGGCCATACAGGGTGAAGTTAATACTGCTGATGTCATCGCGTTTGAGGCTCTTTCTCAACGTTTTCCAGCGGTTCGCAAAGCAATTTATGAGCATTCGGCTGACTTTACCGGTCACCTATATCAAGGCAACATAATCAGTGAACAAGATGCATTTGATTGGGGCGTATTCCTTGGATCAAGAAAAGATGAAGCAGAACATACTTGGTTAAAACATCTACCAAAAGATGATGAACATGATCTTCAAATTGCAAACAAAACCTGCTTGTTTCTTTTTGAAAAACAAGAAAGAAATGGCGACGATTTCAAATTTGTAGATCACTTAAGAATAGCTGATCCGGATCGGTTAGCTCGCTTACTCTCATTAACTTCAATTGAAGAAGTTCCTGAAGTTAAAGATATCCATAAACTTCTGATGGAACCGGAAGAGCTAGAAAAAGAATTGAATCGCGAAGATAGCGAGGGAAAACTGTTTCTGTTGAATTGGTTGAGCGCCTATGCACCATCATGCAAAGAACCAGATATTAAAGGATGTATTGATAAACTAACAAAAATCTCACAACGATTAACTAACGACTCTCTGCTAACCAAAGAACTTACAAGGGGTATCACCGATTTAATGATACGGCTGCTGCGATTAAAATCTCTGAATTATGAACAATGCTTTCAAGACATTGTAAATAATTCACCATTGTCTATTTCTGTAATAGTGCTATTTATTGCTGTAAAAAATCAAGGAAAATGGATTATTCGACCTAGCGACAAAGTAGACACTGAACAACAATTGATCTCCAGTAGCGAATTAGTCGATCAAGCGGCGAATATCTGGCTTAATCGAGTAAGAAAATCCATTCAGGAAAATAATTTGTTTCAAGAAATTTATCTTCATCTGATTCTATATCGCTTCGCACAATTTAGCGGTAATGATTATTCCGAAGTCTACGCAGCAATTGATCAAATGTGCAGAACGGAAGATGGGCTAGATGCTTTTCTAAAAGACTTTACTCAAGAAAGCTTAGCTCGTGATTCCCACTTCACCCTTATAGAAGATGCAGAAAAACTGGTGCAATACATTCGGAGCTCATCAATTGCTAAAAATTATGAATGGTTGATAGAAATCTTGTCTGATGAAGAAATTGCTAAGAAAATTAAAGAACAACAAACGACACCGGAGCGCCGCAATAAAGAATCCTGATGCTACAGGTAAGGTAAGTTTGGTTTTTTTGCAGAAATCTTTTGGAAAGTTGTGCTTTTCACATACCTTGCTATAAATAAGGAGAGCACAGTATATCGAATCTGTGATGATCACCCGATTAAAGAAACTTACAGCCTTTTACTACTGCTTATGGTGCACAACCTCAAAGCCACTATCGCACTTTCAGTACAACTGAAAATTCACTGGATTGTTTTGGATCATGCATAGGACTTGGGTATATTTTACGATATCTTCGCGGCACGATTTGCCAAAGTTGACTGTAATAAAGTTGTGGTAAAAACCGTTATATCCAGAAATGCATCGCGGCAAATCGCTATACGGATCGTGTCGTTTCAAATGATGAGGGATGGAATATGAAATACCAACTGCCCTACACCATCACCCCGGTAATCGTAAATCTGGTTGCTGCGATCAGCGAAACCATCGGCCGCTACACCGTGCTGGCCGAGCAGAGTCTGACGCCGCGTTTGCGCCGGGAGAATCGCATTCGTACCATTCACGCTTCGCTGGCTATCGAGAACAATACGTTGACGCTGGAGCAGGTGACTGCGGTGATCGAAGGCAAGCCGGTATTGGGGCATCCGCGTGAGATTCAGGAGGTGCGCAATGCTTTTGCCGCCTACGAGGCTTTGGAGGGGTGGCACGCCAGTTCCGAGCGGGATTTGCTGTCGGCGCACGAGGTGTTGATGCGAGGCTTGATGGATGAGGTCGGATGCTATCGTTCCGGCGGGGTCGGTATTTTTCAGGGCAAACAGTTGGTACACATGGCGCCGCCCGCCAACCGGGTACCGCAACTAATGGTCGATCTGCTCAAATGGCTTGCAACGACTACCGAGCATCCGTTGATTGCCGGTTGTGTCTTTCATTACGAATTTGAATTCATTCACCCCTTTGCTGATGGCAATGGTCGCATGGGACGGTTGTGGCAAACCTTGATCTTGCGTGATTGGAAGCCTTTGCTGGTTTATCTGCCGGTGGAAACGGTGATCCGGGAGCATCAAGAAAGTTACTACCAAGCACTGGCGGCAGCCGATAAGCAAGCGAATGCGGCACCGTTCATCGCTTTCATGCTCGATGCGCTGCATGCCGCCATTCGAGAAGCAACGGGCGCCGATCAAGTAACCGACCAAGTAACCGACCAAGTTGCAGCGCTGATCCGGGGGATTGGTAACGGTGAAATTAAGCAGCGGTGATTTGATGCAGGCTTTAGGACTCGTGCATCGCCCGACTTTTCGGGAAAATTATTTGAATCCAGCATTGGCGGGTGATTGGATCGAGCGCACAGAACCGGATTTACCGCGCAGTCCCAAACAGCGTTATCGATTGACCGTTAAGGGAAGGGACTGGTTGCAGTGGCATGCCGATCAATGAACCGGATTTAACGATCAAGTAAGCTGACGGTTTCCTGCCGTTTCCAATCCACCCCCGCACTTCCAGCACAACTGAAAATTGGCCGGATTCTCCTCGCCGCAGGAGGGGCATTGCACGTTGCCGGTAGTGACCGGGGTATTTTCGTAGGTTTCAATCACCTGTTTGCCACGTTCATAATCCTCATCGCGCTTGATCCATACTTCCGGGCAGGCGTGGTGAACCGGTATTTCTCCGGCCATGCCTTGCGCGTATTGGTTGAAAATTTGCGCCGGAATGTAGGCGTGTGCGAGTAGATCAAGTACTATCTGCGCTTCCATCAGATTATTGGCGGAATAAATTTTTTTCATGCCGTGATGAGTACCCAACAGATCAATCGATTAACTGACAAAAACTATGTGGTTCAGAAATATACAAGCTTATCGTATTACCGGCGGGAATATAACTCCGGATAGCCTGGAACAGGCGTTGTCGCAGCATGCGCTGCAACCGTGCACGCAAATGGAGCCGCAGAGCCGCGGCTGGTTGACGCCGCGCGACGAGCAGCCGAATTTTGTCCATGCCTACGGCCAGCATTGGCTGATTGCGTTTGGGGTGGAGAAGAAGCTGCTGCCGGCCTCGGTGATCAATCAACACGCCAAGAACCGGATCACGCAAATCGAACAGATGCAGGGGTATAAAGCGGGCAAGAAGCAAATTCGCGATATCAAAGAAGCGACCGTGATCGAGCTGCTGCCACGCGCGTTTGCGCAGCGCCATAAAACCTACGCCTGGATCGATATGTTGAATAACCGGCTGATTCTGGATACGTCCAGCGCCAACAAGGCCGAGGAATTCATCGAAGTGCTGATTAAAACGGTGCAGGGCATCACGCTGGCGCCGCTGGATACCAAGATTTCACCGTCGTCGGCGATGACGCGCTGGTTGAGCGGCGATGATTTGCCGTCGATTTTTACCGTCGACCGCGATTGCGAATTGCAGGGGATGAGCGATGAAAAAGAAATCATCCGATATTCCCATCACATCCTGGAAGCGGAGGAAACCGCGCGCCATATCCGCGCCGGCAAGAAAGCGATCAAGCTGGCGCTGACCTGGGACAGCAAGATTTCGTTTGTGCTGCAAGACAACCTGCAACTGCGGCGCATTGCACCGCAGGATATTCTGAAGGAGTCCACCGAGAGCGCGGAAGAATTGTTTGTCAGCGATTTCACCATCATGACCGGTGAACTGAGTCAGTTGATCACCGACCTGATCGATGCCTTGGGCGGCGAAGACCGCGATTGACCGGCTGCTGGCGCAAACCGGTTATGATCGTTTCAATTTGCGCTATTTCTTGCTTTGATCATTGATTCCCGACAGCACACCGCTGGCGATTTTGCCGATGATGTCCGCCGTGGTGTGCGCCAAGCTGGCGCCGGTTTCCAATTGCGCATGTCCGACGGAAGCGACTTGCTGCGCAAACGTCGCCAGCGTTTCCTTGAGTTGCGAACCGACTGCGGTACCGTTGTTTTTCGCATGGCGGCTTAAGTCGTGCAGGACATCGGATAGCAATCCCTGCGCCGCCGTGGCGGTCTGATGCAAGGTATCCAGGAACAGATTTTCCAATCCTTCGAGGTCGGAACGGGTGCGCGTCAATTCCTGCTCGGAGAATTTCTTCGCTTGGCCGGCCGCTTCTTCAACAGCCAGCTTGGAGGCTTGTGCGAAACCGGCCAGCGCCGCGTCCAATCCGGCAACTGCCTCGGTAACTTGCGATTTCGCCGCTTGGGTCTGGTCGGCGGCGTGTTGTAATTGTTGCGTCGCGCCGTCGTGCACCCCTTGCAACACAGCGGTGACGATGCGTTGTAACGAATCCAAATCGATGTTTTTGGCATTCATGGCTTTCAGCGTCAACCGATGCACCGTTTCCTTGACATGCGTACCGTTGGCAAGCGCTTCACGAATTTCGGCTTCCAACGATTTAAGATCATCGCCGGATTGATGACTGGATTGACCGGTATTTTGATTTTCCATGATGATGCATCCTTTATAAGAATAAGAAGGGTGAAAAGATAAGGCCCGTTTTTATTGTCCTCTGCTACTCGTCAGTTGGTCAAGACCATTCATGTAAGGGCGCAACACTTCCGGGATGGTGACGCTGCCGTCGGCGTTCTGATAGTTTTCCAATACCGCCACCAGCGTGCGCCCCACGGCCAGGCCGGAGCCATTCAACGTGTGCACCAGCGCCGGTTTGCCGTTTTCGTTGCGGAAGCGCGCCTGCATGCGCCGTGCCTGAAACGCTTCGCAATTGCTGCACGAGGAGATTTCGCGGTAGGTGTTTTGCCCCGGCAGCCACACTTCGATGTCGTAGGTTTTTGCCGCCGAGAAGCCCATGTCGCCGGTGCATAGCGTCATGACGCGGTACGGCAAGCCGAGTTTCTGCAGGATTTTTTCCGCGTGCCCGACCAGCTGTTCCAACGCGTCATACGATTGATCGGGATGCACGATATGCACCAGCTCGACCTTATCGAATTGATGCTGACGGATCAGCCCGCGCGTGTCGCGGCCGTAGCTACCCGCTTCGGAACGGAAACACGGCGTGTGCGCCACGTATTTCAGCGGCAGCGACTGCAACGGCACGATTTCATCGCGCACCATGTTGGTGATGGGTACTTCCGCAGTCGGAATGAGGTGGTACTCCGGCGTGCCGGCGGAATCCACGCCACCGGCGTAAACGGCGAACAAATCCTGCTCGAACTTCGGCAGTTGCCCGGTGCCGCGCAAGCTGTCACGGCTGACCAGATAGGGCACGTAAGCTTCCTCGTAGCCGTGTTCCTGCGTATGCGTATCCAGCATGAACTGCGCCAGAGCCCGGTGCAGGCGCGCCAAGCCGCCTTTCATCAGGCTGAAACGTGCACCGCTGAGTTTGGCGGCGGTCTCAAAATCCAGTAAGCCCAAACCTTCGCCGACGCTGACATGATCCTTGACTTCGAAATCGAACGATCGCGGTTCGCCCCAGCGGCGGATTTGCACGTTGCCGGTTTCATCCTTGCCCTCCGGCACGCTGGCGTGCGGCAGATTGGGTACTTCCAGCAGTATTTTCTGCAGTTGCTGCTGAATCTGCTCGAGGTGATCTTCCGCTTGCTTCAAGGCATCGCCCAGATTGGCGACTTCGGCCATGATAGCGGAAACATCCTCGCCCTTGCTTTTGGCCTGGCCGATTCTTTTCGATGCCGAATTACGCTGCGCTTGCAGTTCCTGCGTTTGCGTCTGGATTTTTTTGCGTTCCGCTTCCAGCGCATTGAAGGATTCCACAGGAAAAACGAATCCGCGCTTGGCGAGTTGCTGTGTGACGTTGTCCAGGTCGGTGCGTAATTGTTGAATTTCTAACATGCAAGGGCTCCAAGATTAATCGATGTAAACAAGTACTATGGAAGTTCTGGAAAAGGTAGCGAGGACGGTCAGGCAAGGCGAAATCGGGCGAAAAAGCGCAGTTTACAAGGTGTAAATGAGCATTTTGAGTCTGATTTCAACACAGCATGACCGAGCGCAGTCATTTTTCAGAGCTTCCTTATATTTTATGCCGGGCTTTCTCATCCAAGTTGCGCAAATAAGCCAGCTTTTCCCGGATTTTCTGTTCCAGGCCGTAAGCGGTCGGCTGATAAAAACTGACTTCGGGCATGTCGTCCGGGAAATAATTTTCTCCCGCAGCATACGCATCCGGGCAGTCGTGTGCGTAGCGGTAAGCATCGCCGTAGCCGATGTCCTTCATCAGCTTCGTCGGCGCATTGCGCAGATGCAGCGGCACGCGCCGCGATTTATCGTGGGCGACAAACGAGCGCGCCTTATTGTAAGCCAGATAAGCGGCGTTGCTTTTCGGCGCGCAGGCCAGATACAAAACCGCTTGCGCCAATGCCAGCTCGCCTTCCGGGCTGCCCAGCCGTTCAAAAGTCTCGCATGCGTCCAGCGTCAGGCGAAGCGCGCGCGGATCGGCCAGGCCGATGTCTTCGGTCGCCATGCGCACCAGCCGCCGCCCGATATACAACGCATCGGCACCACCGTCGAGCATGCGGCACAGCCAATAAAGCGCCGCGTCCGGCGAAGAGCCGCGCACCGATTTGTGCAGTGCGGAAATCTGATCATAAAACGCATCACCGCCTTTATCGAAGTTGCGCGCATTGCGCGACAGGGTATTCACGACCAAATCCTTGTCGATAGACGTGATGCCTCCGGTTTCCGCCGCGGTTTGGATTTGTTCCAGCAAGTTCAACAGACGGCGGGCGTCGCCGTCGGCAAATTCGATCAGCAACTGCCGCGCGTCATCGGTGAATTGCAGATTGCCGAGCGCCAGCTTTTGCGCGCGCTCGAATAATTGCGCCAATTCCGTTTCCGATAGGGTGGTCAGCACATAAACCTGCGCGCGCGACAGTAACGCGTTATTGACTTCAAACGATGGGTTTTCCGTAGTTGTGCCGACAAAGGTGATCAAGCCTTGTTCGACGTACGGCAGAAAAGCATCTTGCTGCGATTTGTTGAAACGATGCACTTCGTCGACAAACAGGATGGTATGCCGTCCGCTTTGTTGCAACGTCAGTTCGGCTTGCTCGATGGCGGCGCGGATGTCCTTGATACCCGATAATACTGCGGACAGTGCGATGAATTCGCTGTTGAACTCGGTCGACATGATGCGCGCCAGCGTAGTTTTACCGGTTCCCGGGGGGCCCCACAAAATCATCGAATGCGGTTTGCCCGATTCAAACGCCAGGCGCAACGGTTTTCCGGCTCCGAGCAAATGGCTTTGCCCGATAATGTCGTTCAGATGCTTGGGGCGTAACTGCTCGGCCAGCGGTACTTTGGGTTGATGCGGTGCAAACAGGCCGGAGTCACTCACGGATGACGTCGGCCTTGTCGGGTGGTGTGAATTTGAACAAATCGGCGGGCAGCGCGGGGTTTTTGTCCAAATCAGAAAAGGACAGGATAGTGGTCTGGCCGAAACTATCGCGCAATGCCATGATTCTGAGCGTGCCGTCCGGCGAGAAAGCCATCTGGATGAATTCAAACGCGCTTTCCTTGCTTTTCGGGACGGCTTCGAGCCATTCCATGTCGTTTTGCACACCCAGCTCGATCAACTCGAAATTGTCCTCGATGGCGCTGCTACCCGCCAATAGCGCGGCCGGACTGCTGCCGATGGCGATATTGAATGGCCGTTCGGTGACTTGATTCAAATCGCGGTCGTAAAACCACACTTTGCTGCCGTCGCCGACGATCAATTGTTCGTGCGGTTTTTCATAGGTCCAGCGGAACTTCTCCGGGCGCTCGAATTGCATCGTGCCTTTCGATTCTTGTATCGTGCGCGCACTTTTGTCGTACACCGTCTGGGAAAAGTTTGCGCGTACCGTGCGCGTTTCCTGGATGAACGTTTTCAGGCTGGCAATGGCGGCCGCTTCGGTGCACAGCGGTATCAGGCTGCCAAAGAGCAGAAGCAAAACAAAGCGGCTTGAGCGGAGCATAAAATTCCTAATCTGTCGTTGTGAATTAAAGTAGGGTATCGCAGCTGGAAGGCGGATCATTCGTTGCGCGCCGGAGCCAATACTTCCCGGTTGCCGTTGCTTTGCATCGATGAGACCAAACCGGCGCGCTCCATGTCTTCGATGAGGCGGGCGGCGCGATTATAGCCGATGCGCAAATTCCTCTGCACCAGAGAAATCGATGCGCGACGGGTTTTGACGACGATAGCGACCGCTTCGTCGTAAAGTGGATCGGCTTCCCCTTCCGATGGTTTTTTGATTTCAACCGGACCGTTACCATCGTTTTCTCCATCACCGGCTTGCAGGATTTCTTCGATGTAGTCCGGCTCGCCGTGTTCTTTTAGGTACTCCACGACTTTATGCACTTCGTGATCGGCGACAAACGCGCCGTGCACGCGTTGCGGGTAGCCGCTGCCGGGCGGCAGATACAGCATGTCGCCTTGGCCGAGTAAGGCTTCGGCACCCATTTGATCGAGAATGGTGCGCGAATCGATTTTGCTCGACACCTGAAAGGCGATGCGGGTCGGAATGTTGGCTTTAATTAGACCGGTAATCACATCGACCGACGGGCGTTGTGTCGCCAGCAGCAGATGGATGCCGGATGCGCGCGCTTTTTGCGCCAGCCGGGCGATCAAGTGTTCGACTTTTTTACCGGCGACCATCATCAGGTCGGCCAATTCGTCGATCACCACGACGATGAGCGGCAGTTCGCCGAGATATTCGGCTTCTTCCCCGGGTGGCAGCAAAGGATTGACCACAGGCTCTTCATTTTTGGCCGCTTCCTGGATTTTTTGATTGTAACCGCTGAGATTGCGCACACCCAGCGCTGACATCAGCTTATAGCGCCGTTCCATTTCACCCACGCACCAGTGCAGCGCACTGGCGGCCTCGCGCATGTCGGTGACCACCGGTGTCAGCAAATGCGGAATGCCTTCGTACACGGATAGTTCCAGCATTTTCGGGTCGATCAGGATCAGGCGGGTTTGTTCCGGCGTGGTTTTATAAATCAAGCTTAGAATGACTGCGTTGATCGCAACCGATTTGCCCGAACCGGTGGTTCCGGCGACCAGTGCATGCGGCATTTTGGCCAGATCGGAGACGATCGGACGGCCGCTGATATCCTTACCCAAAGCGATAGTGAGCGGGGAAGCGGAATCGGCGTAGACCTGCGAACTGAGAATTTCCTGCAAGCGCACAATTTGCCGCTTTGGATTTGGGATTTCCAATCCCATGCTGGTTTTGCCCGGAATGGTTTCGACCACGCGGATGCTGGCCACGGACAATGCACGCGCCAGATCTTTGACCAGATTGATGACCTGATTGCCCTTTACGCCGACGGCGGGCTCGATTTCATAGCGGGTGATGACCGGACCGGGAAAGGCGGCGACCACTTTGACGTCGACGCCGAATTCCTTGAGTTTGCGTTCGATCAAGCGGGATGTGAATTCGAGCGTTTCCTTGGACAGCACTTCAAAGTCTTTTTCCGGCTCATCCAGCAGATGCAAAGGCGGCAGCGGTGAGTCGGGGAGGTCGGAGAACAGCGAGGGTTGTTTTTCCTTGACGATGCGCTGCGACTTGATGATGGTCGTCGTCGGCGGTTCGATATGCAGCACCGGTGTGCTTTCGATGCGTTTCTTTTCAGTTTCGACGATTTTTTTGCGCACTTGTGACGCGATCATGCCGGCCAGTTTATCTTGCCGGGTTTCCCAGGTTTCTTTTAGCAGCAACAGCAAATTTTCAATGCTTTCACCGATTTTTTCCACAAAACGCACCCACGACAAACCGGTAAACTGACTGAAACCGACCGCGATCAGGATCAGCAAGGTTAGTGTCGCGCCGGTAAAGCCGAGGATTTGCGCCAGATAATGGCTGATGGTGTTACCCAGCATGCCGCCCGGCATCAACGGCAATGCGATGTTGATGGAATAAAACCGCAGCGACTCCAATCCACTGCTGGCGGTCAGCAGTAAGAAAAAACCACCCAAGGTCAGGAACAGGGAGTGACGGTCAAAAATTCCGGCGGTGTCGATGCGGCGGTAGCTCCAGGCGATTGCGGAGAGAAAGAAGGCCACCCACCACCAGGCCGACGCGCCGAACAAGTACAGCAGCAAATCCGCCAGCCACGCACCGGCGTGCCCGCCGGCATTCCGCACTTGATTGAAATCACCGCTATGCGACCAGCCGGCGTCGCCGCGGTCGTAACTGAAAAATATCAATACCAGATAAAGCGCGGCGCCCATCAGCATCAGCAAACCGGATTCCCGCAATAACCGGGCGACTCTGGGTGAGAAGGAATGGCCGCTTGATTTCTTGGCCATCGGCTTGTTGATTAAACTCATGGGTATCTCAGGAAGGAATCATTGGGTCTGACGGATACGCTGAATTATATAAGAGAATGCGCAGTAATTTTTCAATACTGCGGTAAATGCATTTTATTACCGTGCCGACAGACAGTTGCAAATGGCTGGGGAGGGTATCAGCGTTTAAACTTGGAAAAATAAGCCCCGCGAAGGCACCTAAACGGTATCGGTTGACCGTGAGCGCGATAAAATAGCAGCGACTGCCGGTTTGTCTTTATTGGCGATCTGCGGCAATGTCGAAACCTGGTTTCCGCCATTACGCTTGGCGATAAACAGCGCATCTTCAGCGCGTTTACACAGTTTCAGCTTATTATCGGTTTCATCCAGCATGGCGATGCCGATGCTGACCATGATTTTATTCTCGGTATTCTTATCCATCCGGGCGGAAACTTTTTTGCGCACCGATTCGCACACTTTTTTCGTTTCGCATAAATCCGTCTCGGGAAATAAAATGGCAAAGACGTTGATATCAATGCGATAGAACAGATCGGTGATTCTGATGTTGGTTTTAATTTCTTGCGAGATCTGTTTTATCGAATCATTGTTATTTTTGTAATCATAGTCATCGCTGAATAGCTTGAGCAGATCGATATCGACGATCGCGATGGAGAAACTGCGGTGATAGCGCCGCGAACGTAGAATCTCGGTATCCAGTTCGGTTTCGAAAGCTTGTCTGTTTTTGTATCCGGTTACCGGATCGATCAGCATCTGTGTCATCAAAGCGGACATGTCGATGTTCGCTTTTTTGATTTTAATGACCATCAACGCCGAGCAAATGATGAGTAAGAGTGTCAAGGCGCGGTTAAACAGCACAATATTCATCGGCATGACAATGCCGGGTGATAAATAGAAACCGGTAATGGTAAATACAAACGACAAAGCGGCAATGAAATAAGTAAACCGGATTCCGCTTACCCATAGACTAGCCAGGATAACCAGCACATACGGTACCGCCGCAGCTACACCCAATGGCGTATTTAAATCGATGACAAAAATGCAAAGCATTAAGGCTATGATAATGAGCATATTTGCCTGGATTGCACATTCTCTGAAAAAGATTTTCAAAGCTGCGGTTGCTGAGAGTATTTGGCTGCGCATCGGTCCGAAAATTTGAAAAGTTAAGCTGCTTACATGTTTCAGGTTCTAAGTTCTATAAAGCAATCTTTACAAGTAAATAAATATCCGAATAATCGGATTGCAATCAATTCATTATATCTTCTTTTGAAGATGAGATCGTAAAATCTGCTTATAAATTTTTGCCGGTAAACGCGTATTTACCGGTAACGGTATCATAGGAAATTGTAGCCGGTAATCAACCTTCAAGTTTAATAATGCGAGTTCCGGCCAGCCGGTCATGCAGATATTGGTGATCGGGGTCGAATAAAGCCCAAATAAATCCGGAGCCGAAAATCAACACGCTGACCAGTGCGAGTTGTTGATAGGAAATAAAATTAATGGGGAATAGATAATTGACGACTACAAAAAAGAAAATACCCGTTAAGGAAAATAGGTAGCGGGCAACAGCTTGTTTTTTCGTCAGACTGCGGCCATCAGCGGATACAAGCCGCATCTTCCAGGTTTGCATCGCCAGCGTCTGCCCGCCATGCGTCCAGAACCAAGTGAAGTAATACCCCATGATAATAAACAGATAAAATTGAAAGAGCGGTTTGAAATAGGCTGCTTGCGTATCGCTAAAAATAAAATGAAAAATGAAGCTGGCGATAAACAAAATAGCCAATATCAGAAGAAAGTCATAAATCAGGCAGATGGTGCGCCGCCAGAACCCAGGTGTGGAATAAGTCATGTTAGGTTTTAGTGAATAAGAAGTAATGAAATTGCCGCAATGTGCTAATAGCGAATAAATCGCTGCAAAACCGGTAAACTCATCATTGTATGTTGAAATGGAATTTAATATAAGCTTCAGTTATTGATAATTATTATCGTTTCCGTTATTATAGTTAGGAAATTAGTTTATTCTGAAGTTGGTTGCATATTACTGCAGCGCAGGGCGGTTTTCAGGATTTGGCCAGTATGAGAAAAAAACAAAATTGCTGATGTTCGGTGTATTTTGGATCAAGTAAGTGAGAAGTTCGTCTGATTTGTTTATTCTGTAATGCACTCATTATCCCGCAAAAATATCGAGTATTTTGAGCAACGGCAGCGTCTTATCTCATTACCTGGGTTGTTGTTTGTAATTGCCGTGCATGCCGCGCTGTTTTATTTTTTGTGGCATCAGCGTCTGATTCCGCATCCCGAACAGGCGATGACTTTGTTTGCCGAATTGATCACGCCACCCGCGCCGGTTACACCGCCTAAAGCATCACCCGAGCCCGCGCCGGTTAAACTGCAACCGGCGAAGAAGCCTGTCGTCAAACCGAAACAAGAGCAACTTGCGGCGAAATCCCAGGCACCCGCCGAAAAGAAACAGACTGAACCCGCACCGGAACCGCCGAAACCGGCCGAGCAGGTTAAAGAATCGGCGCCTGCGCCTGCGGCAACACCCAAACCAGCACAAGCGGCACCCGTGGCACTGTCCTCCGAGCTAGCGGTATCTTGCCCCAAACTGACGCCGCCCGAATATCCGGCAATTTCACGGCGCATGGGCGAAGAAGGGAAATTGATATTGCGTGTGGAACTGGATGAAAACGGGCACATCGATAATGCAAAAGTTCTCAATAGCAGCGGTTATGAACGGCTTGACGCCGCGGCACTGAGCGCGGTGAAGAGCTGGCAATGCAATCCTTCGCTGCGCGATGGCCAGCCGGTGCGGGCGGTGGCCTTACAACCCTTTAATTTTGTACTGCAAGGAAATTAATTCATGGAACAAGGGCTTGGTTTTTCTCATTTTCTCGATCAGATCGACGGCGTCGGCATGAGCGTGCTGGTGTTGTTGTTGTCACTCTCGGTTGCGAGCTGGTATCTGATCATTGCAAAAAGTATTGCGAATCTGATCGCGAAGCGCCGCGCCGAAGCTTTTTTGAAACACTTCTGGAGTTTCGATTCACTCCAGGCGGTTCATACCGAGTTCAAAAATGCCGCCCCGGATAATGCATTCGCAGAACTTGCCAAGCTGGGTATCGATGCGGCGGCCGATTCTAAAATCCACAGCTCGCACAAATTGGCCGCAGCCGGTGGCACCAGTGAATTCCTGACACGTACCTTGCGTAACGGTATCGATCAGGAAGCAACACGTGTTGAAAATGGCCTCACATTGATTGCCACAGCGGGTTCGGCGGCACCTTATATCGGCTTATTCGGAACGGTTTGGGGCATTTATCATGCGCTGATCCAGATCGGACTTTCTGGCCAGGGCACCCTGGATAAGGTGGCTGGCCCCGTCGGCGAAGCGTTGATCATGACCGCGCTGGGGTTGGCGGTGGCCATTCCGGCGGTGCTGGCTTATAACGCGTTTGTCCGCCGCAACCGCATTTGGCTCGCGCGCCTTGAAGCGTTCGCGCACGATCTGTTCATCCTGATCACGGTCGGCGATAACAATGAATCACCGGCTGCCGAATCGCAATCGCAGGTTGCTGCTGCAACCGGAATCGCCGATGTTGCAATGGAAAGGGGGCAATAATGGCGTTCGGCAGCATGCAGGATAGCGGGCGTCAGGCGCCCATGTCGGAGATCAATGTAGTGCCGCTGGTGGACGTCATGCTGGTGCTGCTGATCATCTTCATCATCACGGCTCCACTGTTGACGCATTCCGTCAAGGTTGATCTGCCCAAAGCGGAAAGCAATCCCAATATCACCCAGCCTGAACATGTCGAGCTGGCGATTCGCGCCGACGGCAGTCTTTTCTGGAACGGCGAACCGGTGGCGTTGGAACAACTGGCGCCGCGTTTTACAGCCAAAGTGGCGCAAGCGCCCAATACGGAACTGCATATCCGCGCCGATAAGCTGGCGCATTACGAACATGTCGCGCGGCTTATGAGTATTGCAGCCAAGTCTGGCATGACGAAAATCGGCTTTATTACCGATCCTTCTGAAAAGTGACTGTCATTCAAAACCGCAGCTGATGCGGGTCTGTTATTGCCGATCCGATTAGCCGATACGCTATTTTGCTCGACCGAGCAAGGTTAATGCCGCAGCAGTCATTGCACCAGCAATGGCCAGTAGCCAGTCATCGAAGTGCAGGGGCGCAAGGTGTAGGATTCCGGCCAGCGCCGGTGTTTGAACCAGCAACAAAGCCAGCCCGATCGTTATTGCGGTGATCAGCCAAGCGGCACGTGATCGCAGGCCGCTTAGCTTAACATGACCGTGATTCCGGCACTGGCGGCGGTCAAGGTCACCAGCGCCATCGCACGGGCGTGTTCGACATCGTGTTCTGCTCCAAGACTGCAGATATAAGCGAACATCACGATGGCGGTTATGGTGAATCCTGTCAATGCAATTACAAACCACTGCCAGGATGTGAAGAAGCGCAGCTCCTTCAAACGCGGCTGGTACGTCAGCTTGCCGTCCGCAGCCATTTCCTGGAATACTAGCAGCGCGGTGGGGTGAATGATGAGTTCCAGTCAAACGATATGCACCGGCAAATACAGCATCGGATACCCGGCCAATGGAATGATCGCGGCCGTGAGCACCAGCGGCAAATGGATCATCAGCAAGTATTGGAAGCTTAATTGCAGATTGGTAAATAATTGCCGCCCTTCCGCGATGGCGCGCACAATGCTGTGGAAATTATCGTCGAGCAGAACGATGGCGGCGACCTCGCGCGCGCTGCGGGTGCCGCGTTGTCCCATGGCGATACCGATATCGGCGGCTTGCAGCGCGGGTACATCGTTCACGCCGTCACCGGTTACGGCGACGATTTCCCCATTATTTTGCAGTGTTTGCACCAGCAGCAGCTTTTGCGCGGGAATTGCGCGCGCGATCACATCCACAGCGCGCAATACATTTGCTTCGCCGCGATCCAGCCGGGTCTGGATTTCATCTGCGGTGACCACACAGGGTTCGATTGCGCCTAGACTGATCTCTTTAGCAACCGCACGTGCGGTGGCGGGGTGGTCGCCGGTGATCATGATGATGCGGATGTGCGCATCGCGGCATTGACGAACGGCTTCCGCTACGCCTGCACGCACCGGATCCTCGAACGCCAGCACCCCGGCGAAAATGAAATCACGGTCGGGTTCACCGCCATGCCAGCTTGCGCCATCGAGTGCTTGCCAGGCGCATGCGATCACTTTATGGCCGCCATCCGCCAGCCAATCGATGCGTGCTTGCCACTCGGCAAACATCGTGTCTGGCAGCGTGCAGCGCGCCAGCACAATTTCCGGAGCACCCTTGAGGGCGGCGAGAAGCGCGCCGTTGCATCGAATGATCGCGGTTTCGCATTTGCGGTCTTCGGTAAATGGAAAAATTTCAACCGTTGTTGCTTGCAACGTTGTTGCCAATGAATTGAAGATGGCCAAATCGACCGGATCGTTTGTTTCTTGTCGCGAAGCCATCGCGGCAATTTCCAGCAAGCGTTCTTCGCTCATACCCTCTGCCGGATAGCGATGCGCTAACCGTAGACGGCCTTCTGTCAGTGTACCGGTTTTATCGGAACAGATACACGATATGCGGCCAATGTTTTCGACCACGACAGCGCGCCGCACCAATGCACGCCGCTTCGCCAAGCGATAGACGCCGACACCGAGAAAAAAAGTCAGAGCGACGGGAAATTCTTCGGGCAGCGCGGCAATGGCCAGTGTAACCGCGCTTAACAACGCATCTAGCAATCCGCGGCCTTGCTCCCAGCGCACCCATGCCAAGCCCAGGCATATGACCGTGGCCGCACCGATCAGTACGGTAACGAGACTTCCAACCGCATTTTGCAGCGGAGTGCGCGCATGGGTGCCCAGCATGGCCGAATGCACGATATCGCCATAAAGAGTTTCCACACCGGTGAAAACGACCCGCAGCCGGGCATTGCCCTTGAGCAGGCGTGTACCGGTGAACAACCAGGATTCACTGGCGATGTGCGCATCGCATTCGCGCCGCGGTAAGGCAGCGACTGCATATTTGCGCGCAGGACCAGATTCACCGGTCAGCAGCGATTCGTCGCACAATACATCGTTGCTGTATTCAATTAAGCCATCGGCCGGACAAGATTCCCCCGGACTTAACAGAACTAAATCACCGGGAACCAGCTCCGTGGCGGCGATACGAAGTTGCTGGCCGTCTCGTATGACGGTAGCTTGCGCCGCCAGGCAATCACTTAGACCGGCAATGGATGCCTGCGTGCGCCGGTGCAAATAGGCATCCATACCGGCAAAAGGGAGCACCGCTACGAGCAATATGGCTGCTTCCGTAAATTCCCCAATGATCAGAAATACTGCGCTGGTGCCAAGCAGGAACCACAGCATCGGATCTTTGGCCGTGTTGCGCAGAATATCTTGCCAGCCGGTCTGCGGCGTTTCAACGATGCGATTATCGCCATATCGCTGCCGCCGTATTGTTACTTGCCCGGAATCAAGGCCATCTTGCAATGAACCAAGACCATTTAAACGATCCAAAGGGGCGAGACGCAGCATAGCGTTACACTTAATAGATTGTTTGGATAGCTTCTATTCGAAAAAAACCGGATTGTGTTTTCACTTCAGCCCTTTTGCACAAAAACTTTGCCAGGTACTTTTTTACGCTGTATTGCTACATTAAAGTAACAATTGTGAACTATAGCGGTGCCGCTATGGTTGCTGTGAGAAGATTGGAATTGTGATTAAGAGAATTATCCCTGCCGAATAATCCTCAATAAAAAAACGGCCCCTGATAGGAGCCGTTTGATAATCAATCAACCGATTATTTTTTACCGGCTTCGGCACCCAGCCTTTCGCCTGATTCAGGATCTTTATATAAGCTTGGCGGTTTATTATATGGTTTGGGCTCACCACATCCGGCGAGTAAAGCTGTAGAGGTAAACGCGATAAGGACGATAGCTAAAAGTGAGTATTTCATGAAAATCTCCTTTGTTATTAAAATCAAAAATTGTTTATCAACAAATTTAATGTCACGTTGAAACTTAATCAGCTACAAGCCATATCCCAAATCTAATCCGGCATCGAACTGCTTTTTGCAGAAAAAGACCTTTTAGAAGATCATCTGATCGTGCAACCTAAAAACCCTCTAAAACAAGACATGGTTTCGTTACGAATAAGAAAATCACTTATTCATAATAAGGATAACATTAAAAAAAAAAGTATGGAATTGAAATGCGCCAGATATTGCTAACTCAGTAAGGCTGGAGTTTCCGGTATGAGGTATAACCAGCAGTAACTAAAAGAAATAATCCAGATGCAAAACCGTAAATTTATGCCGCCCGGCTAACCCACGGCTTGCCGGTATGCTTGCAGGCAACGTTCACGCGCGAGCGTGTGATCAACAATTGGTGCGGGATAGGTTAGGGTATGCCAATCGCTTACCCAGGTTTGAATATAAGTAAGCTGTTTATCGAATTTTTCCGTTTGTGCGGCTGGATTGAAAATCCTGAAATAAGGTGCGGCATCGACGCCGCAGCCCGCTACCCACTGCCAGTTGCCGACATTGCTGGCCATGTCGTAGTCCAGCAATTTTTGCGCGAAATACGCTTCGCCCCAGCGCCAATCGATCAACAGGTGCTTGCATAAAAAACTCGCGGTGATCATGCGCACACGGTTGTGCATCATACCGGTGGCGTTGAGCTGGCGCATGCCGGCGTCGACGATGGGGTAACCGGTGGTGCCGTCGCACCAGTGCTTGAATTCCGCTTCATCGTTGCGCCATTGAATGCGATCGTAACGCGGCTTGAAACTGCGTTGCTGCGTATGCGGGAAATGCCACAGTATCTGGCTGAAGAATTCGCGCCAGATCAGTTCATTGCAAAAAATATCGCTATCCTTGAGTGCCTGCCGGAAGATTTGCCGGATGCTGACCGTGCCGAAGCGCAAATGCGGCGCCAGCAGTGAAGTTCCCGGGATCGCCGGAAAATCCCGGTCGCGTGCATAGTGTTGCAGCATCCCGCTATCCAGCCGGTAAGCGGGGACGGTAATGGCCGAGCGGGTAAAACCGATTCCGGTCAATGTCACGTCCGGCAGCGGTGTTTGCTTGATCAGGTGGGTCAGTTTGGTTGCGGTGGCGTAAGTTGCCAGCGTTGTCTGGCTGTATACCTGTTTCCACTTGCGCATGTACGGAGTGTATACGCCGTACGGGCCGCCATCGTCCTTGACGACTTCGTCTTTTTCAAATAAGACGTGATCCTTGTAAGTGTTGAACGCCACCGATCGCGCTTGCAGCCACTGATGGATCGTTTCGTCCCGTTCGCGCGCGTACGGTTCGTAGTCATGGTTGGTGTAGACCGCGGCGACCGGATAGGTGTGCAGAATCCGGTCGAAAACCTCCAGCGGTTTGCCGTGATAAAGCGCCAGCGAACTGCCGTGTTTTTGCGCAAGTTCCGTACGCAGTGCTTGCAAGGTGTCAAAAATGAACGTGACACGCGCATCGTCTCGCGGTAATCCAGTCAGTATGGCGGGGTCGAAAATGAAAATGGGCAGAACCGTGTGCCCGGAAGCCAAGGCGTGCGAGAGTCCGGCGTTGTCGTCCAGGCGCAAATCGCGCCGGAACCAAAAAACAGCAAGTGGAGTCGTCATGAGGCTGTACTTTGCTTCGCAGCACCGGTTTTATCGAACAAATCGGCCAAAGCGGCCGGTAAATCCGTAAATTTGAACGTGAAACCATATGCATCCTGCAATCGTTTGGGTGCGATGCGATAGCTGTTCAACGCCAGCGCGGCGGCTTCGCCCAGCGCCAATTTCAGAACGAATGCCGGTGTCGGGAAGAATGCGGGCCGCTGCAACGCCTTACCGAATGCAGTTGCGAATTCGCGGTAGCGCACCGGGTTGGGCGACACGGCGTTGACCGGGCCTTGGTAGCGTGCATCCTGGACAGCCGCGGCGTAAACCGAAACGATGTCGTCGATGTGAATCCACGGCAGCCATTGCTGGCCGTTGCCCACTGGTCCACCCAATCCCAGTTTGAAAACCGGTAGCAGCTTTTGCAGCATGCCGCCGTGACCGAGCACCACGCCGGTGCGGATGCTGACCCGGCGTACACCCTTGTTTTCGATTCTTGCCGCTTCTTGTTCCCAATCATGGCAAATGCTTTGCATGAAACTGGGCTGCCCGGGAACGGCATAAGATTCATCGTAAAGATCGTCACCGGAGCCCGGATAAATGCCGATGGCTGAGCCACACACGAAAGCTTGCAGACTTTCCGGCGCGGCGGCGACCAGTTTGCGCGTGCTGAGGATGCGGGAAGCGTAAATTTCGTGCTTACGGGCTTTGGTCCAGCGGCCATCGCCCAGATTCTCGCCCATCAGATTGATGACGATTTGGCAATTGTCCAGCGCTTCCGCAGGTACGTCCTGCGTTGCGTAATCCCAGTCAAATGCCGGTACACTCAGCAATTGACGGGCACGCGCGCCGTCACGGCTCAATACCGTGACGGTATGCTGTTCCTGTTGCAAACGCCGCACCAAATGGCGGCCGATAAATCCGGTTGCGCCTGTGATCAGTATGTTCATTGTTGCACGCTCATGGACGGATTGGAGACCGGTTCAGCATACACGTATTCCCGGTTTTGTGCAGTTTGTGCGCGATACTGCCGGCGAATCAGATTTTTCCGTGTCCGCGCGCCAGATAGTCTTGCGATTGCATTTCCGTCAAGCGGGAAATCGTGCGCTCGAACTCGAAGCCGACGTCGCCGCCGGCATATAGCGATTGCAGCGGCACGGCGGCGGAGCAGAGGAATTTGACACCATGTTCGTACAGGGCATCGACGAAATGGATGAAGCGCCGCGCTTGGTCGCTGTTTTCCCGAGTGAATTGCGGGATCGCGACCATGATGACGGTGTGATAGGCCCGGGCGATGGCGAGATAATCGGCCGTGCCGAGCGGGTTGGCGCAGAGGCGCTTGAACGAAAACACGGCGACGCCGCGCGCCGCTTTCGGCACAAACAATGTGCGTCCCTGCACGATCAATTCTTCGCTCGGCACCTTGGCGCGATCCTCGACGCGCCGGTCGGTCAAGCGGAAGAACGTTGCCGATAATTGCTCGGAAGTTTCCGCATTGACCGGAAAATAATAGGTTTCCGCGCCTTGTAAGCGGCTATAGCGGTAATCGACCGGGCCGTTGAGCGCGATGATTTCCAGCCTCTCCTTGATATCCGCAATGAACGGCAGAAAGCGCTGGCGCTGCAAGCCGTCTTTGTACAGATCGTCGGGCGGGCGGTTGGAGGTTGCCACCACAATCACACCGAGTGTGAACAATTCCTTGAACAACCGGGTCAGCACCATGGCATCGGCAATGTCGGTGACTTGCAATTCGTCGAAGCACAGCAACGTGGTTTCATGGGCGATTTGCCGTGCAACCGGCGGGATCGGATCGCCGCCACTATCACGCCCATGCTGCGCCCGTTCGCGCGCGGAAAGATCGTGCCAGGCTTTGAGGCGTGCATGGATATCCAGCATGAATTCATGAAAATGGATGCGCCGTTTGGCCGGGGTTGCCGCTACGGAATAAAACAAATCCATCAGCATCGATTTGCCGCGCCCGACGCCGCCATAGAGATAAATGCCCTGGGGGGGCGGTTTGCCGCCGAACCAGCGCAACCAGCTGGCCGTCCATCGTTTTCCGCTGAGGCGGTATTCGATCAGTTCATGATGCAACCGCTCCAGGCTGGCGATTGCATTGGCCTGATGGGCATCCGGTTGCAATTCGCCCGCTTCGATCAGGGCACGGTATTCAGCTTCGGGGCCATTTTTTTGCACAGTTTGCGGCATGCTTCGATGGCGGATTATTCGCGGGAATGGGCAAATCTGGCCTGCCCGGCGAGCCAGACCAGAATCAGCACCGGCAATCCCAGCAGCGCTGTAGCGATGAAGAAGGTTTCATAGCCGTAGGCATCGACGAATTCACCGCTGAAACCGGCAATGAATTTGGGCAGCAACAGCATCACCGAGCTGAACAGCGCATACTGCGTGGCCGAATACGCGGCATTGGTCAGGCCGGATAAGTAAGCGATGAAGGCGCAGGAGGCGATTCCGGCCGACAGGTTGTCCGCCGAGATGGTGAAAATCAAACCGCTGACATCGTGCCCGCGCCCGGCCAGCCAGACGAATAGCAAATTGGTCGCGGCGGATAATACGGCGCCGAGGAACAGCGTGCGCATGATGCCGATTTTCGCCGTCAGCACGCCGCCGATCGCGGCACCGGCAATCGTCATGATCACGCCGTAGACTTTGGAAATGGTGGCGACCTCGTCCTTGCTGTAGCCCATGTCGACGTAAAACGGATTGCTCATCACGCCCATGACGACATCGGAAATGCGGTAAATGGCGATCAAACCGAGAATCAGCAGCGCTTTACGGCCGTGATGCACGATAAAGTCACGGAACGGCGCGATCAGTGCGCCGTACAACCAAATCAGCAGGGCTTTGCTGCGTTCCGGCAGCGCCCAATGCGCCAACGCGCGCTGCGCGATTTGTTCGTTTTCCGAAACGGTGCGGCTAAAAAGTACATCCGGTTCGCGGATGATCAGCGTGGTGACGATGCCGACAATCATGCTGGCCGCCATCACCAAATAAGCGAAACGCCACGGCGCGTGATCGTAGGTATCCGCGGTCATATCGACTGCTGCCGCGATCCACAATACACCGGCGGAAGCCAAAATCATCGCTACGCGGTAACCGGCTTGGTAGGTTGCCGCCATCGCGCCTTGTAATTCGACCGCAACCGCCTCGATGCGATAAGCATCCAGTGCGATGTCTTGCGTAGCGGACGCAAACGCGACCGCAAGCGCGAAGAAAACCAAATGCGTCAGATTCATGACCGGATCGGTGACCGCCATGCCCATCAGCGCGCAGGTAATGACGATTTGCGACAGTAATAGCCATGCGCGCCGCCGTCCCAGCCAGCGCGTCAGCAGCGGCAGCGATAGCCGGTCGACCAGCGGCGACCACAGCCATTTGAAACTGTACGCCAAGCCGATCCAGCTTAAGTATCCGATGGTTGCGCGGTCGATGCCCGCTTCGCGCAGCCAGAACGACAGCGTGCCCATGATCAGAAGCAGCGGCAGCCCGGCGGAAAATCCCAGCGACAGCATGCCGAGCACGCGCGGGTGCGTATAAACCCGCAGCGCTTGCGACCAGCTGGAAGCGGTGGCAGGGGTCATAACGTATGGTCGTAATCGACGATCAGCGGCGCGTGATCGGAAAAGCGTTCGTCTTTGAAGATCGATACGTTGCGCGCGGTCTGTGCGATTGCAGGCGTGGCGATTTGGTAATCGATGCGCCAGCCGACATTTTTCGCCCAAGCCTGGCCGCGGTTCGACCACCAGGTGTATTGATCGGGTTCGGTATTCAAGCGGCGGAACACATCGACAAAACCGATCTCATCGAACACATTCGTCAACCAAGCACGTTCTTCCGGCAGAAAACCGGAATTTTTCTGGTTCGAACGCCAGTTTTTCAAATCGATTTCTTTGTGTGCGATATTCCAGTCGCCGCACAAAATGATTTGCCGTCCGCTTGCCATCAGGTTTTGCAGGATCGGGAAAAATTCTTCCATGAAATAGAATTTTGCTGCCTGGCGGTGCTCGCCGCTGGAACCGGATGGCAGATAAATCGACACGATGCTCAGATTGCCGAAATCCGCTTGTAAAAAACGCCCCTCGGCGTCGATATCCGCAATGCCGATACCCTCGACGATGCGATCCGGTTTTTTTCGCGTATAAATACCGACGCCGCTATAACCTTTCTGCCCGGCGCAATGAAAATAACCGTGATAATCGTCCGGCGCTTGCATTTCTTCGGAAAGATCAGGCAGCTGCGCTTTCAATTCCTGCACACAGACGACATCCGCGGTCTGCGCCGCCAGCCAATTGAAAAAGCCTTTTTTGTCGGCCGCGCGAATGCCGTTTAAGTTCAGCGTTATAATTTGCATCTTTTTCTTATCGAGAGTGATTCAGGTTATGTCCGATTTCCGGCAAGCGTTTATTCAATTTGCCATCGAGCGCAACGTGCTGTGCTTCGGCGAATTCAAAACCAAAGCAGGGCGCCTGTCGCCGTATTTTTTCAATGCCGGTTTGTTCAACGACGGCGATGCCTTGCGCAAACTCGGGCAATTTTACGCCAAAGCGATTGTGGCTGCCGAGCTTCCGTTCGATACTTTGTTCGGCCCGGCGTATAAAGGCATCCCGCTGGTCAGCGCCATCGCCATTGCATTGGCAGAAATGGGCATGAATTACCCATTCTGTTTCAATCGTAAGGAAGCCAAAGACCACGGTGAAGGCGGTGTGCTGGTCGGCGCACCGATGCAAGGCCGGGTGCTGATCGTCGATGACGTTATTTCCGCCGGCACGTCGGTGCGCGAATCGGTCGAACTGATCAAAGCTGCGAGCGCAACGCCCAGCGGCGTCGTCATCGCCCTCGATCGCATGGAACGCGGCAGCGGGGAATTATCGGCGGTGCAGGAAGTGCAGCAAATGCACGGTTTAACGGTTACCTCGATCATCAATCTGGATGATTTGGTGGCCTATTTGCATCATCACCCGGAGCTGTCGCAGTATTTACAGGCGGTGCAACAGTACCGAGAGCGGTATGGGGTGAGCTACTGATGTGGAAGACGATTACGTTCATAGTGAACCGTTCGAACCATGAACATAGCCTACTCGTTCGGCATTTCTTTAGTCTGCTGGTTTGACTCTACAGCTTGCTTTCGATACATTTGTTTTCTGCAACACAATGTTTATCTTTCAGAAAAATCTCACAAGGAGTGTTCCAATGAAAAAGAGCATCGTTCGAGCGTTCATGATGTTGTGTTTAATCGGCGGTCCGTCGGCCCATGCCGCTGTGACTCTTTATACTTCGCAAGCCGATTATCTGGCAGCGGTCGGAGCAACCTCCACCTATATCGATTTTGCCGGATCCCCGGCGCTGACCGTCAACGGCGGCAGTTTTAGCCCGGCGATCACATTCGGCACTTGTGATGGCGGATTGGCGAGTTGTAGTACCAGCGTGTTCCATAACAGTGATGGCATCACCGATACCGGCGGCGTAGCCGCGCCCAATTTTGTTGCTGCAGTTGGTGGCCATTTTACCGCTCCGGTGTATGCCTTCGGTTTTAACTACATCAGCGGCGGTATGGGCGCTATTGAGTTGAATGGGGCGACGGTCGTTCCGGTTGGCAGTGCACTCTCGGGATTTGTCGGCATCGTATCGACGGATCCGATCGACGGTTTTGTCGGGCTTAATCACATTTTTTCTTCAGCCGGCGACCGTGACCGCTATTTTATCGACGATTTCTATATCAACCCAGTACCGGAACCCGGCGAGTGGGCGATGCTGCTAGCCGGTTTAACCCTGCTTGGATTCCGCGCGGCTAGAATTCGCGGCTAAGTTTCAGTCTCTCGAATCGGGTGGAGTCAGAGGCTGTTCGGACAGTGCCTGACTCCATTCCAATACGGAAATGAATTTAATCAAGCAGCCAGCCGTTACTCGTCAAGCGGAATCTGCGGGGGCGAATTTACCCAAGGATTGATGATTGCAACGCCGCAACCGGTAAAATCCTTAAGAAAGCGCTGATTAATTGACTGCACGAGTGAATCGCTTCGTTGCGCGTTACTCACTCCATCGCCTATCTGATTGATATGTATCGGTTGTTGCGTTCCGTGCGACTCGCCCTTTATCACGTTCGTCGAATTAATCAGCGCTTCCTTAAGTGACGGCGAAACCGTAATGAAAACGGGATCAATAACTATTATCGTTTATAATCAATAATTTGTCATTGTAATTGTGTTGCATGGTTCATATAATACCGGGTGTTTGCACATAATGCCGTTGGTGCCTGCTCGCATGAACAATTCGCCGGCGCTGTCTGTTACTCCATAGAATTAGAGGGATAAGATTATGAAAGGAAATCCAAAAATCATCGATTTGCTGAACAAGCTGCTGGCGGAGGAACTGACCGCCATGGATCAATATTTCGCCCATTCGCGGATGTACGAGGACTGGGGTTTCAACAAACTGTATGAGCGCACCAGTCATGAAATGGACGACGAGAAACAACATGCCGATCTGTTGATCAAGCGGATTCTGTTTCTGGAAGGTGTGCCGGTGATCGGCAACCGCAGTCCGTTACGCATTGGACGGGATGTGCCGGAAATGCTGCAAAACGACCTCGCGCTGGAACGTTCGGTAATCGATGCGTTGCGCGGCGCCATCGCGATTTGCGAGCAGGAGCGCGATTACCAGACGCGCGAAACTCTCGAAGTGATGCTGGCCGAAACCGAGGAAGATCACGCGCATTGGCTGGAGCAGCAATTGGGATTGATCGGCCGTATAGGGCTGCAAAACTACTTGCAGTCGCAGATGTGATGCAGGCTTGATCCGTTGCTGCCGGTTACATTCATGGCCGGTGCGTTACGCCATGAATGTAATCAAACCGGCATCCCCCTGAATTCTCGTTACTATTATCAATTAAAACTTTAATCCCGCTTGCCAGAGCCTTGGCAGCCCGCTGAAAAACTGTCCGCGTTGCCGCTGCGTTGGGTAGCGCTCAAGAATTCGCTCATTGCCGCATCATGCTTCAGCGGTCTTTGCGCCATTCGTCTTGCTTGCCCGATTGTCCGGCGTTTCCTTAGCAGTGTTCCCTGGATATGGTTGTTCTTCTTGTCGTCATTCCGGTGAATGCGCTCCAGATGTGATAACGATAAGCCGTATAATGCAAGTCTTGTAAATATTTATTGAAATAACAGGTTGTTATTTTGATTCGATGGCGATAAATGGCTGAGAGAATGCTTCAAACCTTGCAATACAATGTCTTAGGGGCATCCGGCTATGCAGCGCTCGGCGTATTGGGATTACTGCTGGCGATTCCGCCAGGTTATGCGAGCCCGGTGTTTCCTGCCTCTGGTTTAGCGCTTGCATTGACGCTGGTGTCGGGCTATCGCATGTTGCCGGGCATCTGGATCGGCTCGTTGGGGCTCAATATCTGGGTTGCTTGGAGTCAGGACGATCTCACGCGGGATAGCATCCTGGTTGCGGTGCTGCTAGGGATGGGGGCGATGCTGCAAGCCGCTAGCGGCGCTTGGCTGGTGCGTAGATTCATCCAGGATCGCTGGCAAATGTTGATGCGGGAACAAGAGATCTTTGCGTTTTTTCTGCTCGGTGGCCCGGTGTCTTGCGTGATTTCAGCCAGTGTCGCGCAACTGACGCTGTTTTTTTCCGGTGCTATCGGTGCAGCCGATGTCTCTTGGTCGTGGTGGAATTGGTGGGCGGGCGATACCTTTGGGGTGCTGGTCTTCGCGCCGCTATTGCTGGCTTTTCTTGGCAAGCAACCTTACTGGAAAACGCGCAAGGCCGTCATTGCCCCCATTACGTTGATTCTGGTGGTGTTGATCGTAGCGGGATTCGTTAACACAGCGAAACTCGAAAACCGGCAACAGCAAGCCGAGATTCAAGGTATCGGGCAGAACATCGCTTTCCAGTTGCAGGAACGTTTCAACGCCTACAACGAAACGCTGTCGGCATTGCGGCGTTTAGTCGAACTAAGTCCGGATATGGGCTTCCGCCAGTTCGATTACTTTACTCAAGAGATTTTAAAGGAATCTCAAGGTATCTCAGGATTTAGCTACAATTATTTTGTGCGTGACCGGGACCGGCAGCACTTCGAGCAAACCCAATCTGCAAATGCCCCCGGCAAACCGTTCCACATAACCGAATTGAGTGCGCAGGGCGAACTAACCGTTGCCAGCAAGCGCCCGGAGTATATCGTGGTGACCTATATCACACCACTTGAAAGCAACCGGAGAGCCATCGGATACGATATTTACTCCAATCCGATCCGGGCGGAAGCCATTGACCGTGCCCGGTATTCTGGCCGGCCGGTGGCCACGGGTTTGATCAATCTGGTGCAGGATCAACACAATAAAGCGGGCATATTGGTATTGCATCCCGCTTACCGCCAGAATTTCGGCCGGAGCGGCCAGGAATATCCGCCGGAATTTACCGGTTTTGTCGTGGGTGCATTGAAAATCTCCGATATGGTCAACGCTGCCACCGGCAATGTCGCGGCGCCGGGTATTGTTTTTCAATTGCGCGATTCCGCCGGGCAATCCGGCAATCAATCGTTATTCAGCTCAGCGCCAGGAATGGCGGCAAATACCGGTCTCGATTGGCGGACGACGCTGACGATGGCGGATCGCAGCTGGGAATTGATCGTTTTTCCGGATGAGGATTGGTTGCATGCGCACCGGCCGTGGCAGGCCTGGGCGCTGAGTTTTGCCGGTCTGCTCGTGGCCAGCATGCTGCAGTTGTTGATGCTGGTTACCACAGGCCGGACCCTGCTGATTCAGGAGACCGTCGACGAGCAGACGGCGCAATTACGCGCTAACAGCGAAGCGCTGCGGCAGGCCAAGGTTGCGGCGGAATCGGCCAATTTGGCCAAGAGCCAGTTTCTGGCGACCATGTCGCATGAAATCCGTACGCCGCTGAATGGCGTTCTGGGCATGGCCTATCTGCTGCAAAAGCCGGACATCAAAGATAACGAGCGATTGGATTATGCCCGGGTGATCATGACTTCCGGAAATAACTTGTTGACCATCCTTAACGATATCCTCGATTTGTCCAAAATTGAAGCCGGAAAAATCAAATTAGAGAACCATGTTTTTGATCCCGGGCAACTGATGCTGGAAACAGCGGCGCTGTTTGCCGAGAGCGCGAATGCGAAAGGGTTGGCGCTCGATGTATCGTGGCGCGGGAAAGCGCGCATGCGATACCGTTCCGATCCGGTCAGAATAAGCCAAATGCTGGTTAATCTGGTCAACAATGCGATCAAGTTTACGCCGCAAGGTTTCGTGCGTATCGAAGCGCGCGAACTCGAAAGCGCAGCCGGTGAAACGCTGCTGGAGTTTGCGGTGACCGACAGCGGCATCGGCATTCCCGCGGACAAGCACGACCGGTTGTTTAAGCCTTTTTCCCAGGTGGACGCTTCAACCACCCGGCAATACGGCGGTACCGGTCTTGGGCTTTCCATCGTGCACCATTTGGCCAGATTGCTGGGCGGGTGCACCGGGTTCGAAAGCCAGGAAGGCAAAGGCACCAGAATATGGTTCCGCATCCGCGCTAACCCGGAAAGCACCGGCGATGCGCGCGATCTTGCCGCAACCGCTGCCAACACTGGCGATGAAGTGCCGGTTATAAAAATTGCTCCGCAAGATAGGCCGATTTTGGTGGTTGAGGATAATGCGATCAGCCGCAGGGTCATCACCGCTTTATTGGAAAATCAAGGATTGCGCTGCAAAGTGGCGGCCAACGGGCAAGAAGCGGTAAAAGAGGTCATGCAGGGAATGCAGCCCGCGCTGGTGCTGATGGACTGCGAAATGCCGGTGATGAGCGGTTATCAAGCGGCAGAAACGATTCGCCAATGGGAACGCGAGAACGGCAAAGCGCATTTACCTATCATTGCCTTGACAGCCAATGCATTCGAGGACAATCGCCAGCGCTGCTTAGCGGCAGGGATGGACGATTTTCTTGCCAAACCCGTCAATATGGATCTGTTGGTGGCGATGCTGAATAAATGGACCGATCAGTCCAATACTCCAAGCCGCTAGGAAATTTTTCAACCCGCTACCAGTAACGGAAATTTCCGGTATCCAAATGGATGAAGTTGGAGGAAGGATAATAACCGACACCGCCCATTTGCAGCGACATGGCTGCTGCACGGATATCTGAAAGTTTGCGGCCGGGCAGACGGATGTCGATGGCTTTGCCGTGCGTGTGCATGCTGTTCTTTGCGACACCGCCGCTTTGTTCGGCTAGTTTGGCGTTGGTGGCGGGGGAACGGTACGCGGAGATGACGTGGAATTCTTGTTTGGTGCCTAATTTGTGTTGCAGCAGATGGAGCAGGTCAAATAGCTGGGGATCGATCGGACGGCGGTCGCCGGTGCGGTGATCGCGCAGCACATGGTTGATGGCGCGCATGCTTTCCGGGATATAACGGCCGTTGGCCCAGAATACTGCTTGAGTGCGTTCGCCGGTGTGTAAATTCAGAAAACTCAGTTTTTTCTCGAACGGTCTTCTGATCGCCGCGTGCGCGGTCGACGCGCCCATCGGTAATGCCAGTACGGCGCAAGCGCCTAATCCTGCACGTAAAAAGCGGCGGCGGCTTAATTCGGGTTCTTGTTCTGATAAGTTTGCTAGATTGAGTAAACTTCGTATCATCGGCTGTTTTCTCCCTGAAAATCTTGCGAATGTGTGCGAATAATAAATTACTACCAGCGAGCATAGCGCAAAGTGCTTGAATCCCTGTCATAAATATCGGGATAAAAATGTACCAATTTGCTTGGCTCATCAATCCAGGCCGTAATATACACTAAGTAAATCGGCAGTGGTTTAGGTAAATGCTTGGTGATGGTTTTATCGCTGTCCAAATCTTCGCTGAATTTTTCCGGCAAACTCTCTTGATTCAAAGCGAAAGCGGCCAATTCGAACGGCTTTTCCAGCCGGATGCAACCGGAACTGAACGTGCGGATATCGCGCTGGAAGAGCGATTTGGACGGCGTGTCGTGCAAATAAATGTTGAACGGATTGGCAAACATGAACTTAATCCGGCCCAGCGCGTTGTGTTTGCCGGGGTCCTGGCGTAGAAAATACGGAAATCCTCTTTTCAGGTTATGCCAATCGATCGTATCCGGATCGATAGCTTCGGCGTTGCGGTTATTGCCGGGATAAATCTTGAAGCCGCCGTGCGTGAAGAACATCGGATCGCTTTGCTGCTTCGGCAGTAAATCCTTGGTGGCGATACTGGTCGGCACGTTCCAATAGGGATTCAGCACCATGTGCGACAGCGCGCCGTTGAAGCTCGGTGTGCTGCGGTAGTCGCGTCCGACGATGATGCGCATGGTCAGAACCGGCTCGTCGTGTTCAACCGCGCTGAGATGAAAACCGGCGGTGTTGACCAGCAGGTAACGCTGGCCCATATTGCGCGGCAGCCAGCGCAAGCGCTCCATATTGACGCGCAACTGGCGTATTTTCCAGTCGAGCGGGATATTCAGCGCGCGGAGGGTGTTTTTTCCGATCACGCCGTCGCTGTTCAATCCATGCTGCGCTTGAAACGCCTTGATGGCGGCAACCAGTTCCTTGTCGTAGCGTTCGCTGGCGATATCCGCGATGTTAAATCCGGCGGTGTCATCGGCTTCATGCGCTTGCACAATGCGCCGGCGGATCAACGGAATGTTCGGGTGCGTGTCGCCCGGCCGTATCGAGGATGAAGCGGGAATATGAATCCACTCGGTATGATTACTCGCGAGCTGGCGGTAGTGCGCCAAGGTCTGCTTGAGCAGTTGATAAGCGGGATTTTTCGGCGGCAGATCGTCCAGCGCTTGCTGCAAGCGGTCTGGCTTGATGGTTTGCTGTAAAAATGCGACCGCGTCGAATGCCGCTTGCGCAATGTGCCAATCCTTGTCGGCCGATGCCGCCGTCAGCCGCCCGCGGGACAAATCGCGCGCCAGCGTCAATACCGCATGGGTGGTGCGCACTTCCAGTTCGCTGGCGGCGGCTAACGATTCTCCGGTCTGTTGCTGCAATTGCCGGATCGATTGCAGTTGATAATCGCGGCTGTCCAATCCTTCGCTCTCGGCGCTGGCGATGAATGCCAATGCCGTGTCGAGCAAAGGCGAATGCGGATTGTTCGTCACCCACACCGGCTGATAACGGCGCGCGCTATAAAAGCGCTGCAAATCATCCAGCGCGTTTTTGCTCAAACCCAGCGCGGCGGATTTTGCCAGTTGCTGCTCGATGTCATGCGCTTCGGCCATCAGCGCCCGCGCCGCTGGCGCATTGAACAGAAAAAACAGGAAACAAAAGGATTGGAAAAACGGCAAGAAAAGTTTGAGTCGAAAACGCGGCACGCGGTGATTCCTTTACTTAAGGCGATAGAATATTTGTCGAATGGCCGGGATTTTATCATCAATGTCCAGTTTCCATGCATCGGCTGAACGGTGCAATACCCCTTCATTTCCGGGCTTATGCATACCAGTGTCATTTGACTGAGCCAGCGGCTTTCCGTATATTCTGGCGGCGCAATGCAACCGCGATCATCGATTAACCAACTGAACCGGCACTATAAATCCAAATCATGACAGCACAACAACACGTAAAGCATTTACTCGATTTCATCGATGCCAGTCCAAGCCCGTGGCACGCGGTTGCTTCGGTCGAAACGGCGATTCAAAAGTTTCACTTCGTGCGCCTCGATGAAACCGCCAAATGGCAGTTGCAAGCGGGCGGGCGCTATTACGTGGTGCGCGACGATTCGTCGATCGTGCTGTTCGTGGTGGGGCGCAAAGCGCCAGCCGAATCGGGCTTCAAAATTGTCGGCGCACATACCGATTCGCCGGGATTCCGCATCCGGCCGAACGGCGCGACGGTGAACGACGGTCTGGCGCGGCTAGGGGTCGAGATATACGGCGGGCCGATTCTGGCGACGTTTACCGACCGCGATCTGAGCCTGGCCGGGCGCATCAGCTTTCTCGATGACAACAAACAACTAATGCACAAGCCGGTACGCTTCGATCAGCCGCTGCTGCGCTTGCCGAATCTGGCGATTCACATGAACCGCGGAGTCAACGAAGACGGCTTGAAGTTGCATAAACAAAACGAACTGCCGCTATTGTTCGCGCAGTTGACCGCCGAACAGTTGCCGAAACCGTATTTCCTCGAACTGCTGGCACACGCATCCGGCATCGATGCCGCGCGGATACTGTCGTGGGACCTGGCGGTTTACGACACGCAAAAAGGCGCATTCTGGGGCGCGAATCAGGAGTTTTACACCGACAGCCAGATCGATAACCTCGCTTCCTGCCACGCCGCACTGCAAGCGCTGCTTGACAAAACCGTGCTGGAATCCGCGCAAAGTACGCTGGTGTGCGCGTTTTTCGATCATGAGGAAATCGGCAGCGAAAGCCATATCGGCGCGGGCGGCAGCTTTCTGACCGACGTCTTGCAGCGCATCCATATCGCCACCGCAACGGAGCGCGAAGACAGCGCGCGTGCGCTGGCGCAGAGCTTTCTGATCAGCGCCGACATGGCGCACGCCTACCAGCCGAATTTTCCCGCGGCGTACGATGCCGATCACCGCGTTTTCGTCAACAAAGGCCCGGTGATCAAATCCAACGCCAACCGTCGCTACAGCTCGGAGAGCGTGTCGATTGCGCGTTTCATCCAGTGGTGCGAAGAGGCGGGCGTTCCCCATCAAAGGTACACGCACCGCAGCGACCTGCCGTGCGGCAGCACCATCGGCCCGATCGCCTCAGCCAAACTCGGCATCCGCAGCGTCGACGTCGGCTGCCCGATGTGGGCCATGCACAGCGTGCGCGAAAGCGCCGGTGTGCAGGATCACAGTTATATGATCAAAGTGTTGAGGCGGTTTTTTGGTGATTAGGTGCGGTAACCAAGTTCAGCAGCTGTTTCTTAAAAAAGCGGAGGAAGCTTGGTTCTTCAATTGCGCAATAGCGCGGTGATCATGTTTTAATTTCGATAGGAATTTTTAATGTTTGCGGAAAATGATGAAATTATAAGAAATTTTCTTCGAAAAGCTTCAATCAAGCAGTTTGAAGATCCTGAAGTACAAACTAGATTGAACATTTCTGTTGAGATGATTAAATTAATAGCTGGAAACCCTAGCGATTGGGACAGAAAGTGTCCTTTTAACATCAATCATATAGGGGATACGTTTATTAGTGATCTTCGGGATTTTGGAGCTGGGCAAAATATAAATTACGAAGTTAACTCGATATTTGTTTTGAGTTATCGATTTCTGTGTGAATATGATTTCAATCGTCGTACGCCGGGAAGTTATCCTATTGAACTTGCTAGTCTGAAATCCAGAATTCTTGAACAGATAGATTCGTTCGATGGAAATCTGCGTTCGCAGATGATATATGCATCTTACGTAATGCCTTCAGAGATAATTCAGGAGTACTTATTAAATCCAAATGTCGTTGCATTTAAGAATTTTGAGCAAACAATGGTAGAAGCTACTAAGCTTCATGAAAATTGGAGTAACGAATTTGCTTTAAAAGAAGCACGAATAACCGAACTGAAGAATAAACTTGATGAATACCAAACAGGTTTTAATTTTGTTGGGCTTCATAAAGGATTTTCAAAGCTCGAGAATAAAAAAACAAGTGAGTCAAATGCGTTAAGAAATTTACTATTATTTCTTGGTTTTTTGATACTTTTACCAATCTGCAGTGAATTATATTTTGTCTTTTCAAAAATTTTATCTGGAGAAGTGATGGACTTAAACCACTTCATTTTTCTGATTCCACTTATTTCTCTTGAAATTATTTTGATTTATTTTTTTCGGGTAGTTTTGCTGAATTATCGTTCGGTAAAAGCTCAAATATTGCAGATTCAATTGAGGCAGACACTCTGTGAATTTATACAAAGTTATGCTGAGTATTCTTCAGAAATAAAGGAAAAGGATAAAGAAGCGCTTAATAAATTTGAAAATCTGATTTTCAGTGGTGTGTTGTCAGATCCCGAGAAATTGCCTAGTACGTTTGATGGCCTTGAGCAGATTGCCGCCTTGATTAAAAATATTAAAAGCAATTCATAATCCTCATCCCAAATCGATTTTTAACAATAGCTCACACTACTAAGAATCACCCGGTTGCAATCTAAGATAGAAAGGTTGCAGCTCCCTTCATTTGATGTCCCCGCTGCTTTTGCCTATAGTCACCAGCAAGCGTTCTTCCCGATGCTGTATCAATTGCCAACTACAAGGAAGCCGATCATAAAAAATCAACGACCTTTTGTGGTACAAAATATAACCAGCATCAGCACAAACCTTACTTTCTTTGCCGTGCCTTCCAAGCGGTTGATATTGCATAACCATGAGTTGCTAATGGTTTGTTTAACAGGCGTGTAAGACTTTGCTGATATAAATTTATTCTTCTTTTTGTTAATTTGTTTCCTCTTTCTTGATTCCTTCTGTATGAAGTTAGAAATTCTATAATATTCATTGATATCGGGCGCTTATTCAAACAAAAATATTAAGTTACATAATTCACCCGTTTTTTCACGGTGAGAAATTGCCGGAGAAGGATGCTGAAATGTAGGTAATTGTTTATTTGAAATTATTGTTTGCAATAGGATGGGCAAGTATGAATGGATTCGTCAAGATACTCATCGTTGAAGATGAAAAGATTGTTGCGCTTGACCTGAAAAGACGCCTGACAAAATTAGGGTATCAGGTTACCGGCATGGCGGCTAATGGCCAAAAAGCACTGACGCTGGTGGATCAGGAGCTCCCGAATATTGTGTTGATGGACATTCACATTCAGGGCGAAATGGATGGTGTTGAAGTCGCGGATTGGTTACAAAAAGCACATAGTATCCCAATTATTTATCTGACCGCTTATTCCGAAGAAAAAACCGTCACCCGGGCGAAAGCGACCAAGCCTTACGGTTATCTGTTAAAGCCGTTTTCCGACCGAGAACTGCACATCATTATCCAAGTCACGATCGAGCGTTACGAAAACGATATTCTGTTAAAAAAGAATGAGCAGCACTTTCGTCTCGCACTGGAAGCGGCGCGATTGGGTACCTGGGAAGTCACGAGAGAATCCAGTGAAATATTCATGGGCAAAAGCCTGGAAGGAAACATAGAACCGATATCCAGCTGGGAAAGCTTCTTTCTTTCGATAGACGAAAATCACAAACCGAAAGTAGCCGGCTTTATCGATAGGCTGCGCACTAAAAAGGGTTCATCCGCCGAAATAGAATTCCGTGTCAGCCCCGATCCCGGGAAAAGTTGCTGGTACAAACTGTACGGCAAATCGTTTAAAAATAGCGATGCGGGAAAGCATCAGATCGTCGGCATCTTGCAGGAAACGACCGAGAGCCATCTGGCAAAAGACCGGCTGGCGCAAGCGGCGACTGTTTTCAATTGCGCTTCGGAAGGCATTATCATTCTGGATAAAAACAGAAAATTCAATTGCGCCAACAGCGCCTTTTATAAACTCACCAAGTTTCAGCCCCATCGTCTCCGCAATAAGGAACTGCCCTTTCTTACCAGCCTTTCCTTAGGCGAGAATACCTATAATAGTATATGGCAAGGCATTGAAAAGCATGGTCATTGGCGCGGAGAAATCACGGCGTTCAAGAAAAATAACGAAACCATGTATGTCTGGCTGACGATCGGGCTCATTCCCGTCGACGCGAGCGAAGAACAGCAATTCGTCGTCATGATATCGGATATCACGCCGATCCGTGAAACGCAGGAACGGCTATCGCATATTGCTTACTACGATAGCCTGACCAACTTGCCCAACCGGATGTTGATCATGGACCGGCTGCGATTGGCGCTGGCCAAAGCGATACGAAACTCCTCGTTTCTCGGTGTGTTGTTTATCGACCTCGATAATTTTAAAAGAATCAATGACACCCTCGGGCATACGCAAGGCGATTCCATGCTTTGCTTCGTGGCGCAGAGAATGCTTTCGGTGCTGCGGCAAAGCGATACATTGGGCCGGTTAGGCGGCGATGAATTCATCATCATCGTAACGAATGCCGAATCCCGCGACGCCTTGATTACCGTCGCTGAGAAAATACTGGAATGCCTTTCCCATCCGGTAGCCATCAGCAACATGGAAATCGTTCCGTCGTGCAGCATCGGGATCAGCGCATACCCCGATCATTCCTCGCATCACGATGAATTGGTGCAAATGGCGGACACGGCCATGTACGAAGCGAAAAACAAAGGGCGCAACAGTTACGCTTTTTATCATCCGTCCTTGACGCAAAAAGCCGCTCATTATTTAACGCGAGAACGGGAGTTGCATCATGCTTTAATCAGAAATGAATTTCTGCTTCATTATCAACCCCAGTTTTCTCTATCGCAGAACAAAATCACCGGGGTGGAGGCGTTGATCCGCTGGTTGCATCCGGTAAAGGGGCTGTTATCGCCCGCCGAAATAATTCCGGTTGCCGAATCGAGCAGGCTGATCGTGGAAATCGGCAATTGGATCCTGACGGAAGCCTGCAAGCAACTCGAACAATGGCGGGCTGAAGGTTTCAGCGATCTGCGCGTGGCCGTGAATATTTCCATACGCCAGCTTGCGGATAAGGATTTGCAGCAATTTATTGCAAAACTATTGCAGCAATATTCTTTGCCGGCCCATGCGCTGGAATTGGAAATCACCGAATCCTGCCTGCAAAATGAGTTGATCTATATTAAATGCCTGGAGCAACTGGAGGGGCTGGGTATACCGATTTCCATCGATGATTTCGGTACCGGTTATTCCTGTTTGAGTTCATTGAAAAATCTTCCGATAAACCGGTTGAAAATCGACCAAAGCTTTGTCAAGGGGATACCGTATGACACGAATGATTGCGCCATAGCGGCGGCTATTCTGGCATTGGCTCAGAAACTTAATTTGCAGGTAACGGCTGAGGGTATCGAAACACTCAAGCAGGCGGATTTTCTTGGCGAACTCGGGTGCGATGAACTTCAGGGATATTTCCTCAGCAGACCGGTCGATGCCGAACAAATCCCTTATCTGCTGCGGAAATTGCCGGATCGTCTGAATAACCTGAAGTTGTAGGCCGCTTTTTTTGACTCCGGAATTCAATCCAGCCATGCCGCCGACCCGATTCAAAAGTTTCAGCAATACTGAAGAAATGATGCATCTTGCCGTGGAGGCCTCTCCGAATGGCGTGGTCATGACCAATTGCGACGGAAAAATCGTCATGGTGAATTCCGCCACGGAAAAGCTGTTCGGCTATTCCCGCCAGGAACTGATCGGCCAGTCTCTCGAAATGCTTATCCCGGAACGATTCCGTTCCCATCATCCTGAGTATCGGCAAGCTTATTTCAGTGAATCGAAATCCCGCCCGATGGGGCATGGTAGGGATCTGTACGGATTACACAAGAGCGGCAAGGAATTTCCGGTCGAGGTTGGATTGAACCCGGTCGAGACCGAGCATGACGGCGTTTTCGTGCTCGCCGCCATCGTCGATATCACCGATCGCAAGCACGCGGAGGAAATGATATACCTGGCCGTCGAGGCTTCTCCGAACGGGATGGTAATGACCAATCATGAAGGGAAAATCATGATGGTGAATACAACGACCGAGGCGCTTTTCGGTTACCGGCGCGAAGAGCTGCTGGGACAATCGATTGAGATTTTGATACCGGAATCGCATCGCGCCCATCATCCCGCCTTGCGAAGCAATTATCTAAAACAGCCAAGTACGCGTGCCATGGGGCATGGCAGGGATCTGTACGGTTTGCACAAAAATGGCAAGGAATTTCCGGTTGAAGTGGGTTTGAATCCGATCCAGACGCCCAGGGGGATGATGGTGCTTGCTTCGGTCATCGATATTACCGAGCGGAAACATCAGGAGGAACAACTCAAAGCGGCGTTAAAGGAAAAAGATTTGTTGCTTGCGGAAATTCATCACAGGGTTAAAAACAATTTGCAAATTATCGATAGCTTGCTCGGTATGCAATCCGATATGGTGGAAAACAGTACTGCCCTGTCCGTTTTGAAAGAGAGTCAAAACCGGGTGAAATCCATGGCTCTGATTCATCAAATTTTGTATCAATCGTTGGATTTCTCCCGTGTCGATTTTGCCAGTTTCATCCAATCCCTGGTTGACAATCTGACCGTTTCCTATGCCCTGAATACGTCGAAAATCGCCTTGAACATCGATACCGATCAGGTGCTTCTGCCGATCGATATCAGTATTCCCTTGGGGCTGATTCTGAATGAACTTTGCACCAATGCGATGAAGTATGCGTTTACGGAAGGACGGCCGGGAAAAATCGATATCAGCCTGAAACATCATGGTCCGGGGCGATTGCTGGTGCGCATCAGCGATGACGGGGTCGGCATACCGGACGACTTCGATATTGAAAATACCCAATCTCTGGGGTTGCAACTGGTCCAGTTGCTCAGCGAACAGATTTCGGCGGAACTCACCATTCACCGTAAAAACCCGACCAGCTTTACACTGGTTGTGCCGCTATAAAATGATTGCAATATGAACATCTTTCCGAATTCTTGCGCAATTTTTTTCCGCCAATCAAGGAAACGGCTGAAGGAAGGTGGATTGAATAATACGGCCGCTTCGTTTGACGTCCCTGCCGCTTTTGCCTATAGTCTCAAGCGAGCGTTCTTCCCGATGCAGTATCAACCGCCACTCACAAGGAGCGTCCATCATGAAAAAAATCAATGACTTTTCGCGCTACAAAAATATCCTGCCGTACGATAGCGAGATTTTCGGCGTGTATCAGCCGATGATCGGATGGAAATCGAAGCGCATCAGGCAGCGCATCGAAAAGGGCTTCAGCGCGGATTTGAGCAAAGCGCGCGAACAACTGTTCAAACGTTTTCGCGGTAATTTCGAGATGGTGCTGGACGAACGTGGCGTGCTGCAAAAGATCTCGCGGCTGGAAACGGGTGGCAGCGATGTGCCGCGTAAGGGGGCCTACGGTGCAATGGGCAGTTTCGTCATTGAGAATTTGACGCGCGAGTTGCCGCCGCTGGAGCGTTACGACGAACGCTTGTGGGACAGGCTGATCGACGCCGATCGTATCAAGACCACATTGAATCAGGATGTGATTTCCCAGGTGACCGAGTGGTACAAGACCGCGCAAGACCCGCGTACCAATCCGCGCGGCACGGAAGCGGCCAATGCGCTGGCGGCCGAGCAATTGCAGCATGAATCCGCGGTGGCGGGCTATGTGCTGCATCTGAAACAAACCAAACAGTACGAAACCCTCAAACAGTTGTTCTACAAGCAGGACAATCAATTGGCGAATCTGCAAAAGCTGCTGAATTTCAAGGATCCGCTCGATTACATGGACCCGTTCAAGGACATCGACCGCGCCGGACTGTCGCCGATCGGCATTGTGCACTTGTTCCGGCAATATTTTTTCGAGTTCGATACCTTTCTCGGTTCGCCAGTCGGGCATGTGTGGCTCAGTCCCGGCAGCAGCGTGGAATTGGTCGAAGTCAGTACGCGCCGGACGCTGGTCGAACGCACGATGGAAACAGCGCTGGAGACGACGCTCAAAACCGAGAAATCGCTGACCGAGGAAGACGAGCTGTCGCAAGCGGTGAAGGAGGACAACAAATCCGATACCAAATTCGGTATGAACGCCACCGCCAACCAGAGCTGGATTGGCGGCAGCGCCAGTGCATCCGCCAGCATCGATATGGCCAATACGCAATCGAAGGCGCGCGAAGTGACGCACAAGCACATGCGCCAGCAGACCGAGAAAATCTCCACCGAAATCCGCAAAAACTACAAATCGACTTTCCGCACCGTCACTGAAACGACCGACACCTCGAGCAAACGCTACGTGTTGAACAACACCACGCCCGATCTGCTCAATTACGAAATGCGCCGCAAAATGCGCCAAGTCGGCGTGCAAGTGCAGGACATCGGCACGTATTTGTGCTGGCAGACGTACGTCGACGACCCGGGCCGCCAGTTGGGGATTGCCAAGCTGGTGCATTTGGCCAAGGGGCCGGAAGTGGGCGAGATACCGCCGCCGGAAGCGATCCCGATGCCGCAGCCGGTGACGACCGACTTGAATATCGATATTCCGTTCGTGCCGAAAACCGAAGACACGCTGCCGGAAGACGACATGGACGAAGTCTACGCCGAAGGCCGGGAAGTGAATCTGGATAGCAACGAAGGCGAGCCGGAAAAAATTCAATGGCATTTCGGCGGTTTTAAGGCGCAGTGCGACCAGCCGGGCTATGAATACGGCGAGTCCGGTTTCATCAGCTTTGATTACGGTGGTAACGATATCCGCCTGCAACTGGACGAAGTGCAGGAAGACACGCCCGGCGCGATCCGCTTTTCGGTCAGGGTCAAGCATGTCAACTTTCGCAATGTGTCGCCGCTGCGCGTGGTGGCCAAAATCACCTGGCAGCCGGGCAAAAAACTGAACGACGAAGTTACTGCGCAGAACGAGCAAAAGATCAAGGAGTTCAATGAGAAATCCAAGTTCGAGTACGAACAGGCATTTGTCGAAGCGGCGCGTGACCGCATCAACAAAATGTCGCGCGTTGCGCCGCGCAAATATGAAGACTTGCGCGAGGAAGAGCGCATCGTGGTGTACCGCTGCCTGATTCAGGATATGCTGACCAAAGGCTTGCCGATGCCGGACGACCGCACGCGGCACGTGGTGTCGGAGCTGCTCAACACGATATTCGACATCGACAAAATGCTGTACTTTGTCGCGCCGGAATGGTGGCGGCCGCGCCTGCACCACAGCCACCAGGGTTTGGGCGGTATCCGCAAACCGTCTTCCGTCACGCCCGCAACCGCACCCGCGGGTGGTTCGGTACATTCACAAATTAAGGCCAAGTTGACGAAAAATTTGATCACAGCTGCGGCAGCCGCTTTCGAGAATACGCAAATTGCGTCGATGGATACCGTCTCCTGGGGCGGGACGCACGACAACCGGGTGGATAACTATTACATCACCGAGGAATCCGATCCCGCCAAGCTGGGCGCATCGCTCGGCTGGCTGTTGCAGCTCGACGGCGACAATATGCGCAATGCGTTCCTGAACGCGCCGTGGGTCAAAGCGGTGATTCCGATCCGCCCCGGCAAGGAACGCGCAGCGATGAACTGGTTGCAGCGCCTGCATGTGGAAGGCACCGACGGGCTGGACGACAATTACGTTGCGCCGCTCGATGAGCTGGGAAAAATTCCGCACAGCGGGCCGAACGTGACGATCCGCGATGCCATCAACCATTTATGCGATGTCGTCGCCGATAAGCATACCAAGTCGATGAAAGTGGGACGTTATCCCGGCGACGAAATCAACGACGATAATCGCGTATCGGCGACGCCGGTGGACAAGGTGTACGAACACGGCTTCTATCCGTTGCAAGGCGGTTTCCGCGCGCTGCAAGGCGGCGAGGATTTCGAGGTGTTCGACCAGTGGGTGGAAGTGCTGCCGACCGATCAAGTCGTGCCGGTACCGGTGGCGTACGATCCGAAAACCGGGCGGCAGTTGTAGTCATGGCGGATTTCGAAGTGCAATTCGCCGATCCATCGTTCATTGAACCGTCGGCGCAGGAAGCGGCGTTCGGCTGGAAGAACAACGAAGTGGTGGTGTTCCGCGGCGCCGACGAATCCCAGGTTTTGCAGCTCGACGCCAGCGGATCGTGCAAGTGGTCGAGCGGCACTGCCGATCCCTGGAGCATATCGGATATCCGCCGGCGCGTGCAGAATGTGCCGTACGCGTGGCGCATGGCGGGTCAGGCGGCATTGATTCCCAAGGTCGATGCCGGTACGCCGTTGCGTGCGGTCGTGTCGGCGCGATCCCGCTTGTCGTTGTGGACCGGTTTGGCGAACTTCACCAAACGTGTTGCCGTTTTCCACAAAATAGACGGAAAAATTCCTTCGGCGCAGCAGTACCAAGCGTTCATGGATAAGTTTTGCGGCGGGCTGGACGATATTTCGCTGATCGCCACGATCAGCCGGCGGGCGGACGGTTCGGTCGATCTCTCCCCGGAGTTGGCGGTATTCGGCCACGCGGTTGGGAAAAAAACCGGCAAGGAACGCAGCTTTGTCGAACTGGCGCTGAAGAACTTGATCGGTGCCAGCCATGCGCTGGGCATTCAGGTTACCGCGGGTTATGAAGTGCGCGACGATTACGATAAGCAGACGCAAGGCGATTTTGTCTCGTTCATCACGTCGCGCAATTCCGATATGACGGATCACGCCAATCGCATCCGCGATGTGCTTGATGCCTGGGATTTCGACGGCGTCGGCTTCGATATCGAAGTAAACGGCATCGGTCCGGGTGAGCAAAGCAATACCATGAAAGCCTGGTTCAAACAGGGTAAGACGATCAAGGATTGGGTGGTGGCGAGACCGACGTCGTCCGATCCGGCCGCCAAAAAGGAGCAAGCCGCGGCGGATAATATCCGCAACCTGTACCAAACGCTGGCGCAACTGCTGATTACCAAAGGCCGCTTCGTGTCGTACGCGACAGCGGCTTTTGTCGACGCCAAATCCGGTAATTTTGACGACGGCGTTTATATTTTCGGCCATACCCGGGTGCAGCCGATCGGACTGACCGCCGGACGCGCCAACATGATCGCCCGGATCATGGCGTACGACGAAGGATTCCAAGCAGGCGGCGGGGGGAAAAACGGGAAATCATCCGCCGGGCAGGATTCGCTGACGAAACGGCATGTGCAAATCCTGAAATCGATCACCGGCGCCGGTGTTCATCCGTCCACCGTGCAACTGGGCGTCAAGATGGAGAGTCTGAAGGATTTAGGTATGAAAAGCGGGCACATGACCGTGGACCAGACGGCCGATCGCTGCGCCGATTTGCGCCGCTTCCGCATCGGGCTGATTACCTTTTCCGGCAGTAACTCGACGCCGGGCGACGAAGTGGCGGCATTTGTCCGCTACGATAAAGCGCTGAACGAATCGGAATTCAACCGGCGGCATTTTCTCGGCGTGCCGTTCCAGGCGCCGCATTGAGAACCTGTTCAAGATCTCACTGAAAGGTGCATTGCCGCGTTAAAATCGAACTCAAAATGCTCACACACTTCGAGTATGCTCCGCTTTTTCGTTCGGTTTTGCCTTGCACTGCATCCCTTGATTGAGATCTTGAACAGGTTCTGGGAAATCGAGGAAGTCGATGCGGCGTTCTCTCGCTGCTTATATCCAGCCGTCGTGCTGCATCACACTGCCGACCAAATGCGCGGCCGCTTCATCGCTTTGCGCAATTTCGACCGTAAGCCAGTTGCGATCGATCGCGTGACTTTCCAGCCGGGTCAACTGCTGATGGAGTTCATCGTCCGTTGCCGGGCGGCCCAGCGTATGGTTGTAAATCGCCTGAATGTAATCGGTATCGGATAGCGCTTGCAGCCCGGCGCGCTGCTGGAACCAATCCAGAATCGCATCGGCATCGTAAGGCTGCTGCAATGTTTCACGTCCGAGCTGCCATTCCGCTACGCTGGCATCGCGGTCAAAGAAGCTGTGCACCAGACGCGCCAGAATGCTTTCGACTGGATTGTGCGCGATCACGACGGTTTCACGGTTGTCGAACGCGATCATTTCCGCGTTCTTCAGGCTGAACATAGCGCCATCGCTGAGTTGCGTCAGTTCCAGACGATCGCCGGAAAACTCCAGATGCGCGCCGTCACGGCTGCCCGGCATGCGCAGTACATCTTGACCCGCGTCGCCGTCCGCATTTATCGCCAGCCCGAGCGGCAAATAGCCCTGATTGTTTTCAGCGCCGCCGGTAAAGCCGCGTGCGGCATCGATCCGGATGATCGTTGGATCGGTATCCCAACCGGCCAGCAATTCGCTATCAGTTTTGTCTTGCAATCCCAGTGTGATCGTTTCTGGTAAGCTGCGGAAGGCCGTCAAAATATCTTCTGTTGTTGCGCCCACCCAGTTTTGCACCGCGCTTCCTTCTGCAACGGTCAAGTCGCGTCCCAACCAGGTTCTGGCCAGATGATGCGCAACCGCTTCGGCTTCAGAATAAGCGATCGCCAGACTCGGGCCGCTGGCAAACCGGACTAATTCGACATCGGTCAGGGTATCGCTTTCACCGTTCGCCTGCGTCAACGTAACCGCATTGTCGTGTACCGTAACCCGGTAATCGGATAATTGCCCCGCTTGAATTGCACTATCGAAACCCAAACCGCCGTTGAGCCGGTCGTTGCCGGTACCACCGCTCAAGACATCGTTGCCGGTACCGCCATACACCGTGTCGTTACCGGCATCGCCGGAGGTTCGGTCGTTGCCGCCCAGACTGCCGACGGTATCGTCGCCGCCGCCGCCGGACAAAATATCGTCGTCCGCGCCGAGCACGATGAATTGGTTCTGATCGTCGCCCGCGGCGAAGTTTTCACCGCTGCCGCCGGTAATTCGCGCAGCACCGATGATCGATACGAAGGACACGTTATCCAGTTGAATAATGGTGCCCGAAGGCAATTCGCGGGCGTCGATTATCAGCATGTTGCCGGGTTTCACAGCGGTTGGGCTGCTGATGATAACCGGCAGCGCCGGCGGCAGATCACCGGCAACACGCGGTGTGACGGTATGAATACTGACCGGATTGCCGTCCGGCAGTTGCGCCAGAAAATCTCTTGCTTTCGCAGTCAGGTCACTGGCGGCGTCAACGCTCAAACCGGAGATTTGCGCCAATGCGGTAATGGCGCTTGCTTCGGCTTGCGCCGAGTCTGTCACCGGCGGCCGGTCCGTGACAGTCAATCCGGCGCCGGCCGGCAAGCTGATCGTCAGCAAAGGGTTGCCCTCCGTATCCTCGGCCAGCGGAATATCCGCATAATTGCTGAACAACGAATCGGGGTCGTCCTGCCGCGAAGGATCAACGGCCGAAACGACCGTGACGACGGTACCGTCCGGTTGCGTAGCCGTCGTGGCGGCTGCGCCGTCGATGGTCGTGGCCGTGCCGCTGCTGCCACCCCCTCCACCGCCTCCGCCTCCGCCGGAAGAAGGGATCGTTACGGTAATACCGTTGCCGCCGGTATCGGCGATCGTGACGGCGGCATCGGCGCCTGCCGCCCAATCCTCGGCGGCCGCCAGGTTGTAAGTTGTCGCATCATTGGAAGCCGTACCGGCCTTGTTCAGCAGCAGATTGACCGCGGTCTTGTCGGTACTGCTTAACGTCAGGGTGAACGTTGTGCCGGAGGTGATTTCGACATCGGCGGTATCGGTCAGCGTATAGGTTGCGCCGCCCTCGCCGGTGAAGGTGAATTTGGAGGCGTCGATATCGTTGGCCGCGCCGCTGGCTTTCAAGAATCCCGACCCGGTCACGGTCAGCGCGCCGGTGTCGGTATTGTAGGCGGCCGATGTAATCGCGGGAGCGGCAACACTCGACGCGGTGATGTCATTGCCGGTTAGATCGGCCACGGCTACCGCCGCACTGGCGCCCGCCGCCCAATCCTCGGCGGCGGCCAAGTTATAAGTCGTGCCGCCGGTGGAAGCGGTGCCGTTTTTATTGACGATCTGATTAACCGCCGCTTTGTCGGTGCTGCTCAAAGTCACGGTGAATGCCGTGCCGGAGGTGATCTCGACATCGGCGGAGTCGGTCAGTGTATAGGTATCGCCGCCTTCGCCGGTGAAGGTGAGCTTCGATACATCGATATCGTTGGTTGCGCCGTTCAGCTTCAAGAAGCCGCTGCCGGTGACCGCCAATGCGCCGGTGCTGGCGTCGTAGGTGGCCGACGTGATCGCGGGTGTTGCGGCATTCGAAACGGTGATGCCGTTGCCGGTGGCGTCGGCAGTATCGCCGCTAGTGGCATTGGTGTTCCAGTCGTCCGCCGCGGCTAGATTGTACGTGGTGCCGCCGGTGGAAGCGGTGCCGTTCTTGTTGGCGATTTGATCGATGGCGGCTTTGTCGGTGGCGCTCAGGGTGATCGTGAATGCCGTGCTCGAGCTGATTTCGACATCGGCGCTATCGGTCAATGTGTAAGTGGAGCCGCCTTCACCGGTGAAGGTGAACTTCGACGCATCGATGTCGGCTCCGCTGCCGTTGGCTTGCAGATTGGTGCCGGTTACGGCCAGCGATCCGGACGAGGCATCGTAAGTGGCCGAGGTGATGCGCGGATTGATTGACACTGTAACCGCATTGACGGCATCGCTGATATCGGTGGCGGCATCGGCGGCGCTCAACCAATTATCGGCGGCCGCCAGATTGTAGGTCGAACCGCCGGACGACGTCGTTCCGGTTTGATCCAGTAAGGCGTCGACGGCGGTTTTGTCCGCTCCCGATAAGGTAACGCTGAACGACGTGCTGGAAGTGATCTCGACATCCGATGCGCTGGTGATGGTGTAGGTGGCGCTTGCGGTTCCGCCGGCCAAGGTCAGCGTGGAAATATCGATGTCGTTGCTGGCGCCGGTCTTTTTGAAAAGATTGCTGCCGGTAACAACCAAAATGCCGGTATCGGAATCGTAAGTGGCCGACGTGATTGCGGGTGTTTGCACATTCGAGACGGTGATGCCGTTGCCGGTCAGATCGGCGACCGTGATCGAAGCCGCGGTGCCGGCCATCCAGTCTTCAGCCGCCGCGATATTGTAGGTCGTGGCGCTGGAAGACGTTGTGCCGTTCTTGTTCAACAATCCGCGTACCGCCAACTGGTCGTCCGCATTGAGCGTGACGCTGAAGGCAGTGGCCGACGTCACGTCGACAGACGAAGAGGTCAGCGTGTAACTGCCGCCTTCACCTGTCAGCGTCAGCAGTGAAACCGTCACATCGTTGCTGGCGCCGCTGTTGGCAACGAAGTTGGTGCCGCTGACCGTCAGCACGTTGGTGCTGGCGTCGAATGTAGCGGAAGTGATTGCAGGCGCGGCGTAGTTGCTGACGGTGATGCCGTTGCCGGTGGTGTCGGCGACGGCGACGGCGCTGTCCGCCCCGGCCGCCCAATCCTCGGCGGCGGCTAGATTATAGGTGGTGCTGCCGGCCGATGACGTACCGTCTTTATTCAGCAACGCCTCGACATTGATCAAGTCCGCACCGGTCAAGGTCACTGTGAATGACGTGCCGGATGTGATTTCCACATCGGTTGCCGTGGTCAGCGTGTAGGTGGCGCCGCCTTCGCCGGTGAACGTCAGCTTGGATAAATCGATATCGTTGGTTGCGCCGCTTTTCTGCAAGAAGCCAGTGCCGGTCACGGTCAGCACATTGCTGCTGTAATCGTAAGTGGCGGACGTGATGGCCGGCGCCGCGACATTCGAGACGGTGAGGCCGTTGCCGGTGGTGTCGGCGGTGACGACGGCGGCATCCGCACCGGCGGCCCAATCTTCCGCCGCCGCCAGGTTATACGTGGTGCCGCTCGTCGAGGAGGTACCGTTTTTGTTGACGATCTGGTTGACGGCGGCTTTATCGGTGGCGCTCAACGTGATGGTGAACGCCGTACCGGAAGTGATCTCGGCATTGCTTGAATCGGTCAGGGTATAGGTGCTGCCGCCTTCGCCGGTGAATGTGAATTTGGACGTCACGATATCGTTGGCCGCGCCGCTGGCATTGAGGAAACCGGAACCGGTGACCACCAAAGCGCCGCTATTGGCGTCGTATGTGGCCGATGTGATCGCCGGTACTGCAACATTCGATACAGTGACGCCGTTGCCGGTGGTGTCGGCGGTGACGATGGCGGCATCCGCGCCGGCGGCCCAGTCTTCCGCCGCCGCCAGGTTGTAGGTGGTGCCGCCGGTGGAGCTGGTGCCGTTTTTGTTGACGATCTGGTTGACGGCGGCTTTGTCGGTGGCACTCAGTGTGATCGTGAACGCCGTGCCGGAGGTGATTTCGACATTGGCGGAATCGGTCAGTGTATAAGTATCGCCGCCTTCGCCGGTAAACGTGAATTTAGATGCGACGATGTCATTGCTCGCACCATTGGCTTTCAGCAAGCCGCTGCCAGTGACTACTAAGGCGCCGGTGCTGGCGTTGTACGTGGCGGAGGTGATCGCGGGGGCTGCAACATTCGAAACCGTGATGCCGTTGCCGCTGGTATCGGCAATGCTGGTGTTGCCGATGACCGTGTTCCAGTCATCCGCCGCAGCTAGATTGTACGTGGTGGCACCGGTCGAGCTGGTGCCATTTTTGTTGACGATCTGGTTGACCGCGGCCTTGTCGGTGCTGCTCAAGGTGACGGTGAATGAAGTGCCGGAAGTGATTTCGACGTCGCTGGTATCGGTCAGCGTGTAGGTCGAACCGCCTTCGCCGGTGAAGGTTAGCAGCGATGCATCGATATCGTTGGTTGCGCCGCTGGCTTTGACCAGGTTTGCGCCGGTGACGGTCAGCGTGCCGCTGCTGGCGTCATACGTGGCGGAGGTGATCGTGGGTGTTTGCACGTTGCTGACAGTGACGCCGTTGCCGGTGGTGTCGGCGTTGCCGCTTTGCGCCGGATTCCAATCCGCTGCCGCGGCGATATTGTAGGTGGTGCCGCCGACCGAAGACGTGCCGTTCTTGTTCAGCAAACCTTCGACATTGAGCTGATCGGCGGCATTCAGCGCGACGGTGAATTGCGTGGCGGAATCGAGCTCGACGTTCGACGACGTGAGGGTGTAAGTGGCGCCGCCTTGGCCGGTTAATGTCAGTTTCGAGACATCGATATCGTTGGTTGCACCGGACGTGGCGGTCATGTTGGCGCCGGTGACGACCAGTGAATTGGTGCTGGCGTTGTAAGTGGCTGATGTGATCGTTGGCGGCACTACCACGGCGGAAGTATCGATGTCGTCGATGGTCAATTCCACTGCGCTGCCGAATACGAAGCGGATTTCGTCGATATTATTAAATGCGGAGTTAAATGTCAGCAATCCGCTATATTCTGTTCCTGCGTTGCTTTGCTGCGTATAACTGATATTTCCAGCCGCATCGCTGGTTGTTAAATTGACTGACTCCGCCGCAACGATCAAAGCGCCATCCCGGTAACCGGCAATGGTCAAGGAACTTGAAGCGCCACTCGGGCCATTATCAATCTTAAATGAATTAAGCTGAAAGTCGGAGCCATCCGAAGATTTGAAATAGAAATTGGTTACATTGGCGCCGCTATAATTGGAAATAATGGATCGTCCGCCGGATTGATTCAGAAGCGCGGTAAGTTCCGCGGCATTGGCATTTGCGAAATCAACCGCGCTGCTGGCGCCGAATGTCCATCCGCTATAAGTGGCCGAGGTAACGCCATCGTTAGTGACTAGCGAACCGCTGTCGAAATTGGTAGTGGTCATTGCGTAACTCCTTTAAGTGCTTTAGAACGGCAAATCAACCGTTGCGATTGGATTTCATCAACGGGTTTCTGTTCAATTTCGCTGTAAATGCTGGGCAATTTTCCGGTCGAGTTCGGCCAACCATGTTTTTGGCATGATGGCGAGTATTTGTTGCCGGATTAATTGGGCGGCAAGAATCTCTTCCGTATCTTCGGATCTTTGTATTGCGGCGGAAATCCACAGATACGCTTTGGCCAGATGCTCCGCCGCGAGCCGATTGGTTGCTGCATCAGGTTGCGCGGCAAAAAAATGTTTGCCTGCTTGGAAATAGGCCGGAGCGTATTTGAGCGCGGCGGCTTGCTCGAAAAGTTGCCGAGTCTGTGTCGCATCATGCCCGCTGATCAAACCTTGCGCCAGCATCATGCCTAAATGATAGAACGCTTCCGCGGACTGTTTTTGCGCCGCTGCCAGGAACCACTGGTAAGCTTCTTGAGGATTGCGCACGCTGGGGTCGCCGTACAGATAAAACTTGCCCATCCAGATTTGCGCCGGTACCGATCCTTGCAATGCTGCGGGACGGCAGAGCTCGAGCGCCTGAGCCGGGTTTCTGGCCACGCCGTTTCCGGTCATCAGCAAATTGCCGAGATGGCAGTACGAATTCAAATGTCCAGCTTGCGCGGCTTTCTGAAACCATTGAGCGGCCGCTGCGGGATCGACCGGGCGGTGTACGCCTTCCTCGAAACACAGGCCGGTCATGTGTTGCGCCGCCGGAACGTTGTTTTGCGCCGCTTGCTCGAACCACTCACAGGCGGACTCGCGGTCGGCTGCGCGCCCCCAGCCATTCTGGTAAAACAGCGCCAAAGTAAATTGCGCCAGCGGATGACGGCCATTCACGGCGGCGGTGTGATACCGGTCGAAAGCGTTGCCGTAATCGCCGGACGCCAGCAGTGCTTGCGCGGTTTTTAAGTCCAGATCGTCATTGAGCGTTGCGTTTGCAGGTGCTGTGACGCTTGCGAAGGCATTGGGAAGAAAGAATGTAGTGCAGAGAATTATGCAAAGAGATTTGATCATTTTTTTACGGGTGCAGTGGGTTGCCGGATGGCATCAACGGATTGGAAAGGTTGGTCATGTCCGGCAGAGAACCCATCCGTCCCGGACATGACCAACGCGATCCAATCGTACATTCCGGTAGAAATTACGGCCGTGGCGGATAAATACCTTGCCACGCGATGATGCAGTTCACCACGGTATACGGCGGCATGATCGAGAATGGCTGGGAATTGCCGGTTGAACCGATACTGACGTTGGTATTGGTTGTGGTGGTGATGCCGAGTCCGCTCAGCGTGGTTTCGATCGAAGCCGCGTTCATGTTGACATTCGGCGCGGCGGCGGAGTAATTCGAATTTAATCCTTTGGCGTTGGCCAGCGAATTACCGCCGGCGTTTTTCTGGTCGGCGTCGCTGTTTACCGCTTTCAACGTCGACGTGGCGCTGGCGCCCGGCGCGACCGCTGATGTGGATACCGAGGTGGCGGTAGCTGTGTGGTTATGCGCGGGCAGATTGTTGACGGTTAACGCGGTGTTTTCCGCGCCGCCGGTCTGCCCCAACGTAAACATCGAGCCGCCCGGATGCTGCCCGCGGTGCACCGGCACCCTGCCGCGCATATCGGGCAGTGCGAAAGTTGTGCTGCCGTTACCGCCGTAAGTGTTGCCGATCAAGGAAAAAAGCGCATTGTACTGATTGATGGGTAATACTTGCCCGTCGCATTGCAACCACCCTTCGGGCGCATAATTAAACGCCACGTAACTGATTTCCCCGACGAACGGGTCCATGCCGGCCGTTGCGCTGCCGGGTGCGGCGCTCATCAGCAGAGCGGCTGCGGTTAATGAAAGTACACTATGTCTGGTCTTATTCTGTTTCATTGGTTTTTCCCTTTCTTTTGAGATTAAACTTCCGGTTCCACAGCTAACCCTGCGGATGCGACTGTGGATTTCTCCTGATATTTTTGATTCGGAAGTGATGTTAGCAGGCAGGTAAGCCGGTGATAGCGTGTTAAAAGGATACTTTTCACCCCCTTTTATTGGCGATGGCCGATGGTTACCGGCGGGCGGGCAAATTTAATTCTGCGATGTACTGATGATAAGATGACCGCATGAATCTAAACGATCAAAAAAACTGGACCGGGTACTGGGAGCAACTGCGTACGGCATTGCTCGAACCCAAAGTCGATCCGGCGCTGCTGGAAGCATCGTTGCGCGAAGCACGCGCGAAGATGCCGGTGCCGGTGTTGTGGCTGCTGGGCAAAACGCAATCCGGCAAGACCTCGATCATCCGGGCGTTGACCGGCAGCGCTGCGGCGGAGATCGGCAACGGTTTTCAGCCGTGCACGCGCAGCGCGCGGTTTTATGATTTTCCGGCGGAAGCGCCGTTGGTGCGGTTTCTCGATACGCGTGGTTTGGGCGAGGTGGCCTACGATCCGGCCGACGATATGCATTACTGCGAGGCGCAGGCGCATTTGCTGGTGGCGGTGATGAAGGCGGCGGATGTTCAGCAGGCCGCGGTGTTCGATGCATTGCATGCGATCCGCAAGCGCCATCCGGAATGGCCGCTGCTGCTGGTGCAAACCGGTTTGCACGAACTCTATCCGCATGGCGGCGGACATATCCAGCCGTGGCCGTATGCGGACGATCCGCTGCCGGAGGCGGTGCCGTCCGATGTGCGCCGTGCCATTGCGGCGCAGCGCGCTGCGCTGGGAACATTGCCCGGCTTTTCACCGGTGCGCTGGGTGGCGGTCGATTTGACCTTGCCCGAGGACGGTTTCGACCCGCCGGATTATGGTCTGGAAGCATTGTGGCAGGCGATCGAGTCGCTTACGTCGCTGGGCTTACAGCATCAGTTGAGCGGCGATGAAGCCGTGCAAGATTTGTTTGCGCGCGCCGCGCATCAGCATATTGCCGGTTATGCCATTGCGGCGGCGGGATTGGGTGCCTTGCCGGTGGTCGATTGGGTCGCGGTATCGGCGGTGCAGGCGAAATTGCTGCACAGTCTGGCGCTGCTTTACGGTCAAAATTGGGATAGGAACACGATCACCGAGTTTCTCGGTCTGGCGGGTGTCGGAATTGCCACGGGCTATTTAGCCCGGCTGCTGAGCCGCACTGCCGCGAAGATGATTCCGGTTTGGGGACAGACTATCGGTGCGATTTGGGGGGCGAGTTCCAGCGGTGCGACTACGTACGCATTGGGCAAGGCGGCGATTTATTTTTTTGCGCGGCGCAAGGACGGTTTGAACGTGGATGCGGATACCCTGCGGCAGATTTATGCGCAAGAATTGGAGCGCGGCGCGTTGTTCCTGAAAGACCGCTTGCGGGGTAAATCCGCATGAAAGCGCCGCTACCGTCCGTCGATCCGCTGCGGCTGCTGGTATTCATCCTGATGCTGCTGCCGTTGCTGGCATTGCTCGGATTGGGCGTGTTGTGGTTGTGGCAGAGCGGTAATTTGCAGTATTGGCTCGTTGCTCTGGTGGTGTGCGGTGGTCTGGGATACGGCTTGCAGGTTTGGCTGGTACGGCGGGAACGGCAATTGCTCAGGGATTCGGCCACCGAACCCAATCCGGAATGGCCGCCCAGCGCAGAAAAAGTGTGGCGGGAGGTGGAAGCGCTGGCGCAGACGTGCAGCCCGGAAGATTGGCCGATCGAAGAGGGTGATTGGGTGCTGGCGCTGGGGCAGAAAACGATGGAAACGGTCGCGCATTGTTATTACCCGGATGTCGAGAAACCGCTGCTGGAACTCACCATACCGCATACCTTGCTGATTATCGAACGGGCGAGCCGCGACTTGCGCCAGGATGTCGCGGAAAAAATACCGTTCAGCAACCGCCTGACCATCGGCGACTTGTTCCGCCTGCAACGCTGGAAAGAAAAAGCCGAACGAGTGTTCAATATTTACCGCGCCGGCAGCTTGCTGATCAATCCGGTCAATGCGCTGCTGAGTGAAGCTTGGCGGCATTTGCGTGCGCGTAGCTTTGACCAGGCCAGGGACGAGTTACACCGCTGGTTTTTGCGCGCTTATGTGTGCAAGGTTGGTTACTACGCGATCGATTTGTATAGCGGCCGCCTGCCGCTGGTCGAGGAAGAATCCGTCACCGCGCCGACGCCGGTGTCGCAGGCGGATCTCGGGCAAGCCGAACAGGTAACGAAAGCAATTGTCGAACCGTTGCGCATTTTGGTGCTGGGACGGACGAATTCGGGCAAGTCCAGTTTGATCAATGCGTTGTTCGGTGTGGTTACCACACCGGCCGACGTGTTGCCGGACACGACGCAGGCGCTGACGCCGTTTGCTTTGTCGCGCGAAGGGTTAACGCAAGCGCTGATTTTCGATAGTCCAGGCTGTGACAGTGCGTTGTTCGATCGTCAACGCATGCTGGCGGCGGCGGAAAACGCCGATTTGATTTTGTGGGTGACTCCGGCTAACCGGCCAGACCGGCAAAACGAACGCGATTGCCTGGATACGTTGCGTACCGCTCAGGCTGCGCGTACCGACCGGCGAGCGCCGCCGTTGCTGATAGCGGCGAGTTTTATCGACCGCTTGCGGCCCGTCAACGAATGGCGGCCGCCGTACAATCTGACCGATTCGCTGAATAGTAAGGCGGTCAATATCAATGCTGCGGTGCGCGCGATTGCCGCCGATCTGGCTGTGCCGATTGAGCAAGTGATTCCGGTCTGCCTGCTTGCGGGCAAGGTTTACAACGTCGACGATACCTTGTGGGCGGCGATCCTGAACCATCAGGACGAAGCATTGCGCGTGCGTTTGATGCGCTGCCTGAATGCCCGGAAACGCGCCGAGGATTGGGTGCTGTTGCGGCGCCAGATGGCTGGAGCTGGGCGGTTTTTGCGCGATTTGCCGGAAATATTGGGGAAACGTACTGGAAGTAATACAGAGTGAGAATAGAAATGAAGCGTGTTTTTATCGTGGGTGGACTGTTACTGATTCTGGGAGTGACTGTGATGATCGTTATGCCGGACCGGGCGCGGGCGCAGAACTGGTGGAGTGCGAGCCGCGAACCGGCCGGTTTGGCGCCCGATCCTGGCACAACACCCGAGGCGATCGTGCAAGTCTACGGCGCGCGCGCCTTCAGCTGGCGCGGTTATTTTGCCATTCACACCTGGATCGCGGTGAAACCGGCCGCGGCGCAGTCGTATACGATTTATGAAGTGATCGGCTGGTTGCAGCGCCGCAATCTGCCGGTGCTGGCGATTTATGACAATGTGCCGGACCGGCGCTGGTACGGTAACATGCCGGAGATACTGCTGGAGAAACGCGGCGCGGAAGCGGATGCGCTCATTGAGAAAATAGACGAAGCCGCGCGTAAATATCCCTACGCAAAAGATTACACGATCTGGCCGGGACCGAATTCCAATACGTTCACGGCTTGGGTTTCCCGCTCCGTTCCCGAACTGCAACTGGATTTGCCGCCGACTGCCATCGGCAAGGATTATCTGGGTTACCGGCTGGTTTCGCAGGCACCGAGCGGCAGCGGTTTGCAGATTTCCTTATTTGGCCTGATGGGGATGCTGGTCAGCGCGGTGGAGGGTATCGAATTCAACCTGCTGGGATTGTCGTTCGGCGTCGATTGGGATCCGCCCGCGCTCAAATTGCCGCTGGTTGGACGCAAGGAGCTGGATTTTCTGTCGCAACCCGTGGTTGAGAATTGATTCCGATCATTCAATTGATAATTATTCTTATCCATACTATAGTAACCGCCAATAGTTAATCCGATTGACGCACGTTTTCTTGGAAGTATTTTCATGTTGAAATCAAACCTAAACCGTTTCTCTATTGCCGTTTTTTTTCTGCTTTCCTTGCTGGCCGTAAAACCGCTGTACGCCGAGGAAGTCGTGGTTTATTCCGCACGTATCGAACAACTGATCAAGCCGATGTTCGATGCATTCACCAAGGAAACCGGAATCAAAGTTAAGTACGTCACGGATAATGAAGGCGCATTGCTCGCCCGGCTCGAAGCGGAAGGAAAAAATACCCCGGCCGATATGCTGATCACGGCCGATGCCGGTAATCTCTGGGCGGCTGCGCAGGCGGGGTTATTGCAGCCGGTCAAGTCCGCTACGCTGGAAAGTAATATTCCGGCGCATTTGCGCGACCCGGATAATGCATGGTTCGGTTTGTCGATCCGCGCCCGGACGATGATTTACAACACGAAAAAAGTAAAACCGGAAGAGTTGTCGACTTACGAGGATCTGGCCGATCCCAAGTGGAACAAGCGCCTGTGCTTGCGGACATCGAAAAAAGTCTACAACCAATCGCTGGTGGCAATGATGATCGCGGAACATGGCGAAGCCGAGACCGAGAAAATCGTCAAAGGCTGGGTGGCCAATCTGGCGGTTGATCCGCTGTCGGACGATACGCGCGCTTTGGAATTCGTTGCTGCCGGCAAATGCGATGTGACGTTGGTCAATACGTACTACTTTGGCCGCTTGATGAAGAAAGATCCCAATCTGCCTTTGGCGGTTTTCTGGCCGAATCAGAAAACTAACGGTGTGCATGTCAATGTTTCCGGCGCCGGTGTGACGCGTCATGCCCGTCATCAACAAGCTGCCGTCAAGCTGCTGGAGTTCTTGTCATCCGACAAAGCGCAAAATCTTTTTGCCGATGTCAACATGGAATATCCGGTCAATCCTAGAATTTCAGCCGATCCGTTTGTCGCCGCCTGGGGTAGTTTCAAACAAAATCCGATCAATCTGGTGAAAGCCGGCGAGCTGCAAACTACAGCCGTCAAACTGATGGACCGTGCCGGTTATCAGTAGAAAGGTGCAGTAAATACCAAGATCAAGGCGGCGGAAGAAGCGATAGAAAACAGTAGCTTCTCGCGCCATTTTCTATTCTGTTTCTCATTAATAAGTCATGGCCATTTGGCGCTCAGTTCCTTTTATCGCGGCTGCACTGGTACTGGCGCCTGTCGGCGTGATTGTTTCTGCTTTTTTTGCGCCTGCCAGCGATGTCTGGCAGCATCTGATCGAAACGACACTGCCGCAACTGCTGATCAATACCTTCTGGCTTGCATTGGGCGTTATTACCGGAACCGCGCTATTGGGAATTAGCTTGGCGTGGATTACCGCGGTATATGAATTTTCCGGGCGGCGTTTTTTTTCCTGGGCGTTGCTGTTGCCGATGGCGATGCCTGCATATGTGACGGCGTTTGTCGCGCTGGGTTTGTTTGATTTTACCGGCCCGGTGCAAACGGCGTTGCGTGCCTGGCTGGCTTCCGATTTATCCTGGTTTCCCGATATTCGCGGCAGAATGGGCGTGATTGCGGTGATGACGCTGGCTTTTTATCCCTATGTGTATTTATTGGCACGCAATGCTTTTTTGAGTCAAGGTAAACGTTCTCTGGAAGTGGCGCAATCGCTCGGTTTCAACCGCAAGCAAGGATTCTTCAAAGTGGTGCTGCCGATGGCGCGCCCCTGGATAGCGGGGGGGCTTATGCTGGTGCTGATGGAAACATTGGCGGATTTCGGCACGGTGGCGGTTTTTAACTATAATACGTTCACGACGGCGATTTACAAGGCGTGGTTCAGCATGTTCTCGCTGCCGGCGGCCTCTCAGTTGGCTTCCTTGCTGATCATGATCGTTTTTGCCGTGATTGTAATAGAACAGCAATTCCGGTTGCGCATGCGCTATGCGGAAAATAAGCGAACGGAACGGGCGCAGCGTATCCGCTTGACGGGATGGCGCAATTGGCTGGTTACCGGTTTTGTGCTGGGCGTGTTGTTTTTGGCATTTTTGCTGCCGGTGCTGCAATTGTGCCGCTGGGGCGCACAGTCGTTCGTGCAGGATTTCGATTTTGACCGTTACCTCGAATTTCTCTGGCATTCCCTGACGTTATCCGGTTTGGCGGCTTTGTTGATCTGCATCGTCGTTATTGCGATGGTCTATGCGGCGCGACGTTATCCTAGTCCGGCAACGCGTTTTGCCGTGCGCATTGCCACGATCGGTTACGCGCTACCCGGTACGGTGCTGGCGATTGGCGTGTATGTGCCGCTGGTGTGGTTGGATGGACGGCTGAGCGAATGGCTGGCACGCTGGTTGCAAACCGAAACAGGCCCGTTGATACAGGGTACCTTGACGATTATGCTAATCGCTTATTTGATCCGCTTCATGGCGGTGAGTCATTATCCGGTTGATGGTGCGATGCAGCGGATTACGCATAGTATCGATGAAGCGGCGATGAGTTTGGGGATACACGGCTGGGCGATGATTCGGAAAGTGCATATCCCGATCTTGAAGCCGGGGATTTTTACGGCTGCCACGCTGGTATTTATCGATGTCATGAAGGAAATGCCCATCACGCTGATGACGCGGCCATTCGGTTGGGATACGCTGGCGGTGCGGATTTATGAACTGACGTCGGAAGGGCAGTGGGAGCAAGCGGCTTTGCCTGCGGTGACGTTGGTGCTGGCGGGATTGATTCCGATTTTCTTGTTCATGCGTCAAACAGAGAAGTAAAAAGGATGGATACGGTATTGCTGCAATTGAATAACATCCGGCAAGCATACGGCGAGCAGGTTGTCATCCATAGCTTATCCTTGCAATTGCGCAAGGGACAGATCGGCTGTTTGCTCGGCTCGAGCGGTTGCGGTAAAACCACGGCGCTGCGTTGTATCGCCGGTTTTGAGCGGGTAGCGGCCGGTGAAATCGTGCTGAGCGGAGTTAGTGTCAGCAGCACGAGTGTTTTTGTGCCGCCGGAGCGGCGCCGCATCGGTATGGTTTTCCAGGACTATGCCTTGTTTCCGCATCTGGACGTGGCGGCCAATATCGGTTTTGGCCTGCACCGGTTAACCCGGCCGGAACGGGAACGGCGGATTGAAGAACTTCTGCACGTGGTGCATCTGGCCAGCGTTGCAAAAAAATATCCCCATGAATTGTCGGGCGGGCAGCAGCAACGCGTAGCGTTGGCGCGTGCACTGGCGCCGAAACCGGACTTGTTGCTGCTGGATGAGCCTTTTTCCAATCTGGATGTTAGTTTGCGCGAACGTTTGAGTATGGAAGTGCGCGAGATCATCAAGAATCAGGGAACCACCGCCATTCTGGTGACGCACGATCAAGCGGAGGCATTTGCGATTGCCGATGTCATCGGAGTGATGGATCATGGCGAGATTCAGCAATGGGATACCGCATTCAATCTGTATCATTGTCCGGCCAATCGTTTTGTGGCCAACTTCATCGGTCAGGGCGTATTTGTTCCGGGCAAGGTAATCGATGCACATCAGGTGGAAATTGAACTGGGCTTATTAAGCGGCGTGATACCGCAACACTGTGAAGCCGGATGCTGTGTGGATGTGTTGTTGCGTCCGGATGATATCGTGCATGACGATACCAGTCCGTTGCAGGCGATGGTGATTCACAAGGCATTTCGCGGTGCGGAGATTTTATACACTTTGCGCCTGGCGAGTGGAGCCAAAGTGCTTGCGCTGGTGCCCAGCCATCATGATCACGCGATCGGCGGGAAAATCGGGATTAAACTCGCAGCCGATCATATCGTGGCATTTCAGCAACCGGAAGAATGATCGTGCGATGGTGATTCGTTTGCACGAAACATTTATTTCCGGATGTTTCTTCCGGTTGCTATTTTGAAAAGCTACTTCCCTTTTAACAATTTTTTCTATAGCATAACAATTCAGTTTGATACCATTCTTTTACAGCTTTATTCCAATCAATCCCGTAAACCGCTCTTTGAGATAATAAGGTTTACTGTTCTTAATACTGAATAATTTGAATGAGGATTATATGAGTCAGCATATTCATTACGTTACCGATGCAAATTTTGATGCGGAAGTTCTGCAATCAACAACGCCTGTTCTAGTCGATTACTGGGCGGAATGGTGCGGCCCTTGCAAAATGATCGCGCCGATACTCGATGAGATCGCGAGTGAGTATGGTGAACGCCTTAAAGTCGCCAAGTTGAATATCGACGAGAATCAGCTGACACCACCGAAATACGGTATTCGTGGTATCCCGACCCTGATGCTGTTTAAAAACGGCAATATCGAGGCGACCAAAGTTGGGGCTTTATCAAAATCGCAATTAACCGCCTTTATTGACAGCCATATTTAAACCCGCTAGTCTAATGCAAATGATTTATTTGTGGACTTGTGACCGGTAAAGATCCGCGCCGCCCTATTCGATAATCCCATCCGTAACAGCTTTCCTTCCAGCATCATTATCTTTCACTTAAGTATTATTTTTTCACGAGCTTTTTCATGCGCTTATCTGATTTAAAAAACCTGCACGTCACTGAATTAGTAAAAATGGCTGTCGAGAACGAAATCGATGGGGCCAACCGAATGCGAAAGCAGGATCTGATTTTTGCATTGCTTAAGAATCAGGCGCGAAAGGGTGAAAACATATATGGTCACGGAACGCTGGAAGTATTGCAGGATGGCTTCGGGTTTTTACGTTCCCCGGACACTTCCTACTTGGCTGGGCCGGATGATATTTATATTTCGCCCAGCCAGATCCGCCGTTTTAATCTGCACACCGGGGATTCGATTGATGGTGAGATTCGCCCGCCGAAGGATGGCGAGCGTTATTTCGCGCTGGTGAAAGTTGATAAAGTTAACAACGAACCGCCGGAAAACTCCAAACAGAAAATCCTGTTTGAGAATTTGACGCCGCTGTTTCCCGATGAACGGCTAGTACTCGAACGCGATATCAAAGCCGAAGAGAATATCACCAGCCGCATCATCGATTTGATCGCCCCGATCGGCAAAGGTCAGCGCGGTTTGCTGGTAGCCAGTCCAAAATCCGGTAAAACCGTCATGTTGCAACATATTGCTCATGCGATAGCGGCGAATTATCCAGATGTGATTTTGATGGTGCTACTGATCGATGAACGTCCGGAAGAGGTGACGGAAATGATCCGTTCGGTGAGAGGGGAAGTGATTTCTTCCACTTTCGACGAAGCCGCCACGCGGCATGTGCAAGTGGCCGAAATGGTGATTGAGAAAGCCAAACGTCTCGTTGAGCATAAGAAGGATGTCGTGATACTGCTGGATTCGATCACCAGGCTGGCGCGCGCTTATAATGCCGTCGTGCCTGCTTCGGGTAAGGTGCTGACTGGCGGCGTGGATGCCAGCGCATTGCAGCGGCCCAAACGTTTCTTCGGTGCGGCGCGTAATATTGAAGAAGGCGGATCATTGACTATTATTGCAACGGCGTTGATTGATACCGGATCACGCATGGATGATGTCATTTATGAAGAATTCAAAGGTACCGGCAATATGGAAATTCATCTTGACCGGAAAATGGCCGAGAAACGGATATATCCGGCAATCAATGTGAACCGATCCGGTACTCGCCGGGAAGAATTGTTAATTTCACCCGATGTCCTGCAAAAAATCTGGGTCTTGCGCAAGTTGTTGCATCCAATGGATGACATGGACGCGATGGCGTTTTTACTCGATAAAATTAAGGCAACCAAGAATAATTCCGACTTTTTTGATTCCATGCGACGGGTCTAGGATTGAATTTTCGCAGTTGCACCGATACGCACATTAAAGGATAATACACCGCTTTTTAATCTTCCCATTGGGGATTGGAATAATTAAGGATATAGGCAATGAAAGCAGACATTCATCCGGATTACCAGGAAATAACCGTGACTTGCAGTTGCGGTAATGTGTTTAAAACACGCTCTACCATGAACAAACCCTTGAATATTGAGGTATGTTCTCAATGTCATCCCTTTTACACAGGTAAGCAAAAGATCGTTGACACAGCTGGCCGGGTTGAGAAGTTCCGCCAGAAATACAGCAAGCAAATGCGCAAATAACTGCCAGAACAAAAGTAATATCAAGTCATCAACAGGATTTCTGATGGTGGGCAGGAATAACAAAATTTCTTGCCGGTTTCTGCTGTCTGATTTTCAGTCAAGTGATTGCTTCAATAATGAACAGCGAGCCAGATCGTTTCATTATCCGGATCTGTCCATGCCACCTTGTGTTTTTTATGAGCGGGGATATTCATAAAATCTCCCTCATTAAGATGTACCGATGCTTGATCTTCAAAAGACAGCACGGCTTTGCCTTTTAATACCAAAACCCATTCGTTTTTTTCCTGATCATACCAGCCGGATTCCGGCGATTTTTGCCCTTTCGAGATAATTCTTTCTATCGTCACCCGGTCGTTCTCAGCCAGTAACTCAAAGATTTCCTGATTCAATTTTTCGGGAATTCCGGCGAAAATATTGTGTGATTTCATTTGCGATCAATAAACTGGATATTCGATTATTTCAACTCATCTCGTTCATGTATGCGCTGCAAATTTTATATCCATTTCCATTTTATTTTCATAAAGCTAAAAATTTTTATAAAACTATGCTATAAACACCCATCAAAATTTTCCTGTTAACTTCATAGAATTAGAGGCTTCTTTTGATGATTAGAAAAACCGGTTCAAGCCCAAAGAAGTTAATCGCAATAAAACAAAAATCGCGCTTAAACTCATCGGTTCTATCTAATCAGCCAATCGATCCAGAAAAAGCGTTTGTTCCGGTGGTGGGTATTGGTGTTTCAGCGGCAGAACTCGAGTCTCTGCGGCAATTCTTCACTCATATGCCGGCGGATAGCGGGGCGGCTTTTGTGGTCGTTCAATCAGCCGCGATTCAAGAAAAGCTATCACCTCAGCAACTGCTGGATGTTACCAGCATGCGCATGGTGCGGGTGGAGAATCTGATGGAATTAAAGTCCGATTGCATCTACATCGTCGCGCAATCCGGCAAGAATGTATTTATCTCCAACGGATTTTTATGTCTGCTTGATACTGCACTGGGGGGGGCGGATTCTCTGCTTGATTTTTTCTTTCACAGTTTGGCGGAAGAATATAGGGAATCGGCGATCGGTATTATTCTTGCCGGCTCAGGCAGCGACGGAGCCCAGGGTTTGCAGGCCATAAGGGAAAAAGGAGGATTGGGGTTTGCTCAGGATCCTATGTCCGGTCAATTGGGCGGCATACCGGATTGTGCGGTTGATGCAAACACGCGGGATACGCCAACAACACCCGGCATATTGCCGGGCATTATTAGCGATTATTTAAAATCCAAATCGCAGAGATTTCATCTCACAGGCGCCATGAGTGAAGTTGTGCGTCTCTTGTCGAGGCGCACGGGCAACGATTTCTCGCAGTATAAGCGAAGCACGCTGTATCGCCGCATTGACCGGCGGATGCAGCACAATCAAATCAGTAAGATTGAGGATTACGCTCGTTTCTTAAACGAGAATCCTGAAGAACTGGATTTGTTGTTCAAAGAGCTATTAATCAATGTGACGCATTTTTTTCGCGATCCGGTCATGTGGCAATACGTTAAAGCCGAGATCATTCCGCCGATTTTGGCGGCAAATCCTGCAGGAGAAACCGTGCGGATTTGGGTGCCTGCGTGTTCGACCGGCGAAGAGGCTTACGGATTTGCCATTCTGTTCCGGGAAGCACTGGAACAAAGCGGCTTGCAAGACCGGTACCTGGTAAAAATATTTGCTACGGATCTGGATCAAGATGCTATTACGAAAGCCCGCCAGGGTTTCTATCCTGTCAGTATCAGTCAATATATTTCTTTGGAACGCTTAAACCGGTTTTTCATCCGGCAGAAAAACGGTTACCGGGTTTGTAATGAAATACGCCAGATGGTGGTGTTCGCGCCGCAGAATCTTATCTCCGATGTGCCATTTTCCAAACTGGATATTTTGTCGTGCCGCAATTTGCTTATTTATCTGGATCGTGAGTTACAAAAAAGATTACTACCGCTTTTTTATTACGCACTGAATCCTGGTGGTGTCTTGCTGTTGGGTACCGCGGAATCGATCGATCAATTTCCGGAGATGTTTGCGCCTTTGGAGCGTAGTTTAGCGGTGTATAAACGGCTTGATAATGCGCTGCCGCAGGAGAAGCGCAATCTGATTCAGGATTTCTCTCTGCAAGCCATGACCAAGAAAAATCCAATGATCAGTCTGGAGGAGATTTTGCAGCTGTCGGAAATAAAGCGGACGATGGATTTATCGGAAAATGATGCGGCATTGGCAATGATGATGACCGAACTGCAACTCATGCGTGAAGAGATGCAGGCCACTCATGAAGAAATGCAGACTTCCCAGGAAGAACTCAGGTCAAGCAACGAGGAGCTGCAGTCGACCAATGAAGAATTGCTGGCGGCCAACAGGGATCTGCAAGCTGCCAATAGCGCGCTGCTGGCATCCAAAGCCAAGTTGAAATTACTTTACGAGGAATTGCAAACCACGCACGCGGAATTGACAACTTATCTCGAAGCCATCGGGCAACTGGCGTTGGTTTCCGTTAGTGACCGTTCCGGGCGGATTACTGAAGCCAATGACCGGTTTTGTGAAATCAGTGGTTACGGCCGTTCCGAGCTGATCGGACAAGATCATCGCATTCTCAATTCGGGCATGCACTCCAGGGATTTCTTTATCGATATGTGGGAAACCATCACCAACGGAAAGATTTGGCATAAGGAGATCTGCAACCGGAGAAAAAATGGCAGCTTTTACTGGGTGGATTCCACCATCGTTCCGTTCAAGGACAATAACGGCCGGGTGATCCGTTATATATCCGTGCGTGTGGATATTACCGCGCGCAAGCAAAAAGAATTTATTTTGCGTGAGAGACTGAAGGAGAGAACTTGCTTGTATGCGATCCGGCGTGAGATGGAGCAAGATTTTTCCATTAGTGAACTGTGCGTGCGAATTTTTGAACATCTTATTCCGGCTATGCAGTTTCCTGATCATGTCGCGTGCATGATCAGTCTTTATGATCAGTGTTATACCTCCTATAACTACAACGAAAGCCTGACCCAAGGGATTTTCGCAAGAATCAAAGTAAACGGGACGGTCTGCGGTCAATTGCAGGTTTTCTACACGGAAGAAAAGCCATTCATATTACCGGATGAACAAAACCTCATTAATTATATTGCGGATGATTTCACGCTTTGGCTGGAACGCAAGCAATTGGAGCGGCATATCAACTTCATGGCTAATCATGATGCGCTGACAGGCTTGCCGAACCGAATATTGCTGCAGGACCGGTTGTCGCAGGCGTTGGCGCATAATCAGCGCCATCGGGATTTTTCTGCGGTGCTGTTCATTGATCTGGATCATTTCAAAGTAGTGAATGACACGCTGGGTCATGGCTTTGGCGATCTTTTGCTGAAAGAAGTGGCTGCCAGGCTTGTGTCCAGCATACGCAGTGAAGATACGGCATCTCGTCAGGGTGGAGATGAGTTTATCGTGATATTGACGCAAATTACCGATATCGCCGCTGTCGAATCGATTGTGAAGAAAATATTGCATGGGTTGGCGCTGCCCTATCACATTAATGAGCAGGTGTTGCATATCGATAGTAGCATTGGCATTGCGTTGTATCCTAAAGACGGGAAGGATGTGGATACGCTGCTAAAGCACAGTGATTTGGCGATGTACCATGCAAAAGCAACGGGGCGCAGCAACTACCAGTTTTATTCCGCAGAGATGAATCGTTTGATTCAAGAAAAGCACGAATTGGGAAATGATCTGCATAAGGCAATAAGAAATAACGAATTGATGCTCTGCTATCAGCCGATTATTGATGCGGAGATGCATCATTGGATTGGCCTGGAGGTATTGCTACGCTGGCAGCATGCGGAAAAAGGATTGATTTCACCCAGTCAGTTTATTAAGTTGGCTGAGGAAACGGGCTTGATCCTGCCGATTGGAGATTGGGTCATCAGGACAGCCTGTGAGCAACTAAAAGAATGGCAGAATCAGGGACTTGAAGTACCAAGGATTGCTATCAATCTTTCCGTCAAACAGTTCCAGAAGAAATATTTTGTGCAGGATGTGGCGAGTATTCTGAAGCAACTTGAGGTTTCAGCAAATTGTCTGGCTTTGGAAATTACCGAGAGCATGCTGGCGGAAAACATCGGTGAAGTAAATGAAACATTACAGCGGTTGAGTGCCATGGGATTTAAGATATCAATCGATGATTTTGGCACCGGCTATTCGAATTTGAGTTATTTGAAACACTATACGATTGATGCATTAAAAATAGACCGTTCTTTTGTACGTGATATCGCAATCGATGAAAATGATGCGGCGATAGTAACGGCGATCATAGCGATGGCGGATAGTCTGAATATGCATGTAGTGGCCGAAGGTGTCGAATCAAGAGAACAAATTGATTTTCTCAAGCGACGCGGATGCAAGCAATATCAAGGATTTTATTTTAGTAAGCCGCTACCGGCGATAGAAATCGCAGATAAACTAAAACAATTGGATACAACTTGGGTGCCTGTTAATGCGCAGAAATGACGGGTATCCGCATGTTTGAGATCGAAAACATACCATGCCAGAATGAGAATTTGTCTAATGCCGATAAGGATGCTGATCCAGAAAGTAGTATTTATTGATTGCTAAGGACAATACGATATTTTGCTTTGCCGCTGGCTAGTTTGGCCAGCGCTTCGTTGACCTTGTCAAAGGGAAAAATCTCGACAACCGGTTTTATATTATGCCGGTTGGCAAAATTCAACATGGCGATCATGCTTGTCGGGCTGCCGGTAGGGGAACCGGATATCGAATACTGGCCGGCGATTAATGGGAATACATTAATATCCAATGATTCTAATGTCACGCCTAAAAAGTGTAATCGCCCTTTGGGGCGCAGAGTTGCGAGATATGCATTCCAATCCAGCTTGACATTGACTGTCGATAAAATTAAGTCGAATTGGTTCGATGCCGCAGTAAACTGAGCAGGGTCGCGGGTATCCAAGACTTTGTGCGCACCAAGTGCTAATGCTTCATTTTTCTTGTCATCGCTGGTTGTGAAGGCGGTGACCTGGCAGCCCCAGGCTCTTAGAAACTGCAGTGCAATGTGCCCTAAGCCGCCGATACCTATGACAGCGACGTTTGCAGTGGGCGAGATATTAAACTGTAACAGGGGATTAAAGACAGTGATTCCGGCACAAAAGAGTGGTCCTGCGCTTTGGACATCAATATTATCCGGTAGCGCGACAACGCTGGCAGAATGAGCGCGAACTTTATCAGCGAAACCGCCATGACGATTAACAATGGTCGATTCCGATTGTACGCAAAGATTGTGATCGCCCGACAGGCAGCTATAACAAGTCATGCAATATCCGGAATGCCAGCCAAGACCAACTCGTTGACCTAATTGAAGATTATGTACACTATTCCCTTTGGCGGAGATTGTGCCGACAATTTCATGACCTGGTACAAATGGGTATTGAGTTATTCCCCATTCGTTATGTAGCATGCTAAGATCACTATGACAAATGCCGCAATATTCAATTGTTATTTCTACTTCATGATCATTCAATATGCCCGGATCATACTCGAAGGGTTGAAGCATTCCACCTGCCTCAAATGCTGCATAAGCTTTAATCATAAACTTTCTCAGAAAAATTTTTGATTTAATCAAGATTTAATATAAATCAATTAGTATCGAACTTTTTGTAAAGAAAACTGAAATTTAAGGTATATTTTAATAAAAATCTTACATTAGAAACTGTTTCAATGGAACAAGCGAGCAAGATTATCTGCCGCATAATTTTGAAGAAATTAATTGCTTATAGGGTACTCTGTAAATTCAAGAGGTTTCTGGTATTTAATGGAGGCATATTTTTATGCTATTGATTATTAATATATACTGATCAATCTCATAAAGAAATGCTTTAAGTATTAAAGTTTGGAATTTAATTGTCGTATCCAACTTAAGTAAATAATAAACTTATTGATTGTAATGTGTTCGCTATAAAGGTGTGTGCTGGATTTTGAATTACTTCATTATTTTATAATCACAAAAGGAAATAGTATGGTATTGGCGAAAACGCGAGTGGCATTAACAGGATTGGTGATTGTTTCTACTTTGATGCTAGCTGCTTGTGACAGCAATGAACCAAAAGAAAAGAAATCCGGGCAGGCGTTAGTTAGTGTCGACGGGAAAGAAGTTACCACACTTCAATTAAATGATGAAATAAGGCGTGCCAATATTCGTCCTGATCAGTACGAAGCAGCGAGTAAGCAGTTACTGGAGTCATTAATTGTCCGTCAATTAATAATTGATGAGGCGATACGAAATAAACTGGATCGTACTCCTGATGTAATGCAAGCACGCGACCGCGCCAATGCGCAAGTGATTGCACAGGCTTATATGCAAGGTATTGCAAGTAAAGTTGCTAAACCTACTCAGGCGGAGATTAATGAATACTTCCAAAGTCATCCTGAATTTTTCTCGCAACGTAAACAATTTGATTTGATAACGGTTCGCGTCGCAACCAAGGATCTCAGTGATGAATTAAAGAAAACTATCGATGCGGCTAAGTCTTTAGATCAAGTTGTTGCTTGGCTTGATAAGAATAAAGTTCAATACTTTAGGAGTCTTGCGTCGCGTAGCTCAACGGATTTGCCGCCTCAGATGGCAAAGATGTTGCAGGAAAAAAGCAAAGACACTATTTTTATCGTTAATGAGCAAGAAAATAGTTTACTGATTTCGGTCAATGCAATTAAGGATAGTCCAGTGACGTTGGCAATGGCGGCGACTCAGATTGAACGATTTTTGCTTAACCAAAAGTATAAGGAAGCGACCGATGCAGAAGTTGCGCGTTTACGCGCAGCTGCAAAAATAGAGTATCTTAATGCTGCAGCGCCAGTATCCGCTAATGTGGAAAAATCGGCTGCTCCACAGATTGCACCAACGACATCTCCCGGTATAACAAATACTGAACCTGCTGCTGAGGGTGCAATCGAACGTGGTATTATGGGCTTAAAATAAGCTTCTGGGTGTTAGGTTGTGGAATGTTTATGGTATGAATTAAGGGTTGTAGACAAATGATAAATGTTATGAAGAAAACGCAGATTTTGGCAATAATCTTTATGGTTTTATGGACAGTCTGTATTGAAAACGCGGTTGCGGGTGACGCTGGTGAAAGTGTATTGGGGGCAGGCGATACATTAAGAATTTTTGTCTATGGTCATCCTGATATGACTACCGAAACTAAAGTAAGTGAAACAGGGAAAATTACATTTCCACTGGTGGGAGAAGTGACAGTTGATGGATTAACACCGTCAGAAACCGAAAGAAAAATAGCAAATCTTCTGGAATCGCGAGATATTTTGCGTAAACCACAAGTGATAGTTGTTACTGCTTCATTGCAGAGTCAGATGGTATCTGTACTTGGTAATGTCCGTAATCAAGGGCGATATCCAATCGAAGGTAAGCGCAGTTTGACCGAGATTCTTGCTATGGCCGGGGGAATAATTCCTGAAGGTGGAGAACTTGTTACTTTGATTCGTACAGATGGAAATAAATTTTATAAAGAAGTTGTTGATATATTGGAAATGATTCGTACTGGCGATTTATCTCGAGATATCGATATACGAAGTGATGATCTGATTTATGTTGAGCGTGCTCATCGATTTTATATATATGGTGAAGTTCAGCGTGCCGGAGTTTATAAGTTAGAACGTAATATGACAGTTATGCAAGCATTGTCTGTTGGCGGTGGTTTGACTCAACGGGGAACTGAACGTGGATTAAGGGTTCAGCGCCGAGATAGTGAAGGTAATTTAAAGGAAATTAATGCTCAATCAGGTGACTTGGTTCAACCAGACGATGTGATTTATATTAAAGAGAGCTTATTTTGATTTTAACTTTAATATTTTTGTTTCGATTTTATAAAGTGGAAACTATAACCAATCAGGTTTAAACTGGGATTTTTTATATGGATTTTTCTCGTTTCTTTCTAATTATTCTTGCTCGCCGGAAACTTATCTTATTTACATTAATTAGCACAATATCAATAACTTTGGTGGTTAGCCTTCTTCTGCCGAAGAGCTACAAATCTACTGCAACACTTGTTCTTACCTATAAAGGAGCCGATCCTGTAACAGGAACGATGTTGCCAGCGCAATTGAACTCAAGTTATATGGCTACTCAATTAGATGTTATTAAAAGCACTAAGACTGCATTGATGGTTATTGATCAACTTAGACTTGATCAGAACGAAATTGTAAAGAAGCAGCATAAAGATAGTAATAGTGACATAGGGCTGCGGGAGTGGTTGGCTGCTTTTCTACTTAAAAACCTTGATATTGAAACTTCGCGTGATAGCAGTGTGATTGGCATTAGCTTTAAGGGAATAGATCCTATGTTTGCCACAATTATTGCGAATGCATTCGCGAGTGCTTATCAGGAAATAAGTATTCGTCTTACCGTGGAACCTTCACAAAAGGCTGCAGCCTATTTTACCGATCAGCTTAATGTGTTACGTGAAAGACTGGAGACAGCACAGAAAAAGCTAACTGATTATCAACATGAAGTAGGGATTATTGATGCGGATACTCGTTTGGATATAGAAACAAGGCGATTAAACGATCTTTCTAGTCAATTGATAATTGCCCAAGCAGAGTTAATGGGAACAGATTTAGAGCAAGGCGCTAATCGTCGAGGTGGCGAAACTAGCAACATTGTGAGAAATTCGATGATTAGTAATCTCAAGCTAAGCGTGGCACAAGCAGAATCAAAATTCTCAGAGATTTCCCAGAAGCTAGGATCTAACCATCCTAGTTATGCAGGTGCGAAAGCAGAGGTGGAAAAATTACGAGCAGAACTTAATAAATATATAAAAAGCACCATGCATACTGCTATTAGTCAAGAAGCAGAAATACGCGCAGCGCTCGAAGAGCAAAAAACAAAAGTACTATCACTTAATCGTGCAAGAAATGAGTTGCAAATTCTTTTTAAGGAGGTGGAAGGGGCTCAGCAAGCATATAACAATGCGATGCAACGCTTAAATCAAACAACACTTGAAGGTCAAGCTAACTTATCGAGTGTTTCTTTACTTGATGCTGCGAAAATTCCTGAAAAGCCTGATAGTCCTAAATTACTGTTAAATGTGGTTCTGTCAGTAATCTTTGGAGTTCTTCTTGGACTTGGGGTAGGCTTGCTCGCAGAAATGTTTGACCGCCGTGTGCGCTCCCCTGATGATCTTGTCGATGTACTTCATGTACCTGTACTTGGTGTTATAAAAAAAGGAATATCAAAACAAAAACATTTGTCTTTTGGCTGGCCACGTTTGATACGATGAGTCTATCTAAGCTTAGGATAGGGAGAAAATAATGAGTATTGTGAATTCCTCAGAAACTAAAAAGCTTAGTGATTCCAGCTCTCTCGGTACCAATGCATCGCAAATCCGCAAGTTTAGCATTGGTCATATTCTTCTGGATATGGGGAAAATTACACCAGTTGAAGCGGAGCGTGTACTGCGTTTACAGAAAGAGAGTGGTTTGCGTTTTGGTGATGCTGCACTTAAATTAGGTTTAATTACTGAAGCTGATATACAGCTAGTTCTTGCGCAACAATTTGATTACCCCTATTTGTTACCCGGTCAGGGAAATCATTCGCCTGAATTAGTTGTTGCCTATCAGCCTTTTGGTGCTCAGGTAGAAGTTTTCCGTGCAGTACGGAGTCAGTTAATGCTGCGTTGGTTTACTTCTGGTCATAAAGCGCTGGCGATAGTCAGTTATAACCAGGTGGATGGTGTGAGTCTTTTTGCCGCAAATCTCGCTGTAGTGTTTTCACAGCTTGGTGAGCGTACATTATTAATTGATGCAAACTTGCGTTGCCCTCAGCAGCATGAAATTTTTAATTTAAGAAATAGACAAGGTCTATCTGATGTACTGGCTGGCCGCGCGAGTGTTTCTGAAGTAATTGCAAAAATAGATTCATTTATTGATCTTTCCGTATTGCCGGCAGGAACACTTCCGCCAAATCCTTTAGAGCTTCTTAATCGAAACGTATTTGACGAGCTGAACGATCAACTTACTAATCAGTTTGATGTAATTCTTTATGATACTTTGGCTTTTTCAAGTGGTTCTGACGCGCTCGCTATTGCTGCACGTACAGATGGTGCATTGATAGTTGCTCATAAGAATAATACTCGCTTAAGCGATATTAATGAGATTAATGAGCAACTTAAATACAGCGGTACCGAAGTGGTGGGTTCTGTGTTAATTGACTTTTAGAAAAATAGATTATGTCCACTCTTGATTATCAAATGCATAGTTTAAAGTCGACTATTTCTGAATGGTGGCCAGTTCTGCTGGGATTGTTAATCTTATATGTGCCCACTTTCTATGATCTTGCCAATGGAATGTGGTCTCAAGAGGAGCAAGCACATGGACCGATTATCCTATTACTTTCTCTTTGGCTTATTTATCGTAAGTGGGCGGAAATGATAAGTAAGAGTGAAGGAAAATCGGTTTCAATTTTTGGATGGATAGTTTTTTTTGTAGCTCTGATTCTTTATATTATTGGACGTTCGCAACAGATATTAGTGTTTGAAATGGGTTCTTTCATATGGATACTTGCAGCTATTATCCTTATTAAACGAGGTTACGCAGCTTTGAAGGTTATGTGGTTTCCGCTATTCTTTTTGCTATTCATGATTCCATTACCTGGGCAAGTGGTTAGCTTACTTACTATGCCTATGAAGATGGCCGTTTCATTTGCGGCGGAGCATATTTTATTTTGGGCAAATTACCCAATTGCAAGAAATGGCGTTATCTTACAAATAGGTCAATATCAGCTTCTAGTTGCGGATGCCTGCGCTGGTCTTCAAACGTTGCTGACATTGGAGGCGCTTGGATTGTTTTATTTGAACCTTGTACATCATACCTCGGTATTACGCAATGTAACATTAGCTATTTTAATCATACCAATTTCTTTTACTGCTAACGTTATTCGCGTTATCGTGCTTACATTGATCACATATCACTATGGAGATGCGGCTGGACAAGGATTTTTACATGGTTTTGCTGGTATGGTTCTGTTTATTAGTGCATTAGTGCTTATCCTGGGTGTTGATGGAGCATTGCAATATTTTATCAAAGCACAACCTATTAAGATTTCACACTCTGCTATGAGTAACAGTTAATTATTTTGTATTAATCTCAATAAGTTGGTTTAATAAATAGAGAAAAGATAGAATGAAAAAGTCGCTAATTATCAGTATCTTTCTGTGCATATTGATGGTGTCGTCCGGTGCTTTAACTAAGGCATTAACTCCAACCAAAAAGATTGCAGATCAGCAAGAAAAAATTGATCTTGAAATCATGATTCCAATCGAGTTTGGAGATTGGCGCATCGATAGGTCTATTATTCCGCTGCAAGTGGATGCTGAAACTCAGGCTATGCTTGACAAGATATACAATCAAACATTGGCAAGGACTTACGTGAACTCTCGAGGTGAGCGTATTATGCTTTCTGTAGCTTACGGCGGTGATCAAAGTGATAATTTAGCAGTGCATAAACCAGAGGTATGTTATTACGCGCAAGGCTTTGAGATTATGAAGAATTTTACTGATGAACTACTTACGCAATATGGAACGCTTCCAATTAAGCGTTTGATAGCGGTGAAAGGAAATCGTAGTGAACCTATAACTTACTGGGTGACAATTGGTAACAAAGCGGTTTTGCCTGGTATTGAAGAAAAGCTTCAACAGTTGCGATATGGTTTGACTGGAAGCGTACCAGATGGCATGTTGGTTCGTGTATCTACTATTGATACCGATAAGGAAAAGGCCTACCAACTGCAAACTCACTTTATTCAGGATATGCTGTCAGCAATTGATATTAGAAGTCGTGCTAGATTAACAGGGGTTTTTGGTGAGATATGAATTTATAATTTCATCTTTCCGTGAATTTGAGTTGGTCAGAGTAATAAATCACAATTGACTTCTATTGACTTAGCACTATAAGTTCAAAGTCATTTATTTTAGATTCTATTTTTCTGCTATAGACTGAGTTTAATCATTCCTGGTTATATAGCTCGCCGCTCTTGGCGTCGAGCTAATGGATGAAGGCATTTCATCAGAGTCACAATGTTCGGACTTGGTATTTTCTGCAAGGTATAGATGGGTAATTTTTGATGAGCAGATTGATGCTATCTCAAGGAACTTTTCTTGAGGTGGCAAAACGCTATCAAATGAAGTTTCTAGAGATTGGTACCTAGTATAATTGCTAACTTGTAGTACGGATTAACTACATAACTTGCAAGAGAAATTCTCGGGCGACGCCATTGGTTAATAAGAAAGAAGCTCTGGGATGGGGAGTTTGGGGGTGATGGATAATTTGTAAGTACAGTTTGTAAGCATGGAGAAAAATAGATGATCGGCAAATATATACAAAATCAAGGTAAAGTATATTAAATGTTGTACTTGGTTTGTTAGTTTGCATTACTCTGAGAAAAAAATACCTCACTACTTATGGCCGTGCTATTTATTGCAAGTAAGATGTGGTTATGGTGGTTGATAATAGTACAGTGGAGCGGTAGTGATTTTTTGTAGTTAGCTTTGATCATGACAGTGTAATTAACATGTTAGCTTTTACTTTATTTTCATTTGCTGCATTTCTATTTGCAATTTTTTTAGTTGTTGCAATCGCTGTTGTTGCGGCGAGTGCAGTGCGATGGTCGGGTTGGTCATTTAGTTTTCTAATGTCTTTAATGGTAGTTGCAAGTGTAGTGACTATTGTTTTTTCTAGGCGAGTTCTGACTTCAGGAAGTGATGGGTTAACTGTCATATCTGAGGGGGGTATCGAAGGATATTTGCTAGCAAAAGTGCTACTTGCAATTATAGTTGGATGCTCTCTCTCTTTGAGTGTGACTTGGTTCTTTTTCTTGCGAGATAAGATCAAAGAAGCTTGTCGATTTAGAAATAAGCAATTTGAGCCACCCGCTGACATAGTTGTCGCATTCTTGGTATTTCTTTTCGCAGTTAACGTTTTTCCAATTTTTTGGGGGAAGCATTATTATTTTCATATAAATTTAATTTATACATTTTTTGTATATCTTGCATTATTTCTTTGGGCTAGATTGTCGAATATCGATCCTGTCGTGGTTGTTAAGCAATGTCTTGTTTTTATTGTTTTATCTAGCTTGGTTGCTGCTGTTGTTACACCCAATCTTGCCTTGCAGGTTGGCTATGGTGATGGGTTGATTCCGGGATTTAACATACGGCTTTGGGGAGTTACATCACATGCAAATACACTTGGAGCAGCTGCATGTGTTCTTTTTCTACTCGAGGCAGCTGAGCCATCAAAAAAGGTATGGTTCAGAAGGGGTATTTTGATTACCACCGGATTAGCATTGATTATGACCCAATCGAAGACTTCGATTTTAGCTGCACTCATAGGACTTCTGATCATTGTTATCGGACGTACATTAGCAAAAAGTCGTGATCAGTCGAGATATAGCAGTGAGATTATAGTCGGTTTGATCCTTGTTTCTTTTACTTTGCTTGCAGTATCTACAGTTTGGGTAATGTTTTATGACTGGGGAATTTTAACCACACTAAATCATAGCCTAAGTGCAAATGCAATTTATGGTCTGTCAAATGCAACTGGACGAACCGATATCTGGGAAGTTGCGATTGCAGCTGGCTTGGAGAATCCATTATTCGGTCAAGGTGGAGATTTCTGGAATCAACAAGTTCGGTTACGAGCTGGTTTTGGTGGAGCGACAAGTGCTCATAATTTGTTTCTTGAGGTCTTTAGCCGTTCAGGTTTTATGGGGCTAATAGCTCTGTTGATATTTCTATTTTTTCTTGTACGTTACTCGTTACGTGCATCTAAAAATACCCGAGGGGGAAGTATCGCTTTAATGGTGGCATTTTTTGTGCGAGCGATGTTCGAATCAACTATTGATACTGAAACTGTTCTTTCTGGTAGTTTTTTTGGAGTAATAGCCTACTTCATCTACGTGATGGATAGAGGAGCAAAACCGATTAGAAACATAAATAAGTACGAGTTCTCACCGCATGTGAATTTTAATCGGGTAGTGCATAGTAAGTGAGTAATCTATCGGCAGAGGTAAATGAGTGCTTGGTATCAAAAAATAGATCATTTTCATGAGTGTTTCATCACCGTATTCTAGCTTTGCATTTAAGCGAAGTACACTACACTTCCTTATTGGTAAGATTATTTCCGCTCTGCTAAGCCTGAGCATCCTCCTTTTATTGGTGCGTTTTTTACCGACGAAAGAGTACGGAGCTTATGTTGTATTAATAGCTGGAATGGAAATCACACTAGCCATTACAGTATTCGGTCTACCGTGGGTTTCAGCACGCTACTTGCCGGAATTTCGATTGTATGCCAGCGGGAAAATGCTGAGATATTTTGTGTGGCAAATTGTTGCTTGGATTACCCTATTCCTCATTGCAGGTGCATTATTGCTATTGGTGGTAATACCATGGTTACTGCCGTCTGTGCTTGCGCAATATACAGATATAGTTAAGTTATATCTACTGTTATTGATCTTTGAAGGTTTAGGGCGGTACATTCGAGAAAGCATTCTGGGGCCCTTAATGCTGCAAGGCCAGGCGCAAATTGGCCAGGTTTTTCGTAATCTAATCTTTCTGCTGTTGATTGGTATCATAGTGTCTCAAGAGGTGGTTCATCTATACCATATTGTGTTTGCCGAGCTGGTGGCATCTGTGCTCGGCACTATACTGGCATTGTATGGACTAACTCAATACTTGCAAATGTATCGCGACTTGGAAGGAAAAGATGATTGGCAACCACCGGAATGGTCTGAAATGTGGCGTATTGCGCGTTACATGTATCTCAGCAATCTCATCACTCAGACCTATAACCCACAAGTGTTTGTTTTTCTGATTCAACATTATCTTGGCTTGGAGGTCGCAGCTCTGTTTGGCTTTTTACGCAGCTTATATGTACAAATTACCAATTATTTGCCGGCTTTGTTGCTATCGAATTTAATTCGACCTAAGCTGGTGGCTTCTTTTGTTGGTGAGGGGGGGATGACGGAATTGACGCGTAATGCCAATCTCTTGGGTAAGTTAAGCATGTTCGTGCTCATGCCGATATTAATTTTTGTTTGGCTAGCCGGGAGCGAGCTGGCAAGCTTACTTAGTGGAGGCAAATTCAACGAGTCAAATTATTATCTGGCAGGCTTGCTGTTGGCACTAATACCATTGAGTCAGCGCCAGTTATTGGAAATTGTGGCAGTAACTAGCGAGAAAAGCCATCTATGCTCTTGGGGAGCAGCTGTGGGTGTGCTGGTTTTGCCAATGGCCTATTTGCTGCTAGAATTAGGTCAAGGTCTTTGGAGTGTCATTCTCTCTATTGTTTTGAGTCAGGCTTTATCTAGTGGTACACTTATTATTACTTTAACTTATACTACTAATTATATATTTGATATTACTGGATTCTCTAAGATTCTTGTGGCGGCCATGATTGGATTTGCTTTTGCACATCAACTCACATTTTCGCTACAAAACTGGCTGGATTTGTTTCTTATGGCGACTTTCTCTTGTGGCCTTTTCTTATTAATATCTTATTTTATCAAACCTTTCTACAGGGATGAACGGGAAAGGCTGAATCGGTTATTTAATCGTAGGATTTTTTTTTGGTGACAAATCAGAGCGAATAAAGCTATTTCGAGGTGAATTACAAATCCACGATAGCCATATTGTGTGCTCATCAGCACCTTTTTACTTCGGTATTTAAGCCAAAGTATTTGTCTTCTTAGAACCTGTTCAAATTCCCAGTCGGATATGAGAAATTCTGAAGATGAGAAAAAGTTACCCGAGCGATATCAGTCGCGAGCAATTCGAGATCATCAAGTCGTTGCTGGAAAACGCGCGCAAGAGAACCTGTCCTCAGGCGCATAGAACTTTGCGGGGTGCTTTACCTGCTCGGGAGCGGTTGCCAGTGGCACATGCTGCCCGAGGAGTTTTCCAAGTGGCGCACTGCGCACTCTTACTTTATGATCTGGAGCGAGCCGCATGAAGGTTGGCTCAACCCTTCGCGCAGGGCGTGTGCGGTTACGGTAAGCGCAGTGAACTGAACACGTTTAAAGTGATATCCAAACGTTGGATGGCCGAGGAGCGCAGCTTTGCCTGATTGGAGAAGAACCGGTGGCTGTGGAAGAAATGCGAGTGGTTGCTCAACACCAGCTTACAGTCCCTTCACTTGGTATTCTTGGTGTGCCGCTATTCAAAAGACTTTGTGAACAAGCTCTTAGATTATGTGTAAGTCATTGCTGCCAAATTATCGATTTAAATCCTTCTTAATCTGTGTAGTAGAAATTTCCGGCGTGCGAGGCAAGTAAACTACCTCGCAGCCTTCTTCTTTCAGAAAGTCAAATTTTCCTTTCCAGTCATCACCGATCGCGAACACATCGGCATGGTATTTATGTACGTCGCTGCGCTTCTGATCCCAGCTTTCCTCCCGAATAACTAGATCCACATAGCGGACAGCTTCGAGCAACTGTTTACGTTTTTCGTAATCGAAGTAGCACTTTTTATGCTTTTCATTCCAGTTGAATTCGTCAGTGGACAAGCCAACGATCAGATAATCACCTATAGCCTTTACTCGGCGCAGCAGATTGATGTGCCCGTAATGTAGAAGATCAAACGTTCCGTATGTAATCACTCGTTTCATAATTTCCGTAATCCCCTTAACATTTGTTCAGCTCCGTCCGCATTTTTGCAATAATATGTCGTACCGTGTTGCGTGCACTACCGTACGCTTCTTCACTCCAGGTGCCGTTGCGCCATATTTCTTCCTTTTTTGCACGTAACCCTTTCAGAGCTTTCATTGCTTCGGAGCGGTATGGATAGAAATACAATTCCGTAATGCGCTTCAATCCGCCTCTGTCATCATCATACCTGTCACGTTCCAGCAGATTATAACGTTCCTGCGGATCCCACTCCAGATCGTAAAGCTCTTCGCTACGATTACGCTTATTATAAATGTATTTATAGCGCTGCCCGATGACGGCTAGCTTTCGGTCTGGCTGGCAATAATACTGAGAATCTGTCAGCACATAATCATGTTCCGGGATTCTTCCATTCAGAATAATATCCATCAGATCAGTGTGAGAGGTAATCCTCTCCACCTTTTTTAATCCATTGACCCGAGGCGAGATCAGTGGCACACGACATGCTAAATCGTATACATGGAAGCCGTAGGCCATAATGTTCTTGTGTAGGTTCATATGGCCGTGATCCGCTGTGATGTAAATAGATTCATCACCGTATTTCCTTCGTACAAATCCGAGAATCTCATCGAAGACATCTATGTCGTCACCGTAGCTGCACCGACCGCGCAACACATGCGGCAAATGCATCCAGATAAACTGTTTCGAGGCAGGTTGAATGCTGTTTAATTCATCGTAGATCAACTGTTTCGTCTTTTTCATCAGAGCGTCGTCACGCTCCAACGTAAAATCGTGCGGGCGCTGAATGGCGCATGTTTGTTGCATCTCCAGTACATGAATACGAGTTCTGCTCTCGTCGCCAAAGCAGCGCACATATGGCCATGCGCCAATCATATAATCCGGCGACCAGAGAATATGGCAATCATAACCCTCAGCCTGCAGACGGCTGAAAATTGTTTCGAACTGCGTGGGCTGCACGTTCGTGTAAAACTTACGATCCGTAAATTCATGGGGATTTTTGCCGGTCAGCATTGCGCTAAATGCCATAGAGGTAGAGATGGCTGCCGTATAATGGCGGAGGAATTCGGTCCCTTTTTCAGCCATTTCATCAAAATTGGGGGTTTTCCAATAACGATTGCCATAGCGTGGAAAATTTTCTATGCTCATGGCGTCCTTCGAATAAAGCAAAATCATGTTCTGCATTGGCTAAGCAATCTTCTTTCCGAGACAATCAAAAAATTATTATTTCTTCAGCTCTTAGTGGAAAACGGATTCCGATAATCTTTTTCTACAGGATATAACCTGCTTTTCTCAGTGGAAAAACACTACCATAAAGGATAAAAAAGTCAGACAAGCAATCATATCACGTAAATGTTATATCACTAGAAATTAAGGAATGCAAATAGCGAAGTATAAAGGTATTACTAAGAGATTTTTCGGGAATACCGAAGAGTATGCCAATTTGATGCCCGCAAGCGCGATTGGTCTGCACCAATTTCAAACTATCTAAAGAGACTTTATAATATCATTAAAGCCAATATTATTTAGAGAAAATAGAATGAAACTCTCAATTTTAATTAAAGCATTCAATGAAGAAGCATTGATTGGAAACTGCCTTGATATTGCAGTGGCGGAAATACAAAAAATTGGTGGTGAAGTAATTCTGGTAGATTCTCTATCTACTGACAGAACGGTGGAAATCGCAAAACATTACCCTGTTCGAATTATTCAGTTTTCTCATAAAGCAGACTGCGGGTGTGCATCTGCAGTTCAACTTGGTTATCAATATGCTCAAGGCGAGTACATTTATGTGCTTGATGGAGATATGGTATTGCAGGCTGGATTTTTATCAATGGCATTAAATTACCTAGAATCAAATCCGAATGTGGCTGGTGTGGCAGGTAAGTTGCTAGATACAAATATCAGCACCTTGGCTGATAAACGGCGTGCTTCGGAAGCAGAAGCATTACAGCAAATAAAAGAAGTATCAGAACTTGGAGGTGGTGGTCTTTATCGTCGCCGGGCGATTGAGTCAGTCGGTTATCTTGCACATCGATGGTTTCCCGCATGCGAAGAGGCTGAATTGGGTGTTCGATTGCGGGCTAAAGGGTGGCGCCTTATCCGGCTTCCGGAAGTTGCAGTGTCGCATACCGGTCATTCTGAAAGTACTCCGCAGATGTTTCTCCGGTTGTGGCGGGGGCGCCGATTTCATGCATACGGTATGTATCTTAGGACAGCATTTGGGCATCCCTGGTGGTGGTTGAGTATGTGTCAGGTCTGGCAGGTTTTTGCTGCACCTGTATTCCATTTTGTGGCGGTGGTATTGGCACTGGGATTGGCGTATACGGAAACAATGGCGATTCTACCGGCATTGATCGTTGCCGAGTTATTGGTTTGGTCGGGAGCAATTGCAATCCAAGCTGTGAGAAAGGGAAGTATTTCTGATGGAATTCTTTCTGTTTGCGGGTGGAACTTTCTTGCTTTAGGCGCCATACTGGGTGCTATCCATTCGATCTCAGATCCTACAGTTTCAATCGAGGCAAAAGAGCTCACTAATCATCACATTTCGTCATGATGGTAGATGCGATAAGTTTCCTTAAGGAAACGCTGAACAAACACCCGAAGTGTTTGGGATAATAGCATTTCCTGATAACTCCTCTATAGATACGCCATGTCACGCCAATCGAGCTTTGCAGATCTTGACTACAATCACAAGAAACGCCGGACACGCCGGGAGGTTTTCTTAAGCGAGATGGAAGGGGTAATTCCCTGGGCAGCGTTGCTGCCGCAAATTGAACGGCATTATCCAAAGCCAGGGAGGCGTGGCCGCCAGCCGATGGCGCTGGGGAATATGTTTCGTATCTACTGCCTGCAGAATTGGTTCAACCTGTCAGACCGGCAGATGGAAGATACCCTGTACGAGATCGAGAGCATGCGGCGCTTTGCGGGATTCGGCTGGATTACCGATGCCCTGCCGGACGAGACCACGATACTGAATTTCCGTCATCTTTTGGAGAAGTACGAATTGACGGCGGTATTGCTGGAAGCGATCAATACTCACCTTAAGACCCAAGGGCTGTTAGTTTCCAAAGGCACGATGGTAGATGCCACACTTATTCAAGGATCTCTCGGGGAGTCAGAAGAAACGTAACCGGAAGCACTCCTCGATCCGGGCACAGGTGGAACATGTATTCCGGGTGATCAAGCGGCAGTTTGGATTCACCAAGACCCGCTATCGCGGGCTGATGAAGAATGCCGTTCAAGTGAACATGCTGATGGATTTTGCCAACTTGCACCCGCTGCGCAGGCGGCTGATGACGACTTGAGAGGGGAAGTCCGCCCGCCATACCCCCGGCGGCGGGCGATGAAGCAGAAACAGGGGAAAATCCGGCGGAAATGCCGCCAAAAAATAAGTTGCCGGGAATTCGTGTTCAAAAAACTGGCAGTAATACCGGGAAATCTGAAAGCCACTAATTGTTCAGCGCTTCCTTAAGATTTTGATGGATGGTACTGAGTTTTTTAGAATAATTTTGCTGTGATAAGTACTTGGGAAACTTGATGGAATTAGGCTGTGCCTTTATTCTTTGTTTAATTGAATACACAATTCAGCGCTGCGATCATTGCAGGGTGCGGAGTGTCTTCAGACGCAGTAAGTCGAGTTGTTCTCATTCAATTTTTTTCTGTTGCATGCTATATTTGAAGTGAAAAGTAAGGATGGCGTATCAAAGTGACTCTGCTCAGTCCATTCATTTTCTCTAAATTGATCCAGGAAATATCCGTACTTGCTGATTCTAAATGCCTCATATGAACCTGAAAGATGCCAGTGAATTTCTTTGATAAGCGCATTAAGAAAATAAAGAATTTCTAACCTGATTGGTAGATTAATATCTTGGTCTGATAATTTTTTTAAAGTATTGATAGTTCTGTGAACGCTATTCCCCGGGTAATAGAAGATAGGTGCATAGCAAGTTTTGTTGCGCTTCAAGATTTGCAAGCATTGGCTGAAACTATCGGATAGCTTTGTAACAATAAGGAATATTGATCGTATGCATGAAATAGAAGAGCGATTCGTAGTTGAATTGCGCGGTTACCGAATTGATAAGGAATCTCCAGTAGGTATACCCAATTTATAAACTGAGAATAACTTCCGCTTTAATTCGAAAAGGTGTTTTCATGTGCGGTATCGCCGGCTTTATCGGACCTTTCACAAATAATAATGTAATCGATGTTTTGCGCGGTATGTCTGCGGCTATTACCCATCGCGGGCCGGATGATGATGGGTTCTTTTCCGCGGCTACACGGGATGGCCGCTATCGGATTGGTTTGGCTCATCGCCGTCTCTCCATTATCGATCTCTCCACCGGCCATCAGCCCATGGGGAATGAGGATAGTTCGATTCAAGTGATATTCAATGGCGAGATTTATAATTTTCATTCGCTGCGTGATGAATTAATTACACTGGGTCACCATTTCGCAACCAACTCCGATACTGAAACCATTGTTCATGCCTATGAACAATGGGGGGAGCGCTGCGTTGAATATTTCCGTGGTATGTTTGCTTTTGCCATCTGGGATAGTCAAAAAGAACGCTTATTTTTGGCGCGTGATCGTTTCGGCAAGAAGCCGATGTTTTTGTGCGAAACCCGCGGTGTTCTGCTGTTTGCTTCCGAGATCAAATCCATTCTGACTTTTCCTGGAATCAAAGCCGAGGTGGATACATCGGCGGTATGGGATTATTTCGCCTACCGTTATGTTCCTGGCCCCGTTACATTGTTTCGCGGCATTCGCAAGCTCATGCCGGGTTGTTATGCGATTTGGGAAAAAGGGGTATTAAGCGAAAAGAACTATTACCGTACTCCCGATCGAGATGTATTTGCCGGTGCGCCGCTGCCGGTTGATCCCGTGGGCGCTTTTCTTGATAAATTGGATGAGGCGGTCAACATCCGCATGATTGCAGATGTGCCGTTCGGCGCATTTCTATCCGGTGGAATTGATTCTTCCGCTGTAGTCGGCCTAATGTCCCGTCATTCGGTGCAACCGGTAAAAACTTTCTCCGTAGGGTTTGCTGAGGCTCGCTACAGCGAGTTGGGTTATGCTAAGGCCATAGCGGAGCAATTCAAAACAGATCATCACGAACTGGTGGTTTCACAGGAGCATCTCATGCAGCATTTACCGGAATTGGTGCGTTTCCGTGATGCTCCCGTGGCGGAGCCATCGGATATTCCGATTTATCTGCTGGCGAAAGAAGCGCGCAAAACGGTGAAAATGGTACTGACGGGCGAAGGATCGGATGAGTTCCTGGGTGGTTATCCGAAGCATGTCTACGAACGTTACGCCGGGTGGTATCAGGCGTTACCGGGTTTTATCCGCCACGGTTTATTGGAACCCCTGGTTCAGGCGCTGCCGTATCGTTTCCGGCGCGTCAAGACAGCGATCGTTAACTTGGGATTAGAGCGGTTCGAAGAGCGCATGCCGCGTTGGTTTGGCGCTTTGTCGGATGCGGAGCGGATGCGATTAGTGGCAATATCCCCACCCGTAAATCGCGCCAGTGGTTTGCAATTTGACTCACCTTCCGCAAACAGCGCTTTGCGCCGCATTCTGTACTTTGATCAGACCAGCTGGTTACCCGACAATTTGCTGGAACGCGGAGACCGGATGACGATGGCTGCTTCCTTAGAAGCACGCATGCCTTTTATGGATCATGAATTGGCTGCGTTTGTATCCAAATTGCCGGATAAGTACCGGGTGCGCGGCCATACGACGAAGTGGATATTGCGTGAAGCGATGAAACGGTTACTCCCGCCGCCCATTCTACAGCGCCCTAAAGTGGGTTTCCGTGTACCGGTCAACGAGTGGTTCCAGGGTTCCATGCGAGAATATCTTTATGAACATCTGAAGAGCGCCTCATCGCTGACCGGAGAATATTACCAGCCTGCGATGCTTGATAAAATCTTAGCCGATCATGTGGCAGGCCGCCAAAATCACGAAAAACTGCTGTGGAGTATGCTTAATCTTGAGATCTGGCATCGTCAGTATCTGAAATAATTTTGTATTGCTACTTAAAACGTAACTGGACACTATGAAAGAAGTAACCGGTGGTTTTTATATCCCATCGCTGGATGGAATGCGTGCTGTTGCCGCGATGCTGGTTTTTGTGGCGCACGCTGGTTGGTCGCACATTATTCCAGGCGGATTTGGCGTCACGATTTTTTTCTTTCTAAGCGGTTATTTAATAACAACGCTGTTGCGAAGAGAATACGAAAATACGGGATCCATTAATTTCAAGAATTTTTATCTGCGGCGCGCTTACCGCATATTCCCACCGCTATATATTGTGCTATTTTTAATTGCGCTATTCGCTCTGGCAGGATTGATTGAACATCAAATGCATCTGTGGGGGGTCGTTTCGCAGATTTTTTACTGGACAAATTACTATATTATTTTTTATGGTAAGGAATATCTTGTGCCAAGTACTTCCGTTTATTGGTCTCTGGCTATCGAGGAACATTTTTATTTTATTTTCCCGGTTGTTTTCTTGCTGGCGGTCCGCCGGCTCTCTTATGTAAATACCGCGTTATTTTTCTTCGTACTTTGTTTATTGGTGCTGAGTTGGCGTTACTGGTTAATTCTGGAAGCCGGTATGTCACATGAATATACTTACTATGCGACAGACACGCGGTTTGATTCGCTATTGTTTGGATGCATCATGGGGGTATGGAGAAATCCGGTTGCTGATGAAGCATGGGAGCTGCTGGACCAACGGTCTGGTTATATTGTCCTTAGCATCGCGTTGCTGATGCTCTTATTTTGCCTTATTTGGCGAGATGATACTTTCCGCGAAACCTTGCGTTACACCCTGCAAGGGATGGCCTTGTTTCCGGTTTTCTGGTTGGCAATCCGGCACCCTGATTGGCTGGTATTTCGATGGCTTAACTGGCGTCCTGTGCGTTTTCTCGGTGTTATTTCTTACACTTTCTATCTCAGCCACCTTTTTTCGATATTTATGGTGGACCGGTTGATCGATGCAAGCAATCCCATCCGCGCGCTAGTCGCTTTTATTCTGACATTTACATTCTCGGCATTGATGTTCTACGCGATTGAACGGCCCATTGCGGGTTTAAGAAGGCGTTTGCATACCGATGCTGGTTGATAGGCAAAATCACATGGATGCTTCTATTCAATTTCTTTACGAAGTAGCGATAGTGATTGCTGTTATCAACTATGAGTAATCTCGTCTGGAAGTTTAACCGGTTGCGGACAATGGGGTTACCGGAGATCGGTTATCGCATTCGCCAAGCTGTTCAGACCAAAGCGGAATTATTGACTGTCAAATGGATGCGTCAACCTCCCGCACCGGATTGCTCACACTTCGGTAAAGCTTGGTTGAATCCGCTGCCGCGTGGTATGGATTCCGGGCTCTATCGTGCCGCGGCGGATCGGGTGCTTGCCGGATATTACGATGTTTTTGCCTTGCATAATGCTCAATTAGGTTTTCCGCCACAGTGGAACCGCGATCCCAAAACAGGTTCCGAAGCGCTGCTTGTTTTTGGTAAGGCGTTGGATTATCGCGATGAGCGCTTGGTCGGTGATATCAAGTATCTTTGGGAACCCAATCGCCACCTTCATCTGACGACACTTGCGCAGGCTTATCACTTGAGCGGCGACATGCGTTACGCGCAAGGTGTGCAGTTGCTGCTTGAATCGTGGTTTGATCAGTGTCCGTATCCGTTCGGGGTGAATTGGACTAGCTCGCTTGAATTAGCCATTCGGCTTGTCAATTGGTCGTTTACCTGGCATTTGCTGGGTGGCGAGAGTAATCCTCTGTTTGCTTCCGCAAGCGGGCAGCGTTTTAAGCGCCGTTGGTTGGATAGTATTTATCAGCATAGTTATTTTATCGCTGGTTACTTGTCGCGGCATTCGTCGGCGAACAATCATCTGTTCGGCGAACTGATGGGGCTATTTGTAGCGGCAATTACCTGGCCTTGCTGGCAAGAAAGCAGCCGCTGGCAGCAGCAGGCATATGTTGAGCTCGAGCTAGAAGCGCTTAAGCAGAATGCACCCGACGGAGTGAATCGTGAGCAAGCAGTTTACTATCAGCATGAAGTGACCGACATGATGTTAATCTGCTGGTTGATCGGCCGTGTCAACGGTTTCCAGTTTTCCCGGGACTTTACGAGCCGGCTGGAGCGCATGCTGGAGTTTATTGCCGCCATCATGGACGTAGCGGGTACTGTCCCGATGATCGGCGATGCCGATGGCGCCTTGATGGTGAACTGGAGCAAAGAACCTGACTGGCATGTTTATCGTTCGCTGCTGGCTACGGGGGCAGTGTTGTTTAAGCGGCAAGATTTCAAAGCCAAAGCAAAGTGCTTCGATGATAAGAGCCGCTGGTTGCTGGGTGACGATACTCAACACGTTTTCGATTCATTGCTTCCTGGTGAAGATCCACCAGCAACAGCGCGCCAGGAATTTCGCGATGGTGGCTATTTTATTCTCGGCAAAAAACTTGACACTGCCGATGAGGTCCGTATCGTGGCCGACGCCGGGCCGCTTGGGTACCTTTCTATCGCTGCGCATGGTCATGCCGATGCTTTGTCATTTACTTTGTCGGTGGCAGGTCACGCGCTATTGATTGATCCCGGTACTTATGCATTTCATACGCAGAAAAAGTGGCGTGATTATTTCCGCGGTACCTCGGCGCACAATACCGTGCGTGTGGATGGGGTTGATCAATCCGAGGTGGGCGGCAATTTTATGTGGTTGCGTCAGGCGAATGTGCGTTGTGAAAGTTGGGAAAGTGATCAGAAGAGAGATTGTCTGATCGGTAGTCATGACGGTTATACACGCTTACCCGATCCCGTCATCCACCGTCGGAAGATAGAGTTTCTAAAGGATGAAGGAATCATCCGGGTGGAAGATATATTTGAATGCACTCGAGAACACACGATTGAACTTAATTGGCATTTTGCCGAAATGTGCGAAGTGCGGATTGAATCGGACCGAGTGCAAGCGGCGGTAGCCAATGTCAGTGTGCAAATGACGATGCCGGATAGCACTTGCAAACCGGGATTGGTGCGTGGCAGAGATGAGCCGCCATCCGGTTGGATATCCCGCCGATTTGATGAAAAAGTACCGGCGTCGACGATTACGTGGCGGGAAAAAATCACCGGTGCGGCGAAAAAGGTGACAATTTTACGGATTACGGCAGGTTATAATGCTTGAATTATTCCGATGGATTGATAAAAATGTATTCTGATCAATGAACTAAAGGAGTTGCATGAAGATAAGCATATTTGGTTTGGGTTATGTGGGTACTGTTTCTGCCGGATGCCTGGCAACGGACGGGCATTCCGTGATCGGGGTCGATCCGAACAAAACAAAAGTTGATCTGATCAATCAAGGTGTATCGCCGATTGTCGAGAAAGACATCGGAGAAATGATTGCTGCCGCAGTTAAAAATAATTTACTGCGGGCAACTCTGGATGTACGCGATGCGGTGATGAATTCCGATATTTCACTGGTTTGCGTGGGAACGCCTTCGCAACTGAACGGTAATCTGGATCTCAGTCATGTGCGCAAGGTGTGTGAGCAAATTGGCGCGGCGCTCAAAGAAAAAAACGCTTTTCATGTTGTAGTCGCGCGTAGTACGATGCTGCCGGGTTCCATGCGCACCGTTGTGATTCCTGCGTTGGAATCCTATTCCGGCAAAAAAGCGGGGATCGATTTCGGTGTGTGCAACAATCCGGAATTCCTGCGCGAAGGCACGGCCGTGTTCGATTATTACAATCCGCCTAAAACCGTGATCGGCGAAACCGACAACAAAGCCGGTGAGTTGCTGATGCAATTATATGCAAAAATGTCCGCACCATTGATTCGTACCGAAGTGGAAACGGCGGAGATGGTTAAGTATGCCGATAACACTTGGCATGCGGTCAAAGTGGCGTTTGCCAATGAAATCGGCAATCTCTGCAAGGCGGAGGGTATTGATGGTCACAAGGTGATGGAAATCTTTTGTCAGGATACCAAACTGAACCTGTCGCCGTATTACATGAAACCCGGTTTCGCCTTTGGCGGTTCGTGTTTGCCGAAAGACGTGCGTGCTCTGATGTATAAAGGCAAGAGCCTAGATATGGATTTGCCCCTCATCAATGCCATTCTGCCATCAAATCAGCGGCAGATTGAAAAAGGCATCAACATGATCGTCGAAAAAGGAAACAAAAAAATCGGTATTCTGGGATTTTCTTTCAAAGCAGGTACCGATGATTTACGCGAATCACCCCTGGTCGAAGTGATCGAATATCTGATCGGTAAGGGATATGAACTCAAGCTGTATGATAAGAATGTGAACTTGGCGGCGCTGACCGGCGCGAATCAGGATTATATTCTGAACCATATTCCGCATATCTCTAAATTAATGGCTTCTTCACTGGATGAAGTGCTTAAATTCGCGCAAACCATCGTCATCGGTAACGGTGCTGCGGAGTTCCGCAATGTCCCGGACGAAATAAAACCGGAACAAGTGGTAGTGGATTTGGTTCGGATAGCCCCTAAATTGAGTGGAGAGCGATATGACGGAATTTGTTGGTAATCGACAGAATGTGGATTTTTCCGACCCTAAAACGGTCATCCTTGCGGATTTAATGTGTCAGCAACTAAATTCGGTACCGACGAAAATCCTCGTGGTGGGGTGTGGAAAAGGGATAGAAGCAGCTGTTCTGGCACAGTATCTTGGAGCTTCGGTTACCGGTATCGATATTGTTACTGACTTCAATGCGCGAGCTGGTCTTTTTGCGGATTTGCGCCGCGGAGATGCGACTGGGATGGAATTTGCCGATGAGAGTTTTGATTTCGTTTACTCTTTCCATGCTCTTGAGCATATTCCGGATTTTCGTGCGGCTCTGCGCGAAATGCGGCGTGTGCTTCGCCCCGCTGGGGGATGGATGATCGGCACACCCAATAGTAAACGGATTGTTGGATATCTTGGCAGCAAGGACGCTTCTGTGACAGCAAAACTGAAGTGGAATTTTGCCGATTGGAACGCAAAATTGCATGGCCGTTTCCGCAATGAGTTGGGTGCGCATGCCGGATACACTAAAGAAGAATTGCGCGGCGAATTAGCAAACGTATTCAGTACGGTATCAGATATTACGCTCGATTACTATCGTGATGTCTATTCCAGCAAGCGCGGCTTTATTGATGCTATGGCTTTTACAGGCGCTTCCACATGGCTTTTTCCTTGCATTTATTTTTTGGGAAAACGCTGAGTTTATGATGAGTGGAGAGCGGCACTTAAGATCTGATCAGAAACTTTCTTGTCGGATTTCCGGAAAATCCTTCAAGAGACTCAGGAGATAAAAATAGTGAATCAAAAATCATCGTTTATCATTGAAGAATCGGAAAATGCGCTGGCACGATTACGTATTCGATTTCGTAAACATAGAGCTAAAATTTTCCGGGATAGTTTTGATCTTACTGCCGAGACTCGAGTACTCGACTTAGGAGGATGGAATGGCACGTATATTCATGCAGTGCTGGAAAACTCAGCTGTTTCACCCGCGAATGTCTATGTGGCCGATATTGACGAACAAGCGGTCAAGGAAGCCGCGGTGCATTACGGATTCACACCGGTTGTTATACCGGAAGCGGGTCAATTGCCATTTCCAGATAAGTTCTTCGATATTGTATTTTGCTCTTCCGTGATCGAGCATGTCACGGCACCGAAGGACGAAGTATGGACATTGGTTTCAGGTCAACGTTTCAAGGATATAGCGCAGATTCGTCAGAATGAATTTGCCAAAGAGATTCGCCGCTTGGGTAAAGGTTATTTTGTACAGGCACCATACCGCTGGTTCCCGATTGAAACGCACTCCTGGCTTCCATTTGTCAGTTACCTGCCGCGCTGGCTTCAGGTGTCGCTCCTAAGGTTTACCAACCGGTTCTGGATAAAAAAAACCAGCCCTGATTTTTATTTGCCGACTATAAGCGACATGAAAAATTACTTTCCTGATGCCAGTATCCTCAAAGAACATGCATTGGGTATGATCAAATCACTTATTGCATATCGTAAGAACTGATTCAATGTCACTTACTTCTCCACGTCGAGTGCTCATTTTAGTCGAAAATCTTCCTTCCCCCTTTGATCGCCGGGTGTGGCAGGAAGCGACAACACTGCATGACAACGGTTATGTCGTCTCCATCATTTGCCCGACGGGTAAAGGGTATGAAGAAGAATATGAAGTCATTGACGGAATTCATATTTATCGCTATGGTTTGCCGTTCGAAGCCGAAGGTGCAAAAGGCTACTTGATTGAATACTCCGTTGCTTTATTTCATACCTTCCGGCTTGCCTGGAAAGTGCAATTTTCTCAGGGGTTCGATGTCATTCACGCGTGCAATCCACCTGATTTACTATTTCTGATCAGTGGTTTCTTTAAGTTGTTTATGCGCAAGAAATTCCTGTTCGATCATCACGATATCAACCCGGAGCTGTATGAGGCGAAATTCGGATGCCGTGATTTCTTTTATAAGTTACTGGTGCTGTTCGAACGGTGGACATTCAAAACTGCAGATGTTTCGATCGCTACCAACGAATCGTATAAAAAGATTGCGATAGAACGCGGTGGAATGAACCCAGCAAAAGTTTTCGTGGTGCGTAGCGGGCCTAAACTGGATCGCATGCGTATCCTGCTACCCAACGAAGAGCTTAAACACGGGCGGCGCTATTTAGTCGGTTATGTCGGTGTAATGGGGGCGCAGGAAGGGATCGATCTGCTATTGCAGTCCGCGTGTTGCATGATCAAGGATTTGGGACGGACGGACGTGCATTTCGGTCTGGTAGGCGGCGGCACATCGCTTGAAGAGATGAAACAGTTAGCTATTAATCTTGGAATTGGCGATTTTGTGACTTTTACCGGCCGGGTACCGGACCAAGAATTATTAGCGATGCTCAATACCGCGGATATATGTGTGAATCCTGATGTGGCCAATGAAATGAACGATAAGTCTACGATGAATAAGATCATGGAGTATATGGCCTTAGGTAAACCCATTGTGCAGTTCGATCTAACCGAGGGTAGGGTTTCTGCATTGGATGCGTCGTTATATGCGAAGAAAAATGATCCGGTGGATATGGCTTTGAAAATAGTGCAATTACTGGATGATCCGGAATTGCGGCAGCGCATGGGGGAATTTGGTCGCAACCGGGTGAGGAATGAGCTCGAGTGGCGCTATGAAGTACCTAAACTATTAGCGGCTTATGATGCGGTTTTTGCCGAGTAGATTATGCAATGACAAACACTTCGAATGTCGTGTCGTTATTTTACGTTTACGTTGGTGGGAATAGACAGAGGAAATGAGTAGCAACCAGAACTGCATTCATCATAAGCCCCGTCTTACCTTACAAGTTATGGGGATTTCATTTTGGCAATTCTAGTTACGGGTGCGGCCGGTTTTATTGGCTGCAATATGGTGCAGCGTTTGCTTGCGAGTAATCACCGAATTCTTGGAATAGATAATTTAAGTAACGGCTCGAGGAAAAATATTGCGCACAGTTTGCAAGATGCGCGATTTGTATTTGTAGAGGCTGATTTATCGGATTTATCTGCATTTATGCGAGTCGCTCAGCAGTTTTACAGCACGGATCCGATCACTGAAGTGTGGCATTTGGCGGCTAATTCCGACATACCGGCGGGTATAAATGATGCCGGCGTGGATTTGCGTGATACCTTCATGACGACGTTCAACACGCTCGAAGTGATGAAGCGGTTAAAGATCAAGCAGCTTGCATTTGCTTCGACTTCCGCGGTTTATGGTGATCATGAAAATGTAAGACTGCATGAAGATATTGGACCCTTATTGCCGATTTCCAATTATGGCGCCATGAAACTGGCATCCGAAGCTTTGATCAGTGCAGCAGCAGAGGCCTGGCTCGAACGGGCTTGGATTTTCAGATTTCCTAATGTGATTGGTGTGCCTGCTACGCATGGTGCCTTGCTTGATTTCATCCGTAAACTGCGGCAAACCCCAAATAATCTTAATGTGCTCGGCAACGGTACTCAGCAGAAAGGTTATCTGCATGTATCCGAATTAATTGATGCGATGTTGTATATCCGTGAGTTTGCGAAAGAACGGCTGGCTTACTACAACATTGGCTCTGACGATGAAGGAGTGATGGTCCGTTTTATGGCGGAACAAGTGGTTGCGGCTGCTGCACCGGATGCCAAGATCAGTTTTGGTGAGGGTAATAAAGGATGGGTCGGCGATGTTCCTCGTTTTGTTTATTCGATTGAGAAACTGCGCGCATTAGGATGGCAGCCGAAAATAGGATCAGCCGATGCAGTCAAATTAGCTATCCGTGAAATCATTGATCAGGAAATGCATCAGTGAAACAAGTTGTCATTTTGGCTGGCGGTAAAGGGACTCGATTGGCCGAGCGGCTTAATGGACTGCCTAAACCTTTGATCGATATTTGTGGCATGCCTTTACTGGAGCGGCAAATATTGCTGGCAAAACGGTACGGTTTCACCGATGTATTGGTATTGGTGAATCATGCAGCGCAGTTTATTATAGATTTTTGCGCTTCACGAAATAATTGGGGGCTGCGCTTAACGTGTTTGAATGATGGTGTACCGAGAGGAACAGCCGGAGCAACACTCGCCGCATTGGATCACCTTGCTGAAGAATTTTTGGTGATGTACGGCGATACCATGCTGGAAGTCGATCTAAATAGGTTTCAGCAGGCGCACATGGCGCATCCTCGTGCAGCAGCTACGCTTTTTTTGCATCCCAATGATCATCCAAACGATTCGGATTTGGTTGAAGTGAATGACGATGGTGGGATTGCCGCTTTTCATCCTTATCCGCACGATCCATCTTGCTACTATCCCAATTTGGTCAATGCAGCGCTTTATTGGGTGCGTAAGTCCGCATTTCTGCCTTTTCGGGGAAAAGAGGGACAAATAGACTTCGCCAAACACTTATTCCCGGAAATGTTGGTTGCTGGTCAGGAGCTTGCTGGCTATATCAGCCCAGAGTATATAAAAGACAGCGGTACACCCAATAGGCTCGACAAGGTGTGCAAAGATTTTATGTCCGGACGCATTACCCGCTCCAATCTTGATCAGCAGCAAGTTGCTGTATTTCTCGATCGTGACGGCACAATTAACCGTGAAGTAGGGCATCTTGCAAACGCCGATGCGCTGGAATTGCTACCCGGAGTATCGCAAGCGCTACGGCAGCTAAATCAATCCGATTACAGAAGCATCATCGTCACGAATCAACCGGTACTAGCACGAGGAGATTGTTCGATGGCCGAGTTGCGGCGAATTCATGCGCGTATGGAAACATTGCTGGGGCATGAAGGTGCTTATCTTGATCGCATTTATTTTTGTCCGCATCATCCGGATAGCGGCTTTCCCGGTGAAGTTGCGGCACTCAAAATCGATTGCAATTGCCGCAAACCAAAGACTGGATTGATAGAAGCCGCTTGCCGCGAATTTAATATTGATCTTTTCGGTTCGTGGTTCATCGGGGATACTTTGGTTGATGTGGCCACGGCTCATGCTATTGGATTGCGTGCTATTTTGGTTGAAACCGGGTATGCAGGCATGGATTATCGCGCCAAGGCTTGGCCCGATTATACTTTGCCCGATTTGCCGCACGCGGTTGATTTTATTTTGAACGATCATAGGCAGTTACTCGAGTTTGCTGCAATGCAAACAGCGGAAGTTAAAGCTGGTGACTTGGTGTTGGTCGGTGGTTTATCCCGGAGCGGTAAGAGTAATTTTTCTTCCGCTGTGATCGAGAGTCTGCGGTTGCGTGGTTTGACGGCACATCGTTTACCCTTGGATGCCTGGTTGATAGACGATCAGCAGCGCACCGCCGGTGTCAAGGGGCGCTATGATTTACCGGCTGTTTCGCAATTACTCCAAGCACGGACCAGTGGAATGCAGCAGCTCGAATTAGGGGTTTACCATAAATTGCAGCGCCGCCAGATGGAGAGTGGAATACCGATTACGATTAACCCTCAAGATGTGATTATTGTAGATGGAACGATCGCACTTGAACTTGCACATCTTTTCCCGGATGCGCACAGATTCTTCGTTGAAATAGCGGAAGATGAGCGCAAACGCCGGGTTCTTAAAGAATACCGGTTGCGAGGCTGTAATGATGAAGAAGCCGAATTTATCTACAATTCAAGGCAGCAAGATGAGGTGCCGTACATATTTGCTGGTGCAAATGGCGCTAACCGACTAAACATTCAATTAACCAACCAGCACTTTAATACATGATTATTAGCCGTACCCCCTTGCGAATGAGTTTTACCGGCGGCGGAAGCGATTTACCAGCCTTTTACCGGCGTTTTGGTGGCGCAGTACTGAGTTCAGCTATCGATAAGTATGTTTACGTGACAGTGAATCCAAAGTTTGATAACGGTATTCGCATTGCATATTCTAAAAACGAAGAAGTCAACAGTGTTCCAGAGATTAAACATCATTTGGTCAGAGCGACCATGGAATATCTCAATATTTCCGGCGGTATCGAGATTACCACTATTGCCGATATTCCATCGCGTGGAACCGGCTTGGGATCGTCCAGTTCGTTTACTGTCGGCTTGTTGCATGCGCTAAATGCTTTTAAAAGCAGCTATATATCTGCCGAGCATTTGGGGCGTGATGCATGCCATATCGAAATAGATTTGTGCAGGGAACCGATCGGGAAGCAGGATCAATATGCGGCAGCTTACGGTGGTTTCAATCTGATCGAATTTCAACCTGATGATTCAGTGGTGGTCACGCCGGTAATTTGCACCAAGGAAACCATCCATGCTATTCAAAATGACACGATTGTTTTTTATACAGGAATCACGCGAAGCGCCTCAGCACTGTTGAAAAATCAATCCGATGCGATGGTTGAGGACGCGACGAAACAGCGCATTATGCAGCGTATGGTGCGTTTGACTTATACATTGTTCGAGGAATTGCAGAAAAATAATACCCAGGTGTTTGGTGAGATTTTGCACGAGAATTGGATGCTGAAACGTGAAATGACAGCCGGTATCAGTAATAGTGAAATTGATAGCTGGTATGATCGTGCACGTGTAGCTGGCGCGCTGGGTGGGAAAATCCTCGGTGCAGGAGCGGGGGGATTCTTGATGTTATATGCTCCGCAACACTGTCATGCCGCAATTGTGAACGCATTGGCTGATTTGCGAAAAATTCCCATGAAGTTTGAGTCGCTGGGAAGTCGTATTATCTTCTATCATTAATATACCACCTCCCTAGGAGATTTCCATGAACGAAAAATTTTCCATCACCGCAACTTCATATCTCGATAAGCTACAAGCAACACTTGCTGCGCTTGACCGGGATCAAATCGACCACGCGGTTGGTTTAGTCACCGCTGCTTGGGAAAACGGACGTCAGATCATTACGCTAGGAAATGGAGGGAGCTCACTAACGGCACTGCATTTTATCAATGACTGGAATAAAAGCATCTATCTTTCTAGTGGCCGGTCATTTCGAGGGCGAAGCCTGCTCGACAATGTCGGTTTGATCATGTCTTATTCTAACGATATTTCGTTTGAAGATATGTTTGTCGAGCAATTGAAAAATATTATGGAACCGGGTGATCTTGTACTGGCGTTATCAGGTAGTGGAAACTCGGAAAACGTCATTCGTGCTGTCCAGTACGCCAATACTCATGGTGCCGTGACATTGGGGTTGTGCGGATACAGTGGCGGCAAACTCAAAGAAATTGCGCAACATCATGTCTGGGCCGCAGTGAACGATATGCAAATATCGGAAGATGTTCACGCTATCTTTGGGCATATTGTTATGCAAGCACTGTGCTGCAAAGGTCGTAGTTGTTGAAAGTTATTGATCGAATGCTGAACGTTACGATTTTGTATCCGGATACCCGTATTCTGGGAGGGGTGGCGATATTTATTGAAGTCATGCGGCGAGCATTTGATAGCAGCATCAAGACAGAACATTTTTTAGTAGGACGGCGTTCGACGGATGTTGGTCGTATTAAAATACTGTTAAACACGTTTTTTGATGCAGTAAGGTTAATTTGGCATGTAGGTACTGCGAAACCGGATGTAGTGCACATCAATCCGTCATTGAATCTCAAGTCTTTATTTCGTGATGGATTATTCCTGCTGGTATTGCGATTAATGAATAAACGTGAAGTACTGATGTTTATGCATGGATGGGAAGAAGATTTGTCGGCAAAGATTGCGGGAAATCGCTTCTTCCGTCATCTTTTTCGGTACATTTATGACTGGCCGGCAAAGACAATTGTTCTTGCCAGCCATTTTCGTGAGCAGTTGATATCAATGGATTTTAATCCGGATAAAATTAGGGTGGATTCTGCGATGTTCGATGGCGCGATGTTCGATGGCATTGTTAGGCAAGAGCATACTGATTTCCGTCTGGTTTTTATTTCACGTTTGGTCGCTGGTAAAGGGATGCGGGAATTGCTTGATGCCTATGCATCCCTAAAACCTGATTACCCTGATTTGACTCTCTGGTTTGTGGGCGATGGAGAAGAACGTGAAGCGATTGTGCAGTTGGTGGCTGAACGTTCTATTCCGGATGTAACCGTTACTGGGTATGTGAGTACGGCAACTAAAGCGCAAATATTGCTTGATGGCGACCTATTTGTTTTTCCTACTTCTTATGCAGAAGGTTGCCCAGCCTCATTGCTGGAAGCCATGGCAGCTGGATTGCCTTGCATTACTACTTCGGTTGGCGGCATACCTGATGTATTTGTTAACAATTTGAATGGAATACTGTTAGACAACGTCACATCGCAAACTGTAGCGAATGCTATTACTTACCTTCTTTCGGATATAAGTACTTTGATGGTGATTGCGGAGCATAATCGTGCTCAAGCATGGAATAAGTATGAATCGCACCAGGTGTCAGAACGTATTGCAAAAGATTATCAATCACTTGCTGAGTTGGTAGAAAAGGATTTACATTAAAAAAATTGAAGTATTCCATGAAAAGAATTGAGTTATCTAAACTTTTGTGGAGTTTGAAGTTGTCATGGGAACTAAAAGGTGATCACGTTGAATGTGCTAACCGGAACAGTCTTCAAGATCAGGATTTTCATGCCACATTTACAAAGGGTGCGGATAACACACTCGGTTTTAGTGTTGAGCATTGGCTGATAACAGTTCTGCTGAAAATTCCGGCTCACTGTTCCAGATCAGATCAGATCGGGGAAAATATCTGCACGGAATTGGCCGGGAAAAGTTTATTTGAGACGCGATTGGGCTCTGCTGCGAGAAATAAGCTCTTTGAGTTTTATCAGTTACAAACAATGTAGACTTTGAACTTGAAATTTGAAAACTTTCGGCGAGCTGCGGTAACTTCCAACCGCGGGGTTGAAAAAGTTATCACGAATTTTAATAATCAAGTAATGTGTAAGAACTCTCAGGGTTGTTTACAGAGAGGTTGATTGAAATAAGTGTTGAGTATTTCATAAGGGGTTGCGTTATTCAAACTCTTATGGGGTTTGACGGTGTTGTAGAAGTTAATGAAACGGACAAGTTGAATACGGCGGTCAGCGGTGTCTTTAAAACAGAATTTGTTGTGCCACATGTCCATCAGGGTACGGATCACCCGATCAGCTTTTCCGTTGGTTTGCGGACGATTGATGCGCGTAAACTTCTGGCCAATACCGTGTTGCGCGCATGTTTTGACGAAAGAGTGACCGGCAGTCCCCTTAAATTCCTTGCCGTTATCGGATTAGGTATAATCGATCTGATAAGTAATGTTAATCATATATGTTTGTGCATGTTCACTTACCGTTGTTTCCACAATGTGGGTAACAACGCTAGTAATTCTTGCATTTTTCCCAGTATGTTCTGTTAACAGCCGAAGCTGTGGATCAGCTTCAGTTGCATATTTTATATAACTAAAAGGTGAGAAAATATGAGTCTTTATAATCAAGTATGCTTTACTGGTAAAGTATTATTATCATTGATCGCTAAAATTTTTGGGCCAAAACAATGGAACTTGAGCATCATTTCCAAACAAAGCGGGGCTGTCTTATTATTTGTGATTTCTTCGTTGTATACCCTAACGGGTACGGCTGCCGACCTAACTACGAATTCAGTTTCAACGCCGAGCTCTACCGCTAACTTGCTCTTTAGATCGAATCTTGGATCTGGCATCACACTAGGGCCGCTCTATGGCTACAGCACGTATGGCGCATGGCAGGCTATTAACGGCACTGATAAGGAAACCGGTTATATGTGGCCGGTTTCTGCTTTGAATGCAAACTTTTCCGGGATTCAATTAATAACTGTAGATCCAATTACCCCTTCAACGATCGGAAATTATATAACCAATGAGATCAGATCAGTAACTGGTCCTGGTGGAGATCCGGGCAATGAGATTTTCCAGCAAGTGAAAATGAAAGGAGTTATCGGAACGGGAGGGTCACAGGCGCCATTAGTGATTAATAGACCGTGGGACATCGGCGATGTTAATGATTTGTATATTACTTATTGGTTTAAGTATCAGGCCGACTTGGGAACACAATTGGATAATGTCGTTCCTGCGGCGAACTGGCGTACTCACTTTGAATTCAAGACGGGCGGTTACGCAAATACATGGACCGGCGATTACCGAATCACAATTTCTGTCATAAAAGGAACTGATGGAAAGCTTTACTGGGTTACGAAAGGTGATAATGTTGCCAATGGTCCGTTTACACCGGTAGATTACTGGCGCGAAGAAAATCGCGACGTTCCGGTACCTATTGATAAGTGGTCTAAATTTGAAGTCTATTGGCACCGGTCGAATGGTAGCGACGGACGCTATTGGGCAGCGATAGACGGTCAAGTAATTGTCGATCACCGTGGACCGAATATGGGAGATTATAATCTTCCAATAACCCGGATTTTTGTCAGTAATCCCTATAGTGGCGGCCGTGCCACGGTAGACAATCATATAACGAAATTGCAGATATGGGATGGTTTTCCATGTGGAAGTGGAGTGCCTTGTTACAACTATGATACTGCTCCTCCAACAACACCTTCCTCGCTAGCAGCAAAAATATCAAAATATTCAACTGCTACCGGTGTTTCATTATCATGGAATGCATCTGTAGATAACGTAGCGGTAGCAGGATATAACGTATACCGTAATGGCACAAAAATCGCTGCGACTACTTCAAATAAATATAATGATGTGCTCAGTGGTGCGGCAAAAGGCGCACTCTATAGCTACACTGTTAAAGCATTTGATGCCGAAGATAATCTATCGGCTTCGAGTGGTGCAGTTCTCGTGACGCATTAGTTAAACACAAAAAGTACTTCGGTTTTTAGTTCTTCATAATCTTTTGACAATAAAGATAAGCGCATAATAAGAGGTGCAAATTCGTATATTGACTTTTCCATACTACCAATAAGACGAGCTTGCGTTGCTCCGATTGATATTCAGTGATCGTTATGGTCGAGATATGTTTTAAGAAGCAATTTATTACTAGCGTGATTTGCGTATGACGGTAGAAAGTATGTTCTGTCGGACGCGAATAGGCTACCTGTGGTGGCGTAAACTCCCCCCTGTGAGTAGACAAAGGTCAGTAGAATTTCGGAACCTCCTGATAATGGAGATTTCCATGAAGAGAAGTAGATTTGCAGAAAGTCAGATCGTTGCGGTACTGAAAGAAGGCGAGACTGGTATGCCGGTGGTTGAGTTGTGTCGCAAGCACGGTATTAGCAACGCCACGTACTACCAGTGGAAGAGCAAGTACTCAGGCGTATAGGTGTCCGAGCTACAGCGATTACGTGAGCTGGAGGCTGAGAATGCCAAGCTCAAACGCATGTATGCCGATCTGGTGCTGGAGAATGCAGCAATCAGGGACGTTCTAAACCGAAAGTTCTGACGCCGCCGGCCAAGCGCGAAGTAATCAGCAGTTGGTGCAAAGCAAATTGTCGATTATGCGCGCCTGTCAGATTGTCGGCTTGTCGCGGGCGGCGTACTACAAAAGGCCAGTACTGGCATCGGAACGAGATGCCGAAGTGATTGATGCGCTCAATGCCATCGTGACCCGGCATGGGCGCTGGGGATTCTGGAAGTGCTTCGCCAGGCTACGGTTGGATGGTCGCTGCTGGAACAAGGAGCGCGCACGTCGGGTATATTGCGACATGGGTTTGAACATGCCTCGGCGATGCAGGAAGAGATTGCCGGATCGGCCTCGGCAACCGCTGGAGCTGGTCAACGCACCGAATTGCTGCTGGGCATTGGATTTCATGCATGACACCTTGTACTGTGGCAGACGGTTCCGGACGTTGAATGTAATAGATGAAGCAAACGAGATGCCTAGCCATCGAAATCGGCACATCGATTCCTTCAGCGCGGTTGATCCGGGTGTTAAACCGCCTGATCGACTGCTATGGTGTACCCGATGCCATACGGCTGGACAACGGGCCGGAACTGGTCTCGCAAATATTCACCGAATGGGCAGCGGCCAAAAGCATCGCCATCCGATATATTCCGCCAGGAAAGCCAAACCAGAATGCCTTTATCGAACGCTTTAATCGAACTTACCGGACTGAGGTACTTGATGCGTATCTTTTTGCCAATCTTGAACAGGTTCAAACCATCACTGAACAGTGGCTGATTGATTATAATGAATACCGCACGCATGAAGCATTGGGTGACATCCCGCCGGTGCAGTTCATACCACGGTTAACCCGGGTTCCGAATCTCTACCGGACTTTGTCTACTTGACGGGGGAGCTTACGGACAGGCAAGTAAGTCATTTACAATGGTTGTCCGGCATCTCTTGCCACGCCGGATACCTTGCATCCCAAGCTTCTTCATCAACCGCTCAACGGTGCAACGGGCAACGCCAATGCCTTCTCGCAACAATTGCCGCTATACTTTACGAGCACCATAAACCCGGAAGTTGTTTTCCCAAACCCGTTGTATTTCGGTCGCCAGCTTCATGTCCCGCTTAATGCGTTCGGGCAATCGATCCGGATCCCGCTTGCGCCTTTTGTATTCATAATAATTCGACGGAGCAATCCGTATTTGCCTACAGATTGGCTCGACTCCGTATGCCGCTTTGTTTCTATCGACAAATACCATCGTCATTTCGACCGGCGGTCGAGCTCCGCCTGTGCGAAATAAGCCGATGCCTTACGCAGTATTTCGTTAGCACGCTTTAATTCCTGATTTTCCCGTTCCAATTCCTTGAGCCGCTCACGATCCGATGTCGACAGTCCGCCTCGAGTTCCCTGATCCCTCTCCGCTCTTCTTACTCATGTCCGCAATGTTTCCGCCGTGCAGCCAATCTTCGATGCGATCGATTTGATCGCCGACCATTGCGATTCATGCTCCTTTTGCTGCTCGAATACCAATCTTACCGCTCGTTCCCGTACTTCCGGTGACCGGTAGTTTTAACCTTATGATGGACAATAAAACTCTACTTTAGAGTGGATCGAATTCCCGACGTGACTATAAATCTTTGTGAGTTCAATTTTCCGCCACTTGGGATGAAATGAAGAGCGTAGTTAACACTCCGCCGCTTGCAGTGGGGAGCTTTATTTAAGTTTGAGGTTGGCACATTCTGTGCTTTAGTAATTAAGCAGCAATATGAAAAAGGCAAACTCTGCGAAAGCAGAGGACGCAAAGTCACTGATCTAACGGGTAAATACCCTACGATGGCAGGACTGCCAGATAACGCAACCGTCTTAATCACAACTGTGATTCGACAGGTATCGAACAAAATAATGTTGATACATGCGTATCCACGCAGTTCCGTCCTTTTAACTCTAAGGTGTAAGAAATCTCAGGGTTGTTTACAGAGAGGTTGATTGAAATAAGCGTTGAGTATTTCATAAGGGGTTGCGTTATACAAACTCTTATGGGGTTTGACGGTGTTGTAGAAGTTAATGAAACGGACAAGTTGAATACGTCGGTCAGCAGTGTCTTTAAAACAGAATTTGTTGTGCCACATGTCCATGAGCGTGCGGATCACGCGCTCAGCTTTCCCGTTGGTTTGAGGACGATTGACACGAGTAAACTTCTGACCGATACCGTGTTGCCTGCAAGCTTTGACAAAAGCATGATCGTCAGTTCCTTTAAATTCCGTGCCGTTATCGGAATAAGTGCAATCGATTTGATAAGGACATTGGGCAACAGTAGCGATGAGAAAGCAAGCGGCGCTGTATTGAGTTTTATCGGGGAAGATATCGGCATATAATTCCCTGGAGAAATCATCGATGGCCACAAACAGGTACTCGCGAGGTTCATTGGCAGACTGTCCTTTCAATAATGGAAGCCGCTTGGTATCGAGGTGAACGAGCTCGCCCGGATAAGATTTGTTATAGCGCTTCGCTTCACGCTTGAGACGTTCCTGGATGGTTTGCTCTACTTTAGCCAAACGTTTGAGGCCATACTGCAGTGTCTTGAAGCGCTGATTGGTACTGCTACGCGGAGTAAATTCCTGGAGTCTGGCTCGTTTCAGTACGTCATAAATCGTTGGCCGGCTGACGTGAAAGTATTCTGCCAGCTGAACTACCTTCCACAGCCGGGTTTGATACAGCCGCCAGATTTCCTGACGATCCAATAATGTTAAACGAGTGCGTTTGTGTATGTTCATCTACAGTATTCTCCTGAATACTGTAAACAACGCTAGAAATTCTTACATCTAAGGAGGAACCTCACTATGAACACTTATCATCAAGAATCACAAGATATAAGCTTGCTGGAAATGAGTAGTAAGCTGCTATGGAAAAAAATAAATAGCATAAATCACGCTATGTTACCTGGAACAAGAGTAATAATGATTATGTTATTACTCGTTATCATGACAAGTTTTTTTGCCCCTGTGGTTCATGCGGCAAATTTGCTTTTCAGATCAAACTTGGGCTCAGGTATCTCACTTGGACCTCTCTATGGCTACAGTACTTATGGCGCATGGCAAGCGATTAACGGTATCGATAAGGAAACCGGATATATGTGGCCAGTTTCCGCACTGGGTTCGGATTTCTCAGGGGTTCAGTTGATTACTGTTGATCCGATTACTTCCTCAACGATTGGAAATTATGTTACCAATCAGATTAGATCTACTGCCGGACCGGATGGCAGTCCGATTAACGAGCTTTTCCAGCAAGTGAAAATAAAATCGTCAGTAGGAGCAGGTGGTTCCCAGGCTCCGTTATTAATCAACAGACCTTGGAGTAAGGGGGATGTTAAGGATTTGTATATTACTTACTGGTTCAAGTATCAAACAAACTTGGAAACTCAACTGGATAGCACTGTACCTGGCGGCAATTGGCGTACTCATTTCGAGTTTAAAACGGGTGGCTACAATAATAGCTGGTCCGGCGATTACCGTATCACTACTTATGTCTATAAAGGGTCTGATGGAGAGCTTTATTGGGCAACAAAAGGCGATAATGTGGCCAATGGCCCGTTCACACCGGTAGATTACTGGATTGAGACTAATCATGCCGTTCCAGTGCCGGTTGATAAGTGGTCTAAATTTGAAGTTTATTGGCATCGCTCAAGCGGCAGTGATGGTCGTTATTGGGCTGCAATCGATGGTCAAGTGATCGTCGATCGCTACGGGCCGAATATGGGGGATTACAATCTTCCTATAACCCGGATATTTGTTAGTAATCCTTATAGCGGGGGCTATGCTACAGTGGAGAATCATACAACAAAGTTGCAGATATGGGATGGCTTTCCATGCGGAAATGGAGTGTCTTGTTACAACTATGATACTACTCCTCCAACAACACCTTCCTCGCTAGCAGCAAAAATATCAAAATATTCAACTGCTGCAGGTGTTTTATTATCATGGAACGTATCTGCGGATAATATTGCGGTTGCAGGTTATAACGTATACCGGAATGGAACAAAAATCGCTGTGGCTACTACGAATAAATATAATGATGTACTGTCAGGTTCTGCAAGAGGCGCATTGTACAAATATACTGTGCAAGCATTCGATGCCGAAGATAATTTATCGGCTGCAAGCAGTGCGGCGCTTGTGACGTATTAGGGCCTGCTAACACAATCTGAGTGCTTCGACGATGAAGGCGCAGTGAATGAAGGAGATGAAGACGACATCAAGCTTATCGAACCTGGAGAAGACTCGGCGAAATCCCTTGAGCCTTCTGAACAATCGTTCGATCTCGTTGCGCTTTCTATACATGACACGGTTGTATTCCCAAGGCGACAAACGATTTGCCTTGGGCAGGATAACCGGAATGTAACCCAAATCTAGTGCCAGTTGTCGTGTTTGGTTGCCCTCATAAGCGCGATCCATCAGCATATAGGTGAGTGTATTGACGGAGACCGAGGGAAAGCAAAAGTTGCCTACTCTCAGGCGCATTGTGTGTAGTCTCCTCAAATTTTCGATCCAATCAAAAGTAGAGGTTATTGGGGTTTTGCCATAGTAAATTGGATAGGTGGAAGTCTTCCAAGCGATTCATGGGGCCGTGGAGTGGCCTCCATGAACTGTAAAACCTGAGGGCAGAAATTAAGTTCTGATATGGCTAGTTAATCAAGCACAGGCAGCCTGATGAATTGCTTGAAATTGACAATAAACCTCATTGGGAGTTTGATTATCAAGACCTTGATGAAAATGTTCCTGATTGTACCAGCTAAACCACTGAGTCAAACTTTTTCTTTCCTCCTTTAAGTCTCTGAATGATTTAATATGGCTCTAGACTAACAGATTGTCTCTGCTAGTCTAGAGCCTTCATAAATAGAAACAATCTGACCAACAAACAATACCGGTAATTACGATGTGTTTTTCAGCGGAAGCAAGCTTTATCGTCAGTGGAACGCTTTTGGTTGTCGGTGTCGCATCAATCCGGAAGACCGTCTATTCCAAGGATTTTCCGGTTGCGCTGATTCCGCTCATTTTCGCTGTTCAGCAACTGGTAGAGGGATTGCTTTGGGTGACTCTGGCGCACAGCGATACATCGCCATCACAATTTTGGCTGAGTAATATTTATGGCACATTCATCGGCATTATCTGGCCGCTATTTGCGCCATTCGCCGTTTATCGCGCAGAAACTGACAATTTACGTAAGAAAATCATCGCAATGATCGGCTTAGCGGGTATCGGGCTCGCGATCTATACCGTCATCGGCCTGGCGAACGAACCGATTATTGCGGAAATCATCCATCACAGTATCAATTATCAACATCATGTCGGCAGCTATCAGCTGGTTATTGTTTTATATTTGCTGGCAACCTGCGTTCCGTTCATTTTTTCCAGTTACAAGCACTTATATCTCGCCGGCATCATCATCACGATCGGCTTCTTTATCGCCTATTTCACTTACCTGGAAACCTTCGCTTCGGTGTGGTGCTTCTTTGCTGCGGTTGCCAGCACACTCATTTATTTTTATTTCATCCATCGCGTCAAGAAACCGCTCATTCCTCTGTCCTAATCACAATTCTGTTACGAAAAACCGCGGCTTAGCAATATAAAATCATTGCTTCACAGCAATTTCTATCAGTAAAATTCAGATTTAATCCCTATCATCCCAATTATTATGCGTATCTCTCAAACTTATTCAAAAGTTGCGTTTTTAATCTGTTTATTTTTTTCAGCGCCCATGGCACAAGCGAATCCTGTGGCTTGTTTCACCAGCAACATGGGGCAATTTTGTATTGAACTTTTCGAAACACAAACACCGGTCACGACCGCCAATTTTCTTCAATACATCCATAGCGACGCTTATACCAACGGAATTTTCCATCGCAGCATGCCAGGTTTTGTTATTCAAGGCGGCGGTTTCAAGATCGTGAATGGCGCTAGTGAAGACTCACTTGTACCCGTCAATACATTTTCTCCTATCGTCAACGAATTCAAAATTTCCAATACGCGCGGAACCGTGGCTATGGCAAAACTCCCCGACAATCCCAACAGTGCAACCAGTCAATGGTTTGTCAATCTGGCCGATAATTCCGCAAATCTGGATCATCAGAACGGCGGCTTTACGGTATTCGGGCGCGTTATTTTCGATGGTATGGCAGTTTTTGATGCCATTGAAAAACTCCCGGTTAGAAACCTAGGGGGAAATCTTACTAATGCACCGCTCGAAGATTTTGACGGTTCTCACGCAGCGCTAAGCAACTTGGTAAAAATCGATCGCGTCGAGGTAACGGATGCAACCGGTATATTCAGCAGTGGTATTTTAAGTCTCGCCGTCGATATCGGAGGCGGTCAGATGTATACCGTCAATTTGCGGCTGATCAGCGACAAACCGGATTATGTTTTTCAGCTTGACTCGGCCAGCGTGGCGGCACTGCCGGTAAACCCAACCAGTATCGCAACGTTCTCACCCGAAAACGGTCAACTGCACATCCCATCGGTGATGATCGGCGCTTCCACGACGGTAAAAAATGTGTTGATGCGGTTAACCGATCTGGGATCGTATACATTCACGCTAGTCAGTTTTGAATAAGTCTGCATTTGCCAGACTGATTTCCTATCCATCATCCACTATTAGATAAGCTTCGTTCATGAAAAAACCACTCAGCCGGATTTTGATTATCAACGATGAAAAGCTGGTGTTGAAGGAATTCGTCAAAGGACTGAATAGCGCCGCCAAATCGATGGAAAATCCGCTGGGTATGGTTTTCTCCGGTGTCACAACGGCCCAAGAAGCATTGCAGTCAATCGAGCAGGATGGCGACATCCAGGGATTGATCGTAGACGACAAGCTCTACACCTTAAAAACTCAAGGCAGACATGCTCGCGACCTGCAAATGACCGCACTCGAGCTGGTGCAGAAAATCTCTCATTTCCGCCCGGAGTTGAATATCTACATCCTGATCGCTCAGGAGCAAGAAGATGATGTGGTCGATGCCTTGTTTTCCGAAACCGTGGATGGCTATTTTTACCGCGGAGAACGCGATTACCGCGGCATCTACCGTATACTTAACGCTCAATTGCAGGAAAAAGCGCGCACGCCTTTCTACGATCAGCTCAAGCATTATGTGTTGATGGCCAAAGACGCCTGGCATACACCGGGGCACTCATCAGGCGATTCGCTGCGCGATAGTCCCTGGGTCAGCGATTTCTATGAATTCATCGGCGAGCATATCTTTCGTGCCGATTTATCGGTTTCCGTGCCGATGCTCGATTCATTGATGGAGCCCACCGGGGTGATCGCGGAAGCACAGAAAATCGCCGCAAAGGCTTTTGGCGCGCGGCGGACATTTTTTGCCACCAACGGCACTTCAACCGCCAACAAGGTCATTTTTCAAACATTGCTGGCACCCGGCAACAAGTTATTACTGGATCGCAATTGCCACAAATCCGTGCATCACGGCGTTGTGCTATCCGGTGCGCATCCGATTTATCTGGATTCCTCGGTCAATAAAAAATTCAACATTTACGGACCGGTGCCCAAACAAACACTATTTAAAGCCATCGAAGAACATCCCGACGCACAAGCGCTGATTCTGACCAATTGCACCTATGACGGCTTACGCTATGATCTGCCGCCGATTATTCAAGCAGCACATGCGAAAGGCATCAAAGTCATTATCGATGAGGCTTGGTATGGTTTTGCCCGGTTCCACCCGGCTTTCCGCCCCACCGCATTGGAAGCCGGCGCGGATTACGCCACTCAAAGTACGCACAAAGTGCTGTCGGCTTTCTCGCAATCCAGCATGATTCATGTCAACGATCCCTATTTCAACGAACATCTGTTCCGCGAAAATTTCAACATGCATACTTCCACGAGTCCGCAATACAGCATGATTGCAAGCCTCGATGTGGCGCGTAAGCAGATCATGCTGGAAGGATACAAGCTGCTGTCGCGCACGCTGGAGCTGGCCAAAGAATTACGCGCGCAAATCAACGCCACCGGCGCATTTCAGGTATTGGAACTTGCCGATCTTCTGCCGGATGAAATCAAGCAAGACAATATTCGGCTTGATCCCACCAAAGTCACGGTGGATATTTCGCGCTGCGGGTTTACCGTTGAAGAATTAATCCAGGAATTATTCGAGCGTTTCAACATTCAAGTGGAAAAATCCACTTTCAATACACTCACGCTGCTGCTCACGATCGGCACCACCCGCAGCAAGGTATCGAGGCTATACGATGCCTTGATGCGCATCGCGCGTGAGAACCGCGCGCCGCAGCGGCTTTATCAAACCGCCGAGATTCCACGTTTTACCGAGTTGAAATTTCTACCACGCGATGCTTTCTATTGCGGCGGAGAATTGATGCCACTGCTGGACGAGCAAGAAAAAGTCAACCCTCACCTTAACGGCCGGATAAGCGCAGACCAGATTACACCCTACCCGCCGGGAATTCCGGTTCTGGTTCCCGGCCAGGTGATCACTCAGGGTATCACGCAGTATTTGGTCAGTATGTTGCGCTCACAGAAACGTATCGAGGTGCACGGCATCGTCTATGATGGCTACTTGCCGTGCCTGAGATTATTGACTCATATTGAAGAAAAGGCGCTAAAGCAATTGGATAAGTAGAAGAAAACACTCAATCAATGCTCTTTCCGGCCATAAATGTCTTCGAACCGAACAATATCATCTTCTCCTAAATACGAACCGGATTGAATTTCAATCATTTCCAGGGGTACACGGCCCGGATTTTCCAAACGATGACTCGTACCTAATGGAATATAAGTTGACTGATTTTCGGAAACCAGAAAAATTTCTTGATCGCGCGTAACTCGCGCTGTGCCACGCACAACAACCCAGTGTTCCGCGCGGTGATGATGCATTTGCAGGGATAAGGCTGCACCGGGCTTCACTACGATACGCTTTACCTGGAAACGCTCGCCGACATCAATGCCATCGTACCATCCCCAGGGGCGAAACACCTTGCGATGCAGCTTTCCTTCGGAACGTTTCTGCTCTTTCAGCATATCGACAACCTGCTTCACGTCTTGGGTCTTATCCTTATGTACCACCAACACGGCATCAGGAGTCTCGACAACAATCACATTTTCAACACCGACACAAGCTACCAAACGGCTCTCCGAAATGGCCAGCGTATTTCGGCATTCTTTTAATAGTACATCTCCCTTCGCTACATTACCGGCGTCATCTTTAGGCAACACCTGCCATAACGAGCTCCACGCGCCGATATCCGACCATCCCGCAGTAAGCGGGATGACAACACCGGCGGGTAGCTCATTATCACCGCCAACAATTTTTTCCATCACGGCATAATCGATCGAATCATTCGGGCATTGCTCGAACGCTTTTTTATCAATACGGAGAAACTCGCCGTCAACCGATCCTTGCTCCCAAGCTGCCCGGCATGCAGTTAAAACATCCGGCCGGCACTTTGCAATTGCGGACAACCATATCGATGCCCGCATCATAAACAAGCCGCTATTCCAGAGATAATTGCCTTCATCCAAATACGCTTGCGCAGTAACCAGATCTGGTTTCTCCACAAAACGTGCAATGTGACGAACTATGCCATCCTGTCCTATCAAGCCGCCGGATTGAATGTAACCATAACCCGTTTCAGGAGCGTCGGGTGTTATTCCAAACGTGACGATAGAACCATTGACAGCTTGCGACATGCCTGCAAGAACAGCAACCTGAAATGATTCGACATCGATAATCACATGATCGGATGGCATAACCAATAGAACAGGATCGTCACCCTCCCGCATTGCCGCAAGCGCTGCCAATGTCAATGCGGGAGCAGTGTTGCGTCCGAAAGGCTCGAGCAGAATACTCCCCTTTCTATTCATGATACGTAATTGCTCGGCAATGACAAAACGGTATTCTTCATTGCAAACAACCATGGGCGCATTCAATTGCACACCTTTCAAACCATCCATACGCCGGATCGTAGCTTGCAATAATGAATCCTCATTGATCAAAGGCAACAGCTGCTTAGGATATTTTTCTCTCGACAATGGCCACAGGCGTGTACCTGAGCCGCCCGATAAAATGATAGGGATTAATTTGTTCATCAATACCGAACTTCCTGCTCTTTATGCATATCATGAATCCAATAACTCATAACACAATAAATTCCTGTTATTAACAATCATGCAATCAGCACTCTTGGAACAGCAGATTTTGCGACCAGAATTACCAGAAATTATTTATGAAACCAGCTATTTCACATCCGATATATCATATACTGTTTTTATATGATTTAGATGTAAGAAATGGAAGTACAGCGAATAACAAATCATTACCCTGTTGAGAGAAGTTTTATGAAGTGGACGGCGATTCCGTATCTTGAATGTTCTGGATGATTATAACCGGCAGGCGCTGCGCATTAGAATCGACACCAGCCTGCCGGCGCTCCTGCGTTATCCAGATATTGAACAAGCTCATTGAGATTTAGGCAAACCGCAGCGCCTGCGGATCAATAATTGCTCTGAATTCGTCAGTCAATTAATGATAGCTGAATGGGTAATATACCATGGCATCCGTTTTCAATTCACTCAACCCGATAAACCCACACAGGATGCTTGCATTGAAAGTTTTAATCGCACCTACCGCACAAAAATGCTAAGGAAACGCTGAACAAATCCTGAAGTGTTTGGGATAATAGCATTTCCTGACAACTGCTCTATAAATACGCCATGTCACGCCAATCGAGCTTTGCCGATCTTGAGTACAATCACAAGAAACGCCGGACGCGCCGGGAGGTTTTCTTAAGCGAAATGGAAAGGGTAATACCCTGGCCAGTGTTGCTGCCGCAAATTGAACCGTATTACCCCAAGACTGGGAGGCGAGGCCGTCAGCCGATGTCGCTTTGCAGGATTCGGCGGGTTTACCGATATCCTGCCGAAAGAAACCACGATACTGAATTTTCATCATCTTTTGGAGAAGTACGAATTGACGGCGGTATTGCTGGAAGCGATCAATGCTCACCTTAAGGCTCAAGGGCTGCTGGTTTCCAAAGGCACGATGGTAGACGCCACACTCATTCATGCGCCAAGTTCGACCAAGAATCGGGAACAGGCACGTGATCCTGAGATGCACCAGAGGAAGAAGGGAAAGCAATGGTACTTTGGCATGAAGGTGCATGTTGGGGCCGATGTGGATTGCGGGGCGGTGCACACGGTTAAAATTACCGCCGCCAACGAAGCCGATATCAATGTCCTGCCCAAGCTATTGCAGGCGGAAGACGAGGTTATATTTGGCGATGCGGGCTACACCAGCGATGAATACAAACGCAAGCCCGGACAGAATCTCTCGGGGAGTCAGAAGAAACGTAACCGGAAGCACTCTCGATCCGGGCACGGGTGGAACATGTGTTCCGGGTGACCAAGCGGCAATTTGGATTCACCAAGACCCGCTACCGCGGGCTGATGAAGAATGCCGTCCAGGTCAACATGCTGATGGGCTTGGTCAACCTGTACCTGCTGCGCAGGCGACTGATGACGACTTGAGAGGGGAAGTCCGTCCGCCATACCCCCGGCGACGGACGATGAAGCAGAAACAGGGAAAATCCGGCGGCAAAATGCTGCCAAAAAATGAATTGCCGGGAATTCGTGTTCAAAAAACTGGCAGTATTACCGGGAAATCTGAAAGCCGCTAATTGTTCAGCGCTTCCCTAGATTTCATGTTGATTTTTCGCTTCTTCATATTTGTATACCAATCATAATTCATTTGTACAAAAGGATGTTTTGGCATGAATATCACTAGTTATTTATTACCACTTACTAAGTTTTTAGTGCATGGAAGGATACTATTACATACAAAAAGATCCAGTATGAATCGTAGCAGTCAACCTTCAGCAAACTTGACGGTTATCATATCATCGTTATTAATCCTGGTCGGCTTTGTTGCTCCTGCCACTCATGCAGCTAATTTGCTTTTTCGATCAAACTTTGGTCCAGGGATTTCACTTGGACCACTATATAACTTTAGCTCTACTGGAGCGTGGCAAGCTATCAGCGGAACTGACAAAGAAACCGGATATAGTTGGCCAGTCTCCGCCTTAGATTCAGATTTTTCGGGGATTCAATTGATTACTGCTCGTTCCATTACATCTTCAACGATTAGTGATCACATAACCAATGAAATTAGGTCTGTAACTGGACCACAGGGAAAAATCGTTAATGAGCTTTTTCAACGAATTAAAATAAAAGGGACGATTGGAACAGGGGGAGCGCAGGCACCATTATTAATTGATAGATCGTGGAAAATGGGCGATGTCAAGAACTTGTACATTACCTATTGGTTCAAGTATCAAGCCGATTTAGAATCACAATTGGATATTACAGTACCAACAGCTAATTGGCGCACTCAATTTGCTTTTAAGACAGGAGGCTATTTGGATACATGGCGCGGCGATTATCGAATTACAGTCTATGTTATGAAAGGATCTGATAATAAACTTTACTGGACTACAAAAGGGGATAATATTGCCAATGGTCCGTTCACACCGATCGACTACTGGGTAGAGACTAATCATGCCGTTCCAGTGCCGATTGATAAGTGGGCTAAATTTGAAGTCTATTGGCACCGATCGGATGATAATAATGGGCGCTTTTGGGCTGCAGTTAATGGTCAAGTAATTGTCGATCACTATGGATCGAATATAGGAGATTATAATCTTCCTATAACTCGGATTTTTGTTAGTAATCCTTATAGTGGAGGTCGAGTATCAGTGGATAATCATATAACGGCATTGGAGATATGGGACAATTTTCCGTGCGGCGCAGGGGTAACTTGCTATGATAAAAAAACAATCGAATATCCTGGATCAAAGTGACGACTTTACAATCAACAATATTGACCAATTTACAATGGAAACAACTTATTGCAAAAATTCCCTATATACAGCAAAGCCGGAGGCTTATCGCTGGAGCCCTCAAAAGAGCTATCTGTGAGCCACTAAAGTACAGTAATTCAGACTTGATCTGACAGTAAGGCCTTGCCAAGGTGTGGGATTGCCCGGTTTGATAGAGGTGTGAATCTTTATCAACCAAGCGCAAGGGAGTAATCCCATGAGTAGTTTTCAACAGAATGCCATCAAACACAAGATTGAATCGTCCCGGTATTTCCGGAGACTATTTGTCTTGAGTCAAACCGTATTGGTTGGCTCCCTTAGTTGACGATAATATGCCATTTCAAATTCTGCCGGCGGGATATTTTCGATCGGCTCCAGTAACCGGCGATTGTTAAACCAATCGACCCATTCCAAGGTCGCAAACTCCACATCGTCGATATTGCGCCAAGGGCCGCGATGCCGGATAACCTCGGTCTTATATAGTCCGTTAACTGTTTCAGCCAGTGCATTGTCATAAGAATCCCCGACACTACCAACAGAAGCTTCAATATTGGCCTCAATCAGGCGTTCCGTATAGCGAATCGACAAATATTGACAACCGTGGTCGCTATGATGAATTAATCCCTCGATTTTCCGCCGCGCCCACAGTGCCTGTTCCAATGCATCCAGTACTAAATCGGTGCGCAATGACCGGCTGACCCGCCAGCCAACAATGTACCGGGCAGAAACATCAGTTATAAAAGCCACATAAACAAACCCCGTCCACGTTGCAACAAAGGTAATATCCGCGAACCACAGCTGATTCGGACGAGTGGCTACAAATTGCCGATTGACTTTGTCGGCTGGACAGGCAAGTAAGTCATCTGCAACGGTTGTCCGGCACCTCTTACCGCGCCGGATACCTTGCATCCCAAGCTTCTTCATCAACCGCTCAACGGTGCAACGGGCAACGCCAATGCCTTCTCGCAACAATTGCCGCCATACTTTACGAGCACCATAAACCCGGAAGTTGCTTTCCCAAATCCGTTGTATTTCAGTCGCCAGCTTTATATCCCGCTTGATACGTTCGGGCAATCGATCCTGATGCCGCTTTGTCTCTATCGACAAATACCATCGTCATTTCGACCGGCGGTCGAGCTCCGCCTGTGCGAAATATGCCGATGTCGACATACCGCCTCGAATTCCCTGATCCCTCTCCGCTCTTCTTACCCATGTCCGCAACGTTTCCGCCGTGCAGCCAATCTTCGATGCTATTGTTTTGATCGCCGGCCATTGCGATTCATGCTTCTTTTGCTGCTCGAATACCAATCTTACCGCTCGTTCCCGTACTTCCGGTGAATAACTGATTTGATTCTTCATCTTCTCCTCCTCTCAAATCATTTTATCTCCGGAAAATCCGGCATTATGTAGCAGCCGCACAAACGGAAAATCTAACATCAACAAACCAAGCCAACTATTATCATTAGTTAATTATTTTGGAATGATTGATGTCTAATGGATTTATCAGCGATAGTTACTCTTGTTTTTTATCTATTGCCTCTGGCATTGATTGTTTATGAGTTTTCAAGGACTCAGAGAGATCCTGCTTCTGAGATACAGTGGATGAGAAGGTCGATTGCGATGCTTGTGGCTGCGGTTCTGTTTCTGGCGATACGTGCAATTGCTGATAATTCACTTCGTGAAGATTTAGAAGCTCGGATTCAATCTTCTGAGGCAGCCATTGCTGGATTACAGGCCATGCGGCAATCCCAGTAAGCACTGTAGTGATGACTACAAACCAAAATGTAGATGTTAGACTCCAGTGCGGTTTGCTGGCTTTATTGACTGCTCGTGATATTAATTGTGTAGGCTCTAGACTAGCAGAGACAATCTGTTAGTCTAGAAAGATGTTAAGAAATAGTAAATTAAGTAACTATTCAGTTAGAAAAATAATTCAGTGCTTTAGCATTGATATACCAGCCAGTAAAGCAGCGCTGCTGTTAGGCAAAAATCGTAACACGATCAATCGCTGGTATGGCCTATTCAGGCAAGCAATATATCGCCATCAGACTGCCCTTAAAGATAAGTTGTTAGGTAGAGTGGAAGTTGATGAAAGCTATTTTGGCGCGAAACGGTATCGTGGTTATCACGGTAAACTCAAGCGCGGCCGTGGCACATTAAAGCAACCTGTATTTGGTGTATTTGAGCGGGATGGCAGGGTATACACCGAAATAGTACCGGATTGCAACCGCTTGACTTTACAGGCGGTGATACTGGGTAAGGTATCCATTGAAAGTGTCATTTATAGTGACGGCTGGCGTAGTTATAATGGTTTGGTAGACGTAGGATACTCCAAGCATTTTCGAGTATCGCACGGTGACAATGAATTTGCCCGAGATGGGCATTGCCACATTAACGGTATTGAATCGTTTTGGAGCTTTACCAAGCGGCGGCTCGCAAAGTTTAACGGCGTGTCAGTTAATTTTGAGCTGCATTTAAAAGAGTCAGAATGGCGCTGGAAAAAGCGTCCTGATCTAGTCTAGAGCCTTATGAATTATGAAGCTTTGTGGCGCTGGAAATGGACCGACCGGGTATTTTGCCATGGAAAATAAATTTACCGGAATGATTCCGGTGGTGCAGGACAACAGGCGATTATCAGCATCTTTTTCATCGGTTTTGATGATGGCGTTATTAATCTGAATTCTGATAGAATGCGCAATTCTATAAAAGTGTCAAGCAAGGAAGAGTCATGGCTTATGTAGTAACTGAAAATTGCATTAAATGTAAGTATACCGATTGTGTGGACGTATGCCCGGTGGATTGTTTCCGTGAAGGTCCCAATTTTTTGGTAATCGATCCCGATGAGTGCATTGATTGCACGCTATGCGTTGCGGAATGTCCGGTGGAAGCGATTTACGCGGAGGACGATGTGCCTGATGAACAAGTGCATTTCATCGATTTGAACGCGGAATTGTCGAAAAAATGGCGTCCGATCATTGAGAAAAAAGATCCGCTGCCGGACGCCGATGAATGGGCCAGTGTCAAAGATAAGCTGGATCAACTGAAACGCTAAACAGCATAGGCGGTAATCAAGATACCGCATGTCTGACACCCCGCAATTTCTGCAAGTATCCCTTTCCGAGGTTTTTAAGCGCATCGATGCCGGTACGACGGTTGTAACGCCGAACCGGCGGCTTGCCTTGGCGCTTAAAGAAAAATTTGATCGCGAGCAAATCAGCCGGAAAATGATCGCTTGGTATTCGGCTGATATTCTGCCGTTTACCGCGCTGATCGAACGTATTTACCATGATGCATTGTATACGCGGCAATCATCCAAGTTGCCCTTGCTGCTGTCTGTAGCACAGGAGCAGGTGCTGTGGGAATCGATCATTCAATCTTCCCAGGCAGGAAAAACGCTATTCCGCATTTCACAAACGGCGCAAACGGTGCGCGAGGCATGGCAACTGGGGCATGCATGGCAGCTCCTCCACCGTTTGGACGATTACTATCCGAATGAAGACGGCAGGGCTTTTCTTGATTGGATAGCCACTTATCAGGATAGAACGGCTTCAGCACACCGAATAGATCACGCGCGCCTTTGCGATTTGATTACAGAACGTTATTCGTCTCTGGAAGTTAAAAAACCGTCGCTATTGATTTGTTACGGTTTTGACATTTTTACGCCACAGCAAAATGCCTTCCTGAAAAATCTGACAGCCAGCGGTTGCACCGTGATGATTGCTGATTTAGCCGTGCGGCATCGACGATCTCCGCCAGCTGTCAGTCGCATTCAGTACCTCAGCAGCCGTGACGAAATCGAGCAGGCAGCACTGTGGGCGCGAGCCAAATTAGAAACAGCGGGCGACGCAGTTCGAATCGGCATCGTGGTACCGGCATTGACCAATTACCGCGGTGCATTGCTGCGCACTTTTTCTGCAGTCATGTATCCGGATATCCGCTTTGCATTGCCGGGGGGCACACATCCGGCGATGCCGTTTAATATTTCCCTGGGATTGGCGCTGACGTCATATCCGTTGATTGACGCAGCCTTTGTATGTTTGGTGCTGCTGAATCAGCCGATTGAATTCAATCGTGTCAGTCACTGGCTGCGATCGCCCTTTCTAGCGGACGCGGATACCGAGATGGAACGGCGAGCGCTGCTGGATGCGCGCATACGCCGGTTTGCCGAACCGGTGATGACGCTGGAGCGATTGCTTGCGCTGGTGAAACAAGCGGGAGGGCAAGCGAGTTGTCCGGTGTTGTTTCAGCGCTTATCGGCGATGCACGCGTTGCGCCAAACGCAATTACCTCGATCGGGCAGTCATTCCGTTTTTGCCAGAGTCATCACGGAAGTGTTGCGGATTGCCGGTTTTCCCGGTGAGCGCAGTCTGGATTCCATCGAGTATCAAGCGTTCCAAAAATGGCAAATGCTGGTTGCGGATTTTGCTGCACTGGATCATGTGATCGCGGTGACAAGTTATCACGACGCGATTGGCCGGTTGAAAAGAATGGCGGGCGATATGCTGTTTCAGCCGGAAACTCCGCAGGTGCCGATTCAGATTCTGGGTGTGCTGGAAGCGGCGGGAATGGAATTCGACCATCTATGGGTCATGGGGTTATCCGATGAACGATGGCCGTTACGCTCCCAACCCAATCCGTTTTTACCGCTGACGTTGCAACGCAATGCAAAACTACCCTTGAGCTCTGTGCAGGAAGCGCTGGTTTACTGCCAGCGTTTGACACAAGGCTGGTTGTCCGCTGCGCCGGAAGTTGTTCTAAGCTATCCCAAGTTCAGCGACGATCGCGATGGGCATGAATTGAAACCCAGTCCGTTGATTCAGGCAATTGCAGAAACTGAACCGGCCGTACTACCGATGGCGCGGCATCGCGACCGGATCATGCAAGCATGCGAACTGGAGCAAGTCGAAGATAATCAGGCACTGCCACTGGATGGACAAGCGGCTGCGCACGGAATCAAAGGCGGTACGGCGGTCATCAAGGATTTCGCGGCATGTCCGTTTCGCGCTTGGGCGAAACACCGCTTGCGTATCGAGAGCCTGGAGGCGCCGCACACCGGTTTGAATGCAATGGAACGCGGTTTACTGGTGCACCAGGTATTGGCACAGCTGTGGCAGCACTTGAAAACCAAAGAGGCGCTGGATGCCACCGGTGATCGCGAACTTGACCGCCTGTTGACCGGCATCGCCGGTCAAGTGGTTTCCGAGTTGCAGCAAGTGAAACCGGTTGCACTCTCGGGCCGTTTTGCGCAAATTGAGCAGCAGCGTCTGGTGCGTTTGGCGCACGAATGGTTGGATGAGGAAAAGAAACGTGACCATTTCACTGTGATTGCAGTCGAGGAAAAAGAGGCCATTCACATCGGCGATCTGGTTTTAAACGCCCGTTTGGACCGGGTCGATGAATTGGCCGACGGGCAACGGCTCATTATCGATTACAAAACCCGGAAGCAGTCGGTCCAAACGATGACCGGTGAGCGTCCGGACGAGCCGCAATTGCCGCTATATCTGGTGGCAATGGAAGCACAGCAGCAAACCGTGGGTGTGGCGTTCGCCGCCGTGAAGCGGGGCGATATGGGATTCACGGCGATTGCGCGCGATGCGGATCTGTTGCCCGGGATCAAGGCCTTTTCACAAGTCAATGGTTGTAAGCAATACAGTACATGGGAAGATCTGGTTGACGCGTGGCGGCAACATCTGACAAATTTGGCGAAGGGCTTTTGCCAGGGTGACGCTCAAGTTGATCCGAAGAATTTTCCGCAAACGTGTGAATACTGCGATTTGCAATTGTTTTGCCGGATTCATGAACGGCTGAGCGCGCGCGTGATAATGCAGGACACTGAGAATGACTGATTCCAAGCAGATTCCTGACGCCGATGAGCGCCTCCGAGCACTCGATCCCGCGCAATCCTTTATCGTGCAAGCACCGGCTGGGTCGGGTAAGACAGCGCTACTGATTCAGCGCTATCTCAGATTGCTGGCTTATGTCGATGCGCCGGAAGAAATCGTGGCGATTACGTTTACCCGCAAAGCCGCGGCAGAAATGCGCACGCGTGTTTTGGCCGTGCTGGAAATGGGGGGGCAGCTTGCCGATGCTGAAACAGCGCATGAAAAACTCAATCGTGAACTGTCGGCAGCCGTGTTACAGCGCGACCGGAAGGCAGGCTGGCATATCGCCGAGAATCCTGAGCGCTTGCGGATACAGACAATCGACTCATTGTGCGCGGCATTGACGCGGCAGATGCCGGTGCTGTCAAAATTCGGCGCGCAACCCGAAACGATCGAGGATGCCGCGGATTTTTATCGGCAAGCAGCGCAGGCCACGCTGGATTCGATCGAACAGAATCATGCGATGGCGCTGGATATTGTCCGGTTACTCGAGCATCTGGATAACGACAGGGCGCGCATTGAAGCATTGCTGGCCGATATGCTGGCGCGGCGCGATCATTGGTTGCGGCATCTACACGGCAAGGCGCGGGAAGAATTAGAGTCGGCGCTGCAGAATTCCCGTCAAAATGCGCTGCAATTTGTTTTCCGCTTATTTCCGGCAGAGCTCTTTAGCGAGCTGCTGGCGTTGCTGCGCTACGCCGCTGCGAATTTGACTGCTGCCGGAAAATCGTCAGCCATTACGCTTGGCAACGCATTGGATACGCTATCGGCAACGGAGGCCGGGCAGTGGCAGGGTATTGCGGAATTGCTGCTGACGCAAAAGGGTGGCTGGCGCAAAAGAATTTCCGAGAAAGAGGGCTTTCCAACCGGTAGTAGCAAGACTGAGAAGGGTGAAGCAAAAGCGTGGAAAAACCGCTTGGAAAATTTGCTAGAGACACTCGCGCCGCATGATACGCTGCGTCAGGTGCTGCACGATACGCGCCAATTGCCGCCGCCGCATTATTCCGATCAACAATGGGAAATATTAGGGGCGATCACGCGCTTGCTGCCGTACGCGGTAGCGCAACTCAAAGTTATTTTTCAGGCGAGCGGCAAAGTCGATTTCTCGGAAGTGGCGCAACGTGCATTACTCGCACTGGGTGATCCCGAGTCACCGACTGATCTGGCATTAGCATTGGATTACCGCATCAAGCATTTGATGATCGACGAGTTTCAGGATATTTCTATCAGTCAGTTCACATTGATCGAAAAACTGATTACCGGTTGGGAAGCAGGGGACGGGCGCAGTTTTTTTGCCGTCGGCGATCCGATGCAATCGATTTACCGTTTTCGTGAAGCGGAAGTTGGATTGTTTTTGCAAGCGCGCAATGCGGGGATCGGCTCTTTGACATTACAACCGCTAACGCTTCGCGCGAATTTCCGCTCGCAGCGGGGCATTATTGATTGGGTGAATACCACGTTTGCCCGCATCATGCCGGACTGCGAAGACGTTGCAACCGGTGCGGTAGTGTATGCACCCTCGATCGCAACCCATGATCAGCTTGCCGGCGATGCCGTGAAAATCTATCCCTTTCTGGAAAAAGATGAAGCAGCGGAGGCCCGGCAGGTTGTAGAAATTATCGCGCAGACGCGCCGTGATCATGCCACCGGTACGATTGCAATTCTGGTACGCAATCGCAGTCACTTATTAGAAATTATCGAACAAATCAAAAGTGCTGGTTTCCGCTTCCGTGCAATCGATATAGAGTTGCTGCATCACAAACCGGTGGTGCAGGATTTACTGACGTTGACTCGCGCTTTGATTAATCCAGCGGATGCGGTTGCCTGGTTCGCGCTGTTGCGCGCGCCTTGGTGTGGTCTTTTGCTCAAGGATATCACGGCATTGGCGGAAAATAATCCCGGTTTGCTTAATAAAGAAATCACTGTGTGGCGATTGATCAGCGATGAGCATTGCTGGCGGGGAGTTTCAGCCGATGCCATGGTGCGCTTGCGCCGGATCCGGGAAGTATTGAGTGCTTGCATGCGCAACCGGCAGCGCCAGGCATTGCGCGTGACGGTGGAAACCGTTTGGTATGCGCTAGGCGGTCCGGGATGTTTGAGTCCGGTAGCAGAAAACAACGCAGGTGATACAAATCGTCTGGATGATGCGATGATTTATCTGGACTACCTGGAAAGTCAGGAGGAGGCAGGCAATATCCAAGATCCGGTAAGTTTTGAAAATGGGCTGACAGCACTGTACGCCTCTCCTGACCTGGATGCTGATGACACATTGCAAATCATGACAATCCATAAAGCCAAAGGGCTTGAATTTGATACGGTTATCGTGCCAGGATTGGGCCGGGGTTCACGCAATCGTGACAAACAATTGCTTAAATGGATGGAGCAGCCGCATAGCCTAGTTGCCAGTGAAAGCGGCGCAGGACTCCCTGACTTGTTGCTTGCGCCGATTCAGGAAACCGGAGCAGCTTTCGATCCCATTTACACCTGGGTGGAAAAACTCGATTGGGACAAGGCGCAATTTGAAGCGGATCGTTTGCTGTATGTCGCTGCGACGCGTGCAAAAAAATTTTTACATTTGCTGGGTCATATAAACGGAGTTTCGGAAGAAAGTGGACAAGCGGTTCCATCAAAACCGTTATCGGGTTCATTGCTCGATAGGCTCTGGCTGGCCGTGCTGCCGGCTTATAGTGCTGCTGCTGTGAGTCACTTCATGTTGAAGAATAACCAGCTAGAAGGTGGGGCAAAAAAAATAATTGGCAATGATGCCAGTGATCAAAGTATTCATAGGCTGAAAACCGGTTGGGTATTGCCGGGTGCGCCGGAACCGGTTGCATGGCAAGTACTTCATGAACAAAAAACAATTCAAGCGGAAATTGAGTTTTCATGGGCCAGTGAGATGGCGCGGCATGTGGGAAATGTAGTGCATCGCTGGTTGCAGAAAATAGCTGAAGACCAAATGTGTGACTGGAATATCGCACGCATAGAAATGATGCGGGAGCGGTTCACACAGAATTTGATGGCCGGCGGAATGAACGGAAGCCAGAGTGAAATGACATACGCGGTCGAACGCATTGTCTCCGCATTGAACAATGCAATCAGTGATAAACGCGGACAATGGATTCTCGGGCCTCAGCAATCGGCACAGAACGAATTGAAAATTAGCGGTATCGCCAACGGTAGATCCATGAGTTGGATAATCGATAGAACATTTTGTGACTCTAATGGAATTCGTTGGATAATTGATTATAAAACAAGTAGTCATGAAGGTTCTGCGCTAGAGGATTTTCTTGGCAGAGAGCAAAGCCGCTACCAGCATCAACTCAATCATTATGCAAAACTCATGCAGCAGATCGATCCGCGGCCCATAAAATTGGGGATTTATTTTCCATTAATCAATGGCTGGCGCGAGTGGTGAAAATTGATTGCGCCTTACAGCAATCCGAATCAATCGTAGAGAAAATTTTTCAAAAAATCCGAGGAAGGGAGATTATGAATTAACCATTGTAGATAAAGGGGAAATAGTGGGGTATGGTGATAGAAGCCCCTGAGGGATGGAGGGGATTTTATGACAAATGACTTGACTTTGGACCCCAAGGTCGACTAGCCTGAGAGGTGTGGTTAAATTAGGTTGCAGGAGAGGCTAATTTAGCTGCCGAGATCTAGCAGTACTAATTAATTAGTATTAGGAAGTAGAACGAGAAAGAAGAACGAGAAGTAGTTTTGATTAACAGTTAGGAGGTAGAAACATGGCAACAACCTATGGCACGTCAAGTGCATCAAGCGCAAGCTATGACATGTCGCTGTGGTACGACTCGAAGTACTACAAGCTGGGCATGTTAACAATGCTGTTGGTAGCGATATTCTGGATCTGGTACCAAAGGACGTTTGCATACTCACACGGTATGGACTCGATGGAACCGGAATTTGACAAGGTATGGATGGGACTGTGGCGCGTTCACATGACCCTGATGCCGCTGTTTGCGTTGGTAACCTGGGGCTGGATACTGAAGACCCGCGACACCAAAGAACAACTGGACAATCTGGACACCAAACTGGAAATTAAACGTTATTTCTACTGGATGATGTGGCTGGGTGTGTATCTGTTTGGTGTTTACTGGGGCGGTAGCTTCTTCACCGAGCAAGACGCATCGTGGCACCAAGTGATTATTCGTGACACCAGCTTCACACCAAGTCACGTAGTGGTGTTCTACGGCTCATTCCCGATGTACATCGTGTGTGGCGTAGCATCCTACCTGTACGCGATGACCCGTCTGCCGTTATACAGCCGCGGTACATCATTCCCGCTGGTTATGGCGATTGCCGGCCCGCTGATGATTCTGCCGAACGTTGGTTTGAACGAATGGGGTCACGCATTCTGGTTCATGGAAGAACTGTTTAGCGCGCCACTGCACTGGGGCTTTGTAATTCTGGGCTGGGCAGGTTTATTCTCGGGCGGTATTGCAGCACAAATCATCACCCGTTACTCGAACCTGACCGACGTAACCTGGAATGGTCAAAGCAGAGAGATTCTGAACAACAGAATCGTACCTTAATTCTTGAGGTTAATTCTTCCTGCCCGGCTGGGCGGGAAGGATAGAAGAATTTAAGAAAGATTAGCAGCAGTCATGAAAACGGCCGATAGGCTGACGACAAAAAGAAGCAAGGGAATCGTCAAGTTTTCATAATTTAATATCACACGAAATGAAGAAGGGAGGGTCTAGTGAGTAGAACAGACGAAATTTTAGCAGCGGCGAAGATGGTGCCGGAAGCGGTCAAGATGTCCAGATACATAGATGCGGTATATTTTCCGATTCTGTGTATATTGCTGGTAGGAACCTATCACATGCACTTCATGCTGTTAGCAGGAGACTGGGATTTCTGGTTGGATTGGAAAGACCGTCAATGGTGGCCGGTAGTGACACCGATTGTAGGTATCATGTACTGTGCAGCACTGATGTATTACCTGTGGGTAAACTATCGCCTGCCATTTGGCGCGACACTCTGTATCGTATGCCTGTTAGTAGGTGAATGGCTGACCCGTTACTGGGGCTTCTACTGGTGGTCACACTATCCGCTCAACTTTGTACTGCCATCGACCATGATTCCAGGTGCGTTGATGATGGATACGATTTTACTGTTGACGGGTAACTGGCTGATCACAGCCCTGTTAGGCGGCGGCTTCTTTGGTTTATTCTTCTACCCGGGCAACTGGCCGATTTTTGGCCCAACCCACTTACCGGTGGTTGTTGAAGGCGTATTGCTGTCAGTAGCTGACTACACAGGTTTTCTGTACGTACGTACGGGTACACCTGAATACGTTCGCCTGATTGAGCAAGGCTCACTGCGTACCTTTGGTGGTCACACCACAGTGATTGCAGCGTTCTTCGCAGCATTCGTATCCATGCTGATGTTCTGCGTATGGTGGTACTTCGGTAAACTGTACTGCACCGCTTTCTACTATGTTAAAGGCGAAAGAGGACGCATATCAATGAAGAACGACGTAACCGCGTTTGGTGAAAAAGGCTTTGCACAGGGGATTAGATAATGAACATAAGAAGCATATTTAAACTGGGCGTATTAGGCCTGTATGGAGCAGCGATTGGAGCGGCATCGCTGGCGATGACGCTGACGCTAGATGTTAAGACAGCAGCGGCACACGGTGAACGTTCACAAGAACCGTTCCTGCGTATGCGTAGTATTCAATGGTACGATTTGAAATGGCAACCGAAAGTCACCAAAGTCAACGACATTGCGACGATGACTGGTTTCTTTCACTTAGCGGAAGATTGGCCACGTGCGGTAGGTAAACCAACACGCGCCTTCTTTAACGTAGGTAGCCCAAGCCCGGTGTTTGTACGTTTAAGCACCAAACTGAACGGCGAACCGACGTTTATTTCAGGTCCTTTGGAAATTGGCCGTGACTATGCATTTGAAGTCAGACTGAAAGCCCGCATTCCAGGACGTCATCACATGCACGCGATGGTAAACATCAAAGACGCAGGTCCTATTGCAGGTCCAGCCTCATGGATGAACATCTCTGGCAGCTGGGATGACTTTACCAACCCAGTGACCACACTGACCGGTAAAACCATCGACCTGGAAACGTTCAACTTCAGCAACGGCTTATTCTGGCACATCGTATGGCTAGGCTTAGGCTGCTTCTGGATTGGCTACTTTGTAGCGAAACCGATGTTCCTGCCACGTAGCCGTGTACTGCTGGCGTATGGTGACGAATTATTGACCTCACCAACGGACAGAAAAGTAGGCCTTGCAGTAGCGATACTGACCTGCGCGATCGTCTGGGGCGGCTATCGTTACACCGAAAGCGTACACCCCTACACAGTACCGATCCAAGCGGGCGAATCGAAAGTGGCGCCGTTGCCGATTGCACCGAACCCTGTTGCAATCAAAGTAACGCATGCTAACTACGACGTACCAGGTCGTGCACTGCGTGTAACGATGGAAATCACCAACAACGGTGACTCAGCGGTCAACATTGGTGAATTCACGACAGCGGGCGTACGCTTTGTGAACGAACTGGGCCGCAAGCACCTGGATCCTGACTATCCAAGAGAACTGGTAGCGACCGGTTTGACGATGGATGATGACAAAGGCGTCCAACCTGGCGAAACCCGCGAAGTTAAGATGGAAGCTAAAGACGCGCTGTGGGAAGTACAACGTCTGATGGCACTGTTGGGTGACCCTGAGAGCCGTTTTGGCGGGTTGCTGATGACCTGGGATGAAGCAGGCAATCGTTATATCAACAGTATTGCAGGCGCGGTAATTCCAGTCTTTACCAAGCTGTAAGAGAAGTTAAGGTAACAACACCGGTACACCACTGTCGCAAGACAGCCGGTGTACCGGTTTTTTTATCGGTCAAAGAAATAAGTAAAAATTTAAGGCAGTAAAAGAATGCAGACACAAGAACTGGCAACATTAGATGCACTCATCCAAGAGGAGGATTTGTCGTGGTCAGGCAAATAGCACAAACGGGGATTGCGGTCTTGACACTTGTGATGGCGCTGTATACGAACACTGCTGGCGCACATGGCAAAGTAACCATGGAAGAAGACAGCTGTATGCGCCGGATCGGTGAAAACATGATTCACCTCAGCACCTATCAACCACAAGTAGACGAAGAAGGTCATTACTGCACGGAAATACCCAAAGCGGGTAATGCCATACTCGTGATAGATTTGGTAGATCCTGCGCTGCGCGAGATGCCGATAAGCCTGAAAGTTGTGCAAGGCAGCAAAGCAGGTGAAGGAGAAGCGGTCACAAATTTGCGTCCGGCGATGTATCAGGACGGCGTGATCAGCACGCAAAGTCAATTAGCGCAAGGGAAGTATCTGGTACAGATTACAGCGGAAGGCGTACCGCCGTTAAACTATGAATATCACTTGCGGGTAGAGATGATCAACTACGCGGAAGTATTCAGAGCCGCCATAGGACCGGCAGTCGGCCTATTGCTGACCACAATACTTGGGTATAAACTCACCCGCTCAAGACGCTTCAGAGACTGGCTGGCGACGCGTCGGTCGGACAAGAATTGAACAATCCGAAAGCAGAAAGAATATATTAGAGACTAATCATTTATCGACACAGGAAATGCAAACAATGTCAGCAAGACTAATAGATATAAAACAAGCGATACTCACGATAATACTCGCAACGGGCATGATATTCACCTCACAAGTACAAGCGCACGGTGGTTTGGCACTGGCGGATGACATGTGTGTGCTGACGGTAGGGCCATACCGGATGCACTTTACCGGCTATCAACCGCTATCTCAGGAAGAAGAATTCTGCGAAGACATACCGGAAACAGGCAAGACAGTGATAGCGCTGGACTATATACAAGAAGAATTGCGACCGCTGACGACGGAAGTACGGATAATCCGGGATACGGGATCGGAAGCGAATCTGGACGAAATCACGGTATTCCATTTACCGCCCAAAGTATATCCGTCGGCATCGATAGCGGTGGAGCATGTATTTCCGGAGAAGGGCAAGTTTGTAGGATTGGTGACGGTAACGGGCGGGGCGCAGGAATATGTATCGCGTTTTCCGTTCTCGGTAGGTGAAGGCCGTCCGACCCCGAAAGCGGCGATTATTGCACCGGTGGTACTGGTCATCGCCGTTGCTGCTTTCTTCTTCATGCGTAAGCGTAAGTCGACTGATCAAGGTGCAGCTTAATTGATTACGTTGTATAGTGTGGTGAAGCAAGGATGGGTTTTTTGAACTCATCCTTATGAAATGAATCAAAAAATACACTAAATCTGACGAATCGGGGGGGGAACTGTGCAATATAAGAAATCGTTAATTTTTACTATTAGCAAAGCTTTTGCTTTTACTTCTTTGTTAGTGATGCTTTCTTTAGCGTGTCAAGTGAAAGTGGCAATGGCTCACGCAGCACTGGTTAAATCTGATCCACCGAGGAGAGCCACGCTTTCCGCGCCTCCTAAACAAATACAGCTTTGGTTTAACGAAAAAATAGAAGGGGCATATGCATCAGTTACGGTACGTGATTCAAATAAGAATTCAATAACTGAAAATACGCCGGAAAGTGTTGCGGATGATCCAAAATCTGTTGTACTAAGTTTACCTCCGATTGAACCAGGGCGTTACACTGTAAATTATCGTGTAATGTCTGTTGACGGTCATGTCATAGAATCCAGCTTTGATTTCAGTGTAAAAAAATAAATGTAGTAAAAATGATAGATGTCATTGCGGCAATTGCACGTTGGTTCCAACTTGCAGCAAATTTGATTTTGTTAGGCAGTTGTGTATTCTTGGCTCTTGCAAATACTGGGAAACGAACTTACCTGGACGCATGGGTTGAGAAACTGGAGCGCTTGTTTCCGTGGTTAGCTATCAGTATTCCAATTGGTTTGATCGTCATATTGACAACAACCATCACTCAAGTGACCGGAAATTCCTCCAACATCTGGCAACAGGATGTTTGGCTGGGATTCATAAACGACACGCGCGTCGGTCAAATATGGGTTTGGCGTATTTCATTAGCTCTGCTTCTGTTGTTTCTAGTTATTTATCTTCGCAAGTCTCCCAAAGCGCGCTGGCGGTATATATTAGGTGCAGGTATTGCGGCATTACCATTGATTGCCGGCTCACTGACAAGTCATTCTGCGACTGAAGAGTTATCGGTCTCTACAATTACACCTTTTGCTTTGCATCTCATTCTTGCAGGAGTCTGGTTTGGTGCATTGCCGGCTTTTTTGCTGTTGGTGTACGAAAAAAATAGAAGTGACAAAAACAAGCGAACCAATGTTTCAGAATATGAAACCTTAAAGCGTTTTTCCGCTATTGCTTTACCGGCGATGCTGTTGATTATTTTAACCGGCTTTACAGTAGCCGATCGCATGTTCGCCGGTTATTACGCCGCATCCGTGGCAACGTCCTATGGCTGGTTGCTAAGTATAAAAATATTGATTTTGGGTGTGATTCTTCTAATTGCCGCACGAGTGCGCGCCCATTGGCTGCCGTTATTGGCAAACAATGCGAGTGCAGCGGATGATGATACCGGTAGAGCAGGGGTAAGGAAATGGGTGCGTATTGAATTTATTCTGGCTCTGCTATTGCTATTGCTGGCAACGGTAATTGCCAACACGACACCAGTGAAGTATGCATCAATAGAAAACTGGCCTTATCCGTTCCGTTTCTCGATCATTGCAACTTGGAATCAGCCTAATGTCGCAATTCAAGTATGGATAGGCGTTTTTATTCTTATGCTTGCAGCGGGAACGGTTTTGTTCGGCAGAATTCGCAGCTGGGAACTCAAGCGTTTGATCAGCATTCCAGCGATATTGCTGGTGTCGGGTCTTGCAGTCGCATTACCACCGTTGACAATCCAGGCCTATCCGGAAACTTATCGTAGACCGCCGGTACCTTTTGATGCGATTTCCATAGCTAATGGCGCTGCTTTGTATACGCAGCATTGTGTGGAATGCCATGGTTTTCAAGGTATGGGCAATGGCATCAAGTCGCGAACGCTGTCGACAAAATTGCCGGATCTGCTGACCGAACCGCATACTGCTGAGCATACACCGGGAGATTTCTACAATTGGATCAGCTATGGCATGGTCAATACGGATATGCCGGGTTATGCGGATAAATTGTCCGATGAGGATCGCTGGGATCTGGTCAATTACGTTCATGCATTATCGCGCGGTTACCAGGCGCGAATACTGGCCCCGGAAATCATACCTAACAAAGCTTATGTAAAACCGCCGCTCTTTTCGTATGCGGACAATAATGGTGAGAGCGGCACGTTACAGGATTTCCGTGGCAAAAAAACCGTTCTCCTGGTTATTTTCTCGTGGCCGCAATCCCAAGTGCGCATGGAGCAGCTGAAGCAAGCGTATCACCGCTTGAGTGAGCAAAATATCGCCGTATTAGCAGTTCCGGTAAATGAACTCAGTACCGATGAGATGGCGCAAGTAGCGGCGGAATTGCCGTTTCCGGTTGTTACGCAAAGTGCGGCGGAAATCGCATCCAGTTACGCATTGTCGCGCCGGACAATAACTCACCCGGATATCATTGGTCGGGGTAAGATACCGGACCATATGGAATTTCTCATCGACCGCAACGGTTATATGCGTGCCCGCTGGATTCCATCGGTAGATCAGCCGGGCTGGTCGGATATCGATATGTTGAATCAGCAAATCAGCTTATTGAATCGCGAGCAAATGAAAATGCCGTATCCGGAAGATTTCGTGCGCTGATATCTTGCACTGAGTCACTCAACAAAAACAATCACCGCAGCCAGTAACACCACCGCTTCTGTAATTTCCACCAATGCGCCTGCGGTATCGCCCGTTGTGCCGCCGATGCGGCGCAGCATAAGGTGGCGCAGCAGCAGAAAAACGGCAATGGCCGTCAGTATCAGCCATGAATAACGATCACCGGTCAGCGCAAATATCAGCGCGACCGTGAGAATGATGACGAAAATACTTCCATGACGCGGTTGAAAGGCTGCGAGTGTTGAACCCAAGCCGTTATTGCGCACATACAGTGTCGTCAGAAATAGTAACGGTAATACCGTTCTGGCGAGAACGATTGCTAGCACGACGGCGATCCATTCACCGGCAATATTCAAACTGTGCAGAGAAACAAATTTCAGCAAAATGACCAATACGATGGCCGACACGCCGGCCGGTCCGCAATTCGGGTCTTTCATGATCGCCAGAGTTTTTTCCCGGTCGCCTAATCCGCCGATCCAGGCATCAGCGCTATCCGCCAAGCCATCTAAGTGTAATCCGCCGGTCAGCAGGATCCAGGCCGTGACCAGCAATGCGGCAGCGGCGAGCGGCGGCATGCTGCTGATAAGCCAGCCGAATCCCGTGAGAATCAAGCCGATGATTAAGCCGACGAGCGGGTAATTGAGCAGCGAATAACCGACATCTTTCTCGCTGATTTGTGCTGTCAACCGCACCGGCAACCGGGTCAGGAATTGCACAGCGACGAGAAACGGCCGGATCATACGGGAAGATTCCAAGTGTGCGTGATCCGGGGCGATTGAGCCGGTTCTATGCAGATATGCCGCATACTGGCATGGCGCACATCGATCTCGAGTAACCGCTCGAGCGGATGCTGCAGAATATGACCTATCAGTAGCCGGATGACACCGCCATGCGTAATCAGCAAAACTCTTTTGCCGCAAAATTGCTGTTGAATGTCTTCCCAGGCAGATAAAACGCGCGCCTTGAAACCCAGCAAATGCTCGCCATCGGGTGGGGGATGATCAAGCGGATTTTGCCAGAAACGGGATAACGCATCGGCGTCGCTCTGCAGCAATTCGCTGCTTGATCGATTTTCCCATGCGCCGAAATGTATTTCCCGGACGCGGTCATCCTGGGTGACGGAAATTGAATGACGCTGACCCAAAGCATGCGCGAAATCCGCGCAACGAATTAAAGGTGACGTGACGATATGTTGCCAGCAGGGCGATGGATTCTCGACGGCTAGCCACATTTGCAGCCAGCCGGTTTGTGTCAATGGATGATTCGAGCTGCCACAATAACGCTGGCCGCATTCAATTTCGCCATGCCGCAGTAAATCGATACGGGTTGTCAAAGTAGCCGCTGTGTCAATTTTTTTGAGCGACTTGCGCCTCGGAAAAAGTCGCCATTTCGTTATGCAGCGCGCACGCCATGCGCAACAGGTTGAGCGCCACGGCGGCTCCGCTGCCTTCTCCCAGACGCATGTTCAAATCGATCAACGGATCGGCATTGAGCGCTTTGAGGATGGCTGCGTGGCCGGATTCCGCAGACCGGTGCGAAAAAATGAACCATTGCACGCACTTCGGTGCGATATGCTCGGCCGCCAACGCAGCTGCTGAACTGATAAATCCATCGATCAGCATCGGCAGACCGAGTTGTGCGCCATGGATATAAGCACCCGTCAATGCGGCAATTTCAAACCCGCCAGCACGGCGCAGCGCATCCAGCGGAGAATTGATCTGCGGCCGGTGCAGGGCTAAGGCGCGTTTGATGATCGCTATCTTGTGCATGACGCCTGCCGCATCCAGTCCGGTGCCACGCCCGGTCAGCAGCGCCGGATCCTCATGCAGTAAAAGACACGCCAACGCGGTGGCGCTGGTGGTGTTGCCGATGCCCATCTCACCGCCGATAAAAAGTTGCTGACCTTCTTTTTGCGCGCGTCCGATCACTTCATAACCGATCGTCAGCGCTTGACCGAGTTGCTCCCAAGTCATCGCCGGTTCATCGACAAAATTGGCCGTTCCCGGCCCAAGACGGCAATCCCTGACATTGGCCAGCGCTTGCATTTCATGCGCCGTTCCCAGATTGATGATTTCCAGTGAAGCGCCCAAGGCGCGCGCCAGAACATTGATGGCGGCACCGCCGCGGGCAAAATTCCGGATCATTTCAACGGTAACCGATTGCGGAAATGCGGAAACGCCTTCCACGGCAACGCCGTGGTCGGCGGCAAAAATGGCGATATGCGCGTGATCGGCGCTCGGCCGCTGCGTGTTTTGCAACGCGGCCAGCCGGATGGCGATTTCCTCCAAACGGCCGAGCGACCCCGGCGGTTTGGTGAGCTGTTCTTGGCGCTGTTGCGCTATCCGGCCCATTTCCGCATTGGGCTGAGCCAACGGTGTTTCCAGCCAATCGCAGGCTGGCGGTTGCGTCATAGCAGTTCTCCTTTTAGTACCAAAGGCAAACCGGCGACGGTCAAAATCACTTGGTCGCAGCACTGTGCGACTGCCTGATGTAATTGACCGGCTTCGTCACAATAGCGGCGGCTCAGTTCTCCCATCGGTATGATGCCCATGTTGGTTTCATTACTGACCAGAATCAGCTTGCCGGTCACTAGAGGAAGCGTGTTAAGGAACGCGGTGCGTTCGCCGTCAAAATGCGCCGCCTGCGGATGAAGCAACCAGTTCGTCAACCAGAGCGTCAGGCAATCGACCAACAAACAGCGTTTTTCATCGGCATGTTGCATTACTACGGAAGCCAGTTGCAGCGGTTCTTCGATAACCTGCCAGTGATCGGGCCGCCGCACCCGGTGCGCGGCGATCCGCGCGCGCATTTCAGCGTCATCGCCAGTTGCAGTGGCGATATAGGTAACCGGTAACCCGCTTTCCAGCGCCAGACGCTCCGCCAGGCGGCTTTTTCCGGAACGCACACCGCCCAGAATCAAGGTTCTGGTGGCTGTCATGATGGCTGCGTGTCCAAGTCAAGCAACCGGTTCAGTTGCGCGGTATCGAGGTATTGTTCGACACAATCCGCTAGCCGGTCGATGGCGGTGTTGCAACTCGTTTGATAATCGGGAATTTCCACCGGCGCATCCAATCCGGCCCAAGTTAGGAGCGCCTGACAAGCAGCCGTGGATGTAAAAATACCGTGCAGGTATGTCCCCAATATCAACCCGTCACCGCTGATTGCGCCATCCCGGCCTTGCGGCAGATGGACAAGCGGTTGGTAAGGTGTGTGATAAGTGGTGATCCCCGCGTGGATTTCGTAGCCGGTTACGGCTGCGCCGTTGAAAGTCAACCGGCCAAGCGTGTTGCGCAAAATCTTCTGTGGCTCCAATGTAGTTTCCATAGCAAAAAAACCCAGTCCTTGCGTGCTACCGGCATCACCTTCGAGACCGCAAGGGTCGTGAATCCATTGGCCGAGCATTTGGAATCCGCCGCAGATTCCCAGCAACTTCCCGCCGTAGCGTAAATGCTTTCGAATTGCGGACTCCCAGCCTTGCTCGCGCAACCAATCGAGATCCGCGCGCACATTTTTTGAGCCCGGCAGGATGATCAAGTCCGCAGGCGGAATGATTTCGCCGGGACCGATGAACTGCACATGCACCTGCGGATGCAAACGCAGCGGATCGAAATCGGTATGATTGCTGATGCGCGGCAGCGCCGGAATGATGATCCGCAGATATTGCTGTTCCGCTGGTATGCTGAAATCACCGGCATCATTGGCACGAGGCAGCGCGTCTTCCGCTTCCAGGTGCAAGCCTTGCAAGTACGGAAAAACGCCCAATACCGGTTTGCCGGTATAGCGTTCCAGCCAATCCAAACCGGGATCAAGCAATGCCTTATCGCCACGGAAGCGGTTGATGACGAATCCTTGGATGCGCGCTTGTTCACTTTCGCTCAGTAACGCCAAGGTGCCTGCCAGGTGAGCGAAAACGCCGCCGCGATCGATATCGGCGATGAGAATGACCGGGCAGTCGACCGCTTCGGCAAAGCCCATATTGGCGATATCGTTGGCGCGCAAATTGATTTCCGCCGGTGAACCCGCGCCTTCGGCGATGATGCGGTCGTATTTAGTACTGAGCCGCGTGTGTGATTCGAGCACAGCCTGCAGCGCAATCGATTTATAGTTGTGAAAACCGCTGGCGTCCATGTTGGTAAGTGCATGACCGTGAATGATGATTTGTGCATTCTTATCGGTGTTGGGTTTAAGCAGTACCGGATTCATGTCGGTATGCGGTGCCAACCCGGCTGCCAACGCCTGCACCGCCTGCGCCCGGCCGATTTCCCCGCCATCGCTGGTGACCACGCTGTTGAGCGCCATATTTTGCGGTTTGAACGGCGCCACCCGCACATTTCTGCGCGCCAGCCAGCGGCATAACGCCGTGACCAGCATGCTTTTGCCGGCATCCGATGTGGTGCCCTGAATCATCAGTGTTTGCGTATTCATCGCGCGTGTTACGCCGAGTTGTTCCAGTGATTATGGAATAGCAATTCCTGCAGCGGACGTTCTTCCGCCCAGCCTTGCAGTTTCAGCATCGGTGCAGGATAAAAAGCTTCGACATGACCCAGGCATAAAATAGCGACCGGCTTACTGCCGGCAGGCATGTTGAGCAATTCAGCCAATTGCTCGGGATCAAATAATGACACCCAACCCATACCCAATCCTTCAGCACGTGCGGCCAGCCAAAAATTTTGAATGGCGCAGGCGACCGAAGCCAGATCCATCTCAGGCAAAGTGCGGCGGCCAAAAATGTGCTGCTCACGCCGGTCGCTTAATGCGACGACCAGTAGTTCTCCGCATTCCAGAATACCGGCGACTTTCAGGCGCATGAATTCGTCGCTGCGTTCTGCCAATGCTTCGGCTGTGCGCCGCCGCTCTGCTTCCACCATGGTTGCAATGGTATTGCGCAACTGCCTATCCGTGATGCGGATAAACCGCCACGGCTGCATCAAACCGACACTGGGTGCCTGGTGCGCGGCGGCGAGCAGGCGCTGCAATACGGCAGGATCAATCGGATCGGGAATAAAATGCCGCATGTCGCGGCGCTCGGCGATCACACGATAGATAGCAGCGCGTTCGCTATCACTGAAGCGATGGTTATTGCGCATGATGCTACAGATCGATGCCTTTTTGCGCTTGAACACCGGCGCGGAAGGCATGCTTGACGTCGGTCATTTCGGTCACTGTATCCGCCGCTTCGCACAGCGCTTCGGGTGCGCCCCGTCCGGTAATCACGACGTGCTGCATGGGTGGTCGGTTTTTCAGATCGTTCAATACCACGGCTAAATCCAGCCAGCCGAATTTAAGCGGATAGGTGAGTTCGTCGAGCACGATCAAATCCAGCGCCGGATCGTTCAGCATTTTTTGTACGACGACCCAGCCGCGTTGCGCGGTTTCCGTATCGCGTTCCAAATTCTGCGTGTCCCAAGTGAAACCCTCACCGAGAACATGCCAGACGACATCCGGTTGTTTGCGGAAAAAAGCTTCTTCGCCGGTATCCGAGCGGCCTTTGATGAATTGCGCCACGCCCGCGCGCATGCCGTGGCCGAGCGCCCGTGCCAGCATGCCGAAAGCCGAACTGGATTTGCCTTTGCCGTTGCCGGTTAGAACCAGCAACAACCCTTTTTCACGATCTGCGCGCGCAATCGCCGCGTCGACGACTTCTTTCTGGCGCTGCATGCGCGTGCGGTGGCGTTCTGCGCGCCCGGAATCGGTCATGATGTTATCCTGCGGTGCTGTTGCGCGGATTGAATTGCTGCGCGATGAACGTCAACAGCGCATGAACGGCAGCCGCGACACCCAGGTAAAAAACGAAGGTCTCGATATAAAGCGGGAAATATTTCAGCAGTTGTTCACCGAATTCCGCCACGCTGGTTTCTGCAATGCGGCCGGAGAAGAAATAAAATCCGCCGCCGGAGAATAATTCACACAGCGTTAAACCGACCATGATGCTGATGGAAAGCGGCATGACGGTTCGCCATGCGAATTGATGGCGCTTGGCGTACCAGCGCCCGGCGAGCCATAACGACGCATAAGCCGGCAGTAGAAAAATATACGCCGGGGTCATGCAAAAATCACTGACGCCGCCCCAAGTGGTAGCAGCAACATCCAATCCCCAGCCCAACGCAAAAAATCCCAGCAGCGGCCATGCGGAGCGCAGATAGATGCCGACCAGAAAGAAGATTGCCCAGGATGCATCGGCGAGGTTATGCAGCGTGGCGAAATGATGGCTGCGCGTGAGGATCATGAATACGGCCAGCAACAGCCCGATGGCGATTTGATGGCGAGTGGATAAAGTCAGCATGTTTAACTCCTAGTCAAGGTTGATAACGCAACATGGCGAAAAAATTCCGCCCCGGTTGATTGTAGAATGCCGCGGTTTGGTAGTGCTCATTGAATATATTTTCAATGCGGCCTTGCAAGCGCCAATGTTTATTCAAGTTGTACTCGGCGCGCAGGTCAAATTTGACGTAACTGTCCAGCTTGCGGGTATTGGCCAGATCGTCATAGCGCTGGCCTTCGACCAGTAGCATTGCGCCGAGGCGGTAACGACCGAATTGCCGGTCAGCTTCCAGCCGGAACGATTCCGCGGCGCGCCGCGGCAATATATTACCGCGATTTGGGCCGGATGAACGATTTTCGGGATCCATCAAAGTCAGATTACCGTTCAATTGCCAGCCCTTGACTTGCAAGCTGATGATTCCCTCAAAGCCGCGAATGCGCGCCTGATCGACATTGGCGGGTGCAAAGATGGCGGCGTCGTAGGCAATCAGATGATCGATGCGGTTTTCATACACATTCAACGACCAATTACCCCAAACCGCCTTGCCCCGTGTGCCGAATTCAAAACTGCGCGAATCTTCCGGGCGCAAATGTGGATTGCTGAAGCCGGGAAAATACAATTCGTTGAATGTCGGCGCTTTGAAAGCGCTGCCGAAATTCGCCAGCAGACGGACGTTTTCCGTGAGCGGATAACCCCAGCCAACACCGCCGGTCACCCGGCTGCCGAATTGCTGATTATCGTCATGCCGCAGCGAGAGCTGGAAATCATGTTTGGTAACGGTGGCCTGGTGCTGCCCGAAAACCCCCCAATTGGTACGCGAATTCACGGTAAAAGCTTCGGTGCTGTCAACGTGATCATTCTGATAATCCATGCCGATGGTCAGCAAGTTTTTCGGATTGATGGTGAAATCGTTCAATAGCGAAATGGTATTGCGCGTGGTGTTGAAACGGCTTTGAAACAGCGTGTTGAGAAAATTATCGGTATCTTCGTGGCTGCTGCCGCCGATCAGGTTGATGCGCCAGAACTTGAGCGGTGAATAACGCGCCGTGCCGCCAAAAACCTGCTGCATCACAATTCCTTTATTGACGAAGCCGCCGTCGAATTCGGCTTTTCCCGCGGAGCGCATGAAGCTGCCGTCAATTTCCAATCCGTTTTCGAAACGGTATCCCGCACGCGCGCTGCCTGCGACATTGCGGTAACCATCCTTGTCGTAGAGTGTGGGATCGGACGAATCGACAAAGCAACCGGCATTGCTGGAGCCGGTGCAGGCATTAAATCCGCGTGTGCCAATGCCGCTGGCGGTCATATTCAACCAGCCTTGCTTGCCGCCGTATGCGAATCCGGTAGCACCTTCAAACGTCGTGTAACTGCCGCCGCCGAAATTGAAATTCGGTTTGAACCCGGTGCCGCTGCCTTTGCGGGTAAAAATATGGATCACACCGCCGATGGCTTCGGAGCCGTATAAGCTGGAACGCGGCCCGCGCACGATTTCGATGCGCTCGATCTGATCGATCGGAATATTTTCAAACGCTGTGGTGCCCGAGGTGGCGGAACCCACCTTGATGTTGTCAATCATGACGAGCACTTGGTCGGATTCGCTGCCGCGCATGAACACGGCGGTGTCTTTACCCGCGCCGCCATTGTTCGAGATACTCATTCCCGGCACGCCGCGGAACAAATCCTGAATCGAGCGCGCTTGCTGGCGTTCGATGTCCTGGCGTGAAATGACCGTGACCGAGGCGAGCGAAGCGTCGGCGGTCTGAGCCGTGCGCGTGGCCGTGACGATAACTGGTGGTTCCTGATGACCCGCACCACCTGCGGCAAAGGTATTCATAACCGTGCCGAACCATAGCACGGTCAGCGCCGTTAAACGGCATTTTTGCATGATTTGATTCCTGCGCGCACACCCGCGCGTTACCGAATTCTAAAATGAGAAAATGCGGAAGGAAAATCTGGAAATGACAACGCGATCGGTTCAAACGATACGAAACCGCCGGATATGCCACCGATTGCCCGCCGCAATCTCGCAGTAATGATCACTTCGGGCCGGTCTCCGGACTGATGAGTGGAAGCTATTCCGGATCTGCGCCTTCCCATGCGGTTGCACAGTGGCTTGATGCAGATCGTTAACTCAATTACCGTTGCGGGGGCAGTGCCGGCATTGCCTGATTCGAATCAGACGCACCGGTTTCCCGTTTAACCTGTAAGAAAAAACTTGCAGGCACCTGAACGTGAGGGTGCAAACTTACCCGAATGGCAGCCGGTATGTCAAGAATTGCTTGCGAAGCGGAGGTGTGACGATCATTATTCGTTCATGCATAATCCGGGTGATCGTATCCCAGGTTGGTTTATCTAAAAGTGAGTTATGTACCGTAAAGTGCGTTATTGTATTTTTGCTATCGCAGGCTTGATGCTTATGAGCGTTAACGTACTGGCCGAAAGCAGTTGCCTGCCGGATGCCCAGCAGGGAATCGGCGCACTGGGCCGGATCGAGCCGCGTTCGCGCGTGATTAAAATTTCCCATAACGCCGGTCCGGAAGGCGCGCGCGTGGAGCAGCTCTTTTTCGAGGAAGCCGATCCGGTCAAATCCGGCGATACAGTGGCGTTGCTGTCCGATCACTTCAAGAAAAAAGCGCAGGTGGAAGCAGCCAAAGCGCGCATCAAGGTACTCGAAGCGCAACGCGCGGTGGAGCAAGCCGCGCTGGCTTTCAATAGAAGGGAGTACTTGCGCCATCAATCGCTCGAACTGAGCTCCGCAACCAGTGCATCCATCGCCGATTCCAAGCGCTTGGCTTTCGAACAATCGCAAATCAATTTGAAGCGTTTGACGGCGGAAATCGCGCAAGCCCGATCCGAACTGAAAATTGACGAAGCGGAATTGGGCAATACCCGGATTGCCGCACCGATCAGCGGCACCGTGTTGAAGATTCATACGCGCCCGGGCGAACGGATCGGCGACCGGGGATTACTGGAAATGGCGGATTTATCACAGCTCGATGTCGTGGCGGAAGTCTACGAATCCGATTTGCTGCAAGTGAAAATAGGTCAACCGGGGTGTATTCATGCGGTTGGTTTTAAGCGGCGTTATCGCGCGCAAGTCAGGGAACTGGGGTTCCTGGTCAGGAAAAACGATATCAACGATACCGATCCGCTGGCCGATCGCGATAATCGCATCGTCGAAGTCCGCCTGGCGCTCGAGCCGGACGCCGTGACCGATTTACAGCATCAGATCTTCCGGCAGGTTAATGTGCGTATCATGCCGTGACGCTGATCGACTGGTTTTATTTTCCTGCGCGGCTGGCTTGGCGGCAATTGGTGTTTGACCGCACCAAACTGGTTGCCGCGATTTTTGGTGTTTTGTTCGCTTGCGTGCTGGTGTTCATGCAACTGGGTTTCCGGGATGCGTTGTATGCCAGCGCAATTTCCACGGCACTAAAGCTAAACGGCGATCTATTCCTGATGCACAAACAAAGCGAAGCGTTGTGGCGTCCGGTGGAGTTTAAACGCAATGAACTGATGCGCGCGTTGGGAAATCCGGCGGTCGCCGAAGTTTATCCGTTATATTTGGGGCTGGCGCCGTTCAAGAATATTGAAACCCAGGTCAAGCGCACATTGATGGTGTACGGTTTTGATCCGGATTCGCAGATATTTAGCGTGAAAACCATCCGGGATCAGCAGGCCGGGTTGAAACTGAAGGATACCGTGCTGTTCGACGAATATTCACGCCCTGAATTCGGGCCGCTGCGGCAGTTACTGCAAACCGGGCGGAATGTCACCGAGATCAACGATTATAAAATCACCATCATCGGCTTGATCAAGCTGGGCGTATCGTTTGCCGCCGACGGCAATGTCGTCACCAGTGAGCTTAATTTCATGCGGATTTTTCCCAAAAGGGATCGCAGCGATATCGACTTGGGCATCATCAAACTGTACCCGGGTGCCTCGATCGAACAAACGCAAGCCGAATTGCGCCAGCGGCTAAATGAGTTCGTCAATGTGTTTACCTATGAAGAATTGTTGCAGTATGAAAAAAACTATTGGGCCAATATGGCGCCGATCGGTTTCATCTTCGGTTTCGGCGCCATCATGGGCTGGGTGGTCGGGCTGGTGATCGTGTATCAGATTCTGTTTACCGACATCGCCAATCTGCGTAACGAATTTGCCACGCTCAAAGCCATCGGTTACGAGCAGGGCTATTTCATCCGTGTGGTGTTTGCTTCGGCTTTCTTTTTGGCGGTTTTGGGATTCGTGCCGGGCTGTGCGCTTTCCATCGGCTTGTATCACTTGGCGGAATCGCAAATATTCATGCCCATGCCGATGACCTTGCACAAGGTCGTGACCGTGTTCGCTTTTATTCTCTCCATGTGCGCAATGGCCGGATTCCTCGCCATCCGCAAATTGAAAGCCGCCGATCCGGCGGATATGTTCTGATGGCCGCGATTATCGATGTCGACCGCTTGAGTTTCAGTTTCGGCAGCGGCGTTCTGGTACAACCCGTTCTGAAGGATGTGACGATTGCGATCCGGCAAGGTGAAATCGTGCTGATCACCGGGCCTTCCGGTTCCGGCAAAACGACATTCCTAACCATTATCGGCGGGCTGCGCCAAGCATTCCACGGCAGCGTGAAAGTGCTCGATCAGCAATTGGTCAATAGCAACGAGCAGGTCAAAATCAGAGTGCGGCAGCAAATCGGTTACATTTTTCAGCAGCATAATCTGCTCAAATCGCTCACGGCGTTACAAAACGTCAGCATGACGCTGGAAATGGGCAACACGCTGACCGAGCAGCAAAGACTCGAACGGTCGGCGCAAATGCTGACCGCCGTGGGATTGGCAGACCGCCTTCACTACAAACCGGATCAACTGTCAGCCGGGCAGCGGCAACGGGTTTCCATCGCACGTGCCTTGGTCGGGCAGCCGAAAATCGTGCTGGCCGACGAACCGACCGCCTCGCTCGACAAACAAAGCGGCTACGAAGCCGTCAGCATTCTGAAGCAACTGGCAAAGGAATCGCAAACCACCATCCTGCTGGTCACGCACGACTACCGCATTCTCGATGTCGCGGATCGCGTGGTTGAGTTGGAAGATGGGGTGATCAAGACTGTTTGATTAGAGGCCGATCAAGGAATTTCCAATCTCGAATTTCGCTGTAACTTTAATTTCCTGAAACCGGATGTCAAAATAAAACTATTAATTCCAGTCTTTTTTCTGTGTGATTCTGAAATAGAAACGGGAGCCTAAGCTCCCGTTCCGGACGAATATTAGTTTGGTTAAGCGGCCAGCTTTTTTCGCTGCCACACGAAACCCAGTAAGCCTAAGCCCGCTATGAACATGGCGTAGGTTTGCGGTTCGGGAATGGCTTGCATTACGGCATCAACCTCAAAGTCACCATCGCCATAAGAATAGGGAGGTAAAGGTGAGCCAACGACACCTTGCGTAAGTCCGACCACAGCGGAGATCATGTTAACCGGCGTGCTAAACTGCCATCGGGTAGCGCCATCGTCAGGCAAGCCCGCTGAGTTCCACCCTTGTTCGTATACCTCGACGACCTTGCCGAGAATCCACGTTGAACCTCCATCGTTCGATCCCCACAGCGAAGATTCCAGCGCTTCATTCGGTAGGGGTGCATGGTCGATTGTCGGATAAAGATAATAATCGCTTGCCGACGCAGAAAATGTCCAGATCGGGCTGCTCGCCGAGCCGGGCGTTATTCCTGCAGAACCAAGAAAATGGTAATCGGGAAAGAATCCCGCCGTCGGATTGGTGGAGCCATCCGTCGAATAATTATAACCTCCGGTTGGATTAAAGCTGAAGAACGTGGTCGGAGCATTGGTTACAGAAATTGCCGGAACACCGATAGGAATGGTGCCTGGGTTGTCAATGGCGCCCATTTGAGCAGCAGGTGTGGAAAATACTCCTGCGTTGACCGTACCGTTCGTGTATAGCGTTGCTACCAATGCTGCAAAGACGATTCTGAGAGTAATTGTCATGAGTAGTTATATAGGGACGCCTCCCGGTTTGACAAGTGATACACCGTATTCAGGTCAATTACATACTTGCAGTCCGTCACTCGGTTTATCTGCCTGCTTAACCTATCAGCATTCCACTCCTTTTTAGTGATTATTTTTTTTGTTATTTGAGCGACTTGGCTCACATAACCCTCTTTGTATTTCCTGCTGTGCGCCAACATTACCACTCCCTAAAGCCGGATTTTTTTATTATGCTGTCATAGTGGGATTGTCTGTTTGATAAGTAAATAAGCTGAATGCTTATTTTTATCTAAGCTATTACTTATTTCAGGCTTAATGTAACTAGTGGAGAGATTATTCGGAGTGAACTTAACCATAGTTTGATATGGTTTGAGCTTGAGATTCCCCGTGGTTTTGCCACGGGGTTGTTTATTGCCAAAGTGTTTGCAGTAATATTTCAGCGTGCGGCTAACTCAAGCCCTGAACAGATTCGGATCAATAAATTTTAACGAGATACCGCTATTGTTAAAACTTAGCACCGGTACCGACGAGCTCACCGGAAGTAATTTTGTAGGCGAAGTTTTCGTGATCCAGGCTGTCGAGCGCTTTTCCATCGATTTCCGCATACGGATGCATGAAGAAAGGCAGCTTGCTGGCAGCGTTGGCGGGATGCAATGTCAAATCTTCAGCGTGATTGAATGTCAGCCAATTCATTTCCCAGGTGCCGAAAAATTTTTCTCTCAGTTGCATGATTTTCGGATCGTCCAGCGCCAGCTTTTCCAAGCTTGATGCTTGCAGCACATCGGCCGGGTTGACCGGTATCCAGCCGCGTCCGGCGAGAAAGAATTCCGCGCGGCAGTGTTGTGATTGGCTGATGTCGCCGTATTGCCCGATACTGTCGAACAATTTTGATTCGCTGATGCGGATGCCGTACTGGTTGCGTGCGGGAATATTGGCTGCTTTTGCCAGTGCGACGAACAACGAGTTCAAGTCGACGCATTTACCGGATAATTGACTTTTCTCCAGCATAGTCTTGACATCACCTTGTCCGCGTCCGCGCGTGTTCGGATCGTATTGCGCATTAGCGATGACCCAGTCGTAAATGGCTTTGGCTTGCTCCACCGTCGATGCGGCATGCTTTCCTTTCAGGATGGTGTGCGCGGTTTCACGCACGATGCCATTGGTCGGCTTTAAGTGGGTCGGATTCAAAAAATTCTTGATGCTGTGCGGTAGCGCGGAATTCTTGGTGGCATGATCGTGTGAAACATCCAGCGAATGGTGCGTGGTTTTCACGATGCAACTGACGGTGACGTGACGCTGTCCGCTTTTCGGTTTGCCTTGCCACTCCGCTTTGAATACCGGGAAAGGGCTGGATCCCAGCGTGGCGAACGAAGCTTTTGCGGCATTGCCGCTCCAGTTACTGCCTTGGGTGAATTGAAAAGCGGAGTCGTTGGTATCGGGCAGCGGCAGCCATAAACGTGCGGAATTGCCTTTGGCCGGGAGATCGATTTGATAGGTTAAGCGGTAGCTGGTCCAGTTGCTGAAGTCCGATGACAGCAGTTGCTTGGCCATTAAGGATGAAACGGGGAATGAGAGTACACTTGTGCCGATTAATTTTATAAAATCCCTGCGTTTCATAACTTCCTTTATGGTGAATTCGTTGCGATGCGGAATTTTATCTGATCGTTTTTTTATGTCAATGCAGCGCGTGCAGGTATTTCAATGATGACTCATTCGATGGATTTTCTGCCGGTGGTGGAAATTGAAACAGACGATTCTCCGGCATATGCCATTATATGGCTGCACGGGCTGGGCGCCGATGGAAACGATTTCGTGCCGATCGTGAATGAACTGGAATTATCGCCCGGTGCGGCGGTACGGTTTATTTTTCCGCACGCGCCGGAACGCCCTGTCACGATCAATAACGGTTATGTCATGCGCGCCTGGTACGATATCTATCATGCCGATTTTAATAATCATCAGGATAAATCCGGCATTCAGGATTCGCAAAAAGCCGTAGATGCCTTGATTGAAAAGGAAATGCGGCGCGGTATTCCATCCAATCGCATCGTGCTCGCAGGATTTTCGCAGGGCGGCGCGATGGCGTTGCAAGCCGGGTTGCGGCAACCTAATCCGCTGGCTGGGATTATCGCCTTGTCCTGTTATTTACCCCTTGCAGAATCACTTGCAGCCGAAGCATCTGGCGCTAATGCCGCTACACCGGTATTCATGGCGCATGGCAGTTACGATCCGGTGGTGCCTTTGGCTTTGGCTGTGGAGTCAAAAGAAAAATTGCTGACTGGCGGCTATTCGCTGGAATGGCATGAATACCCGATGGCGCATACCGTCTGTGGACAGGAGATTGCCGATATCAGCGGCTGGTTGCGGCGCATCATGAGCGCATCTTAATAAGCATTATCTTTTTTGAAGACGATCCAAACGGTTTTGAAGATGATCCAGAGGTCGAGCCAGATGGACCAGTTTTTGAGGTAGTAGAGGTCGTGCTCGATGCGTGCTTTCATTTTTTCCAGCACTTCGGTTTCGCCGCGCCAGCCGTTGACCTGTGCCCAGCCGGTGATGCCGGGTTTGGCCATATGGCGCAGCATGTAACCCTTGATCAGTTTGCGGTAGAGCTCGTTATGCGCCACTGCATGCGGACGGGGGCCGACGATGCTCATTTTGCCCTCCAGCACATTGAAGAACTGCGGCAATTCATCCAGTGACGTGCGGCGCAGGAAGCCGCCGATTTTGGTCAGGCGCTGATCGTTTTGCCTGGCTTGCTGAATATTGGCGCCGTCTTCGGTGACTGTCATGGAGCGGAACTTGTACACGATGATTTCCTCACCGTTGAGACCGTAGCGGCGCTGCTTGAAGATCACCGGGCCGGGCGAGGTGAGTTTTACCGCCAAGGCGATGCACGCCATCACCGGCGACAGCAAGATGATGATCAGCAAAGCCAGCACAAAATCGCTGATACTCTTCACCACGCCGTCGACGCCGATGAAAGGCGACTCGTTCATGGCTACCACCGGCGTATCGCCGATGTATTCGAAACGTGCTTGCATCAAATCGAAGATATAAATATCCGGCAGGAAATAGATCGAAGACGTGGTATCCGGCAACTCATCCATCAATTTCTGGATGCGCGGCTGCGACGACATCGGCAGACTGATGAAGACCATCTCGATATTATGTTTCTGGATGTACGGCACGACATCGTCCAATCCGCCCAAGCGCGAACCGAAGTCATCCGGTCTGACGACAGCCGCGGCAAGATCAACCGGCTCTTCCGCTTGCGAACCGAAATGGCCGGCAATGCGCGAACTGCTGCGCTCATCAAAGAACCCCTGATAACTGATCAGCAAAAAGGGCAGCTCGGCGATATGCCGGATGAACGATAAACTGTTTTCATTGGCGCCGATCACGATCGCCAAACGCAATTTGCCTTTATTGTATAAACCGGCGACGATGCTGCGCACTATGAGATGGCTGGCAATCAGCATGAGCGGTGTGACGATGAACCAAGTCAGCAAGACTTGCTTGGAGAATTGATTGTGAAATTTAGTGGCGTAACCGAGAAATACCAAAATGGCGATAATCACCAGCCAGCCCATCACCGTATCGCGCACATAAGCGAGCAAACGCCCCTTGCGCCAATTGCGGTAAATGAGAATGCGCTCGTAAATATAGGTGGAAATGAAAAAGGTGATGATAACCAGCACCAGGTAATAACTAGTGAAATCTTCATCGTACAACCAGGCGGTCAGAATCAGCATGCTCCAGATGATGAAAGGATCGAGCAAGTGCTTGAAAAAGGCTACGATGGGTAAATCGTTGACTGTCATTGTTTTCCGTACGTGTACTGCAGATTGATATTGGCGCCGTTGGCGTTGAATCCGCCGAGAAAGTAATCGGTCTGCAAATCGTTATGATAGGCGGAAGCCATCACTTGCAAGCCGGGATAGGGCGTATAGACGAGTTTTACAGTGGCATTGCGGACCGTATTGCTGACACCCAACGGCAAAGCGGTGTCGGTCAGCGCCGAGAAACGGTCGAATTTCATATGCTGGTAAGAGAAATCCCCCTCAAGTCTTACTTTTCTTGTGATATTCCATGAAGGCGCAACACTGACTCCGGTATTCAGACTGAAGCTGGCGGTCAGCATCAGCATGGCCGCAGTCTCACGCCATCCGGTAACCGTCAAGCCGATCTTGTCGGTAGGTTGCCATTGATAGATCATACGGGCATTGAAACCGCTGAAATTACGCGCTGTAAAACTTGCATTGGTGCGTTCCACCCATCCACCCGTACCGTAGAGGCGCGATTTTCCGGATACCACCCAGTTGATCTTGGCCAATGCTTCCTTTTGATTATAGCTGTTGTCGGTGAGCGAACCGTCCGGTGCGCGCACCAGAATCGGGAAATCGCCGAAAGTGTCGCGAAAGACCAACCCCACGGTATTTCTGATCGATGTGACATAATCGATTCCGCCTTCAAAGCGATCTTCTATCCGGTTAAGAAAACGCAAGGTGGCACTGTTCGTATTCAGATCATAGCGGGTATAGCCGCCGTTCAGGCGCCAACTGGGATGCAGGCTCCAGCTGGCATTAAAAAACTCGGTTTGCTCGGTCCTGATATTTTTTAAACCCGGCTGAAACATAAAAGGCGTGAGCGATTGCACATAGCTTGCCCCCATATTGCCGTCCAGGCGGTTGCCGAGAAACCAACGCCAACTGCCGTTGAAGTTTTTCAGATTGTTGTTCATTTGATCGAATCTTTCAAAGCGCGTATGCGTCCAGTTTAAATTCGCATTGAATTGCTGCCGTCCGATTTCTTTATTCAGCAACACGCCGCCGGTAAAACGATGCGACATATCAAAAAGGTTATTCGTTCCCAGCGCCGTCGTAGGCATTTTGTCGCGGATGCGCAAGATGTTGTCGTCGGCGGTGAAGGTGTAACTGCCGTAAGGCTGTATCAAGTTGCCCAATGCCGCAGCACAGACGTTATAGCTGCAAAGCAGCAATGAAATTCCCGTAGCGAGAGCCTGCAGCCGGATAAATCGTGAGTGGCGGATTGCAACGGGTTTAACAGACTGGGTAATGCGAGTAAATGTAACTTCCATGAATTGATGTTTCATTAACTTGAGATTCTCAGAGTTTTCCGTAGACAAAGATCAAGCGGTTGGACAGAACCTGTGTTTTCCATAACATGTTCTCATAAAATGATTTTGAACAACACTTTTTCCACTCTAAAAAACACTCTTTTACCTCTCCCCCTTCCCTTATTCGATATTTTTAACAATTTGGATCAGAATTTCTTGCAGCTTAGTAGCATTCAATGGTAATTACAGTCATAGCTTATACGTTAATTATGTATAAGCTCGATTGAATGGAAAGATCATTTAAAGAAAAAGACTGTTTCTCAGCGCAGTCAATATAAAGCATGTTGTCACAGATGGCGTAGTGAAATAGGCAAGATATTTACCGTCTATTTCAGTGATTCCTGATGTAATTCTGCAGTCACAATAACTGGGTCGAAATTGACGGATCCTATTTTCAATGACACTATCCGGTATACTTAAAACTTATTATTATTTTATTGGTTAAATTATGAGTGAATATCTTTTTACTTCCGAGTCTGTTTCTGAAGGGCATCCCGATAAGGTTGCCGATCAAATTTCCGATGCTGTGTTGGATGCAATCCTGAGTCAAGATCCTAACGCGCGGGTTGCGTGTGAAACATTGTGCAGTACCGGGTTGATTGTATTGTCGGGTGAAATAACGACACATGCATCTGTTGATTACAATATTATTGCGCGCGAAACCGTTAAGAACATCGGCTATACCAGTTCGAATATCGGTTTCGATTCGACTACTTGCGCGGTATTAACCGCATTCAACAAACAATCGCCGGATATTGCCCAGGGTGTCAATCGTTCCAAGGAAGAAGAGATGGATCAAGGGGCTGGTGACCAAGGTCTGATGTTCGGTTACGCGTGCGATGAAACGCCACAACTGATGCCCATGCCGATTTTTTATGCGCACCGTTTGGTCGAGCGGCAAGCGGAGTTGAGAAAGAAAGGTCAGCTATCTTGGCTGCGTCCCGATGCCAAATCGCAAGTTTCGGTGCGTTATCAGAATGGCAAACCGCAGCAAATTGAGACGGTTGTGATTTCCACACAGCATGATCCGGATATTTCGCATGCGGCATTGACCGAAGCGGTTATTGAAGAAATCATTAAACCGGTATTACCTTCCGCTCTGATCAGTAACCGTATTCAATATTTGGTCAATCCGACCGGGCGTTTTGTTGTCGGTGGTCCGATGGGTGATTGCGGCTTGACCGGCCGTAAAATCATTGTCGATAGCTACGGTGGTGCGGCACATCATGGCGGCGGCGCATTCTCGGGTAAAGATCCCTCCAAGGTGGATCGGTCGGCAACTTACGCCGGACGTTATGTGGCTAAAAATATCGTGGCAGCAGGAATTGCCAGCAAATGCGAAGTGCAGGTGGCTTATGCCATCGGTGTTGCACGCCCTGTTTCATTGATGGTCAATACATTCGGCACCGGCAAAATCGCCGATGAGAAAATTGTGCAATTGATCGAGAAACATTTTGATTTGCGCCCTCGCGGTATCATTCATACCCTCAACCTGTTGCGTCCCATTTATGCCAAAACCGCAGCCTACGGGCATTTTGGGCGCGAGCTTCCGGAGTTTACCTGGGAAGCTACCGATAAGGCCGCGCAATTGCGTGCGGATGCCGGTCTCTAAATTTTTAACGATCTTTGCCGACATCAGATGGCTTAATTCGATTTTCCCCTATGGTGAGGAGCGCTGCAGCGGTTGGTTCCGTGAGGCTCAGCATAGGCGGGTATTGTTACAACGGCGCTCGTTCATACCAAGGAGAAGTTTATGAACGCTGTGCTCAGCCCCAATTTTAACGACTACAAAGTTGCCGATATTGCATTGGCGGAATGGGGGCGTAAAGAAATCGCCATCGCGGAAACGGAAATGCCGGGTTTAATGGCATTACGTAAAGAATATGCCAGTCAGAAACCATTGGCGGGCGCACGTATTGCCGGTTCTTTGCATATGACGATTCAAACGGCTGTGCTGATTGAAACGCTGGTAGCCCTCGGTGCTGAAGTTCGCTGGGCTTCCTGCAATATATTTTCCACGCAGGATCATGCGGCTGCGGCAATTGCCGCCAGAAATATTCCGGTTTTTGCCTATAAAGGCGAATCACTCGAGGATTATTGGGAATACGCGCATAGAATTTTTGAATGGACCGCTGGCGGACAATCGGTTGGCGCCAATATGATTCTGGACGATGGCGGGGACGCAACTTTGTTGTTGATTCTGGGTGCAAAGGCCGAGAAAAATCCCGCGATTATTGCCAATCCGGGCAACGAAGAAGAAACCGCACTATTTGCTTCCATCAAAAAGAAATTGGCATCCGAACCCGGTTGGTATTCAAGAAATCTTGCTCGGATACGCGGTGTAACCGAAGAAACCACGACCGGGGTGCATCGTTTATATGAAATGCAAAAAAGTGGCGAGCTGCCGTTTCCCGCTTTCAACGTCAACGATTCCGTCACCAAATCAAAGTTTGATAATCTTTACGGTTGCAGGGAATCCCTGGTGGACGGCATCAAACGCGCGACCGATGTCATGATCGCCGGAAAAATCGCGGTGGTTTGCGGCTACGGCGATGTCGGTAAAGGATGCGCCCAATCGTTGCGCGGTCTGGGTGCTACGGTCTGGATCACGGAAATCGATCCCATTTGCGCCTTGCAGGCGGCGATGGAAGGTTATCGCGTGGTTACGATGGACGATGCATGCAGCCAGGCGGATATTTTCGTTACCGCAACTGGTAATCTACGCGTTATTACGCATGATCACATGTTGAACATGAAGGATCAGGCGATTGTTTGCAATATCGGCCACTTCGATTCCGAAATCGATATCGCTTCAATTCAAAAATACCAATGGGAAAATATCAAACCGCAAGTGGATCACGTCATATTCCCGACTGGACGCCGCATTATCGTGCTGGCGCAAGGCCGGCTGGTGAATTTGGGGTGTGCTACCGGACACCCTTCGTTTGTCATGTCCAGCTCGTTTACCAATCAAGTATTGGCGCAGATGGAGTTATGGCAGAACGGCGCGAACTATCAGAAGAATGTTTATGTTTTACCGAAACATTTGGATGAAAAAGTGGCGCGTCTGCACGTGGGCAAACTAGGTGTGAAACTTACCGAATTGACCGATGAGCAGGCAAAATACCTGGGTTTGAACAAAAACGGTCCATTCAAACCGGAAATGTACCGGTATTAAGCATTTGTTCTACTTCAGCGGAAGAACCGGCGCATGAGTTTTCCTGCATTCGGCCGGTTCTTCCCTTAAGAAAATACTGATCATATTTGTGCGATTACGATGCCAATCGTGCTCACTTTGCATTTCTGTACCTTGCTAAGATGAAATCACAAAAAAAATTTCTTCCTGCTTTCAGCTTTGAGCTTTTTCCGCCGCAAACTCCGGAAGGTGTAGAAAAATTGCGTTTGACACGTCAACAACTGGCGCGCTTCAATCCTAAATTCTTTTCTGTGACTTTTGGCGCTGGCGGTTCGACACGCGAACGCACACTGGAAACTGTCCTGGAAATCCAGGCTGAAGGCCATGTCGTCGCGCCGCATCTTTCTTGCATCGGCTCTACGCAAGAGAATATTCGCGCTATTCTGGAAAAGTATTATCAAGCGGGAATCCGGCATATCGTGGCATTACGCGGTGATTTGCCTTCCGGCATGGCGCAAGCCGGCGAGTTTCGCTATGCCAGTGAACTGGTGGCGTTTATCCGGCAGGAGTACGGCGCTTCTTTCCATATCGATGTGGCGGCTTATCCGGAATATCATCCGCAAGCGCGATCCGCACAAACGGATTTTGAGAATTTCAAACGCAAAATCGAAACCGGTGCCAGTTCGGCGATTACTCAGTATTTCTATAACGCCGACGCGTATTTTCATTTTGTCGAGTCGTGTGAATCAGCCGGTTTGAATATTCCGGTTGTTCCCGGCATCATGCCGATCAATAAATTTTCACAGCTGGTGCGATTTTCCGATACTTGCGGCGCCGAGATTCCGCGCTGGATTCGTAAAAAACTGGAAAGCTACGGTGATGACAGCGAATCCATTCAGGCTTTCGGATTGGATGTTGTGACCGAGTTGTGTGAGCGGTTATTACAAGCAGGCGCGCCCGGATTGCATTTCTATACGCTCAACTCCGCCAAGCTTACCTCTACCATTTGGCAACGCCTTAGTCTTCAGAATCAATAATAATCAGTCCACAATAGCGTAATGTTTTATCAGTTTTCCACTCTGATAAAACATTAACTGCGTAACATCATCGGGCGCAGATTCAGAGCGGCAAAGCAGCGAAACCGGAATGAACTTTTTCCTGATTCCCTCAGCCAGTATATAATGCGCATCAATATTCTGATTAAAATAAAAAAGCACGAGGTTTCGAAATGACAGAAAAAAAGGTTGCTTCTGATAACGCAACAACAGAAGCATCGGTTGTAGACACGCCGGGTTCGGATGTTTCAATCATGGATGCTTGTATTGCGCACGCCAAAGAAGTCAAGGCCACGCAACTTGAGCTGATCAAAAGCAAGGGTTATGATTTTGCGCCTGAGTTCAAAGATATGACCATTCAGCTCTATCTGTTCGGTGTCATGTGGAGATTCGCGGAAAACATGGGGAGTGCTGATGATGCGCGTGAATTGGCATTCGCAGCTTTGGGGGAGTTGTTCTTGCAAGAGCGCATGCCCAAACAAAAAGTGACCAAGCGTATCGAGTTCCTGAAGAAAATGTCCAAAATCGAGGAAGAGCATAATGCGTTGTCTGTTGTTATCGGTTATGAATCCGAACCGGGTGACAACAGTCTGGCGGAAGTGTTTGATCATTACGTCGATGATACGCAAGTGTCCGGTGCGTTTTGGCGATTGTACGATCGCGGCAGAAAAATCATGTTGTACGGTGGCTTATCGATAGCCTTTTTTGTGATCTGGTTTGTTACCTTATTCATGCCGGGAAATTCCACGATTGCCATACTTGCAGCCGGGCTCATTGCCGCGGCGCTTTTTGTCATACCGGTATTTTTGATCGGCATTTTCATCTACCGCACAAAAATTAAAAAAGCAAAACGAGCGAGTTAGCGCTTTCATGACGTAAAGATGTTCGAAACTGTTCGGTATGTAGAGAAGATTCAAGTTGATTGACCAACCGGTTGCTGGTGTGAAAATGAGTGCTCAAATTATCGATGGCAAAAAATTGGCCGAATCGGTGCGTGCGGAATGGAAAACGCGCGCGGAAAAACTGATTCAAGCGGGCGCAAAACCGGGATTGGCGGTCATTATCGTCGGCGATAATGCAGCATCCAGTCTTTATGTCAGGAATAAAGTCAAAGCGTGCAGCGAGATTGGCATTTATTCCGAAGTGCATAGCTTTCAGCAAAATGCAACACAAGCTGAAGTATTGGATTGTATCCAAGCACTCAACCAGAATCCGCATATTCATGGCATCCTGGTTCAACTGCCGTTGCCAGCGCACTTTGAAAATAACCGCGTGATTACATCGATCGCTATTGAGAAAGACGTCGATGGTTTTCATTTGTATAACGTCGGCGCACTGGTTACCGGCAATACAATTTTCTCTGCGTGCACACCGTTTGGTGTTATGGTGATGCTGGAAAGAAACCGGATTCCGATTGAAGGGCAGCACGCGGTCGTGATCGGGCGCAGCAACATCGTAGGTAAACCGATGGCGTTCATGCTGCTGGAAAAAGGCGCAACGGTTACTATCTGTACCTCAAAAACGCGTAACCTAGCGCAATTTACCAGGGATGCGGATATTCTGGTCGTAGCGACCGGAAAACCGCGCATGGTGACTGCCGAAATGGTAAAACCCGGTGCTGTCGTCATTGACGTTGGCATTAATCGATTGCCGGATGGAAAGCTTTGCGGTGATGTCGATTTCGATACGGTCAAGGAAATTGCCGGTTTTATTACGCCCGTTCCGGGAGGCGTCGGTCCCATGACCATTACCATGTTGTTATGCAATACCATTCTGGCGGCGGAACGCGCCCAGGCCGGTATTCCAATAAGGTAATCCGTTAATTTAGCGAGTGTGCAAGCATATGGAACAGCAACCCGATATTGATCCGCAGGAAACGCAAGAATGGCTGGATGCGCTCGATTCGGTCATCGCCAATGCCGGCGGCGAACGCGCCCATTTTCTGCTGGAAAAACTGATAGAAAAGGCCCGCCGTTCCGGCGCTTACTTGCCTTACAGCGCCACGACGGCGTATATCAATACCATACCGGTGGGAAAAGAAGAACGCTCACCGGGTAATAATGCCATCGAACACCGCATTCGTTCGTACGTGCGCTGGAATGCCATGGCGATGGTGTTACGCGCCAACAAAAATACCAATGTCGGCGGACACATCGCCAGCTTCGCCTCAGCCGCAACACTTTACGACGTAGGTTACAATCATTTCTGGCACGCGCCCTGTGAAACGCATGGCGGCGATCTGGTTTACCTGCAGGGGCATTCTTCTCCAGGTGCTTACGCGTATGCATTTCTGTCCGGTGAATTGAGCGAAGCGCAGCTGAACAATTTCCGCCAAGAAACCGGCGGCAATGGTTTGTCCTCGTATCCGCATCCTTGGTTGATGCCTAATTTCTGGCAATTTCCCACGGTTTCGATGGGGTTGGGGCCGTTGATGGCGATTTATCAAGCCCGTTTCATGAAATATCTGGGCAGCCGCGGATTGGTCAATACCGAAGGTCGTAAAATCTGGGCCTTCATGGGCGACGGCGAGATGGACGAGCCCGAGTCGCTCGGCGCTATCCCACTGGCATCGCGCGAGAAACTGGATAATCTGATTTTTGTCGTCAATTGCAATCTGCAACGTCTGGATGGTCCGGTGCGCGGTAACGGCAAAGTCATCCAGGAACTCGAGGGCGCTTTTCGCGGCGCGGGCTGGAATGTCATCAAGGTGATCTGGGGTTCTTATTGGGATCCGCTCTTGGCGAAGGACACCAAGGGGTTATTGCAGAAACGCATGATGGAATGCGTGGATGGTCAATATCAAAACTTCAAGGCTAGAGACGGCGCTTACGTGCGCGAGCATTTTTTCGGCAAATACCCGGAACTGCTGGAAATGGTCGCTACGATGTCGGACGACGATATCTGGCGGTTAAACCGCGGCGGACATGATCCTCATAAAGTCTATGCGGCGTATGCGGCGGCGGCCAAACATACCGGACAGCCGACCGTGATTCTGGCCAAAACGATCAAAGGGTACGGCATGGGTGAAGCGGGTGAAGCGCAAAATATCACCCATCAGCAGAAAAAAATGGGAACGACCTCATTAAAAGCTTTCCGCAACCGCTTCGGTTTGGATATTCCCGACGACAAAATCGATGAGATTCCCTATCTGACTTTCCCCGAAGATTCAGCGGAATTTAAGTATATGCGGGAACGGCGGGTGGCGTTGGGTGGGACTTTTCACCGCCGTAAAACCCGTGCGCAAGCGTTGCAAGTGCCGTCGCTATCGGCATTTCAAGCGCTGCTGAAAGCCAGTGGCGAAGGACACGAATCGTCCACCACCATGGCGTTTGTACGGATTCTGAATATCCTGGTGAAAGATAAGCAAATCGGTCAGCATATCGTACCGATTGTCGCCGACGAATCGCGCACATTCGGTATGGAGGGTATGTTCCGGCAATTAGGTATCTGGTCGTCAGCCGGGCAGCTATATACGCCGCAAGACGCGGATCAACTGATGTATTACAAGGAAGACAAGCACGGCCAGATTCTGCAGGAAGGCATTTGCGAAGCAGGAGCCATGTCATCGTGGATAGCGGCAGCGACGGCCTATAGCACGCACGGCATCCAGATGATTCCGTTTTTTATTTTTTACTCCATGTTCGGCTTCCAGCGCATCGGCGATTTGGCATGGGCCGCCGGTGATATGCGCTGCCGCGGTTTTTTGCTGGGTGGAACGGCGGGGCGCACGACATTGAACGGCGAAGGATTGCAGCATGAAGACGGGCACAGTCACATTGTGGCGTCGACGATTCCCAATTGCGTTTCATACGATCCGGCGTTTGCGTATGAGCTGGCCATCATCATTCAGGACGGGTTGCGCCGCATGTATCAGGAGCAAGAAGATGTTTATTATTACATCACCGTGATGAATGAAAACTACGCGCACCCTGAAATGCCGGTTGGCGCTGAAAAAGATATTTTGAAGGGAATGTATTTGTTCAGAGCGGGGGATGTTGCTGCAAGCGAGCCCCGTGTGCAATTGCTTGGTGCCGGAACCATTCTGCGCGAAGTGATCGCAGCAGCCGAGATATTGCAACAGGAATATGGCGTGAGCGCCGATGTTTGGAGTGTGACCAGTTTCAACGAATTGAGGCGCGAAGCGCTGGCCGCTACCCGCTGGAATATGCTGCATCCGGCACAACCGGCAAGAACATCGCATGTGGAAAATTGTTTCAAAGGGCGTGAAGGTCCGGTAGTTGCCGCAACCGATTTTATGAAGATTTATGCCGATCAAATCCGTGAATTTGTGCCGGGGCGATACCGTGTGCTCGGCACTGACGGTTTCGGCCGTTCCGATACGCGCCAAAAGCTGCGCCATTTCTTTGAAGTGGATCGATTTTATATAACGGTTGCGGCACTCAAGGCATTGTCGGAGGAAGGCAAGATCGGCAGCCAGCAAGTTACCCAGGCAATTGAGAAATACGGTATTGATCCGGAAAAAAACAATCCGGCGATTAGCTAGGTCAATGACGGACAGATTGGCATTCTCCATTTCGACGGCATGTGAGGAAAGCGTGTGGCTGAATTAAAAAAAGTGCTCATTCCCAATATCGGCGACTTCAAAGAAGTGCCGGTCATCGAAGTGCTGGTAAAAGCGGGCGACATTGTGAAAGTGGAAGATTCGCTGGTCACGCTGGAATCCGACAAAGCGACGATCGAAATCCCGTCGCCTTATTCCGGTGTGATCAAGGAAGTGTTGGTCAAAGCCGGTGACAAAGTATCGGAAGGTAATGTAGTTCTGACTTTGGAAGCTTTGGTTAGCGACCAAGCGGAAATCACTGCGCAGACTTCCCAGACGGTTGCTGGGCAAAAGGAAACCGCGCCGCAACCGAGACACGAAGTGAAACCGGTTGCTAACCAAGCGCCGCTGCAAGTGCTGCCAATCGGACCACCGGTCGGCAATGATTCATCCAAAGCGCATGCCAGCCCGTCGGTTCGCCGTTTTGCGCGGGAGCTCGGCGTCAATCTCGAATTAATTACCGGCAGCGGGCCGAAGCACCGTATTCTCAAGGAAGATGTGCAGGCTTTTGTAAAAGCCGAATTAGCAAAGTCGGGCGGCGTAGGCATGGGGGCAGCGCTGAATCTGCTGCCTTGGCCGCAAGTGAATTTTGCTAAGTTCGGCCCAGTTGAATTACGATCACTCACGCGAATCAAGCAAATTTCCGGCGCGAATCTGCACCGCAACTGGGTGATGATTCCGCATGTGACGCAATTTGACGAGGCCGACATTACTGATTTGGAAGCATTGCGGAAAGAATCCAATGGCAACGGCAGCAGTAAAGAAAACAGAGTGAAATTAACGCTCCTGGCTTTTTTAATGAAAGCGTTGATTGCACCTTTGAAAAAATTCCCGGAATTCAACGCTTCGCTCGATAATAACTCCAACGGTGAAACGAATCTGATCATCAAGCATTATTACCATATCGGTTTTGCTGTCGATACGGTGAATGGATTGGTTGTGCCCGTAATCCGGGATGTCGAGCAGAAAGGAATTATTACCATCGCGGAAGAATTGGCCAGGCTGTCCGCACTGGCGCGCGAAAATAAGCTGAAGCCCACCGATATGCAAGGTGCCAGTTTTACCATCTCCAGTCTGGGTGGGATCGGCGGAACGGCCTTCACACCGATTATCAATGCACCGGAAGTCGCGATTCTGGGTATCTCCAAAGCCGGTATCAAGCCGGTTTATCGCGATGACCAATTCGTGCCGCGTTTGATGTTGCCGCTGTCCCTGTCCTATGATCATCGTGTCATCGACGGTGCAACGGCGGCCCGTTTCACGACGCACCTATCGGAAGTATTGACCGATATGCGCCTTGCATTGTTATGACAGGCATTGCGTATTTTTATGCTCGCCGGGGAGGGCGTTATCGATAAGTTTCCTCTGGTCGGTATTTATGGCGGGACATTCGATCCGATCCATTATGGCCATTTACGCATTGCGGAAGAACTGCTCGATTTCACCGGTTTGAAGCGTATGATCTTTGTTCCCTCGGGTGCTCCTCGCTTACGTGCCGCACCTGCGGCGTCAAGAGGCCATCGGGCTGCCATGGTGCGGCTGGCGATTCAGGATAACAACCGGTTTGTGCTGGATGAACGGGAAATCAACCGGCCCGGAACCAGTGCAACGGTGCAATCATTGCGGGAATACCGATGTGAGTTGGGAGAAAATACCGCGCTGTGCTTTGTATTGGGAATCGATGCATTTGTTAAGATCAATCAATGGTCTGAATGGCAAACATTATTCAATCTATGCCATTTGATTGTGGTTGGCCGCCCCGGCTTTGTGTCGATTAGCGAGGACAAGAATTTGCCAATCGAGATACGCAAAGAATGCTCATCCCGCCATGCCGCGGATGCCGGTGATCTAGCACGGCAACCTAGCGGTTGTATTTATACTGCGCGCACCTCGTTGCTGGAAATATCCGCTTCGCACATACGATCGCTGATCAGCTCAGGAAAGAGCATTCGCTATTTGCTGCCTGAAAGTGTCTCTGAATATATTAAATCCAATCGGTTATATACCGGAAATCTATGAATTCTGAAAAACTGGTACCTATCATTGTTGACGCATTGGAAGAGATCAAGGCGCATGATATCGATGTCATCAATGTGTCAAAAATTACCTCGATGTTCGAGTTCATTATTATCGCTAGCGCGGATTCGACACGTCAAACAAAGGCGCTGGCTAATAATGTGCAAGAAAAGGCTAAAGCTGCCGGGAGAAAAGTGCACAGTGTCGAAGGTGAACAGTCGGGTGAATGGGTGCTTGTGGATTTAGGCGATGTGGTTGTGCATATCATGCTGCCGGCCGTACGAGAATATTACAATTTGAAAGCGCTGTGGTCGGAGCGTAATTGACGCTACCGGGAATTGCGAATGAATTCCATCGGTTCATGAAGTTTTTTATTCTCGCGGTCGGCAACAAAATGCCGGATTGGATCAAAACGGGCTACCTCGAGTATATTAAACGCTTGTCCGGTGAAATAACTGTCAATTTGATTGAAATTAAGCCGGAAAAGCGCGCCGGAGGAAAATCGGTTGTGCAGGTTCTGCAAGCGGAATATCAACGGATTCGCGCCGCTTTGCCGCCGAATTGCTACATTGTGGTTCTCGATGAGCAAGGTCAGCAATGGACTACGGTAAAATTTGCCGGGGTCATCCAAGAATGGATGATGACGCAAAATGCCATTGCATTTATCATTGGTGGCGCGGACGGCTTGCATGAGGAAATCAAACAAGCCGCGCATGCGATGCTGGCATTATCGAAACTGACATTGCCGCATGGACTGGTGCGTGTTTTGCTGGCAGAACAGATTTATCGTGCCGTATCGATTAATAAGAATCACCCTTATCACAGAGCTTAAACTTGATTGCGCACCTATGAACATATGCCCTTCAAAACCATCACGTGGAAACGTTGAATGTGATGATCAAACCGATTCAATGTGTCGAATGTAGTGCGATGGCATAAGATTGCGATGTTCTCCGAGAACCAAATCTACCTTGCATCTAGAAGCCCTCGCCGGCGCGAATTGCTGCGCCAGATCGGCGTGAAATTTAATTTATTGATGATGCGGGAAACTTTGGGCCGTGCTATCGATGTCGACGAGCAGCCGCTTGCCAATGAAGTTCCCGCTGATTATATCTACCGCGTTACCCGCGCCAAGGCCGATGCCGGTTGGAAACGGATATTGCAGCGTCGCTTGCCAGTTCAGCCGGTGCTGGCGGCTGATACCATTGTGACGATCGATGGATGCATCCTCGGAAAACCGAGGGATAATGCGCATGCCGAAGAAATGCTGAAAATATTGTCGGGACGTTCGCATCAGGTGCTGACTGCGATCGGCATCGGTATCCGCGATACCATACAAATGCGATTGTCGACATCGACCGTACGTTTCCGCGAAATCAGCGAACGTGAGATTCGGCATTATCTGGCAAATAATAATGTTCTGGACAAAGCCGGAGCTTATGCGATTCAAGGCGTGGCGGCCGCTTTCATCGTCGAGATTTCGGGCAGTTATAGCGGTATCATGGGATTGCCGCTGTACGAGACGGCCCAATTGCTTGAGGAAGCCGGCATCGCAATTTTCCAATAGCAGCTAGTTTGGTGTAGCAGCATTTACCTAAAATTGAATTGCGCTTCGCGTCGTTAACAATTCGTCATGTGATCTGCTGCAGTGTGGGGCATCGGCTTTAAAAATCCGTTTTTTAATAATAATCTAATCGAACATGAGTAATGAAATTCTTGTCAATATCACGCCGCAAGAAACCCGGGTGGCGATACTGGAGCAAGGGGTGACGCAAGAGTTGCACATTGAAAGGACAAGCGGCCGGGGTATCGTTGGGAATATCTATAATGGGCGCGTCAGCCGTGTTTTGCCCGGAATGCAATCCGCTTTTGTCGATATTGGCCTTGACCGGGCTGCCTTTTTACATGTGGCGGATATCCGCGATTCCGGTCAAGAGGGCGATGCAGCCAAACCCATCGAGAAATTATTATATGAAGGGAACAGTATCCTGGTGCAAGTTATCAAGGATGCCATAGGCACCAAGGGCGCGCGGTTGTCGACACAGATCAGTCTGGCGGGCCGTTTGCTGGTGTTTCTGCCGCAAGAATCACATATCGGTATTTCGCAGCGTATTGAAGATGATAGCGAACGTGAACTGCTGCGCGATAAGTTGCAGCAGATTCTGCCTGCGGAGGAGAAGGGCGGGTATATTATCCGCACTATGGCTGAAACCGCGGATGAAAGCGATTTGCGCGCCGATCTCGAATATTTGCACCGGCTATGGCACGACATTCAACAAAAATCGATGACTATTGCCGCACCGGTTTTGCTTTATCAAGATCTTGATCTCAGTCACCGGGTATTACGGGATTTCGTTGATGAAGATACCATTCGCATTCTTGTTGATTCGCGGGAAAATTATCAAAGATTGGTGCGATTTGCGCACAACTACATGACCTATATCGCGGAACGTATAACGCTTTATACCGGTGACCGCCCATTGTTCGATTTGTACAGTGTGGAAGAAGAAATTGAAAAATCTTTGGCGAAACGCGTCAATCTGAAGTCTGGCGGTTATCTGATTATCGATCAAACAGAAGCGCTGACCACAATGGACGTGAACACCGGCGGATTTATCGGTGTACGCAACTTTGACGACACTATTTTTAAAACTAACCTGGAAGCGGCTCAAGTTATTGCCAGGCAGCTTCGCTTACGCAATCTCGGCGGTATTATTATTATCGACTTTATCGATATGGATTCCGAAGAACATAAGCAGGCTGTTTTGGCTGAATTTAATAAAGCACTGTTAAGAGATCGTACACGTATAACTGTTAATGGGTTTAGTGCGCTTGGCCTGGTGGAGATGACGCGTAAACGCACCCGGGAAAGTCTGGCGCATGTGTTATGCGAGACTTGCCCGACCTGTCAGGGGCGAGGTGAAATCCGTACCGCACAAACGATTTGTTACGAAATATTGCGCGAATTGTTGCGCGAAGCCAGGCAGTTTGAAGCCAACGAGTTTCGCATTCTGGCATCGCAGCAAGTAATCGATTTGTTTCTCGATGAGGAATCGCAAAGTCTGGCGCAATTAGGTGATTTCATAGCGAAACCGATCAGCTTGCAGGTCGAGGAATCGTATACGCAAGAGCAGTATGACGTGATATTGATGTAGCGCAGTGTGGTTAAATCAAATCGCGGTGGTATTAGCTTCAGCTTCAGTAGGGTGCTGCCTGATCCAATGAAAATCAACTCGATTCTTGTCATCAGCACGCGCGCACTTTACAGATTTTACCCCCGGCACCATGAATCGCTGCAATCGGCAGTTTTCTTTGGTTATTTTAATTATTTTAAATTAATTCAATCGGTTAGTGATAGATGTGCTTATCATGTATATACTTAGGGCGACATAAGTAAAAAGTAGTATCCATAAACCACATCTTGTCCATATCAAATTCTTATTGTTATTTCCACTTCTACCTACTTTAGAAGTCAATCAGTTATTCTCCGGTAAATTTTTTTGCATGCTGGTTTGTTTCTTTGAGAACTGCAAATATCAGAATTCAATCGACTCGATTCTTTAAAATTTTAATAATTATCTGAATATATTTAATTAAATAAAATAATGCGGATTTTTATGATTTATTTTATTAAGAATTTATGGAGAAATTATCTAAGTATTTTACTTATTTTTAGTAAGAAATTAGCCATATCTAATTAAGGTTTTTGCGTTATAAGAGGCAATTCTATTGCTAATAGCATGTAATGTTTATGACTATACCGATTGGTGGTTTTGCTCGTTAAACAATAATAATTTTCCTAATATACAACGCAATTACGAAGCGATAGGATTATCTCAAGCTTATATTCTTGAAGAATCTCTATCACGAAGGCTGAAATAGAAAAAATTTTGCGATCTTGGGAATACCTAGTGCCGAGAAAATAACTGATTGCAGAATGGTGATCTCTTTCAATGAGGAAAAATTCTTCAACAAGCTAGTTGGCTTTGAAAACTGATGTTTTTGAAGTTTATCACTAATAGTTTACGAGAGAGAGGTAATTTATGGCGTCACGATTAGATGACGAATCGGTAGTCTCGCAGCAAAAAACTGTAGAGACTACAAAAAAAGAGGGGTCAGCTGCTTTTCAGTCGCAGTACTTTTTCCGTGATACAGCGGCAGGGTTGATAACTGGAGCAATGGCTATTCCATTAACGATCGGTATTGCGATTATGTCAAATTATCCGATCAAGGTGGGTTTGGCGACAGTGGCTTTTGCTTCATTCATTGGATGGATAAATGCCTGGTTCAGACCAGGCAATTTTATTGGTTCTCCAGGTATTGCTGCTGGATTGGCGCCAGTGCTGGCAATGGGTGTGGCTACTTTTGGCATTCAGAATATGGCATTTTGTATTTGTATGACTGCTGTTATGCAGGCCATCATTTGGAAATTTAATTGGCAGCGATATTTACTTGTCGCAGTTCCAGTGTACTTAGTTGAAGGATTGCTGGCGGGCGTTGGTTTAAAGATTCTGCTCAAGTTTTCAGAGTTTACCTATGAGATACCTGCAGAATTGGTGACAGAAGATTTCTGGAATGAGGCGCGTATTCAAATGGCTGCAATATCAGCAGGCGGTCTTGCTTTCTTTCTGATCTTGTTTTCAAAATTTAAAGACACTCAACCAGCAATTCCTTACTTTGCCATCATCATAGGTGGAGTGATCTTGGCTCAATTTGTATCGGTGCCTATGATTTCCGTAGAAGATGTTGAGCTTGGATTGAAATTACCGCTTCCAAGCGAAGATACGACAATCTTGATGCTGGCTTACATGATCTTTTTCTGCGCTATGTTAGCCGTTGTGGATGTGATTGAGCAGGTTATGAGTAACGCAGCCATCGAGAAAATTGATCCATTGAAACGTAAAACCAATAGTAATAACAGCTTGCTTGCAATCTGGATTGCTAATTTTGGCTCAAGTTTCTTTGGCGGTATGACCAATTTGGATGGTTTGGCAAAGAGCACTACCAATAAACTGGCCGGTGCGATGACAAAATTTTCGGTTTTGATTATTGGTACTGTTGTGTGCTTCTTTACGTTCAATACACATTATCTGGACTATTTGCCGAAATTCGCTCTGGCGGCCATTATGCTGTTCACAGGTTATAAGATGATTGCTGGCTTGGTGCATGTTACACATTACGGTCCTTATGCGTTGATGTTGGCGTTCTTGACAGCTGGTTTGGTCTATAAAGTTGGTATCTTTGAAGGCTTATTGATTGCTATGGCGATACATGGTGTTGTTCATTACTTGGTTTATACCAAGCATGAAAATATGCCTGGAAGATCGGTTGTTAAGCGGTATTTCGATAATTTGAGAAAAGATAATAGTAATTTGCAATAAGGCAGGGTGTTTGTGTGACATATCTTTCGTAAACAGTTCACTGTTTACGAAAGAAAAAATCAAAGTATTGCTTATAAGTGTATCGAAGCTACTGTCAGGAGAATTTATTATGTTTAAAAGAATGTTAGTTTCTGTAATCAAAAAATATTTCGTTTATTTGAAAAAAGCGCACGGTAATAATCTGCAAGCAAAAATGCCATCGCATAACTTATCGTAAACTGATTTGTGTCTTAGGCTAAGTTATTGCTTATTTTAATAAACGATCAGAAATTCAATTAGAGAAAATTGTATGTATAAACAGATAATGGTAGCGGTGGATGGCAGCGAGATAGCTAAACAGGCATTAGCGGAAGCGGTCAATATAGCTAACACCTACAATGCAGCAATATGCATTGTTCACTGCATTGGTAATGAGAATGAGACTGATGCAGGGAAAGGCAAAGAGATTTTAGAACAAGCAAAGTCAGAGACCGATGTATTAAGTGTTGAAACTCGCCTTCTTAAAGCTGACGTTGAATATGGCTTAAGTGGTATTGCTGAAGCTATCGCTGCTGCTGTTTATGATTGGAAAGCGGATTTGTTAGTGGTAGGGACCTCAAATCGTCGTGGATTAGAGCGTTTCTATTTAGGATCGGTTGCGGAGCAATTAGTCGCTAAAGTTGATTCTTCAATACTATTGGTTCGCTCAAAGCAAAACTAGGTAAAGCTGTTGTTTTGTGTAATCGATAGTTCATTTGATGAAAATCGATTAAGTACAAACTATTTTTAAGTAAGTATTTCCATAATCGAGGAGATTATCATGTCAATAAAGCAAATATTCGTTATTTCAGCTGTCGCTATAGGAGTGAGTTTGTTGTCGATGTTCGAGTTAACAAGACATATTTTTAATTGGGTTATTACCGACGGACTAATAGGCGTGGTGTTTTTTATAGCTTATGTTTTGATCTCATTAAAATTTGGCAAACCTGCAAATAGAGGAAGATATGTAACCAGATATCAACCTTCGCTGAACAAAAACTAATTTTCTTGGGTTCTATAGTTTTATGCTTTTTTTGCCTTACCTGTTAATATTTACAATCCCTATTTATTGTAAATAGACCGCTTAACCCAAGCATTTTTAAGCAAAAATTTTGTGATAAAAGTGTCACAATGATCCTGGAGATCATGGGCGTGTTGAATTGGGTTCTATGTTTAAATCTTTGAAATAAGTTTCCTCTATTTCAATTAAGCGTTCGTAGGGTGTTTCCCCACCGAATCCTTATGGATTCGGTGGTATTTTAACTATCCGCATTCAGTTAATAATACTTGCTTACCACATTTTGTAAGTTGACTTTCTGGCATGCAGTGTTTTACTTTTGATGAGATCGAGTAGTTCTTCTTCGATGTTGATTCTCAGGTCCCCTTTTGCTTTATTTTGTGTGACGTGCAGAATGTTGCTATTGCTGATGCCCTTGGTTTATCCGGCAATTCTTTTTTAGCGAAGTGGCTTTCCACTATCTGGTAACAAAAGGAAGGTAAAAAAGTTGCAAAGTGCGCCAGTACAGGAAAATCCAGTCGTCTTGCAGTGGTGAGTTGCAATATTCGAGAACTAATACAGGATAGGCCGTATATGCGACGAATTTATAATCGATCCGAGGTGTTTTCATATTTACTATTGTGCTTTTGCTTGGCGCCACCGGTTAAACAATCGTCTCAGCAGGTAACTTCTGGTAATCGATACCACGGTGAAAATCAATCCGATCTGAATGTTCTGACTCAAACTGACTTCCATGTCGTATAGCGGAAACTCGATCATTTGTGTCGCCAGCGCTACGAAATAGCCGATCAGCACATTGATAAAAGCTTCGATCATGGATTGGAGTCTTGTTTGCATTTTCAACATCCTTAAAACGAAATATCGTTCGTATTATCAAATCCGCGCTGATTGTTGTTGTTTGCACCAGATGGGGAGTGATTGTTGCCTGTCGGCTACTTCATGCCATTCGGTATAATTTTCGCGATATAGCGTTTCCTACCGTTTTTACCTATCCGTTTGTGTTTTATGGCCAAATCTGACTACTCTTCTCCAGATATTGGTAATGGCGGAGTCGTTTTCCACGTAGTGAGTCTCCAGGGCTGTTCCTAGATGATTAATTGTCGCCGTGCGATATAGAGACGCCATTATTCACCATTAAGTAAGTTAAGAATGATCAAGAAGCCAGCGAAGCCGGCTGTGTAATGTGAAAATTTCTGTCCATAGTTGAAATGAACTTCCCTAGATGGAAGTTCAATTTTCGAAAGCCTGTCCCCATACTTTCTTTTTATGTATTTATAGGCTTCGTCATAGTTTGTGTACATATAATTATGATAAAGCATTAGTACCAGAGAGATCACGAGGCAAATCCAACCCACTAGCTCAATCATCGTTTTGTTCCTTTTGTCCTTTGCAAAATTATTACTGAAGTTTTTAATTGGGTGACAATACTACATTTTCGTAACAAGGTATTCCCAGTGTTTGGTGTCACATCCCCGCCGGTATCTATCTATACCGCGCTGCAGCCGCTTATTCTTATGACAGAAGAATGAAAAGAGAGAGGAAAATAATTCAATTCTTTTAATAAAGAATAGTCCTACAAAATAATAAGTCGTTTGCGATAAATGAATGAGAATATGCTGACATAATAACTTGTGCCTTAATCCGTAATTGTTTTGTGAATGGGATTATAAATCAACATAAAAACACAAAAGGGAGCCATTCTTAAGAGAAATTACATAGGAGATTCTGATGTTTAAAGATATGACAGTGAAGACGGAGCTGATTATCGTAATCGGCCTTCTGTCGGTATTGCTGATTGCTATCGGCGCGCTGGGTTTGCATGGGATAAAGCAATCGAATGAAGGATTAAGAACGGTCTATCAAGACCGCACAGTACCTGCCGTCGACCTGGCGACGATTAACGATATATGGGAAATTGTGCGTAAGAACGCGACCATTGTGGTAACCACAAAAAGCAGGGAATTTGCGAGAGAGAAATCGGAAGAAACTTCGCAGACGATTAAACGTGCCGAAGAAATTTGGGCAAAATTTATGTTAACCCAATTGACTGCCGAGGAAGCGCTGCTTGCCAAGGAAAAACTGCGATTGCATGCCGCCTATGTAGCGTCAGTCAATAAAGTATTCGGGATGGCAATGGCCGGTGATTTCGACGGCGCGGCAAAAAGCCTTAAAGAAGAAGCCGAACCGCTGTTTTACCGTTTGCATGAAACAATCTACAGTATGATTACTTTGCAAGGCAAAGTCGCTGCCAATGAGTACGGCGGTGCGGTGAGCAATTACAGCTCCATTTTCATGATCATGGTCGTTACGATTAGCTTGGGAGTGCTGTTTGCTTGTGTGCTCGGATACATTCTGCTGCGCGGCATTGTGAACCCGCTGCACGAAGCGATCGCCATTGCCAATGCGGTTGCCGCGGGTGATTTGTCCACCCGGATCGAGTCGCGTTCAACGGTAAATGGATTCGGACGTTTGATCAATGCGCTGAAAGCAATGAATGATAACTTGGTCGATTTGGTTGGGAAAGTGCGGTTGGATGCCAATCAGATCAGGACAGCGGCCGGTGAAATCGCATCGGGCAGCTCGGATTTAAGCCATCGTACTGAGGAGCAAGCATCCAGTCTGGAAGAAACGGCAAGCTCTATGGAAGAGCTGACTTCGACTGTCAAACAAAATGCGGACAATGCGCGTCAGGCTAATCAACTGGCCGCGGGCGCCTCAGAAGTTGCAGTGAGGGGAGGAGCAGTGGTCGGCCAGGTGGTGCATACCATGAATTCGATAAATGAAAGCTCGAAAAAAATCGTTGATATCATTAGCGTCATTGACAGCATCGCATTCCAAACCAATATATTGGCGCTGAATGCGTCGGTTGAAGCGGCGCGCGCTGGGGAGCAGGGACGCGGTTTTGCCGTAGTGGCGTCGGAAGTACGCACGTTGGCGCAGCGTTCCGCAACGGCAGCAAAGGAAATCAAAGAACTGATCAGCGATTCTGTCGCCAAAGTGGAAAACGGCAGCCGCCTGGTCGATGAAGCGGGCACCACTATGGATGAAATCGTAACCGCAGTTAAGCGCGTGACCGACATCATGAGCGAGATTTCTGCCGCATCGCAAGAACAGCATTCCGGAATTGAGCAAGTTAATCAGGCGGTCACACAAATGGACGAAGTTACACAACAAAATGCGACTTTGGTTGAACAGGCGGCAACAGCGGCAGAATCCATGCAGGATCAGGCGCAAGCACTTGCGCGAGCAGTTAGTGTGTTTAAATTGTCGGAGAGCGGCGATTCTGGCGTAGTCCAACCAGTCAAAAGAAGCAACCGGCCGGCTGCAAAGCTGCCCAATCGCGCGCCTGCGATCAAGAAGACCGCAATCTATCCCGCTGCTACTTCCGCATCAGTACCGGTTTCATCCCGGAAAGTGGCAGCTGGCGGCGGTGGCGACTGGGAAGAGTTTTGAAGGTAATTATTGATTACGGAGTAAGTGTTGGTCCGGTTTCATAAGAGAAAATTGAATCGCCCCGGGATTTCCGGAGATAAAATGATTTGAGAGGAGGAGAAGATGAAGAATCAAATCAGTTATTCACCGGAAGTACGGGAACGAGCGGTAAGATTGGTATTCGAGCAGCAAAAGGAGCATGAATCGCAATGGTCGGCGCTCAAATCGATAGCATCGAAGATTGGCTGCACGGCGGAAACGTTGCGGACATGGGTAAGAAGAGCGGAGAGGGATCAGGGAATTCGAGGCGGACTGTCGACGATCGGATCGTGAGCGGCTCAAGGAATTGGAACGGGAAAATCGGGAATTAAAGCGTGCCAACGAAATATTGCGTAAGGCATCGGCATATTTCGCACAGGCGGAGCTCGACCGCCGGTCGAAATGACAATGGTATTTGTCGATAGAAATAAAGCGGCATACGGAGTCGAGCCAATCTGTAGACAAATCCGGATTGCTCCGTCGAATTATTATGAATACAAAAGGCGCAAGCGGGATCCGGATCGATTGCCCGAACGTATCAAGCGGGATATAAAGCTGGCGACTGAAATACAACGGATTTGGGAAAGCAACTTCCGGGTTTATGGTGCTCGTAAAGTATGGCGGCAATTGTTGCGAGAAGGCATTGGCGTTGCCCGTTGCACCGTTGAGCGGTTGATGAAGAAGCTTGGGATGCAAGGTATCCGGCGCGGTAAGAGGTGCCGGACAACCGTTGCAGATGACTTACTTGCCTGTCCAGCCGACAAAGTCAATCGGCAATTTGTAGCCACTCGTCCGAATCAGCTGTGGTTCGCGGATATTACCTTTGTTGCAACGTGGACGGGGTTTGTTTATGTGGCTTTTATAACTGATGTTTCTGCCCGGTACATTGTTGGCTGGCGGGTCAGCCGGTCATTGCGCACCGATTTAGTACTGGATGCATTGGAACAGGCACTGTGGGCGCGGCGGAAAATCGAGGGATTAATTCATCATAGCGACCACGGTTGTCAATATTTGTCGATTCGCTATACGGAACGCCTGATTGAGGCCAATATTGAAGCTTCTGTTGGTAGTGTCGGGGATTCTTATGACAATGCACTGGCTGAAACAGTTAACGGACTATATAAGACCGAGGTTATCCGGCATCGCGGCCCTTGGCGCAATATCGACGATGTGGAGTTTGCGACCTTGGAATGGGTCGATTGGTTTAACAATCGCCGGTTACTGGAGCCGATCGAAAATATCCCGCCGGCAGAATTTGAAATGGCATATTATCGTCAACTAAGGGAGCCAACCAATACGGTTTGACTCAAGACAAATAGTCTCCGGAAAATCCGGGGCGATTCAAAGCTTCATTTTTTTCAACTCTTTAGGCGCATTGTTAAAAAGCAGAGCGGGCGCCAAAGCCATTAAGCGCCCGTTCCGATAAAACTGTGAGTTTGGGCTTAAGGCTGCGCAACAGCTCTTTTTTTGCGGCGCACTGAAATTCCAAGTAATCCCAAACCAACTAATAGCATGGCGTAGGTTTCCGGTTCCGGAACAGCCATGACATATTCATAACCTATTGTCGCGGAGTGGCCGGCCGGAATAGTGTGGAGATCGTAGCCCATATTAATCGAGCTGCCCGAAAATCCATAAGATCCGGCCGCTTGTGCCGTAGCCAGCATTACCCCGGAAGAACGGGGGCGCAGCAGCTTGCCGGATCAATGTAGGGTCGCATATCGAAAGCTCCGGCGCCTGTGGTATTGGCTAGAGTGACCATGGCGCCATCCGCTGTCGCTGTCGAAACGGAGGAATCGGGAGTGCCGGCCGCATTAATGGTTTTGAATGTGCCATTTCCAAGACCGACTGCCCGGCTCTGATCCGGATCAAAACCAACGCCCCAATGCACGTCCGTGGCATCAGCGCCAGTATTGTTTGTCAATTGTACCTTGACGGCAACATGGCCAGGCGAAGGGATACTGACTGTTTCAACAGAACCCCCAGCCATTGCCGCCGCCGCCGAGATTCGTGGAGACCGCTACCTGACCGCCGGCCAAAGTTCCAACATTAATTGATGTCAGCGGATTACTCAGCGCTACTTCATCGGCTGTCGCCACGACCCCGCCATTGGCTTCAAGTGTGTAATTGGACGCCAGAATATCTCAATTGACAAATTCCCGTCCTAAATAGCTCAAACCGATGCCGCCAGGCTGGAAATAACCGGCATCGGCGATGGTGGCGGAAGTGCCGGCACCGTCAGTAATGAAAACCGGCGCAGCCTGTACTTGTTGTAACAGCAGCTCCACATAAAATGATAACAAAGGTTTGGGCAATACAGTCTGTTCTTAATTCTAATTTCATAATCGCTACTCCTTTAAGGGGTTTGAAACAGACAAATAACGACTATTACCGAACTGCGGCTTCATTTTGCTGATAAAGCTTTCTTATTGAAATAAGTAACCTGATTATTTTTAAAAGAAATTAATCCTACAGTAATGTGGGATTAATTATGGGATTGTGAAGGGAAGTCTTAATGACTTAAAGATATTGAGCGGTGCTTACTCTTGCCGCCAGCAGTTTTATGCCGATGATTCGGATTTTTAAGAATTGTGCGGCAGACAGGAAAATTTTTGGTTGAGAATCCGGATAACTTGCTGTATTTGGTGCCCGGAGCCGGAATCGAACCGGCACGGGCGTTTTAGGCCCGAGGGATTTTAAGTTTGCGCGGTTATTACTTGCAATCATATTGTTATTTCTCGTAATCCGTTCCGCAAACGAAAAAAAATGATCCTCTGAAATCCTTTATCCATGCGGGTGTCTTTTTTTTTGCGGAACAAAATTTACTGTTTTGAGCATCTCTTTTTGGCTATTTTGTGGGTGTAACTTTGTTGCCTTTGCGGTCTCTCACATACTGTTCCGTCATGGTGATTGTGGTGTGGCCGAGTTGTTTTTGGGCTTGCCGGATATCTCCGCTTAATTCGGTTTTGTCTGTTGCAGCTTTTGCGCGCAGATCGCGGAACTGGAACGATTTCTTGGGGATTCCTGCGGCTTCACGGGCGCGGTCAAAGTGGCTGCGCAGTGTGTCTGAAGTGATTCTTTGTCCTTTGTCATCGACAATCAGCGCGAAGCTGCGCACTTTGTAAGTTGATTTTCTGGCATGGATTCTCTTGATGAGACCGGCCAGTTCTCCTTCAATGCTGATTCTCAGTTTCGCTTTGGTTTTGTTTTGTGTGACGTGCAGGATATTGTCATTGGTAATGTCCTGTTCGGTCATTTTCAGTATGTCCGAAGGGCGTTGGCCGGTCAGGTAGGCCATGTCCATTGCATCGCGCAGCGGCTGGCTGGCTTTGCTGTAGACTGCATCGAAAACCGAATCTTCGATATAAATATCTTTGCGCCCTTTTTCAGTTGCTCCTTTTATACCGGCGCAGGGGTTTTGCAGATTGGTGTAACCCCATTCCCTGGCTTTGTTCCATATGTGGCTGAATAACGCCTTTTCGCGTTTGCCGCGAATATTGCCGCGCCAATCGAGATACTGCCGGATGTTGATCGGTTCTATTTTCTCCAGCGGCGCGGGCGGGTTGTCAAAGAATTTGTATAACCAGGCGAGCTCTCTTAAATTACCTTTTTGTGTGGATGGCGCTTTTGTCGGGATGACTTCTTTTGTATAACGTTCGGCGGCGTAGCGGAAGGTTATGATCGCCGCGTGGCGCGGGGTTGCATCAATTTCCAGCTCCGCCCATTTCTTGACGGCCATTGCATAATCACTGCCCAGCGGTATTTCTTTGCGTGGTTTTCCGCCGGCGTCGTAGTAATACCACACCTTGGCGCCGCGCTTGCGGGCGCGGATACCTTTCGGGAGGTTTTTATTTACTGTTGGTACGCGCCCCATTTTGCTGCAATACCGCTGGTGTCCATGGTTTATCGGGTATTTCTTCTTTATCAAAGCGGCCTTCAACTGCCGATCGGGTGACGACAGCGCAGCCGCAGGCATTAATAAAAAATGGTATTCCCATTTTACGTAGCGCGTCAATCTGACCGGTTTTTGATTTTCTGCCGGTCAAGATGGCTACATCGGATTTTTCTAAGAATACGCTCATGGCGATCTAAACGAGGTGGTGCCGGCGCATCAAAAGAGAGAAGGGAAGGTGCAAAGATGCGCCGGGGTGTGAAGTCTTCCAGCCATCCGGCTACGCGAGTGCGCTGGCTGGTGCGGTATGTCATGAAACTCGAGAATAGTAAAACATGACACTTTCATTATTTCATCCTTTGAGTAATTTATATGTACGTGGAAACACTTATATTTCCCAAGTGATTATTTATTCCCCGCCGTACTGGCCGATCTGAAATTAACTTGTAGTGCTTCCATGTAAATCTTTTCCAGTGCTTTGTCCGCTGCAATGAGCGCCTCCCGCATGGCGATAAACTCATCCCAGGGTGCGGATACGTCGTGGCCGTCAATGCGCATTTCGTTGAGCAGGTGCATCAGTGGGGAAATAAATGCCTTAGTATTCGCCAGCATGGACATATTCAGCCTGGCCGGGTGTTTGCCGTCCGCCGAGACGAAGCCGGATTGTTCCAGCAGCTCGCGCGGGTAGTTGTACTGTTTTCTGAGTTTTTGGTATTGCTTCTCGAATACTTTCCCGATTTCTTCCATCTGGGCGGTTCGATCGGCCGGGTTATGGAGCGCATCGAATGCGCGGATGACTTGCAGGTGGAATTTGGCGCTGATCCACATGGCATAGGCGTAGACCAGTTCGCGGCAGACGTAGGTGCCGCCTTGACCGCCACGAACGGTTTTTGTGCAAATCTGCATTTCTGCAGATTTGATTTCTTCAATTAGCGCTTGGGTTTGATCAAGCCGCATGAAATTAGTTGGCGCGTGCTTTTCTTCGCCGCCAGCGGCTTTGTGCAAATCATTAAGGGAATACAATCCATCGAGTTGACGGATTTTGGTCGTGAGAATGGTTAATGCGGTCATGATTCTTTGCTCCTTTGAAGGGAGTTGACCATCAGCGAAATGCGGGTGATCGGGCGCTTCAAACCTGGCAAAGTCAGGCGAGATTATTCCCCTTTCGGGTGTTTTATTCTCTGCACGCCCGACCATTGAAAAAACAATGGGCGTAAAAAAACCGCATTCTTTCGGGCGCGGGGTTCCGCTTTGCTTGGGTGTTTGAAGCACCTGAGCGGAAGGATAAGCCCGCGCGATTGGATTTGTCAACAAAATCGAATTGTTGTAGGCTGCGGCTTTCATATCAATCCTTTCCCCTGGCATTATCATGAGCATCTTTACTGAGATCGAGAGACTTATCAACGAACACGGATCTTCTACGATACTTAAGGAGCGCATCCTTCTTCTGAGAGATCAACATGACATACTCTGCAAAGAGAACGCCGCGAAAGAAAAGAAAATCCTCGTACTTGAGAGTCAAATACTTAATCTTAAGCATGAAATATCTGACCTTCAGCTTATTAATGAAAAGCTCAAATTCGAGAACCGCCAGTTGCAAGAGAAGAATAAAATTTTCCATAATTCAAATCCTCATAATGATTCTTGTTCCAATTGCGGATCAAACAAGCTAAAAAGAACCGGCAGCAGACCACACGAAACCTTTGGTGACTGTGGCGTCATAGAGATCAAATACACGTGCAATGATTGCGGTGCAGAATCATTCGTTATGTTCGATCCAATGCAAAAAGGCGCATGATTAACGGTAGTTGTCAAATGCATGATAATCGGGCGGCTTCCCCAATGTTGATAGAATGAGAGTTCGACCAACTCATTTTCAACAAAGGAGAAACCATGAACGAAGATAGAGTGGCAAAACTAGAAGCATCTGTTTCGCATATCGAGTCTGATATTAAAGAAATCAGAACAGATATGCGTGGCATCCGCTCGGAATTAATCGGCATACGGGAAAATCGGGAAAAAGATTTTCGTGTATTGTTTGGGGCTATCATTGCTGTTGCTCTCGGTCTTGCGGGCATGATGGCTAAAGGGTTCGGCTGGTTTAATTAACTTTTTCAGGGTGTTATTGATTTAGTTCACGCAACGAGCCGCAGCCGCTTCCTGCACGAGCTTCACATGCGCTTCCCGGTCGCGATCGCCCATCCAGCCAAGTAGCATAACGATTGCGATGATTCCTAGAATGCACCATACGGATGTTCCGAATGAGCTTCTGGGTGCGCGGTAGTCCTTTGTGTCAAATGGAATCATGGTGTTTTCTCCATTAATTGCATTGCAGTTATGTGGTTGTTTGGCTGGTGGATGAGCCTTATCGTTCCGTTTTTCCGAAGTAGAGTGGTAGGCCGGTTTCTGATTTGATTTTTTCTATCATTGTTTTTGTGGCGTCTTCAATGACTTTGTCCGCTCTGATCAATTCGAACCAGAATTGAGGCGATCCGCCGTTTGGGCGGAACCGCAAACGTGCTTTTATTTGGTACGGTGTGCCGTTCCAGAAGACGGGAATGCCGATTGCGATTTGCTCGAAAAATTTCATCTGCTTCATGGTGGCTTGGTCGCTTTCTTCGACAAACGTCATATTTACGCCGCCATCTTGCAGCCTGATCGATGATTTCAGTTTCATGTCTTGGCTTGCCTGGAAAGATAGCGCCATTTCAAGCAATTGCTGGCCGCTCGGCATGTTTTCAACCGCGGCTATGTCGTCAAGGTTATTTTCAATAAATTTGGCGAATTCAAATTGTGATAAACGTTGCTCATCGTTGCTTATCCAACGATTCCATTCCTCTGAAAATAGCGGGTTGTAATTTGCTTTGAAAGCTTGCCAATTTTGCCCGTCCGAACCGGATGAGTGATCGTCGAAGATGCATGTAAATCTGATTTTTGATTTTTCATAATCGGCGTCGCAATAAATGACCGTTTCTAGTTCAACTTTATGCCTGTTTATGTAGGCTATGAAACTTTCAAAATCGTCAAGTGTGATCAGTCCCGATTTTCTTAATGGTTTTTCCTGCAAGATTTGGTCGTTTTTTTCCTCAAGCTTCCATCCTGGCGGCAATGCCACACGTTTAAATGGTCCATTGCTGACTATTTCGACCGGTTGAATTTTAGATGCGAGTTCCACGATTTCCTGAGTTTTGCTATTTTTTACGGTATCCATATATTATCCTGTGGTGTTTGTTGTGAAGTTGGTGGCTATTAATTGGTTGCTTCGATGGTTTTGGGTTCTTGCTTTTGCTCGTCAACCACTTTCAGCTCAAGTTTCTGCTGTCTCGGGTTGTCTACCGATAGGCTGCAGTCGTCCGTTGTGAATAAAACGGTTTCCATTGGCTCATCCGCCGGCATGGTTGCTTTTACTTTGCCGGTGACATGCATGGCGCCGGTTTTTAACAGTTTCTTAACACTGATCGTTAGATCGATCTTTCCCGGTTTGTTGGTTTCGTCTACCTTTTTAATCAGCTCCTTAAATTTGTCGCTGGCGGTGCTGATAAAGAATCCATTGCCGATGTGATGCATCGTGTCTGTGATCGGTTTACTCATGATTGCTCCTTATGGGTTAATTGCGATTGTTCCGGTTGATCCAACTTCATGACTGGTGGCCAGTAGTGGATTAATACTTCCTTTTCGCAGCCTATGTTTTCCAGTGCTTTGCCGATTCCGGGGATGGCGTAATAAGTGCCATCCGAGTCCTGCGGCATGCCTAGAAATTCTGCCGCTTCTTCCGCGGTGACCGGGCCCGGTTGCTGGCATACCCAACCGCGCAGGCGGTTTTCTAAATCTATTATTGAAAGGGTGTTCATTGCATTAACTCCGATTTTCTTTGCGCTTGATCATTTCTCACCTCGCGCTTTTGGTTATTTAATTGCCTGGCTTCCACAGGCCCCACCGAGTGCACGGCTTAAGGAGGTAGCCTTGGGATTATTCAGTCTGTTTGATGCAAGCAGCCGCGGCGGCAACCCAGCCGTTGGTGGCTTTGCTTGCTGGCAGCATCACACCTTCGTTGTTTATCGCTGTGTATCTCGGGTGAGACTGGGTAATCTGGTTAATTGCCGCATCGCAAGCGGCTGCTGATTTGTAGCGGGTTTCGTTGACTATCGGCGCTGAGTAAGGACTGCCAAACGGGCCGGAATAAACCGCCATGACACCGGTCATTTTCCAGTAATCCGCCGCCATAACCGGCGCGGCAATCAACATCGATAAAGCAATTACAATTTTTCTCATGGGATTCTCCAAAGTAGTTTCGGTTATCAACCTCACCTGCTTTCACGACTTGTAGTGGCTGGTTGATAGTTAAATATTAGCGAGGCGCTAAGATAGTGTCAATAGCGTAACGCTAAATTATTTGTGATTACCTGAAATTTGAGTTTTAGTTGAGATCGCGCTACCGGATGGCTGATAGGGAAGGGTGCTGCGATCTAAGGCGGGGTTGTCGTGTTCAAATTTTCTAAATGAGAGTAATCAATGCGTTGAATGTCATTGAACCCTACAGGGAGGCGCTTTGTTGCTTGCAAATAAATAAGAAATTACTGACAAAACAATTTGTGAACTTGATCCGTAGATGACCTCTCTATTGCAAAGGGCTATGAGCGCTGCAATAGCTGCTTAATTGCGATGGCGGGAAAAACTGATAATAAGGAAAATAAAATGGAAACTTTTCACGCGCATATCTATTTTTCGAAAAATGAAAGCGTGCTGGCGGAAAAAGTCAGAGATAATCTGATCTATGCCATTCCGCAAGCGGCGCATGTCAGCGAGTTGATGCTCGATCCTTCCGGGCCGCACCCCAAACCGATGTTTGTGGTTCATATTCCTTCATCCAGTATCGGCGCCGTTGCTCGCATCATTGACCGGAAAAGGGCAGGGTTATCCGTTTTGATTCACCCTGCTCAGGAAGATAAATTGGCGGCACATACCATTTTTGCCCGCTGGTTGGGGGAAAGGTTGCCTCTTAATTTCGATGCTTTGTAGTTAATTTGTGCAGCTGAGGCAATAGAATTTGCTTGTTGCTAAAGTTTGAAGCGCATGTGCCGCTATTATTTTTGCATACATCATCCTGTTTCAAAAGCAAACGGCCCCGTGGAACGTTCTCCGTTACGTTCCACGGGGTTTTTTGTTTGATGCTCATAGAATTCTTTTTGGCTGGAGAAATCCCTGCCGCTATTTATATTTTGCGCGCTGCTCAGTTCAGCGGAATCCTACAGACAGCAATCTTTATGCCAAGGGGGAAAAAGAATACGCTGACAAAATATATTTTTTGATAATCCGTTTATGGCTTGGTTCGTTCGTTCTGAAATTTAACCTGAGAGGATTGCCATGCAAAATTATTCACATGCTTCTATCCCATCACCATATTCCGATGATCTTGTTTTGGAAACAATAGATCCTGTCGTTGCCTTAAACTTTGTCAATGGCATCATCGATGGACGTTATCCGGATCTTGGCGGACATCAGCAGCGGATGAGGAGAAATACGGTTTCATTCGCCAAACTAATCGGGTTGTCATTGGAAGAATCCGAGTTTCTGGCTATTGGCGCCGGCATGCATGATATTGGTAAGCTGCATATTAGTGACTACATCATAAACAAGCCATCGCAGTTGACCACCAGCGAGTTTTTGCTGATCCAGCAACATACTGAAATCGGTTGTAAGCTTCTGAGTCCATTGAACCTGGATTCACGCATTACAGACATCGTTCTCTATCATCATGAAAACTATGACGGCAGCGGCTATCCAGAGGGTTTATCCGGGGATGACATTCCTTTGTTAGCGAGAGCTGTCAGGATTTTGGATTCTTACGATGCATTAACGATGAGCAGGCCATATCACAAGGGCGTGACGGCTGAAGAAGCATTGCTAATCATGCGGCGTGATTCACAGCAATATGACCCACGTTTACTTAAGTTATTTGGTGAAATAAAGTTGTTGTGAATTTTGGTTAATTTTTACCGGAAAATTGCTGCAAAAGGGGAATTTGCATGCGTCCTAGTCAGCGTGTTTGAAATAGGGATTTAACCAATGAAGCATTGGTGTTGGTTGGTCGACCATAACCTTGCCGGTTGCACTACTATTTTATGAAAGCAATTGTTATTTATTCGTGATTAAAGTGATTTCCTTTCTTTGCAAAGAAGAATTATCCTACATAAAAACAGAATATTCCGACTTAAGCTATCGATATATTTAACGTAATTCTCATCACTTGTTCTTTAAGATAGAGATGATGAATTTAACGCAAATCCAGCTATCCGATTTAAAAATCGGCCAGCCATTACCACATAATTTAGTAGATCAAAATCACGCAGTGCTGCGAGAGCGGGGGCATATATTTAAAACTCCGGATGAGCTGAGAAAACTGCCCGATAGAAAAATTTTCTTTCAATGCAAAGAAAATCAATTAAATCATGACGGGCCGAACGATAATTACCCGGCCTTTTTTGATTTTAGCGATATGCAGCTTAAGGTCGGCGATAAGTTGCTGTTAAAGCCGCAATCCAATACAAAAAGCCTATGTTTTTCAAAGAACGGTACTTGCATGGTGACCGTGATCGGATATATCCCTAAAGTAACGTTGATGGTTTCTTTGCCAGCAACCGATCAAATGGTAGGGGCTCCATTTGTGGAAGGCGATCAAATGCAGGCCAATTTCTTTAATGGGCAAAATGCATTCAGCTTTAAAGTTTTCGTCGATCATGTGATCAAGCATCCCTTCAAATGTCTTTGCTTATCTTTCCCCAAGCAGATCAATGGTCAGATAATCCGGAAATCGAGACGGATTAGAACTGAAATCAGAGCGGAAGCCGATGTAACCATCGCGCAAATTTTAATCACCAATTTGAGTGCGAGCGGCGCACAGATTACTGTACAAGACGATCTGGGATTAAAACCTAACGAAAAGTTGGAGCTGTCTTTTGAATTGCAATTTGAAGAACGGAATATTCCCATGTTGTTGAGGGCGAATATTAAGTCCTCGAATATAAAATCTGATTTGCTATTTTGCCACGGCGTTGAGTTCGTCAATCCGAGCGCTGAACAAGTCTCGGCTTTGCGTAGTTTTGTGCATCAGGAAATTGTGAAGGATCCTACGATCATTATCTAAATTACTCATGGTCATTTTGCTTAACATCCCTGCAGGTAAGGACTACGTTCTACGGGTTTTTTGTTTGTGAGGGGGAGAGTAGATGCTGTCTGATTTTTAATGGCACTGAGAACTAACAGCGTCACTGCGATGTGGTATAAAATCGAGTCGGGAAGTGGCTATGCTCCCGCATAGTGGATTTGTGATCAAATAATTAGAAGGAACAAATATGTCTCGATCACTTTTTATTCTTATCGTCTTTGCCGCAATGCTTCAAGGTTGTGTTACTTCCAGAGAAGTGTTTCTGGCTGATGGAACCAAAGGGCATAACATCAACTGTAGTGGCTCCGGATTGAACTATAGCTACTGCCTTGAGAAAGCAGGGGAGATTTGCGGCGCGCGCGGGTATCACCTGCTGAATCAGCAGGGTGATGTTGTTCCTTTCCTTCAAGCAATCAGTGAACTTGGCGCAAGTACACAATCACCATCGGTCGGATATTCGTCATATTCCGGTACAACAATCACCCGGAATCTATTTATCAAATGCAAATAAATGGGGGTAGCTTATGAAAGTCGAGGTGACGGTTGAATTAGAAATAAGTTTACATAAAACCAGTATTGCGGACATCAAGAAATTACTGGAAGAAATGATGGATCCCCAAAAATTCGATGCCTTGGAAGCGATCAGGATAAAAGATATCAAATTAGGGGAATAAATTCGTATTCAATACCAATTAGAGAGGTTATTCAGTAAATAAAAACCCGCTCGGGGCGGGTTTGGTGGAAATTAAATGCAACTTATTGTTAAAACATAAATTTGGCGCAATTTGACCAGTATATGTTTATTCACTATTGATCCTATGGATATCTGTATTTACTATTTGGCCCTATTGAATTGTCTGGATTTTCTTCTAAAATAGGTTTTGTTAAAGGTGGAGGAGTTGCAGAATTATCTTTTTGCTTCACCTCTTTTTCATGGTAATTTGTTGTTTCAGACCGTCCATCGATCTCTTGTTGATTGTGTTCAGATATTGACGTATCAATCTCTTCTGGAATGCGTTCAGATATTGAAGTATCGATCCGTTCTTTGATTGGCAAGCCTAATGGCGGGGTAGATTGAGCAAAAGCCGCTGAACTCGTTATATAAACAGATCCAGATATTAAAGCTGCTAGTAAGCCGGTAATAGTTTTGTGCATTTGAATACTCCCATTTTAAAGAAGTTGTTCGCGATTCCATTTTTTAACAGAAAATCATTTCCATCACATTTTAGACAACAAAAAACCCGCTGGTGCAGGTTTGTATGGCATATACGATCAGATGTGAAAAAGAATTTGTGATTGCTTCCTGTAGCTGAGGAAATCGTTACAAATTATTTGTGAATTATTTGTGAATTATTTGTTAACTTTTCGTTAAGTTTGTGCTCTAATAGCAACTGATGGTTTATTGATAAACTTTTTCAGGAGAGCTAAAAATGAATACAAATCATGCTAGTAACAACACCACGACTACCCTTGGTCTAGGTCTGATATGTTTCTTGACTTTAGTTAGTCTTGCATTATTTGTAGGAGTGGACGCGGGCGTATTATTTTTCACAGGCTATCTTGCAATAGCTGCTATTAGTAGCACTTTAAGAGATAAAAGATATCCTTCGCGCAAAGCTTTGGGCTGAGCAACATAAGCGAAGATTAGACTGATAGTACTTGACCCTGTGGGGCGGTTTCCGATCCACGGGGTTTTTGTTTGGTAAACAATAGAATTTCATTGTTGTTAGCAATATAGCCGTTAGTTCTCGTCAATGGAATAAATCCTCTGATAGAATCCGGAAAGGGGGATTTAACAATGATAATAAGTACGATAGGGTACGAAGGCTTAGATATTGATGCATTTATGGCGTTGCTTGCTGAAAACGACATTGAAACTGTCGTTGATGTTCGCGAGATGCCCTTGTCACGCAAGCCTGGATTTTCTAAGAAAACTTTGACTAATGTCTTGAATCTTTCAGGGTTTGAGTACGTTCATATGGTTAAGCTTGGTTGCCCTAAAACGGTGCGATACCGTTATCGGCAAGATGGTGATTGGGGGCGTTATACTGAAGGATTTCTCAATTACCTGAAAACGCAGCATTCCTCTATTGCTGAGCTATCCAGCTTGGTAGCATCTTCGAGCTGTGCATTGCTTTGTTATGAAGCTGATTTTAATTTTTGTCACCGGTCGATGGTGGCTAATGCTGTGCGCGATTATTGTGATGCTGAAGTTAAACATATCGTGGCGCCGGCTACTAAAAGAGCGACCTCTGAATCTCTTCGATTGGCATTCGCTTAGGCGGATAGCATCCTTGTTCTCACAAAAACTTCATAAGCAGGTTGGTATAGTTCCGTCCGGCCTGTGTTCCCTTCAGGAGTAAGGGCCTCCCAGTTACCCGGTTTACCTTTATTGTCCGGGGATCTGGGAATTCTAAACATCCTTTTTAATGGCGCGTTCCTTTTCCTATGAGGAACGCGCTTCTTTATTTCTCCGTTTACCTGGTTCCATAAACCCCAGCAACCAAAGTTCTGCCAGCAGCATCTGGTAGGCGGGTGGTTATCGAGCGATGCTCAAGCGAAAGTTTTTAGCAACTTTTGTGAGCGTGAAAGTGGCATTGATTGATCCTTGTCTTTCATATTTCACATCATAGTTTGGGCGCTGGGGTGTTTTTTCTCCACTCCCAAGGCGGGATAGGGGAATCTAATCCCCATAATCCAGATTGCGATGATTTTGCTTTATTTTGTATGTCGTACAATCCATTATTAGTTACATATTTATCAAAAACCCAAGCCATGCCGCGTTTAATTTGCTCGGTGTTAGCATTTATTCCTTCACATGTCACATAGGCAATAGTGCGTCCGCGATCATCTTTGCTTTTTGGCACTATTTCAGCATTTTTATTTAAACAAATTTCCGATAAAGATAATTTTGAGTTAAGAGCGAATCTTTGGCGTTTTTCCGGGGCATCAATCTCAGCGAGCCGAACAACTATTTGATGATGATCGCAACTTGCAACCAATGTATCCCCATCGGTCACGAAAATAACGAAACACATTAGTGCAGTGGTCAGCATTCAGTATTCCTCTTATGAATACAATTTTGTTTTGGCTTTAAAAATTAGCAACCCCCAACCTCGCTAGCAGTATCGCTTGGATTTATTGGTGTTTACGCACTATCATGCAAACTCGCGCAGCAATCTTTGCTTTAGACCTGGTTTAATAGTGAAGGGTGGTTATGTATCGCCCATTCTGATATCACGCTCAATTGTGGCGCTGATGCGCATTAATATTTTCTGATATTGCCCTCTTAATAACATTTGGAGCATCAGTATCGGGCTTACTATAACAACAATTATCAACATAATGAACGAACGCAATATGATCAGTAACAGTAAACTTATAGTCACTTCAGTTATTATGTCATTTAGTTTGGTTCTGATGGATATATCATCAATGGACGCCAGAGTTTTCTGTATCGAGTCTTTATGATGCTTACTATCAGTATTTCTTTGTTTGGAAAAACCAACTGATATATAACTGAGAATACTAATTCTGTGACAAAGACGAATTGAGTTGTTAATATGATCTCTGATTTGGTTGTATGCCGTAGATTTGAAGTCTATATTACCTCTAGCAGCATAAAGAAATAATTTATCTCTTGCTTCAAACAGACGCTGCCTTGTCATATCAATAATTAGGGATTGCCACGGCCCATGGAAAAATACCGTAAGTATTATAATCGCCAAGAATAATTCCAGAAGCTCTATAAGAACAGGTATCGTCATATTCTTTCGTCCTTGGGGTTAGTTTCTCCAGTTGGAAGGAGCCCGCTGCTTGATCTATCTGGATTAATTATCATTTCTAATTTTCTATTATGTTTATGTAATTGCTCTGTTTTTCTTCTGCGCTCCTTGCGTTCAAAAATAGCCCACAAAAAGAAGATAAATGCCAATATCCATGGCATACCAAAATCGCTTTCTTTTGCTTTTAGGTAGGAAAGTACAACATTCGTGATTGTAGTTTTTCCAGCCAAAGCGTCAATAGATAAATAACAAAAATAGCCCAATGTGATCTTGACGATAGCATTAAAAATTACGGGTAATAAATCGAAAATCTTTAATGTTAAGAAAAAGCGAAAATCTGTACCATCAAGTTTTGCGTTCTCGTTCTGTATATTGTCTTTATCCTTATTATCGCTCGTCATTTTCTTACTTCGTGTTTGCACTTACATGGCTCTGTTTCGCACCAATCTGAGAGCATTGCAACGCGGTCATTCGTTGATTTTTTTTCGCCATTTCCAAGGTTCGATAGGCAATTGCGTTTGCCACAATCCAATCTTTTTCGCGTGCGCATGATCTTGCAGCATATGCAAATTGTGGTCAGTTGCATATCGATCATAAACCCATGCCATGCCGCGTTTAACCTGCTCCTCACTTGCGTCAACTCCATCGCAATTTATGCGAGCAATGATCCGCTTGTATCGATCCTTGGTTTGTGTGGTGATTTTGGCTTTTTTATCCAAGCATAGATCAGATAGTGATTTCTTTGATTCGACGTAAAATTCTTGTTTCTTCTCTGGCGCGTCAATTTCTGCAAGTCGGATTACTACTTGTTCATTGTCACAGGTGGCTTTTAGCGTGTCGCCGTCGGTTATGGAGATAACTAGGCAGATTAAGGTTGTTGAGAGCATTGACCCCTAGTTTTCCATGATTATTCTGAATGATTCTGAATCGAGAGCATGTTTTATTACTAAATTTATGTCTTGGTGCGTGTAGGTGTTCGTGCCTTTGTAATAAGTTTTAGTCCATCCATTTTTCAATAGAGCTTTATCAAAGACTTCACGCTTATCTTCAATGCAGTCAACATTATTGATTTTTTCAATTGTTCCATCCAAGTGCACAAGACTGATTTCATCATTGTCCTTACATTTTTTCTTAAATATGGATGGTTTTCTCGTTATTAATTCTATTTCTGAGTACCCCATGTCGGCATCAGCATATTGAAATTTTTTCTGTTTGTCAGGGGCATCACCGAACTCATGTAGCCTGATATGAGCATCAAGGATAACTCCATATAACTCACTATCCTTGATAGTGCAATCATAATTCGCTCTATCAGTTGTTCGTTTGCAGGTAAACCCTGATTTCTGAGCATCTTCAAGTTTTCCTGGGGCGACAAATGAGAAGAATTTAATTTTTTCTTTAATTGCTATTTTTTGTGGCTGCTCAGTCTGAACACATGAAATATTAAAGAGGCATGCAGAAGTCAATATGATGAGTTTATACCAGCCTATTTTTAACATATCGAAACTATGGTTAATTATAATTGCTTGCACTTGCATGGTTCCATTTCGCACCAGTTGCTTAATTGGATGACATTATTTTGGGTTGCCGTTTTCATTAATGACTTTCTTTTCACTCTGATGATAGATGTCAATAATCCCGGCAATTTTTTCAATTTCGCTCTTTGGTAAGCCTGTAAGAATATCAATGGCGTGCGTTAGCTTTTCATTATCAGAATAGACGGGCTGATCCATCCAGCCTGCTGGTTTTCCTGTTTTCTTCTCGATATCCCTAGCTGATGCGCTATTGATTGATCTCGGTTTCCCAGTTTTTGAGTCAGGTGATCTATTGATCCATTGGCTTAATTGCGACGGATTCGACATACCTAACACCTCTGCAAGCGCAGCAACGCTTCCATATTCTTCTTTGAGAATCAGTAGCCTAGAAAGCCTAGTTTCTTCAATAGTTGGATAATTCATATTTGCATTAGATAGCAATACGCTAATTTTTTCCATTAGCGCAGCGCTTGACAGTTAGATTAGCGCTGCGCTAATATATTTGTATGAATTTAGATCAATATTTAACCGCACACGAAAAGCCCATTTCTTTTTCAAAGAGGATTGGAGTTCCTACGCCTTCGTTGAGTAACTGGAGACGCGGAAAGCGGCCAATACCCATTAAGTGGATGATCATCATTGAGAAAGAAACTGGTGGTTTGGTTAGTAGAAAGGAGTTGTGCGACAGGTGGCACGAAATCTGGCCCGAGCTAGCCACGCAAGAACAAACTGAATCGGAGACCGCCGCTTAATTTGCTCTTAAAGAGCAAATTGACGACCGCAAAAATACAAAGTGAAACAAGGGACAAAACAAATGACGCAACCATTAGACGAACAGACCATGTGTGACTCCGAGGGAAGCCAACCCCGCCGTTCTTTTCGAGATAGCTGGCTGTATAAGCGTCTCCGTGCTGTGCGCGCATGGTTCGAATCTGATCGGCTTGATCCAGATGAATACCGGCTTCTGTCCACAATGCCTTTACGCCCAGGAGAATCGATAGTAGTAGTCCACTCCAACATGTACCGAGGAAAATTGGTAATTGAGGCGAACTGGAAAGGTAATTTCCCTGAAGTGCTATTAGTGCAGTTAGGGACCCGACGGATAGTGAAACGATATTTTTGATCCAGTTGAAATAGGCGCTTTGAAAGTTATGAAGGTGGCGGCGTTCGAGATCTTCAAACGTGACTTCTTTTTTGCCGGGTTCTGACATGTGCGTAATCCTTTGTTGGGAAAATGATCGTAAATTTTTCTTAAGCCGGGTCACACAGTTTTTGTATGCCAGCCGCGCCCGTTCGGTTAAAAGCGGTGCTATGCCGGTGAGCCGGTCATGATGATGCTCCTTAGCTGTTCCCTGCCGTCCTATTTCCTCTCTTCATGGGGCGGCAGGTTTTTGCAAGGTTTTTTTGCTTTGTTGTTGCATAGCAAAGCTTCTGGCGCAAGCCGGCTGGGGCCCTGCCGCGGTTTCTTCCTTTGACGCGGCGGGGTGTTCCGATGTTTGCATGATCGGTGATTTTGATTTGTTTTAAAACGTTTTTATGCGAGGCCGGAAACATGGGAATTGAGCATGTGCTGCACAGGTTGGCGATCCGCTACAAGAGCGGCGCCGGGATTAGAGCGATGGCTGACGATCTGGGTGTCAATTATCAGGTGCTGGTCAATAAATTAAATCCGAACACGCATACGCACCATGTCTATGTTGAAGATTTGGACGAGCTGGTGACGATGCTGGATACGGATGACGTAGCGAAATACTTCGCGGCGCAGCGCAATATGGTTTGCGTGAAATCGCCGGGGTTTGACGATTTGTCGGATAACGCGCTGCTGGATTTGTTTATCGATCTGGAATCGCGCAAGGCGCAGTGGCTGGAAAGGATGAAGGATGCATTGTCGGACGGCAAGATAACGCGTGGCGAGTTGACTGAAATCCGGTGCGATTACAGTGAATTTATCGCCGCCACGGCTGAGGTGATGGCGCGCATCGAGTTGTACTTGCAAGCCAGCGAGGCGCGCGCTGCGCGGTTGCCGCTTGGTGGCCCGGATAGGAGTTGAGGGAATGGCTGAAGCAATCAATCGCGGTTCACTGCCGCGCGGTAATTCGAGGGATATCGCCCTGATATTGACGCGCCACGCCGATCTTGAGATTCCTGAGCAAAAACTAATGCTGGCGGTGCTTTTAAAAGCGATTTCCGATTTGATGGATAAGACCCCGAGCAATAAATATCATCGCGCTATGGCGCGGGAGTTCTTCACCGGCAGCGCGTTTGTTTTTTTCTGCGATATGTGCGGCCTGAACCCGGAATGGGTGATGGATATTTTGCGCAAGCATGCGGGGCTGGAGGCGTTGTGAGGATCGGCGGCATCAAGCGGAGCTATTCGGGCGCAGGCTTCTTCGAGTATTTCAATCGCCGCCTTCTCGAGCGGGTCGGCGGTTTTCGCGGGAGCAACCAGGCGTTTTGCGCAGTCCACGATTTCTTGCAAGCGGGCAATATCGCCGGAAGCTTTCATGTCGGCTACGATTCTTTTGAATTGCCGGGGATCCGGCGTGCCCAGTCTTTTCAGTATACGTTCCAGCTGTTCATCGTCCAGGACAATATCCGGGCGGCGGCGTTTCAAGTAGTCGGCAACGATGCTGCGCTCAGTTTTCATTATGCGGCGGTCCGTGCAACAGATGAATTCCAAAAGATACAAGCCCATCATCTCATAGCTCATGGTTTCCCAAGTTTTTTGAATGAGGGCGTCGTCAAAGCTGGTTATGGCGTGTTGTGCAATGTTATTGACGAATTGCCCAGTATTGAGGTCAACGGCGCGATTGATGCGGTGTTCGAAAAAGGAACGGCGGCTGGCGCGCAGGTGGCAGTAGGCGTCGATAACAAACTTGCCATTGTTTTCATAAACACGGCTGACGCTGATGTTGCGGTTGGTGGTGATACCGTGGCGGTTGGTGTAGGTAATGTTGTAGTAGCCGCTGGCGGGGAGGATTTTTGCGCCGGCGAAGTTGAATTTTTCAATAAAGTCTTCGAATTTGTATTCCGGCGTGATGGCGCAAAGTTGCATGCCGGGTACCGGATATGTTTTGTCCAGTTTTTCCGGAAGTCTCTGTCGCAAGGCTTTCCAAACTCTTGCGGACACCCAATAAAAAAAGAAAATGGCTGCCGTGGCAGCCAGCAAGATAGTGATTTTTCCCATAGTGACAGCTTATGTGTTACTAGAAAACCCGCACATTACAGTAAAAAAGAATTGTTTACAAATCATGACAGTCTGGATTATTCTTTAGAAGTTGCATCAAGGATGTTGACTAAAGTCAATCTATCCGCTGATAAAGTAAAGAACAGTCAGGGTTATGCCAGACTGTTTCTTTTATGCTCACAGGGGTTTGCGTTTTACGAGCGGATCGAACAGGCAGCCGCAAGGCTTTCCGGCTCCTTACCGGAAGACCACCTTGTTTGGTTCCGCTCTTCTTTTATTGATGAATCGCTCAATAGCCGCTATTTACGTCGCAACTTATTAATAATTTTCTGCGTTTCACGATCGGACAGGAATTCCTCAGCAAATTGTTTCTTTAAAGAAGCAATGACACAAAGCAGGACTGCTTGTGTGTGCAGAGGTATCTCATCCCATCTTTCTTCCAATTCAATTAGCAATAATTCACTTATTACGATTGGATTGCTTGGAGGTAAGTTGTGGCTTTCTATGAGGCGGATAACAATACTGTTAAGTTCTTGTTTCGTCATATTTCACCTGTTCAATGTATGGATTGAACACATCAAAAAGAACCAGGCAGCAGACTACAACAATTCTAAATTGTTGACAAACACAGATGCGGGCCGCTTCCAGTATCGCAATTTTAGCAGGCAGGTTCATTTGACAACCACCATCAATCGGTTTAGCCATGGAGTGCGATATGCTTATTCCTATTTGTTTTGATAATTTCATCTGGAAAGGGCAAACCGTTGGGTGGACCTCATTCTTCGGGCGACCAAGGCCCGTAACGATTGAGCAGCTTTTGCTCCAGGATAGCTGCCTCATTTCTGTTGGTACGCATTTTGGCATACATCTTGGGGGTCACTGGAAACTCCCCGAGATGATGCTTCAAGTTACCTTCATTCAGAAGACGGAAAAACTCATCCGCGAGGCGCAGGAAACGATCGACGTCCTTGTCTTTCGCAAGGGGCTTGCGGATGTTGTTCACTTGCGTGCGATTGTGCTTGCGGCGGTGATCGTGGACAAACAAGATTCGAGGAACGCGCACCGGGCGGGGGGAAAGATCAAGAAAGTTTCCATCAGGCGCGCGCCAGATGGCGTGAAACTCAGCTTCAATAAACACTTTGGGGCGCTCCCAGATGGCCCATCCCAAAACGGCGGCACCCCCGTGTATAGAAACCTGGCTCTCGACGAGAGAGAAGCACTCATTTTGAGGTGCGCCATAAAGCGGGGAACAAGGAACGTAGAAGGGAGAGGCATCCCCGCCAACCACTTGGCGGGCGAAGGAAATGACGTAGGGCTTGATAAGCTTGGGCGGTCTCATAATGGGGATTAATAAATGAAATGCATCGCTAAAGATTTGCCACCGGCAGATCCAAATTTAGACCCTGCTGAATTACGCAGGGAATTTGACAAGATAGCCAGTGAAAATATGCAATCTGTTGAGCGGCTAATGGCAAGTAAGGGTTTTGTTCAGTTGCGCCATAACCCAATTCCAGTTGATGGATCTGAAGAAGGCATGCCAATTAAGTGGGGCAATAAATCGCATGCTATTCCCATCTTGCCAGACCGGGATGACCGTCCCTCTGAGATTGGCTGAAGCAGCACATGATTGAAGGTAAACAATGACTTTCTCCTGTTCATTTGTCGATTTTCTACCAAATGACGATTCAAGAGGAATGATGATCATGTCTTGGCCTTGCTCGTGTAAATGCGCGATTTTGAAATCAGTCATGGTTTCTCCTTTGTTGGGGATGAGTTGGTCGAGCTCTCATTCTATCAACATTGGGGAAGCCGCCTATCGAAGCGCTGCAGGTGAGCTTCCGGCCAGCACGGCGGGGAATAAATAATTTACAAAAGGAAAAGATTATGGATAACGACGAATTGATGCGAATCAGGGGAGAGCAAGTTACTTTGGAGCGCGAGCGGCGGGAGAAAGTGAGCCAATTCGATACCGAAACAGCCGCGCTGCAAGCGTTTGTCAATGGCCTGCGTTCCCAAAGAACGGCCAATAAAGATTGGCTGTTTGAGGAAACGGCCAGACTGAAACGCATAGCGGAGTTGCAAATGGCAATCGCTGAGCTGGATGAACGCATCGTGCAGTTGAAGCGCGTTTCTGGCATTTAAGGAGAAGCGGAATGGTTGATTATGAAGCAATCGGGCGTTATCACACCGCCCTGAAAGAAGCCCGGGCGCTGGTATCGAAACGCAACATGATTTTGGTGCGCGCCGATGGGGTGCTCAAACATGCTACAGAGCAAAAACCACTCGATGCGCAGTTCATCGGCAGGCGCTGTAATTTCGATGCGCTGCATAACTTGCTGTCCGAGGCCAAAAGCGTCAACGATGAGTTGATGGCGCTGGTGGATGAGGTCAATTCACTGGCGCCGCTGGCAGATGAAGCGGAAGTCAAACTTGCTTGAGGGGATGCCATGACACAAGACGAATATTTCATGCTGCTGGGAAAACACAGGCACGTCATGATTGAATTGGCCAAAGCGTCGCGTGAATCGATGCGTGCTTATGATGATGTGCAGTCATGGGCGAACGGCTTGCTTATCAACAAACTGGATGAGCAATACGCAGCCCGCGGCCATGCGCTGATCGACCGTTTGCTGGGAAGCAAGCAGTTGGAGGCTTACTGGAAAGCGGAAGAAATGCGTTTGCTGGAAGCGTTGGATGGGCAGGTTAATCCGCCGGTTGCTTGATGAATCAATTAAGCAGTGCAGGGTAATTCCATTCCCAGCAGAAAAACAGCAGTCTGCTACTCTACAGCACAATGCATAACGCTATGCATTACCAACAATAAAAGGAGATTGTAAAAATGAGTGAAGATTTTAAATGGACTGATGATGATTCTGTCTGCATTTCAAAGGTTAACGCTGTTGCTGTTTATGTAAATGTTAGAAACGAAGTAGTAATAAGACAGCAGGATGATCTTGGAGATGATGATCAACTGATAATTATCCCATTGGAGCACGTTGATGCATTGATCTTTAAGTTGAAACAGGTTGTTAAAGAACTTAAAGAATCGTTAGAAGAGCCATCTGAATAGGAGCAGTAAAAATGCGCGAATACGGACAAATATCACCTCAGTTCTGGATCGGGGAAACTGGCAAGAAAATTCGTGGAAATGCAGACGCGCAGATTATTGCGCTCTACTTAATGACGAGTCCGCATTCGCACATGACCGGTGTTTTTCATTGCCCTGTTTTGTACATGTCTTATGAGACTGGGATCCCCTTTGAAGGGGCTTCGAAGGAGCTTCGAAGGCTCATAGAAGTGGGTTTTTGCGAGTATGACGAGCCTTCTGAGACTGTTTTTGTAATCAAAATGGCAATGTACCAGATAGGTGAGTCGCTAAAGCAGGGTGATAACCGTATTGCGGGGTTAAAGAAAGAGCTGCAAAAGATGCCTGAAACATCTATGAAACATAGGTTTATAGAAATTTATAACGATGATTTTTGTCTTGGTTTTGATGTGAAAAATACAAGCCCCTCGGAAGCCCCTTCGAAGCCCCTCGGAAGCCAGGAACAGGAACAGGAACAGGAACAGGAACAGGAACAGGAAAAAACACACACCGTGGAGGCAACCGAAAAAAAAGGCAAGCCAACCCCAGCGGCGAGCGTGTGCCTCGAACTCAAAAAAATCGGAATCGTCGATGTAAACCCTTCGCATCCCAAGCTTGGGAGTCTGATCAAAGCCGGTGCGATGCTTGACGAATTCATTTACGCGGCGAGGACGGCGAAGGACAGGGGCAAAGGCTTTGCGTACGTTTTGGGAGTTGTGGAAGGACGGAGGAATGAGGCTGCACAGACAGGCGGATTCGTTGGAAAAAATCAGAGATCACCGCCAAGTCACGGCAAGCAGGCCATGATCGCAGTCATCGGGAATTCGATTTTTGGACATAGGGACAAGGAAAAAGGATATGAACGAGAAGTCGACGGAACAGCGGAATTCTTCGGCAGAGAAGCCGGTTAGGCGGTTGCCGGATTCATGGATTGACCGGATTTTCGAGCGGTTGCATGGGCGTTTCGGCCAACCGTTCGCGGCAAAATGGCAGAGTGGAAGGTTGACTCCGGATGGTGTCGATGAAGGAATTTTGAACGCGAAAAAGGTGTGGGCTGAGCATTTGGTGTGGTACTCGCCGGATGAAATCGCGCAGGGTTTGCAGGCAACGTTCGATTACCCGCCTTCGCTGGATGAGTTCCTCAAGGCGTGCCGGCCTGCGTTGGATTACGAGCGGGCGTATATCGAGGCTGTGGGTCAGATGGTGTTGCGCCGGTCGGGTAATGACCGGTGGAGCAATCCGGCGTTTTTCTGGGCGGCGGTTAAGCTGGGCAGCGATGTGACGAATCAATCTTATTCGTCGATTAAGGGGCTTTGGAAAGCTGCTTTGGATAAAGCGGCTGATGAGGTGAAAGCAGGAATTCTTCCGGCCGAAGTGCCCGCTCGTTTTGCGGCATCTCAAGCGCATGACAGGAAGAGTATCCCGATTGAGGAAGCAAAAAAGCGTTTTGCAGCGATGTATGCAATTCTTGACAAGAAATCGGCTAGAAATCAAGGGGCGATTGTTTGATGGCGCGCGATAAGGTTATGCCGTTGCCCGTCAGGGAGAAATTGACGAAAGATCAAGTGCGGGCGATGTTCCCGGAAGTGACGGCTTTTGCCGATGCGATGCGTAAGGAGTTTGGTGATGGCGTGCGGTTGGTGTATGCGGAGGAAAACGGCCGGTGTATCGGCACGAAGTCGGTTTCCGCTCCTGAGCGGACAGTGAAGGTGAGCGAGATGTGTCTTGATTCGAGCTATTTTTCTGATGCAACAGAGCGGAGCAAGCATCATGGCAAAAAGTAATGCGTTGCGGCAGTTCATGTATCGCGATCCGGCGGAGGTGGTTGAGCGGGTGGAGTTGAATGCGTTGGGGTGCCGGGCTTGCAGTTCTCATCGGGTTGTTTTTGATCGCGTGTTGTGCGGCGATGTCCGGAACGAGACGCAGCAAGCTGGCGTTCCTCGCATCGGTCATCGGTGTAAGTGGTTTGTTGAAATTATCAATCGCTAAGGAGATTGCAGCGTGCCGGAATTACATTTGAATGGCCATATGAATCAGGCTATGTTCAGTTCAACCTCGCAAGCACTGCATTTTGCTTTTATGATCCAGGCGTATGAGGTATCTGTCGAAAACATCATGTCCAAGGCAATCCGCGCCATCATGAAGGAGCTGGGGATATGGAATGAAGGCGAACCTTCAACCGTGGATTTCAGCGGATTGTCTCCCCTGGAAATTCGCGGCCAGTGCGCCATGATCCGCGCAATCGTGCGCGACAGACTGCCCGGTCCGGAAGCGTGGGCGATCCAGGCGCGCTACGGAGTGAATGAAATTACCATGATCGACGGGAAAAAACGCTTCGTTTTCTCGCTCGAGCGTCAAGAAGCAATCATGAACCTGGGCGACTGGATGGCGCCGTCATTCCCAAATTTCAACCCGCTGGCAGTGGATATCCTGATCGCCAAGGCAGTCGGCGCTTTAAACAAAAAACAGTCGAACGGCATTACTTTTCGCGAAATGGCGGAGCAGTTCGGTTTGTCGCATGGTGCTTATCATCACGCGATGAAGCAGGTGGGGGAGAGATTGATAGCACTGGAAGGCCGGGCGATTGATACTCTGATGCCGGAGTTTGAGCGAGATGGGGTGGTTTTATGTGTATCAACATTATGCAATTGACGACCACCATCCGGAGCAGGAATCGACGATGAGTACGGTGCTGGAATGAGTAAAACAATGAGAAACGATGCATCGTCGACCGGATCGTCGGGAAAATTGGGAGGGGCAATCGGAATATTTCATAGAGTAAGTTATTGTGCAAATGATAATCATTTGCATTTGATAATTTTTTCAGGTAAGATGCAATACGCTCATATCCTAAGTATGGCAATACCGCATCAGCCAGCGCGTAGTTATTTGCGTAGTCGGATGGTTGAATTAGCAGTGATTTACTTCCTCACAGCCTGGCTCGCTTTCCTTCTCTTCCTTTGTTTTTGCGAGCTGGGCTACCTACTGGTACTAGCTGTTCTATTACGAACACATGAGCTACATGTAACAAACTTCTCGTTTCTATGGGTGGAACTGATTGAGGGAAATTCTGCGGCCTGGCGGGTCTGGCAGACGCTCGGTTCTACCCACCATCAATTGCGATACATCGCTTTATCCAAGTTGACAAATTCAGCTGCACGGGCTTATCCTCTCTTCACCACGAAAAAAACGTGGTCGGGATTGGCGTCCTGGAAGCGGCGGCGAATGGCCGTCATGTGCAAGCATTGCGGCTTTTTTTGTGCCTGATATACCCGTTTATGGGTGGTCGGGCGGGGAGAGCCGGAAGGCTCACCGGTGCCGCACCGGTACGCCAATCTCCGTTCGGTCGCCCACCCTATTGGCGTAGGGATGAGCATTTAAAAAACCGCTTGCGGAGATATATCATGACAAACACCTCTTTAGTACCGGTATTCACCGGCACAATCAGCAACCATTCAGTTCAACTTTGCAATGCCCGTGACCTACATTATTTCTTGGCAGTAGGTAGAGATTTTTCTCATTGGATAAAAGATCGTATCGAGCAATACGGTTTTATTCCGAATGAAGACTATTCGCTAAATTTGGCGAATAGGTCTGACGGCAAGGCAGGCAAGCGCCGCACTGAATACCACTTGACCTTGGACATGGCCAAAGAACTGGCAATGGTCGAGAACAACGAAAAGGGCCGCCAGATTCGCCGGTATTTCATTTCACTGGAACGCAAAGCCGTCAATACCAGCAAAGCCCTCCCAGCTCCGGAACCCAAACGCTACAACTATCCACGAAAACTACTCGAACAATCCGGCTTCGTCTCAGCCAACGGCAAACACCCTGCCAGACTGAATCTCTCCATGTTGGCCAATACCAAAGCGTTCATTTCCCCATTAATGCACTTGCTCAATGAACTGCGTGCGGACGGCCATGACGTTTCTGCACCCTGGGATGAATTTATCGCTATGCGTGAGGCGATCATCGAAGCGGACAAAGCGTTAGAAAAGATTTACATAGAGGCGCTACAGGTTAACTTCAGATCGGCTAGTACCGCGGGAGGAAAATAAGCAAAATGCTTATATCAATAAGTCTTTTTTATGTGCAGAATGATGATGCCTAAATTTAGAATAGATGAATCTCTTATATTATTAAAATTCTGAATTAGGAGAAATTAATTGAAATTCACGTTCAGATGAATGCATAACAAATAAAGCATTCGATGAGATGTTGCATAATGTAACTTATCAGGAGAAAGCATGAACACACAAACCAAATTACTCGCAACCGCCCTGATTTTTGCTGGGTCAATTTCTACAGCGTCCGCAGCGGCTGTCATAACCAACATTACAGCGAGTGGCCCGGGCTTAGGTTCTTTTAGCTATACCGATGATGGCTCCAGAAATCTGGACCTAATCAAAGTTTTTGATAGTGTGAATCCAATCGTTTTAACGTTTACGGTTGCTCACGATACTGGTCCAGGCAATCCCTACAGCATTACCGAGCATATCACGAATAATACGGGTGTAGATTGGACTGATTTTCATTTCAGCATTACAGAACCAGATCATGGTAGCGGGGTTGTGTTTACCAGTTTTAATAGCTCAACGCTTTCCGGTTTCTCGCTCGATGGATCGAGCGGCCCCAGAAATCTAGACTTCACGGGGTTTTTAACGGTTGGCGGCACAGCGACTGCACTCTTCGATTTGAGTCCGTTCGACCCCGGTGCTGGTGGTACCACTACTTTTACTCTAACACAGGTTCCGACAATACCAGAACCGGAAACTTACGCAATGTTGCTAGCGGGATTAGGTCTGCTAGGATTTTCTGCACGAAGCAGAAAACAGACTGCGGAATAGTTCAGTTCAGACTACCTAAACTGCCCAAGTTTATTGGGCAGTTTTCATTCTGGAATATTATTGCTTGAACTGTTTATACAAACCCTGTATATTTTTCCCATTCTCGAAGTAATTGCGCCCAAGAAGCTCGTAGGTTAAAACCTCCGGGCTTTTTTAATTTATGGAATGGCAACTTTTTCCATAGCTAATGAACAGAAAGCCAGCCGTCACAGGTTGGCTTTTTTATTTCCAGAATCCATATCTCATAAAAGATTTAGGTACTACCCAGCCTTCCTTCCACTCTACGGGCGGCAGACCCGCGGGATTTTTGCAGATTTGGGATTATATAGGGGGTTGCTGTCACCTTTTGTAGTTTAGGAAGTGTAAGTTCTGCGTATTTTTGTAGTTTTTCTGGTTTTTTGTGTTCAACTCTAAGCGGTAACAACCATGGCGACGCAGATTGAGATTGCAAATCATCTCGACATGAGTGTGACGCGCCTGAAAGAGGTACTTCCCAAGTTAAGCATTGCGGAATCTTCCGATATCGATGCCGTGCGGATTGCGTACATCAATCACTTGCGCAATATGGCGGCCGGGCGGGGCGGGGAAAATCATCAAGAGCGCCTGGCGAAAGCGAAATCGAGAGAATCCGAGCTCAAGGGCGACAAGCTGGAAATGGAAATGGCTAGGGATGCCGGTTTACTGGTTCCTGCCGATGAAGTTGAAAAGGAATGGGCATCGCTGATCACAGCCGCACGGGCGGAATTGCTGGCGATGTCGGCGAAATTGAAGGATGACATCAAAGCCCAATTCGACATTGATGTACCGGAAGAATTTATAAAACAATATGTCAATGCAGCGCTTGAGCACCTGGCGGACTCTCACCAGAAAGACGCTGAAGAAGATCTCGAAGCAATCGCGCAATAGTTTCAGACCGCCACCCAAGCTGTCGACCACGGAATGGGCCAGAAAATACCGGGTGCTATCCGCTGAAGAAAGCGCTCGCCCGGGAAAATTCCGCGACGACATGACACCGTGGTTGCCGTATCTTCAAGACGCACTGGACGATCCGGCAGTCTGGAAAGTAGTCTGCATGAAATCCGCGCAAGTTGCGTGGACAACCGCGCTGAATAACTGGATCGGCAAATCGATACACACCGATCCGTCGCCGGTCATTGGTATGTTTGCCAAGACCGACGCAGCCAAGGAATATCGCGAAGAAAAACTGACCCCGATGGTGCGGTCAACTCGGGCGCTGAGCGAACTGCTGGACGTGGACACATCCAGAAAAGCAGGGCACCGCTGGAACTTCCTGCGGTTTCCCGGTGGTTTTCTGAAACTGGTTGGATCGAACAGCCCGACTAACGTCAAATCGACACCATCGCCGCGCGTCTTTGTCGAAGAACCGGACGACGTATCCGAAAACGTCGGCAAGCAAGGTGACTCGATCAAGCTGCTGGAAGAACGCACCAAAACCTACGCGAAACGCAAAGTCGTGTTCGGCGGCACACCCTCGGTCAAGGGACTATCCTCGATCGAAGCGGCCTACGATGTCAGCGACCAGCGCGTATTCGAAGTGCCCTGCCACGATTGCGGCGAATACCATGTCATGGACTGGGAAAACGTCAGATGGGATGTAAAGGAAACCGGGGAACCGCACCCTGTGTACGGCATGAACATGCCGGAAACCGCATTTTATGCCTGCCCGTTTTGCGGCAGCGCCTGGAGCGATAGGCAAAAAAACGCCAATGTAAAAAACCTGCGAGTGGTATCGACCAAGCCGTTTGCCGGAGTCGCCGGTTTTTACATCAACGAACTCTATGCCGCATGGCCGACCAGCAGCTTTACCAGGCTGGTCGAACGTTATCTTGAAGCGGAAGTAGGGCTGGAACGCGGCGACGATACCGACATGATCGTATTCGTCAACTCCGCGCTCGGTAAACCCTACGAATTCAAAGGCGAACAGATCAGCGCGGAAGCACTGCGCGAATATGTTGCCAAATCGGATCATTGCCAGTATCCGGAAATGCTGGTACCCGATCGTGGATTGTTGTTGTCAGCCGGTATCGACGTACAGCACAACCGCCTGTCAATTCTGCTGCGCGCCTGGGGCAGGGAAGAAGAAAGCTGGTTGATCCGCTGGATAGAAATCTACGGCAATCCGATCGACAAGAACGACCCGGTATGGGAAGGCCTGGACAGCATCCTGTTCAAACCAATCCAGCACGCCTGCGGCGCAAAAATCAGGATAACTGCCGCCACCATAGATTGCTCGGACGGCACTACATCGGACGCAGTCTACAACTACGTGCGCAGCCGCCGGGGAAAAATAAGCCATCTGATGGCGGGAAAAGGTTCATCGAACGACTACGGCAACCGCGAAATATTCGCCAAACCGAAGGAAAGCATCGACACCAAAGGCCAAGCGAACACCAAAGCAGCGAAATATGGATTGAGACCATACATCGTCGGCACGCACAAAGCGAAAGATTTGATCCACGCAAGATTGCGGCTGATAGGAACCGGCGCGGGCCGGATGCACATCAGCAAGGACGTGCGCGCGGACTACTTTAACCAGATCACCGCCGAAGTCAAAGCGCCGCACCGCTCGATGCGCGGCAAACGTATCTGGCAGAAAAGAGCCGGTGCGGCCAATGAAGCATTGGATTGCGAAACATACGCACTGCACGCGGCAAGAGCCGCGCGGGTGCACCTGATGAGCGAACAAAACTGGATGAATCTTGAGATCCAGCTCAAGCAAGCGAACCTGTTTGAAACCGAACCGCAAGAAGCGCCGCAAGCGCTAGCGGCCAGCAGCAATAAAATCGCCGACCTGGCCAGAAAACTGAACCCGCAAAACCAAAACTATGACTGATACCGCACAACTTCTTGAAGAAGCAAAAGCCGCATTGCACCAGCTCCAATTGGGCAAGCAAGCGGCGAAGATTGAAGTCATGGGACAACCCGGCAGAAGCGTGACCTACACCCAAGCCGATGTGGACAAACTGACCGCCTACGTGCAAAGACTCGAAACGCAACTGGCCGCGGAAAGCGGCAACACAACGCGCCGCCGCGGCTGCATTACTTTTCAAGGGTAAACGATGAAAGCAGCGCTACCGGTACCGGCACGATTGATCGACGTCAGCGGCAATCCGTTGCGGGCCAGCATGTCATCCGGCGGGCACAACGCCGCCCGGTTCTCCCGTGAACTGGCCAGTTGGACGCCGCAATTGCGCTCGGCGGATGCCGAACTGCTGCCCGATCTCAATACGCTGCAAGCGCGCGTGCACGACATTGCGCGCAACTATGCGCTGGTGTCGGGCGGCATGCAGGTGCAGCTCGACAACATCATCGGCGCCGGGCTCAAACTGGTGGCCCGCCCCGATTACCGCATACTCGGCCTCGATGCCGATTGGGCGGAAGAATGGACACGCAATGTCGAAGCCAAATTCAGAATGTGGGGCGAAGACCCCGATTGCTACTGCGATGCATCCCGGCGGCAAACGTTTTCCGGGCTGATCGGCACCGGTTATAGAAGCTTCATGACCACGGGCGAGATTCTGGCCAGCGTGGAATGGCTGCAACGCCGCCGCGACCGGTTCGCAACGGCCATCCAACTGATCGACCCGGCACGCTTGAGCAATCCGAATCTGCTGCCGGACACCCAGCGGCTACGTGCCGGGGTGCAATTGGACACATTCGGCGCACCGGTTGGCTATCACATTCGCACCGCGTTGCAAAGTGACGTGCGTTTTGGCGCGGATGCGTACACCTGGAAGTTCGTGCCGCGCGAAACCAAATGGGGCAGGCAGCAAATCATTCACATCTTCGATGTCGAACGTCCCGGGCAAACGCGCGGCAAAGCCAGCATCACGGCGGGATTGGTCAAATCCAAAATGCTGGAAAGATTCCAGGACGTGAACCTCGAAGCCGCAATTGTGAATTCGATGTACGCCGCAGTGATTGAATCCGAATTCAATTACACCCAAGTGGCCGAAGCCATGGGCAGCGATGATCCGGCCTCCATTGCCACCAACGTGCTCGGTGCGCAATCCGTGTTTCATGAAAATGCACCGGTTAAGATGAATGGCGTCAGAATTCCTGTGCTGTACCCCGGCGAAAAACTCAACTTCATGCCGTCGAACCACCCCGGCCCGAACTATGGCGAGTTTGAAAAATCAACGCTGCGGCATCTCGCGGCAAACTTAGGCATCAGCTACGAACAACTAGCGCGCGATTACTCGCAAACCAATTATTCCGGCGCACGCGCGGCGATGATCGAAGCGTGGAAGTTTTTCACCTCGCGCCGCAAGCAAATAGCCGGGCGCTTGGCAAGCGCCATTTATGCGCTCTGGCTGGAAGAAGCCATTGACCGCGGCGAAGTGGAAATACCGCCGGGCGCGCCGGACTTCTACGCGGCAAAACCGGCCTGGGCGCGCTGCGACTGGATCGGCCCGGGCCGTGGCCACATCGATCCGCTCAAGGAAGCAAAAGCCGATCAGCTCGAAATGGACATGGGCACGCTCACGCTCGAACAAGCCTGTGCCGAACGCGGTTACGACTGGGAAGAAGTACTCGAACAAAAAGCCCGCGAACAAAAACGCATGAAAGAACTGGGCATCATCCTGAACCCTGCGGCGCAAAACACCGCTGCGGACATGCTGCTAACCGATCAAACCGCTTAGACCAAACACCATGAAATACCCGCACATTGCCGCGAGGCTGTTCAATCAGCCCTTGCTGATCGAGTCTGGAAAACTGTCCACCATCGTGGCGGCGCTCGGGCCGCGTTTCAATGCGGACATCGATTGGGGCATGGCCGATCCGGCCTACGCGCGGCAAACGGTGGTATCGGAAACCGGCTACAAAATCGTTGACGGTGTGGCGGTTATTCCAGTGGTCGGCACCCTAGTGCATCGCGGCTCAACGCCCAATGCAATGAGCGGACTGACTGGCTACGACGCATTATCCAAATGGTTCCAGGCGGCAATGAACGATCCGGCAGTGAACGCCATCCTGCTGGAACTGGATACGCCGGGCGGTGAAGTCGCCGGCGCGTTCGATTTTGCCGATCAAATCCATGCCGCGCGCGGGCAAAAGCCGGTCACCGCGATGGTATCCGACCTGGCCGCCTCAGCCGGATATCTGATCGCCAGCGCCGCCGGTGAAATCGTCACCACGCGCACCGGCAGAACCGGATCGGTCGGCGTGGTTACCGCGCATATCGATTATTCCAAAGCGCTGAACAACGAAGGCGTAGTGGTTACACACATTTATTCCGGCGCGCACAAAGTGGACGGCCACCCGTTCGCGCCGCTACCCGAAGAAGTCAAAGCGCGCTGGCAAGCGGACATTCAAAGCCTGTACCAACTGTTCGTGCAGACCGTGGCGCGCAATCGCGGCATGACGATTGATGCCGTGCAAGCCACTGAAGCGCTGGTGTACATGGGCGATGCCGCCGTATCCATGGGCTTCGCGGACAAAGTGTCCACGCTGGAAGCAACACTGGCGGCAATGCGCACAACGCCTGACCGCAAGGCCGGGCGAGGAATGAAACTATCTAAACCCCCCAAGGAGAGTCGAATGGAAAAAGATGACAAAAACAATCCCATCGCCGGGATTACCGAATCGCAACTGGACAGCGCGGTAGCGCAAGCCAAAACCGAAGAACGCGAACGCATCAAGGCCATTATGAAAGCGGAAGCCGCCACCGGCCGTGCTGAAATGGCCGAACACCTGGCGTTTGAAACCGGCATGACGGCAACTGACGCTATCGCCTTGCTCGGCAAAGCCCCGGTAGTAAAGACCGAAACGCCCAAGACGGAAGCGTCCAGCGCTTTGGCCAAAGCAATGGCCGCGATCGAACAACCTAATATTACCGCAGCTGATGCTGACACCGCGCTAGACCCGGCATCACCGAAGGCGAAAGCGGACGCCATCATTCACGATTTCAAACGCGCCACCGGCAAAAAATAGGAGGACATCATGCCAATAGCAGGAAAAACAACCGAAACGTATACACCGGGTAATTACATTGCCGGTTCTACGCCAGAAATAGCGACGGAATCCGGCACGCTGGTATCCGGCCAGAATTTGGCGGTTCGCGCGGTTTTGGGCCGTATCGATGCCAGTAAGAAACTGACGCTGTGCAATCCTGGAGCGAGCGACGGATCGCAAACCCCGGTCGGGATATTGGTTCATGCAACCGATGCATCATCGGGCGATAAAACCATTCAGTTCTACAAAGCGGGCTGCTTCTTTGCGGATGCATTGGTTTGGCATGCCGGGTTCGATAGCACCGCCAAAAAATTGTCGGCCTTTGATCGCGCGGCTATCTCAATACGTTAATTCTGGAGAAACATAAATGACCGTTACTTACGATACAGACACGCTACTGGGTGTCTTAAACAGCCTGGATTCGGACGATACTTTCCTGTTGGATTTATTTTTTCCGAACGTTGTAACTTTCGATACCTCTTCGATCAGCTTCGATAAGGTTGACGATGATGGCAGATTGGCTCCGTATGTGTCTCCCTTGGTTGCCGGTAAAGTGATGAAATCCAAGGGGCAAGTGCAAAAGAAATTCACTCCGGCATACCTGAAACCAAAAGATGTTGTGGATCCGGAACGCGTACTGATTCGCCGGGCCGGTGAAGAAGTAGGCGGAAGAATGTCGCCGGAACAACGCCGCAATGCAATCGTTGCGGACATTCTGCTTGAGCAACGCCGGAAAATCAGACGGCGCCTGGAACACATGGCGGCACAAGTGCTGCTGCAAGGAAAGATAACCGTTTCCGGTGAAGACTATCCGACCGTTGAAGTCGATTACGAACGTGCTTCAGGCAATACCAGCGCGCTGACACTCGGGGCCCGCTGGGGTGAAGCAACTGCAACCCCGCTTGACGATATTGAAGCTTGGGGTGCGTTGTCAGAAGCACCGATTAATACGCTGGTGATGGACCGTCAGGCATACCGGAATTTTGTAAAAAACGCCGATGTGCAAAAGCTTTTGGACGGCCGCAGGAACTCGCGCAGCGAGTTGGAAACAGGTCCGAACAACGGCCGCTTGTTCAGCTACAAGGGCACGCTTGGCAGCGACATCGAAATCTGGGTTTACAGCGGCTATTACCGTGATGAATCCGGCAACAAGGTCAATTACCTGCCAGCCAACACCGTGATTGCAGGAAGTGCAGCAATTGACGGTGTGCGGGCATTCGGTGCGATCTTGGATCCGATCGCCGGTTACCAGGCGCTGGAAATGTTCCCGAAAAACTGGATCAGCGAAGACCCGGCAGCGGAATTCATCATGACCCAATCCGCGCCGCTGATCATTCCACGCCGTCCTAACGCCAGCATTGCGGTGACTGTTCGTTAGTTTTTCCACTAAGAGGCAATCGATCATGAAAATAATTGCAGCGGTCACCATCATCGGCAAAAACCGCGAATCATTCGCGCCTGGATCAGAACTTGATTTACCGAAGCCTGACGCCGAATCCCTGATTGAACGGGGTTTTGCTACGCTGCCGGAACCGGAGACAACCAAGAGTAAAAAGCAAGATCATGAAGGCGACGATCCGGAATCCGGAGCAAATGAAGATCCTGTCACTTAATCAATGAGCGCCTTTCGTGATCTGATGGCCGAAATGGATTCGGTCATTTTCGAAACGCTGACCGACGACGTGACTATCAACGGTTTGCCGGTTAATGGTATGTTTTCCGCGCCATGGCTTGGGCCACAGATCGGTCACCTGAATACCGGTCTCGTGGAACCGCATGTCGTTGTGAGAAATGCGGATGCAGTGGGTGTTGAAAAGGGCGATCCGGTTACGGCGGAAGGCGGTAATTATGTCGTCGTGCGTATCGAACCGGATGGCTCTGGTGTTACCACGTTGATCTTGAGGCCGGAAGCATGAGCGATAAGATAAAGGTTGAAGTTGACGCCAGCGGAGCTCTTGCTGTGATGCGCGAGCTTTCGCCGGAAATGATGGATCGCGCATGGCGCAGGTCACTGCGCAAAACGGGCGTATGGATCAAAAGCCAAACTGCAAAGGCGGTTTCCAAAGAAACCAAGATTCCACAAAAAGTATTGCGGGCGCGTATCAATTATTACAGCAAATGGGATGGAACCGGTAAGGTATGGCTCGGACTCAACCCGCTGGAAGCACACAAGATTGCGTATGGTCAGGCGCACAATGCCGGTAGGGGCGTGACAGTGGGAAGAAACAGATTCCCCGGTGCATGGATGATGCCGGTGCGTGCAGGCCAAGCCGGTCAGCGCCGCTACACCGGCAAGGAAATTGTCATGCAGCGTATTGGTAAAAGCAGGCTGCCCATTGAAAAAGTGATGTTTGATTGGGAGCAATCAGGCAGGAAATCATTGGAAATCGTTGCTGAAAGAGTAAAAGAACGTTTAATGGTGATCCTCGAGCAAGAAGTTAACTACGAGATTCAGAAAGCCATCGGAAACGCACGCTAAATCATGATCGAGAACCTTGCTCAATTGCACACCGCAATCGTTGCCGGAATGCAATCCAAGCTGACCGGAATATCGACGGTCGATGCTTATCCGGTAATTCAACGCCGAATCAACATTCCGGCGGTGCTGATTGAATTATCCGAAATGGATAACGGAACCGATCCGGGTACCGGTGAAACCGCACTGATTGGTCATTTCCAGGCGCGCGCTGTTGTCGATCCGAATCTGTCCGATGCGTACATGCAAGTGCGCGAGCTGGCTGCACGGATCGCGGTGGCCATTCAGCATGAAACATGGGGCCTGGAAATCGGTGTGTCCAAATTGCTGCAAATTGGCGAAGACGCCTTCAAGCCGGAACTGGACGGGTACTTGGTGTGGATGGTCGAATGGACGCATGAATTCCACCTGGGTGATCCGGTCTGGCCATATCCTGATGAAACAGGATTGACGTTGATGCTCGGGCTTTATCCGGATACCGGCGCAGGTAAGGAAGAGCTTTATTGGGAAGCGGGTACCGATCCGGAAGCGCCATGAACGATTTTCCGCAATCAGAAACCGACCGGCTTGTATCGAGCATGCTGATGTTCGGCACCGTGGAAGCAGTCGATCACGCCAATGCGCGCGTGCGGGTGCGCTCAGGTGACTGGGTTTCAGCCTGGTTGCCATGGAATTCTCTGGCAGCCGGTGAAGTGCGCCACTGGCGCCCGCCTTCCATCGGCGAACAGGTCATCATTCTGTCGCCATCGGGCAGGCCGGAACAAGCAGGTGTAATGCCGGGGTTTTATACCACGCAGCATGCCGCACCGAGCAACGAAGAAAAAACCGTTTTATGGGATCTGCCCGCCGGATTCACTTTCATCATCCGCGTGGGAGCATCCACGTTCACCATGACCAACGAAGGCGTCACCATCGATGCGCCGAGAATCGATTTGAATTAACGGATACGAACGATGCCCGCAGTAACGAGACTTGGCGATATTTGCAGCGGTCACGGCTGCTGGCCGCCGCGGCCAAGTTCTTCAGCAAGTCCGAATGTATTCGTGAACGGCATTCCGGCACACCGGCAAAGTGACGGTTGGCAGACGCACTGCTGTCCATCGATTCCGGAATGTCACGATTCCGTTTTACAGAGCGGCAGCAGTACGGTGTTTTGCAACGGATTGCAGCTCGGGCGAATCGGCGATCCGGTAGCGTGCGGGTCAACCGTGGCAACGGGTAGTAATAATGTTTTTGCAGGATAAATATTCTCGGGAGTTGAAATGGCAAAATCAGACAAAGCCGAAGCTTCGGCAGCACCGGTTGTTTTCAAAGACAAAGCTTTCAAAAGCCGCACCATTGTATTGGATGACGGCCGCTCTTTTGTGGTGGAAAAATCAACGATAGAAGCAACCGATGCGGCATTGATCGTGCATCTGGATAGCCATCCCGATTTTGAGCGTGTCTAAAAATGCAATCGCTAACCGGTGTTAACCGGCAAAGCGGCCGGCCGCTATCGGGTTACGAACATCTCAAGCAATCGATCACCGACATCCTGACCACACCGGTCGGCAGCCGCGTGATGCGCCCGGAATATGGCTCACATCTGCCGCGCATGGTGGATTTGCCGGTGAATAAGGGCTGGATATCCGCCGTGCAGGCGGAAATTGCCCGCTCACTAGGACGCTGGGAGCCACGTTTGAAACTCTCGCGCGTGAATGTCGTGGCGGTGGTGGATGGCCGGGTAGACATGGTGATTTATGGCGAATATCAGGGTGAAAGCGTACTGATTGAGGTGACTGCGTGACAACTATCGATTTAACCAAAATCCCCGCACCGGATGTCGTCGAAGCGCTGGATTTCGAGGAAATTTACCAGGAAGTTCTGACCGGTTTCAAAGCGCTGTACCCGGATTGGACGGCTGCACTTGAATCCGATCCGGTGGTGAAACTGCTGGAACTTTCAGCCTACCGGGAAACTTTGCTGCGGGCGCGCATTAATGACACCGCACGGGCTTGCATGCTGGCGTATGCAACCGGCAGTGACCTGGAAAATATCGCCGCATTGCTGGGCGTGATACGTTTGACCGATGGTGAAGAGCCGGAGCTTGACGACCGGTTGCGCCTGCGGGCGCAAATGGCGCTGGAGGGCGTGACGGTCGCGGGCAGCCACGGCAGTTACGTGTTTCATGCGCTATCCGCGTCCAATCTGGTGAAGGACGTCGCGGTCGATAGCCCGACGCCGGGACAAGTTCGCGTCACGGTTTTGTCTACCGAAGGCGATGGAGAGCCGGATACTGAATTGATCGACACCGTTGATGCTTATTTGTCCGCTGAAACGCGCAGGCCGCTGACCGATGAAGTGACCGTGGAAGCGGCGGAAATCGTGCCGTTTGCGATAACCGCAACGCTGCAAATATATCCCGGCCCGGCCTCCGCGCCGATTCTTGCCGCGGCGCAAGCGGCGGTGCAAGCGTATGTTTTTGAACACGCGAAACTGGGTATGGACGTGACGTTGTCCGGTTTTTATGCGGCATTGCATCAACCTGGTGGTGTCAAAAAGGTCGTGCTTGCCAGTCCGCTGGCGGATGTGGAGATAGGACCGCGCCAAGCATCGCATTGCACCGGCATCGCGCTGACTGCGGAGGTGGTGACCGATGGCTAATTCCCTATTGCCACAAAACCAGACGGCGCTGGAAGCGGCCATCGCGAATGCAACGCAACCCGATTTATCGCCGGATGTGATCGCCAAGCTGTGGGACGCGGAAAACTGCCCGGCCGAATTGCTGCCGTGGCTCGCCTGGGCCTTGTCGGTGGACGATTGGGACGAAACCTGGGACGAAGCCACGCAACGCCGCGTGATTGCCGCCAGTATTGATATTCACCGCAAGAAAGGCACCGTGGGCGCGGTATTGAAAGCGCTCACTAGCCTCGGGCACGAAGGGCGGCTGGTGGAGTGGTGGCAAACCGAACCGCAAGGCACGCCGCACACGTTTCATGCCGAAGTGGACATCAGCAATCGCGGTATCGATGCCGCAGCGATTGCGGCGATCCGGCGGCAAATCGACGCGGCAAAGCCAGTGCGCAGCCATTACGACTTGGAATTGATCGCACGTTCCAATTTGAATGTGCATGCCGCGATCTCGTGTCTGTACGGCCAGATTATAGAAATACAGCCTTACCAGATAACTGAATTGACATCGCCGGATTTAGCGGTGCACTCGGCGATTAGTGTGCATGTCACGCAATCGATAACGATTTACCCGCTCGAATAAGGATTAATCAATGACACAAACATACTACGGCTTCTTGACCGATACTGGTCTAGCCGAATGGGGCAATGCGGAAGTGTCCGGGTTGACGCTGCCGATCACGCACATTGCAATCGGCGATGGCAACGGCTCTGCAGTGACGCCCGCGCAATCGATGACCGCGCTGGTGCATGAGGTACATCGGCTGCCGATCACCAGCATTACCACCGATCCCGAGAACCCCGGTCTGCTCAAGTGCGAATGTGTGTTGATCCCGACGGTCGGCGGTTGGACTATCCGCGAACTGGGATTGATCGGCGGCAACGGCGGCGGCAATAAATTGCTGGGAGTATCCAATTTCCCGGCGACACCGAAACCGGTACTGTCCGAGGGTGTAGGTGCGGATATGATCATCAGCATGTTACTGATCGTCAGCAACACCGCTATCGTGCAACTGATCATGGATCCCGCCGTGGTGGTGGCGACCAATCAGGCCATCGCCAATGCCATGGCGGCGCATGAGGCCAAAGCCAATCCGCACCCGCAATACATCCTGGAATCCAAACGCGCGGCAGCCAATGGTGTGGCATCGCTCGATGGCAGCGGACTGGTGCCGCTGTCGCAACTTCCGTCATCGCTTGCGAGTGATGCTGAAGTATCCGCCGCCATGTCAGCGCATTTGGCCGAAAGCGACCCACATCCGCAATATGCCACCGATGCCGATCTGGTGGCGGTGGTAAATGCCAATAACCGTTTATTTCGTAAAAAAATATGGAGACATAGATGAACGTATCCTCATTGAAAACATCAGCTTCCGGCACGTTGTACACCTGCCCGGCAGGAACCGTTGCCGAAGTGGAGTTGGTAGCGATGGAAGCAGGCAGCGGAACCCTGGATGTGGTCTCAAATGGAATCACAACGTCATGGATGAGTGGGGGTGCAGCTTTATTGAGAACTTCTTTTACGCAAGCGTCAGGTCAAAGTTCAGCCGCATCCGATAACTCTTTTGTAGAAGACACTGGGGGTAGCAATTTTGTTATGCGCCCAAGGTTCGTAAAATTGACGGCGGGAGATACCATTAGCATGGCGGCGGCCAGAAAATGCTCGCTGGTGATCTACGAAGAAACGACGGGAACCCATTAATCATGAAAACGATATTCGATTCAGAAGGTAATTATGTTGCATATGTCGATACTGACAACGAGCGCGTGGAATCCGAAATTCTGGCGCAATACGACAACACGCACCATGTTCATGACGGTCACCTGGATGACCCCGAGCGCTGGCATTGGAACGGCTCGGCGCTAGTGGAAAGGGCGGATTATGCCGCCGTGCTGGCGGCCAGGGCATTCAAGCCGGTAACGGTGATCGATGTGCCCGTGGCAGCCGCTGCGGCATCGACAATTACCGGCTCGATCACGGTGAAGGATGCATCGACGGATGCGATTCTGGATGTGGATCAAATTTATTATGTGCCACTGCTGAATAAAGTCACCAATCAAATGGATCAAATGATTACGGTCACATTGACGGATGGTGTCGGACCGCTCTCGTTTACTGTCACAAATCCCGGCGTTTACGGCATCCGCACCGATATGATTCTGCCAGCACCCACGACGGCAATCACCGGGCAGACGGAAATCGCGATTTATTAAGCGGCCAATCGCACGATTCTTCAATGACCCGCTCCGGCGGGTTTTTTATTTTTAGGAGTCCATTATGTCGTTTTTCCATGGAGTCACTGTTTCTCTGGTCGATACCGGACCGCGCCCGATATCCATCCCTTCCAGTTCGATCATCGGGCTGGTTGGGATTTTTACAACCGGTTCCGGTCTGGCTGCATACAATGAGCCGGTGCTGATTACCAGCTACCGTGAAGCGGTGGCCAAGTTCGGCGCATCCGCTCCGATCACGCGGGCGCTGAAAGGCGTCTTCGATCAATCGTCCGCCGTGGTCGTTGCGGTCGGCGTGCAAGTTGGCGTCGATGATGCTGCCACCATCAGCGCCATTATCGGCGGTGTTACCGTGGGCGGTGCGCGCACCGGACTGCAAGCGCTGCTGGATGGAAAGAGCAAATTCAATGCGCAACCGCGCCTGATTGTGGCACCCGGGCATTCCAGCACGCAAGCGGTAGCAGCTGCAATGGACACGCTGGCGGCGAAACTGCGCGCAATCGCCATCGTGGACGGACCGGATACCACCGATGATGACGCTATCGACTACGCGGAGAATTTCGGCTCCAAGCGTATTTATATGGTTGACCCGGCATTGAAGGTTTGGGACGAAACAACCTCCGCCGAGATCGTCATGCCCGCATCGCCTTATGTCGCCGGACTGTTTGCCAGAACCGACAAGGAATACGGCTTCTGGGCATCGCCGTCGAACAAGGAATTCCTGAATGTGATCGGTACCGCGCGCCCGGTTGAATTTCTGGATGGTGATGAAACCTGCCGGGCGAATCTTTTGAACAATGCGTTTATCACAACGATCATCCGCGATGGCGGCTACCGCCTGTGGGGTAACCGCACATTGTCGACGGACGCCAAGTGGTCGTTCGTCACCCGCGTGCGCACGCTCGATATCGTCATGGATGCGATCCTGTTCGGGCACAAATGGGCGGTTGACCGCTCCATCACCAAAACCTACGTGAAAGACGTGACAGAAGGACTGCAAGCCTTCATGCGCGACCTGAAAGCACTGGGCGCGATCATCAATTTCGAGGTGTACCCGGATCCGGAACTGAACACCGCCAGCCAGCTGGAACAGGGCAAGGTGTACTGGAACATCCGTTTCACCGACGTGCCGCCAGCCGAAAACCCGCAATTCCGCGTGGAAGTGACCAATCAATGGATCACCGAAGTGCTGGATATCAATACATAAGGATTCCGTCATGAAAATAAACGATACCCGCCGCCGCATCTTGCATGCGGTTTATCGCGAAATGCGCGCACATCCGAATGGGTTTGGTTTGCCATTGGCCGGTCTGAGCGGCCATGTTCCGGATGATTACGATTTCGATCTGAATTATCTGTTCGCGCGCGGTTTATTGGTTCGGTGCGACGGCAACCTGAAGCTGACACCCGATGGCATCGACATTATTGAAGAGGAGTAGCAAATGATTCCACAAACACTCGTGAATATGAACCTTTTCGTCGACGGAAAAGGTTTTGCGGGGCAGGTCACGTCAATTACGCTGCCGAAGCTGAAACGCAAGACTGATGAACACCGCGCCGGCGGCATGGACGGACCGGTCAAAATGGGTATGGGCATGGAGGTGATGGAAGCCAGCTTCTCATTGACCGGCATGGCGACCGATGCATTGGTTTTCTTTGGTCTGGCCGACGATACCGCATTCAACGGCAATTTCCGGGGCGCTTTCAAGGATCAAAAGGGTGCTGTGGTACCGGTAATCGCCACCTTCCGCGGCATGCTGGAAGAAATCGACATGGGCGATTGGAAGCCGGGCGATAAAGCGGAAAACAAATACAGCATCGCGCCCAGCTATTACAAGCTGGAAGTCGACGGGCAGGTGATTTATGAGCTGGATTATCTGAACAATGTCCGCGTGATCAACGGCAAGGATGAAGCCGCCGAAGAACGCGCGGCGATTGGCATGTAAAGAGAGGGAAATATGAGCAATGAAGAAAAACAAACAAGCCTGAATCAAATGAATCTGAATGAAATCATCAAACTGAGCTTTCCAATCAATGTCAACGGCGTTACGACAGATCAATTGGTCATGCGCCGTATGTCGACCAAGGATCAGCGTATAGCCTGGAAACTATCGAAAGGAGACAACGCGGAGTTTGAATTTATTTTGCTCTGTAGATTGACCGATTGCGCACCCAATGATTTGGAGGAACTGGATTTTGCGGACTACCGCAAACTTCAGCGTGCATTTCAACGCCTATCTGCGGACCCTTACGATTCAGAAAATACCTAGCCAGCAAGAACTATGGGACGGCATGGCAATGATCGCTCGAACATATCATTTCCAGCCGTCTGAAATCGATGAATTGGAACTGCCCGAATTTATCGAGTGGTTGAAGCGCTGTTGAAATTTTACGGATTGATTGAACATGGCATTCGGTAACAATATCAGCTTAGGAATGATCATCGGCGGCGCCGTTGCAACAAGTTTCAGCAGGGCTATCGGTTCCGCAACATCGAAGATCGGTTATTTCAAGAAACAAGCTGAATCGGCGCGCGGCTTCAAGTCGATGATCGGAGATACGATCCGCCTGCGCGAGGAACTGAATAAGGCTGCCGGTACCGATGCGTTCGCCAAGATCAAGGAAAAGCACGACAAGAGCATTGAAAACCTGAAGAAGCACGGGATCAACGTCAAAGATTTGCAGCATGAATACGCTCAGTTGGGGAAAACGGTCAAAGGCTTGGAGCTGGTGGATGCTGGAAATGCAAAAATCGGCGATGCGATGCAGAACATCAAGCGATCTGGTCAAGCCGTCGCTGGTGTCGTGGCGGCAACCGTGGTTCCCGCGCTGGCTTCGGCGAATTTCGAATCGATAGTGCGCGATATCGCCATCAAAGGCGGCATTGCCCGCACGGTGAAGGAACAGGCGTTATCCGAAGGCATTCTGAAAGATGCGCAGGATAGCGGCATGAATCACAGCGAACTGGCGCAAGCGGTCAATACGCTCGTTGCCGGTGGCATGGCGGTGGAAGAAGCCGCCAGCATGGCCAAAACGATGGCGCAGTTCAGTATCGGTCAGAACGCCCAATCCGAAGACGTTGCGAAGATGATTCTGGCGCTACGCCAGTCTGGAATCAATGAAAAAGTAATGAAAAATGCTCCAGAAATAATGAGAAAAACACTCGGCAGTGTAGCTGTTGCCGGTGATCTGGGCAGCTTCGAATCGAAAGACATGGCTAAGCATTTTGCCAGCCTGATGCCACAAATGACGATGTTCGGTTTCTCGGGTGAGCGTGGCGCGGCGGAGCTGGCCAATATGCTGCAAACGCAAATGAAAGCGGCAGGCAGCACCGATGAAGCGGTGAATAACCTGGCCAATTTGTTCAGCAAGATCACATCCGAAGACACTATATCCAAGTTCGAGAAAAAAGGCTTCAGCCTGCAAAACTCGATGGAGCTGGCGATTTCGCAAGGACTCGATCCGGTCACGGCATTTTTGAAACTGGTTCAAAAAATGTCGAGCCAATCCGATCCGGCGAAAGCGGCGAAAATGGCCGATCTGCAAAAGCAGATCGCCGATGCGCAAGACCCGGCTGCTGCGCAAAAAATGCTCGATGGCTATCTTGAAATGGCCGGTTTGTCGGAATTCATCTCCGACCGGCAGGCGAAGCAAGCCGCTTTGGCGGTGCTGCAAAACCAGAAACTGCATGAAAGCAATTTGAGCATGATCCAGGCGGCTGACGGCGAAGCCAAGATCGAAGAGGATTTAGCCCACCGCCGAGCAGCATCGGCGCGGAAGTGGAGTGAAGCGGGCAATGCATTCAACCGGGTAATGATCCGCGTGGGTGATGCGCTATCGCCGGTTACCGATTGGTTTGCCGATCAAATCATACGCATCGGCGGTGCGATTGAAGCGCTTGCCAAGGAATCACCGCAAGCCGTGCAAGCCCTGACCTTTGCGGCTGCGGCATTTGCGGCGATTGGTGCCGTGGTTGGCGTTGTCAAGTTGTTATGGGGTGGTCTCAAGATTTTGCAAGGCTTGCTGACGCTGGTTGGTGGCGGAAAGATTCCCGGCGGTATCGGTGAGAAACTTAATTTGCCAGGTGCGGCAGCAGGCTCTACAGGATTTAAATCGGTTTTATCAGGTATCGGAGGAATCGGCGGTAGTATCGCGGGTGCCAAGATTGGTGCTATGACCGGCTTGGCTGCGGGCCCAATCGGCTCCGCGGTGCTTGCCACTATTGGCGGTGTGCTTGGTGGGTTGGGGACTGATTTTTTAGCAAATAAAATTTTTTCTGGATCAGGCGACAAGAGCATTCTTCCCGAAGGAAAAACTGCTTCAGAACCTGCAACCGCGCCAGCAACGCAAAATAACACTTTCTCGCCGACGATCCAGGTAACGGTGCAAGGCGATGCCAAAGACCCGAACCAGATGGCGAATGAGATTGTGCGTAAATTGCAGCACGAGTTTGAACAGGTGCAGGCGAGGAAAGCCAACGGCGCGATGTTCGATTCCGCGTACGCGCAATAGGGCGGAGCATGTTCTTTAATCAGTTGATCGATACGGCGGCAAGCCGCTGCAGCGTAGCCTGCGAGCAAACCCGGAGGATGCAGGGCATGGTTACGCGCAGTGCCGCCGCGGGCAATATTGCTGCGCAGAAGCTGATTTTGCTGATCGATTCGCTTAGCCGTATTGAAAATGCCGGTACCGTCAACATGCAGGCCGCAGGCCAAGCGCTGGCGCAGGCAAACAGTCTGCTGACAAGCGGCGTGCTGGGAGCCGATGCCGCCGCAGCGGCGCGCGGGCTTAACAGCATTGCAAGCAGCATCCGCCTGATGACAACGCTTGGCAACCGCATTTTGCTCGGCGTGACCGGAATTTCCGGCGGCGATCCTTCGAGCGCCATCAATGGCGTTGGCGGCTCGATCAATAACGCCGTGCTGACAACCGGCGGGATATTCGACAGCGTGCAACTGGCTTTCAACGCGGCATTCAATCCTGGATCGCCCAGCTTGGAAAATATCGAACTTACCGCGCTATCCCCCAGCGATTTATTAAGCGGATTCCGTGGCGGATTGCCGGATGCCGGGGCGTCGCACGCGCATTTGCTGGTGCTGACGTCGCAAACCGGCGAGAGCTATTACTTTAATCTGTCGACCGCCGGGTATGACACTTTGCGGCGGCAAACGCATTATAACGTTGCCGCGCAAAGCCGCCTGACCCGCAGCGATGCGCTGCAAGCGGTATCCAGGGGCGGGGAGACCATTACCATCAGTGGTGCGATTTTTACCAAGAAATCCGGCGCCGGCCAGTTGGACAGGCTGCGCGGCATAGGTTATGCGATGACGCCGCTCAACCTGACTACAGGTTATGGCGAAACGCTGGGGCAATGGTATCTGACGCGCATCGAAGAAGAACAAAGCGGACTGTTTGCCGACGGCATGCCGCGCAAGCAGCAATTCACCCTGGAATTCCAGCGCTATGGCGAAGACTATCAGAACATCTGACGGCGACCGGTTGGATACGCTGTGCTATCGCTATTACGGCAACCTGAACGGCACGGTGGAAGCGGTGATCGACGCCAATCCCGGTTTGGCCAAATTAGGGCAACCGTTCGCTTCCGGGATTTTGATCACGCTGCCGGATTTCCCGGTGAAAGTGAATAAGCCTGTGCAGTTGTGGAGCTGATGCATGAAACCGGATTTCAAAGTAATTGCGGACAATCAGGACATCACTGATCTTTTGCGTGACCGGTTGCTGTCGCTACGCACGACTGATAAACCAGGACTGGAATCGGACGATTGCGAAATCGTGATCGACGATCGCGATGGTGCGGTCGCTTTCCCGAAGAAGGGTGCGACTCTTGAAATCAGTCTGGGTTACGCCGGCGAACCGCTGAAATTTGTCGGCCGCTACAAGGTCGATGAAATAGAAATCAGCGGACCTCCGCAGAGCATGATGATTCGCGGAAAACCGGGTGATCTGGTGGCATCGTTAAAAGAGCAGAAGCGCCGTTCATGGGAAAGCACCACTTTGGATGCGATTACCGGCGACATTGCCCGGGATAACGGGTTGCAGCCTTTCTGTCCGTTGAATCCCGCTATTGCCCGCGCCGATCAGATCAATGAATCCGATATGCACTTCATCACCCGCATGGCAAGGCAGTACGGTGCAACAGCCACGGTTAAGGACGGCAAGTTAATCGTGGTTACGCGCGGAGAGGGCAAGAGCGGCAGTGGGCTGAAAATGCCATCGATAACGTTGCACCGCGACGATATCGCCAGCTATTCACTATCGTTTCCGGATCGTGCGTTGTCCAGCGAAGTGCGCGCGAGCTATCACAACCGCAGCACCGGGCAATTGCAAACAATCGTCTTGTCGAACGATTCCGCGCCGGGCATCGCGCACGCTCCGAAGCACACCGACCGGCATATCCACCCCACAGCCGATGAAGCGCAGGCCGCCGCAAAAAGCCGCAAGGCCTCACTCAACCGCGCCACGATGAGCGGCCGTATCGAACTGACGCACGGGCGGGCCGACGTGGGCGCGGAAAAATGGCTGGAACTGGCCGGCATTAAGGATGAAGCCGATGGGACCTACTTGATCGAATCGGTCGAACAGAATTTCTCCAGAACCGCCTGGATCACCACAATCCGCATCAATGCAGGCAACGAAGGAAAAAGCGGAATAGGGCGGGTCGATGCCAAGAAAAAAGAATTGCAAGTTTTGAAAATCGAATGACCTGAGATTGAACCGGATTATCAACCGAAGCCGCGCTTAAAACGCGGCTTTTTTATTTTAGAGGATCGCAAAATGCAAGAAATTAAAGATCAGCTCGAGAAAGAATTGGGAAAGATTCAGCAAGTGATTGATACCAGCAGCCTCACCGACCTGCGTCAGCGTGTGCAAACCGCCATCACGGACGCGAAATCGAACGTCAATGCGCATTTGGATAAATTCGAAGCGGGCAATGCAGTAGCTGATCAGTTTGTTGATCCGTATCTTGAAAAAACAGTGCGCAGCAAATGGACGGCATTGATTGTGGGTGTGGCTTTAGTTGGTAGTTTTTGTCTTGGGGTGTTTATCGGCTCGAGCTTATAACCCGGAGATATCAAACCATGTCACAGGAATGTCCGTACGCGAACGATGTGGGAAAACTCCAGGTGCGGGTGCTTTTTCTTGAGCGTGAGCTGGAAAAAATGCAAATCACCGCGAAAGTCACAGCGAATATCTTGCTGGAAGAGAAGGCCGAAAACAAAGGCTATTGGCGCGGAATAGAAATTGCCACGCGCATTGTCAGCACGATTCTCATCGCGGGTGCGCTAATGGCTGCCGGAAAATTCACCGGCGCTTTGGAGTTTATATTGAAAATATTCAAGCTGTAGGAGAACGAGGATGGAAGCGCTATACATTGAAGGGCACCAGCAAGGCCCGCAGTTGGACATCGGTGATGCCGGCGTGCAAACCGGGCCATTGCCTGCGGGCGTGTATAAGGTTTATACGCCGGTTGATATCCGGGTGAAAATCGACCCAGATAATGCAGCGGATGTTACGAGAACCAGTGGGGATATTGTGCTGAAAGGCAACACGGAAAAATATCACGTGCCGGAAGGTTCCAGAATTGGCGTAGTCGCCGCGCGAGACGGCCTAACCGGTAAATTCGAATACCACTTGGTAGGGAGGTCATTCTGATGGGTGCGGGTGAACAAAGAGCGGTATTTGACCTGGAAGATGCACTATCCGCTGGAATGATCAGGAAAGCCACTTCCGGTGGCAGTGACATGCTTATCGGTGCGGATGGCAATCAGCTTATCCAGTCAGACATCAAATGCCCTTTTTACGATGCACCTCTAGCCAAGGGAAATCGCGGTTTGGTAGTTTTCTTCACTGATATTGCGAACAATGGCCAACTTTGCTTTAGCGATGACTATCGCTGGAAACCTGTGGGAGGAAGAGTAAATGCGGGCGTTAAATATAACGCCACACCGACGCGCAGCGGTACGTTCGATTCCAAGCTGAAAATCAAGATTCCATTTTCGCCGCTGAATGGATCATTTCTCCAGAATGGAGACATGATCAGAGTTCAAGCCTCTTATCAACGGTTGTTTATGGATGCCGGTGACAACACTAAATTCTTGATCAGGAGACTGCTGTTCGGCAGAAGCTCGAATCCAATAGACAACAAAGAATTGTTGTATTCGTACGGAGCAATTGCAAATGATGGTTGCGCAGAACACAACCTCGTTATTAAACGCACCGATAGTTCAACCATGCAATTGCTCGGCAAACAGGTTGTTTTCAATATGTGGGACGGCAATACCATGACCGATTTGTACTCGATAAACGGCATTACGGATATTGATAATATGGACATGCAGGACGTGTATTTGGACTATGGTTTTAATTTCGGTACGTCAAATACTGTTGGTGTAGCCGCAACCAAAGATGCAGCTCATCTCTATTCATGTTTTGTAGAGATCATTACTTGCGGATCAGGGGATTAAAATGACTATTGATCGAACAACTATTCTGAGCGGCATAAAAACGTTTACGCCTAATCTGATTTCTACACTTCTGTTCGAGAGCAATTTCGAGGCTAATACAACGCACGATAATTTTGCGGCAAATGGCGTACAAGATCAGATGTCCGGGACTGATTTAACTACCGGTTTTACCTGGCCTACAGCTCAGCCCAGCTTCCCGAACGGTGGTGACGGACAGGCTTTAAACTGCAACTGGTCGGTTATTTATCTGGGTCATAAATTTGCAACTCTCAGCCCGGCAAACGTTGGCAATTATGCTGTTGTTGATTTTCCTACAATGACCGGCCCGGATGGATCGACCGGCAGAGCGTTGCATCTAAACCTGAAGGATACTGGCCAAATCGATCATGTCAGCCACGTAAATCAACCTTTTGGCGGGCAACTTGATCTGATGTTTAACCGTGTTTCCGATAACACGAATCCGCTTCCGCCATTGCTTGGTGATGTGTATTTCAGCTATTGGTGCAAGCGCCCCGGTGCGTTATCGGCGCAAATACCTAATGTCAACGACTCGGCTGTGCAGGTTGATTTCAAAACAGGCGGGTGGTATGACGGAACAAAAAATCAGTACGGCGGAGGGTTTCGCACTGTACTACATATAGTACGCATGCAAGATGGTTCGTTGCGGTGGCGTGCTATCGCGGACAATGGTGCAAATGGAGGCATGACGACAGATCCAAGCGGAATTCTTCCGTTCAACGCCGTGTCTCCAAACAAAATTTATTGGTACGAAACCCATAAAACGGCTCCCGTAACTCTTGATGCCTGGTTCAAGGTTGAGGGCTATATCCATATGCATGAATCGAAAGGAATATGCCTGTTTGCAATCGATGATCAGATCATTTGTCATCACATCGGCAGAACCAAAGATGAATTTGGACTGCCCTGGGGACGGATAATGCCTATCTTGATGTATAGCCAGGGCGGCCCTTGCGAGGGCTGGTTCTGGAACATCATTATAAGAGATTACCCGCCGTCAAATTCCGTGCTGTACGCACCGGCGGCGATTGATCTGTATCGATTGGCGTAATAAAAGATCGCGCTTTAATAAAAGAACCGAAGCGGTTTTAGTGATTTTGGAGAGGTAATAATGGTTCATGTTGTTAATTTGATGCGATCGATTGCTGATCAGCTTGAGAATCATCATTTATTCAGAAGGTTGGTGATTTCCTTCTTTCTTTTTATGTATCTTGAAGTGACGCGGGAATCATTCCGGTACGCTTATTTTGCAGCAGATAAAGGAATGTCTGCAAGTGACATCGTGTTGATTCTCGGTGCGCTGCAAACGCTTATGACGCTGCTCATGGGGTATGCATTCAAAATTTATTCAAATTCGCGCAATAGGAGTTGATATGGCCGGATACGCAACGCTGATCAAATACGCACTTTGGGCAGCGCTCATTATTTTATGCACGCTTTTTGTCGGGCACATCGCTACAAATATTCATGATGGCATTTTTGAGGATGGCCGCACCGCAGAACGCGCGGAGTGGCTGGAAAAAGAAGAAAAGCGCAGCAAAGAACTGGCGCAAGCTGTTGCCGATGCAGCGCAAGCAATGGCCAAAGAGCGCGAAAAACAAACAACTGCATTAACGGAGGCGCTTGAAAATGAAATTATTGCAAAAGACAAGCTTAATAACGATCTTGCTGGTGTGCGCGCTGCTAATCGCGGGTTGTGGATCGACGCCAAAAACTGTGCAGATCGTGCCGCTGGAGCAACAGCAGAAACTCAAGGTACCGGCCTCGGTGGTAGCGAAACCGGTCGAATCAGACTTCCCGGACAGATTGAACAGAATCTTTGGGAACTTGCCGCAGACGCGCAACGAGTAGTGATACAGTACGAAACATTGCGGAAGACTTGCTTGCCGCTGGTGGAGGTGATGCCGGATATAAATGGCTGAATGAGCGCTGCCCGATAAAATCGGGCAGCTTTTTCAAAAATAAAGATCTGCTTCTATTATTTATTCCCCGCCGTACTGGCTGATCTGAAGTTAACCTGCAATGCTTCCATGTAAATCTTTTCCAGTGCCTTGTCTGCTGCGATGAGCGCCTCCCGCATCGCAATAAATTCATCCCAAGGGGCGGATACGTCGTGGCCATCGATGCGCATTTCGTTGAGCAAGTGCATCAATGGGGAAATGAATGCTTTTGTGTTGGTGAGCATGGACATGTTGAGCCTGGCCGGGTGTTTGCCGTCGGCTGAGACGAAGCCGGATTGCTCCAGCAGCTTGCGCGGGTAGTTGTACTGTTTTCTGAGTTTTTGGTATTGCTTCTCGAATGCTTTCCCGATTTCTTCCATCTGGGCGGTTCGATCGACGGGGTTATGGATCGCATCGAATGCGCGGATGACTTGCAGGTGGAATTTTGCGCTGATCCACATCGCGTAGGCGTATACCAGTTCCTTGCAGATGTATGTTCCGGTTCCTTGCTTGGTTTTTAGTGGATTCCTCAAATCTGAGGAATTGGATATTTCGGTGATTAATTCTCTTGTTTGGGTGTTGCGAAGAAAATTGCTCGGTTGATGCTTTGCTTCACCGCCAGCAGCTTTGTGTAAATCGTTTAGGGAATATAGTCCATCGATCTGACGGATTTCGGTCGTAAGAATAGTTAATGCAGCCATGATGGCCTCCTTGCGGTTAGTTTTGAATTCACCCTTTTTGATGGGGTGGCCGGGGGCTCAAAACCGCCGCAAGACGGCTGGCGTATTCCCTGCCGAAACAGGTATTTTATTAGCCTAACACCCAGCCATAGGTAAACTATGGGCGTAAAAAAACCACGACTATCGGGCGCGGGGCTATCCGCTTGCGGGGGGTGTTTTGAGCACCTGCGCGAATTCTGCGCCTAGATGGTTTTATTTGTCAAATTTGAGAGAGTGGTCGTGATGTTTCAGTTTGCATGATTACTTTTTTTCTTTTGGGGATTTTCCGTCAAGCTTTTTCATTTTAGTGTTTGTAGATTTAATTTGTTTTTTGACGGAAGAAATATCGCCTTCAAGCGGTAGATTTTCCGGCGCAATACCAGAAGATTTAAGCATAATACTTCTTACTTCCTTGCCTACTTCTTTGGCTGTGCTGGCGGATTCGTTAATGCCTTTAACGTTATTTCTTTTCATCCTTTCGGCGGTTTGGGTAACACGGAATGTATTGGCTGCAAGTTCGGTGATGCCCATAAAGTCATAAAGAGTCTTCCCGTTTTCAGCACCTTTATATTCCTGAAGTTGTTTTAGGGGCATGTTGTACATTCCACGAAAACCTGCATCCTTGAAGATGGCATATTCCATGCCAGTCAAAAGACCGGCCGATTTAGCAACGCCGCTCAGATGTTTTTCGGCTGTCGTTAACTTGCTGCGCTCTTCTATGCGGGTAATTCCTGTTTCAGATAGTTTTTCTTCCAGTAATGCCTCAGCCAGCGATGCAAGAGCAACTTGCGCTTTGACTACCTCTGGTTTCTTGCTGTCCGCTTGCATTGCAATAAGAAAACAAGCAAATCTTGAAAGTTTATAAGTCTTGGAGCCATCATCAAGCGTCATCGGAATAAAAACATCTTCGGTTTCTATGCCAAGACTCAAGCAATTGCTCATTGATTTTTGAATGACTGTCTTGAATGATGACCAGCTTTCATACCCGAGCATATCCATAAACTGAAGAGCGTCCCAATACCTCTGCCCATTCTCTTTGGCGCTTTCTTCGAAAGTTTGAATATCAAAGGCTGTCATCATATGCTCCAAAATATAATTATTTTTTTATTATAAAGTGCAGTATACAGCATGTGGATTTTTCAGAATTGCGGAACAAAACCGGAATTGCGGAACAGACAGGAAATTTTTTTGACTGCTAAAATCGCGTAACCTGTTGCTTTTGGTGCCCGGAGCCGGAATCGAACCGGCACGGGCGTTTTAGGCCCGAGGGATTTTAAGTCCCTTGTGTCTACCAATTTCACCACCCGGGCGATGGAAGTATCAGATCGGTGGAGGCGGGGGTCGGAATCGAACCGGCGTAGACGGCTTTGCAGGCCGCTGCATGACCACTCTGCCACCCCGCCATCATTGCATAACTTCTAAAGGTACCGCCAATCCAACGGAAAAAAGCTGGTAAGGAGTTGCTCGATCCCCAGCAAATTAAAATTTCAAAAGAGCCATTCCTAGAAAGAATGGAGCGGGAAACGAGGCTCGAACTCGCGACCCCAACCTTGGCAAGGTTGTGCTCTACCACTGAGCTATTCCCGCATTAAGAAGTTGCTGTGTGACTCGAATCACATCAGAAACAAAGGGCGAATTATAGAGATGCCGTACGTTTTGGTCAAGAAAATGCAAACTAAGAATGAAGAAAACATTTTTTTGCTGGATTGACGGAAGAATATTCCAAATGATGAACAGTGGAGTCGTATTTATAATGTACTATCGAAAGTTTGAAATTGACAAAGTATGCAACCGACTGTAATTATCAATCATCACCGCAATACCGCAATCATCGCGGGGACGAGCGGAAAGAAGCTGCTGGTGATCAAGCTGGGAAAAGGAAAGCTGACAGTGACGGCGGTGACGTTGCAAGAAATAAATGCACAGGGATATACGGTCAGCGATTATTCGCCTGCACTAGCGGCGCAATCGTATTTGCGACATGGAGCGGGGGTCACTGAAAAAGCCAGGAAATTCCTGGAAAAAATAGCCACTAGCGAATTTTCCGACCGGTTAACTTTTACATGTAGTAATTCAGACTTGATTTGACAGCAGGGTCTTGCCGAGGAGTGGGATTATTGATAGAGGTGTGAATCTTTATCAACCAAGCGCGCAAGCGCAAAGGAATAATTCCATGAGTAGTTTTCAACAGAATGTCGTCAAACACAAGATTGGCTTGCTTAATCTGGCAGTCGAACTTGGCAATGTATCCCGCACCTGCAAGGTGATGGGTTTTTCCCGCTATACTTTCTATCGCTATCAAGCTGCTGTGGTAACCGGAGGTGTTGAGGCTCTGCTTGATGCAAACCGGCGCAAGCCCAATATCAAGAACCGTGTGGAAGAAACGACGGAAGCAGTGGTCACAGTGAATCGCCCCGGGATTTCCGGAGATAAAATGATTTGAGAGGAGGAGAAGATGAAGAATCAAATCAGTTATTCACCGGAAGTACGAGAACGAGCGGTAAGATTGTTATTCGAGCAGCAAAAGGAGCATGAATCGCAATGGTCGGCGATCAAATCGATAGCATCGAAGATTGGCTGCACGGCGGAAACGTTGCGGACATGGGTAAGAAGAGCGGAGAGGGATCAGGGAATTCGAGGCGGACTGTCGACGATCGGATCGTGAGCGGCTCAAGGAATTGGAACGGGAAAATCGGGAATTAAAGCGTGCCAACGAAATATTGCGTAAGGCATCGGCATATTTCGCACAGGCGGAGCTCGACCGCCGGTCGAAATGACGATGGTATTTGTCGATAGTGTAAGAATTTCTAGCGTTGTTTACAGTATTCAGGAGAATACTGTAGATGAACATACACAAACGCACTCGCTTAACATTATTGGATCGTCAGGAAATCTGGCGGCTGTATCAAACCCGGCTGTGGAAGGTAGTTCAGCTGGCAGAATACTTTCACGTCAGCCGGCCAACGATTTATGACGTACTGAAACGAGCCAGACTCCAGGAATTTACTCCGCGTAGCAGTACCAATCAGCGCTTCAAAACACTGCAGTATGGCCTCAAACGTTTGGCTAAAGTAGAGCAAACCATCCAGGAACGTCTCAAGCGTGAAGCGAAGCGCTATAACAAATCTTATCCGGGCGAGCTCGTTCACCTCGATACCAAGCGGCTTCCATTATTGAAAGGACAGTCTGCCAATAAACCTCGCGAGTACCTGTTTGTGGCCATCGATGATTTCTCCAGGGAATTGTATGCCGATATCTTCCCCGATAATACTCAATACAGCGCCGCTTGCTTTCTCATCGCTACTGTTGCCCAATGTCCTTATCAAATCGATTGCACTTATTCCGATAACGGCACGGAATTTAAAGGAACTGACGATCATGCTTTTGTCAAAGCTTGCAGGCAACACGGTATCGGTCAGAAGTTTACTCGTGTCAATCGTCCTCAAACCAACGGCAAAGCTGAGCGGGTCATCCGTACCCTGATGGACATGTGGCACAGTAAGATTCACTTTAAAGACAGCGCCGATCGACGCATTCAGCTTCTCCGTTTCATTAACTTCTACAATACCGTTAAGCCTCATAAGAGTTTGAATAATGCTACCCCTTATGAAATACTCTTCGCTTATTTCAATCAACCTCTCTGTAAACAACCCTGAGATTTCTTACAATGAGGTAGAAACAGAAGAATTGAAAAAAATCGCTTAACTGGTTGTCCGGTTCTACTTGACCTGGTCAGTCATGCCACGAGCATACAGCGAGAGGATCTTGTCATCAAAGCCCGCCCAGCGGGTCTGATGCTTGGAAATGATCAAAGGCTCGAAGCTGCCTTCACGGTCACGGGGGATCTCGATGGGTAACTCACCGAATTCACCTTTCAGGGTCTTACGACTTTTACCATTTCTGGTATTGCCAGTGGCATTGATTGCCGTTTCGTGCTTATCGTGACCAAGATGCTCGGCCATTTCTGCTTGCAGGGCGCGCTCAACCAACGCTTTGGTGAGTTGCTTGATAAGACCATGCTCACCGATTAAATCTTCCGGCTTTTTGTAATCGGCCAACAGGCTATCAATTAAGTCGCTCGGCAGGGGTTTGGGTGTGGTCATTTTTATATTAGCAGTTTCCTGCCATATAACCATTTACAATTATTTACACCCCCCTTTAAAGGGGCTCTAGCGATAAGCCTCCGGCCTTGTCGAAGATAATTTAACTTTGGGACAGCTCGAGCCGGTGCAATTCATCCGCGATACTCACTGCATCCTAATAGCAATCTCTAAGTGATTCCGTGTTGCAGCAATAACAGAATAATTACGCATATAGGCGGCGCAGTAATCTTCCAATGCTCTAAACTCATGCATTACGCTGTAAAACTCATCGAATATGATAATAGTGCCGGGTTTTATAATGTTGTTTGCACGAGTTAACATATATAAAGTTGAGGAATACAAGTCGGAATCGTTATGAATGACTAACTGTTCTTTAGAGCTATATGCTTCGAGGAATCCTGGGAGCGTATCTTGAAACAGCCCTTTAACAAAAGATATGCGCACATCGTGCAACTGTGGTGGCTCTCCATTCGTATCAAATGTTGACCTTTTAACCGTTCTGGTCAATTCTATCCAGTCCTCCGGTAATCCAGTGAAGGTATCAAATCCAACGAATCGTGAGTCGGGATTAGAATTAAGGTTTGAGAAATACTTTATGGTGTCGCCTTTGTAAACACCGAATTCTAAATACTGTATTGGCCTACCACAGAAGATCTCATTATTTATATAATCATAAATTGCATACCTTGAGTTGAATATCGGGTAACTCCCGGCATGTTGTTTACGCCATGTCTCAAGCTTTGGTCTGTAAGCCAGTGACCTAAGTCGCTCGGAATCCGGCAATATAGCCAATATGATCTTTTTTACCATGTTCCGTATTATTGTAATCATGATTTAATCTATTCTCCTTGATGTTTAATCGGATAGAAGAAACAAGCATCCTTTACTCATTATACGCAAACCAGATGATATTTAGGGAAGCGCTGAACAATTAGCGGCTTTCAGATTTTTCGGTATTACTGCCAGTTTTTGAACACGAATTCCCGGTAATTCATTTTTTAGCAGCGTTTTGCCGTCAGATTCCCCCTGTTTCTGAATCGCCCCGGGATTTCCGGAGACTATTTGTCTTGAGTCAAACCGTATTGGTTGGCTCCCTTAGTTGGCGATAAATATGCCATTTCAAATTCTGCCGGCGGAATATTTCCGATCGACTCCAGTAACCGGCGATTGTTAAACCAATCGACCCATTCCAAGGTCGCAAACTCCACATCGTCGATATTGCGCCAAGGGTCGCGATGTCGGATAACCTCGGTCTTGTATAGTCCGTTAACTGTTTCAGCCAGCGCATTGTCATAAGAATCCCCGACGCTACCAACAGAAGCTTCAATATTGGCCTGTAAGAAATCTCAGGGTTGTTTACAGAGAGGTTGATTGAAATAAGCGAAGAGTATTTCATAAGGGGTAGCATTATTCAAACTCTTATGAGGCTTAACGGTATTGTAGAAGTTAATGAAACGGAGAAGCTGAATGCGTCGATCGGCGCTGTCTTTAAAGTGAATCTTACTGTGCCACATGTCCATCAGGGTACGGATGACCCGCTCAGCTTTCCCGTTGGTTTGAGGATGATTGACACGAGTAAACTTCTGACACGATACCGTGTTGCCTGCAAGCTTTGACAAAAGCATGGCCGTCAGTTCCTTTAAATTCTTTGCCGTTGTCAGAATAAGCATAGTCGATCTGGTAAGGACATTGAGCAACAGTGCTTGTGAGAAAGCAAGCTGCACTATGCTGGGTTTTATCGGGAAGATATCGGCATACAATTCCCTGGAGAAATCATCGATGGCCACAAACAGGTACTCGCGAGGTTTATTGGCAGACTGTCCTTTCAATAATGGAAGCCGCTTGGTATCGAGGTGAACGAGCTCGCCCGGATAAGATTTGTTATAGCGCTTCGCTTCGCGCTTGAGACGTTCCTGGATGGTTTGCTCTACTTTAGCCAAACGTTTGAGGCCATACTGCAGTGTCTTGAAGCGCTGATTGGTACTGCTACGCGGAGTAAATTCCTGGAGTCTGGCTCGTTTCAGTACGTCATAAATCGTTGGCCGGCTGACGTGAAAGTATTCTGCCAGCTGAACTACCTTCCACAGCCGGGTTTGATACAGCCGCCAGATTTCCTGACGATCCAATAATGTTAAACGAGTGCGTTTGTGTATGTTCATCTACAGTATTCTCCTGAATACTGTAAACAACGCTAGAAATTCTTACACGTCAGGCTGTACCCATAAGACAAGGCCCTTGCCATCCGGCAGGTTGTAGTGTTTGTCCCTTGGCTTTTCTGCTTTAATGATTAAATCGGTGAGTTTCATGCAATCCCCTGAATACCGAAGAACAAAACAAAAAACGGGTAACAAAAATACGGGTAAATTTTTACTCGCTTTTTTACCCGCTTTTCGATAATGTTACCCGCTTTGCTCAGGGTTGCCAAGGATTGGCAAAATTACCTTAATATTATTTATTCTAAAGGAATTTCTTGGTGTTGCTGGGCAACGTTTGGAGCATCTTTGGCGGAGAGAGAGTCTGACAATATGAGTAATTAATGCAATGATTTATAGATATAAATTAATATTTAAAAGAATTATGTCTTGCCTTTAGTCTTTCCCATAAAATTACTCGACTAAGAATGTGGAATGCTGAAAAAATTCCAAACACGGATTCGAATCCACCAAAATACCCAATTCCTAAACATAAACCAGACCATTACTTATCAAGCTATATTTTTAAAACTTGATAAGTGGCGTCCGACATTCTTTATCAATCCACTTGATTGCTTTGAATGAAATTACGAAAGGATTGGTTACCAGAGTAGCAGGCATTTCGTAGCATCATCCACAAATTGCCCTTGCTATCTTATAACTGCAAAAAAAGCACCACTAAGTAGCAATCTCAGCCTTCTGCAAGAAAGAATTGCCAATATTAGTATTAGCAATGACAGAGAAAGTTTGTTGGTAAATCATGCCACTTTTGACCCAAACGGTACATATTGTTCTTATCAGCCAGCGTAAGAAGTGTAGCCTGCTATATATAGCACAGTGTGCAACGCATCACACGATAACCGACAAGCAATCTATTCGGTGGCTCGATTGCAGGTTTTTGGCCTGTCAACGCTTGAGCCAGCGGCGCTACGGTTTCATTAGCGACTTGTACTTACCGCATTGGATGATTTCCAGTAACCGGCTATCCACTGGCTGCGCGAAAAGTACCGATCTGTATGGCGTCGCAGAGCTACTTCAATGTGTATGCTCCTGGCAAACCTACTGAGCTAATGTGTCTTCCTAATTAAGGCTATCATCTGCTCGAATAGTTTTGACAACATAAAAATCTAGTATAACAGCATTGCTTTTAACTCTTGGAGCTTATCCTGAATTTTCCTGGTTTGTAAATTAATGTGCTCTTCAACTTTCGAATCTGCAATATTAAGTTCTTTTAGAAACATTGCTTGTGATTGAGATTTGGCTGTAAATAATGCATAACCTAGCATAAAAGGTAACAATACTGTAAAAATTGGAACTTGGTACCAGGTGAGATCGAGGTCAGCAGTCTTTTTATGAAAATTATTCGCCCCACTTAATGAGCTATCAACTTCTAAAGGAGGATAGCCGAGTTTTTTTGAAAAATCCCCATACATTTCAATCGTCGATTTGATTTCATTATTCACTTGAAGTGGGAGTGTTTTGTATAACACTTCTGTACGCTCGTTCATTTTGTTTCTTATTTCGTCATCATTCCAATTAAACTGAGATACGTCATTGATATAGGTGTTAATGTCATTTAGCCATTCTTTTTTTATTTTTTTCATGACATAGTTGCATCGAAGTGGCAATCGTATAATTAACGAATCAAAAAAATCAGAAAATGCCTTTCTCTCTACTTCAATTTTTCCAAAAGGCTTTGATTCGCCAGAACGAGTCTTTTTTTCTTCACTACAAACAGAAATTACTGAAATCCCTGGGACAGATTCCTGTATTGTTTGCTTCATGGTATTTTCGTCGTCTTCGCTAACTTGATCACATTTTGTTAGTATTACAGATACGTTATATTTATTTTCGATAAATTTTTTAATAATATCTATATCACAATCTTGGACTCTATTTCCTCCTGCCTGAATACAATAAAAAACAGAATGAAACCATTCAGTGGCAGGCTGATTGATACCTCGTTTATCAAGCTCTACGCTTAATTCTGTCAGCCATGCATCATGCTTCCCAACTTCAAGCCCCCAAGAATCAAAGAGGGTAACTGGTAAACCATTTATTTCCATTTCTATCGAATGAAATCCATTTGCAGTCACTGGTTTTCCAATTCCAGTTTTTGCCACTTTTTCGCCATAGAGATAGTTTATGAATGTACTTTTCCCAACGCCTGTTTGGCCTATAATAGCAACATTATAACTAGCATTCATTTTACTTATCTCTGTTCATTCTTAAGGTTATCTTTAATACGCTGTTCAAAGAATAGCTCAAGGTTGTTAATGAAATTATTTAGCTCATCAATATCTCCTTCAAGCCCTTTTTTAATGATTGCTTCGCATAATTCTATAATTGACAAACCTAAAGCATAAGTTATTGATGATGCAACGGATGCAGTTATAAGTCCACCAGTAATAGTCCCCAGTCCGGGAAAGTATTTAAATAATTGACCAACAATCCAAGTTCCGCTACTAGTTATGATTCGCCCAATAATTGGTATCAATATAGATTCTTTAAGTTTACTTACAATGTTATTAAGGTTGTAAACGAATAATATTCTAGCAATCATGGCGGCCTGATTTCCTAATAGCAACGGTGCATCAGAAACAGGTATGGGAGTAAAACCAATCAGCGCAGATCCTGCAACATGTTCGTTAATGATTTTTAAGGCTTGGTTGCGTTTAATACTCAAACTTTGTTTTTGGGCGGATGCAAATGCAATTTTCAGAGCTTCTGGTAATTTCTCAATCGACCACTGTAACAAACTATCAAAATCCCATCTTTGCTGAGTGTTTTTTGTACTAGTTTCAAAGATGAGTATATTGGGTAGTGAGCTTTTTATTACCTCTTTAAACTCAATCGACTCATTTTCTGAAATCAATTCAGCTTTTGTAAGCACGATTGCCACAGGAATACCGTAGGCAGAAAGCCTGTTAATCGTATCGATGTCGAAATCTAAAATACGACTGCCTGATGCCTGAATACAGTACCAAACCAGATGAATAGAATTATCACGTTCTGACGAGCTAAACTCCTTGGCAGCGTATCGAACAACATCTTCTAAAAATGCTCTCTCTTTTTCAGAGCCAACTTCATAGCCTTTAGTATCAAAAAGGACAATCGGAATTGTTTCACTAGAAAAAGAATCAATGAATTGAGTTACTGGCTTTCCCGTGTCGACCCTGGCTAGCTTTTCGCCGAAACAATAATTTATTAAAGAACTTTTGCCAACACCCGTTCCACCGATGAGCAAAATATTTGGTTTTTTTACCTCCCTTTTGAAACTTTTAAATTCAGTACTGAGAGAGTCTTCAAAATCATTTATCATCATCTACTTTTATCCATTCTTCGACTGCAGCTCCACTAGAGGATTTTCTCAGTTGCAATGTTTTTACTATCTGTACTATTTTTGTAAAATGCTGCTGGGACAAAATCCAGTCCGGAATTTTTGGAAAATCATTTGAACAATCGGGTAGGTAATACCTACCCGATGAAATGATTTAATCTGATAATCAAATTTTACGGTATAGCCATCTCAAGCTGCTTTCTTATCACTCGCACGAATCAGTAACTTTTCTTCTTCTGTAGTGCTAACCTGGGTTGTTCTAGGGGGTTCAGGTGCTCTAGGTGCTCCTCGTTTTTTTCCGACCCCTTTCGAAAAACTTTTACGCAATAATTTCATTTTCCGGCGAGTTCTAGGTTTAAGATATTGCTCAGATTTGCAGAAATACTCTGCAATCCCATATAAATTTTGAATTTTCACATCATCTGAGACATGAATATCACCGATGCCCAAACAATTATTCCTTTCGAATTTTGCTTTTTCTGCATTCCGGTTCCAATAAACTCCCCGACCATTCGTTATCTGATTCACCCAATATTCACCGATTTCTTTTGCAAAATAAATATCGCTATCAGGTCTTCGCTTCGAACCATCATAAAATAGAAGTGTATGTGCATGCATTCCTTTTTCTAGCCCATATTCGATTTTATTAACGTAGCCCACTAAATGATCAAACAATTTATTATGCCGTTTGTTCTTGTGAATATGATCAATGTCTTTTGCAAGATCCTCGATATTTACATTCTGACCTTTTTCGTAGCCAAAATCGATTCTCAAAACCACTAATCGCGCATATCTTGCAAAAAGTTTATCGATTTGACGGACACATTCTTTATAATTTTTCCCTACAGCCCTTTCTCTATCAAGAATCTTTCTTTTTGTTTTCGGATTACGGAGTTTTTCATATAAATCCCTGAAGAATCCGTTAATAATTACCCTCATTTCATTATGGGAAATTTTACAATTAGAAAAAAGAAAGTATTTGTCGGGATCGTGACAGAATTCAGTTATATTCTGATCATATTCCGGGAATGAATAATTATCGCAAACAGATAAAAAAGTTTCGATCCTTTCACTGTAGATACATTCATGAGGAAGATTGCGAGCATAAAAAATAAATTTTGGTAGACTCGATAAATAAGAACTGCGCCATGAATATTTAGATTTTATGATGCGTTTATATTTATCAAACCTGGGTTTTAAGACCATATCGCGATAATTATGTTTTATAAATTGCTTTAAAAATTTATCCAATTCCTTTATACAACTTGCATACTCAATCGCGTTGCCGTGTGTATTTTCATAATCAGGTAGGATTGTTTTCCCGGGATTACTATGATCTGACACCAGATTGTAGATAGTATTTAAATATATTTTTTCTTCTTCCGAAATCAATGCCTTATTTATAATTTTATGTACCTCTCAATTTTAAGGTTTTAAATAAAACATGGGATTCTTTGGAAATGTAGGAGAGATATACGTATATCATCATCTCCTTTCATTCAATCTATACATCAAAGAAGTATAGATCTAATGATGGAACTAGCTCATATATCCAAAAATCAGATTACTTATCAACACTATTAATATAAATAATATAATATTAATAACATAAATAACCTGAAAGAACTCCTATTAAAAATCCTATGCTTAATAAAAAATGTAATATTTAACGCTTAAGTTCCTCCGCTAAGCGTGGAAGTTAACAATGTACTAATTTACGCCACCTGAAATTTATCCAGGTGGCTTTAAAATTATTATTTACGATTATTTAGACGTGTGCGAATCCAGTCCTCAATCTCCTTTAGTGACCACGCCGATGCGCCTTTACGCCCATTCGCGAGTTTAACCTGCCGAGGAAAATCAGGATCATAGTAAGGAGAGCTAGGCTGCAATCGTGAATAAATAGCGCTCCTAGAGAGTCCCGTCATTAATCTTACCGTATTGATTCTTATAAGAATTGTGTCTGGATATTGAATATTTTCGCTGTTGAGAATCATGATCCTCCAATAGTTAAAATTAATAAATAAATTCTTTTTAAAAAAACAAACTAAAAATCTAAAATTTATTTGTGGAGAAATTCCACTTTTATCTAAAAGAGCGAGTCTGAATCTCAATCGCTCCGCATCAAATATATTTTCTTTGATGCTTCTATGTATCGCTTAGTGACTTGTCGGTGCACTAGCTTGTATGTATGCTCATATGCATCTTTGTTGATGCAGTCGCATTATAGATAGGCCTTACTAACAGCCTAAAATTGATGGGGTGAATCCAAGAAAAACGTTTATCGAATAGGCAACTCCTGTTTTTAAAAAAATAAAAAAGTGAAACGAACAATTGCGCAATTGTCTTTTTTAAGATATCAAAATCTTTAAAAATGTTCAAGAGCAACTTAACAAAATAGAGTACTGAAGCTTGATTTGAGCATTTGCGCTTTTTTGCTATGCCAAAATAAATTTAACTGTTATAGGGATACTAAATCAGTCAGAAACGCCACAATTAATTTCTGTCTTAGAAATTTATCATTAACCCTGCGTATTATTCTTAGGTTTAAAATTATTGAACTCTAATCCTATGATTAGTATTGAATATCGTTCAATTCTGTACATCATGTGAATTAATTTGGTACAGCTTCTAAATTAAGTTTTCACAGCGATTTTCATGCATTACTGTTAGTTAAAGTAGCAAATTGGTTACAATAAATTTTGCTCAAAAAACTATAGACAAGGGGATAGTATTTAGGGTTATAAGTGGGGTTCGTTAGAGATTGGTATCGCTGTCAATGGTAGTATGCAATTAGCCAATTTTGAATAGTGAATTCATTATTGGCTAGGACTAATTAAGATAATGCTTGATGAGTTACATCTCTTGTTCTTCGCAATTTTTAGTATTATTAATACGTTTTGCTTTCTGATTCAATTTTGCCATTAAATCAGATTTCTTTTCTTGATTGTCTGGATTACGAAGTGGTATAGCACCAGTATCGTCAAGATAAAACTCCTCAACCACGGCAACGCCTTCTTCCTCGGAATCCTCGAACGCTCCATTCTCAAACCCCAATTTAGCCGCTTCATCCAAAGCAACTTGATCGAAACCTGATGCTTTTCGTTCATCGGCCAGTGTTTTGGCTTTGGCGATGGATTCAGCCATCGTCATACCTGTCCTGATCGTTAAATCTACGTAATAGATCGGTGCGCGATGCGATTGAGTGGTCGATTTGCCGCGCAGGCGAAGTTCCAGTGGCAATGTCGACAGTAATTCTCCCGATGCCGCAGCAAAGTAACGCAATCTAGTCGATAGCGTGCGGATACTGTTAAATCCAGTGGTGCGAAATACAAAGCTGCTCAATTCATCCTCATCGTCGATACGAACATTCAATCGGCCATAAGGTTTGCAGTTGCCGCCCTTAGCCAGCTCGCACGATTCCGGCGCTGGACAAGGAAATGATTGAATACCGGTATTGGTTGCCCGGCGGCATGTTTCACCATCGCCAACACAGACAGGTCTGCCGGTTTGCCGGTCGAACAACGTGTAATTGGCGCGTAAATTCAGATCAGGATCGTTAAACAGCAGCCTTACCGGAATATTGCGCAATTTGCTGCCGTGTTCTTTACGCAGGATTTCGTTCAATGGATGATTGACCCAGCCGTCCTTGTTTTGTATTTGGCTGGTAATCGTGAATTCGTCGTCTTTCTCAGGCAATCGTTTACCGTTCTTTTCTACGACTTTACCGATGGTTATCCGGCCAATTACCGGAGGTGTTAATACAAGTCCTTTGAGCATGATGGTTCCTTTAGATAGCAATTAGGTTTAGGGGAATTTAGGTTGATTCATGAATCAGAAAGCGCCGTGAACCAGACTTGGTCAAGCAATAGCGTTGCAGCAAATCAGGGTGGTCTTTGAGCAGCCGGTCAGTATCCAGTTCCGTTTTGTCTTTGCTGCGTTTCCAGGTGACTTCGCCGTTTTCAAACAGCGCTTTGGTTGCCTCACCCAGACGTTGCTGGATTTTCTGCTTCAATTGCGATTCGAGCTGGTTTTGGCTGGCTAATAATTGCCTGACGGCCAGTAAATCGGAGAATGTTTGTGACATTTCCGGATCACGGCTTAAATTGAGCGTTTTGCCGTTATCGTGCGGATACAGACTTCGTAAAGCTAACTCCGCGGATTCCGAACCATCGGCAGGCGGTGCTTGATCCAGTTCCACGAAACGCCAGAATTGCCGCTCCAACTCGATCAATTGTTCGATCATCGTCTCGTCCCGCTCAATACGGTGTACTTGCAATTCCTGGCCGCAAATCAGTACCGCCACATCAGCAGCTTGTTTACCAGTGACCGCCAGTTGGTGCATGACCTGGAGTTGCACATATTCCGGCACGCCTTCTTTCCATAGTTTTACGCCGTTGATGCCGGTAGTTTTGCATTCCAGTATTTGCACATCCGGCGCAGCAATGACTTCCCGGTCTATATTGGCCAGCATCCAAGGCTCAATAGGGTGTTGCAATACCGCATTGATACGCCTGACCTTGTTGCCGGTACGCTTGGTGTATTGGGCGGCAACGAAGGGTTCCAATAAAATCCCCCAGTACATCGGACTGGATTCGTCGTTGGGGTCGGTTTTTGGTAAATTGCCATCACGGCCCGTCTTTTCCAGCCACAATTCCAGTTGCGATTTGTATGGATTGAGACCGACAGCCGCAGCCGCATCGGAACTGCCGATACCGTTCTTGCGCACGGTTAACCACTGATCCCGGTTGAGATCGCGGGTTTTGATGAGTTTCAATGCCGGTTGGATTTTTATCTTTCTTTCGGGTTTGAGAGAGTTGCTCATGGTTTTTTCCTGTCAGGTGGATAGTTTTCTTTCTTCAAAAATGAAAAAAACCCAGCCAATGCACTATTGACTGGGGTGGATGAGATGGATATTTGAGCTGAGTTGAATAGTTGAGTTTTATTGTTTCTTCATACCGGATGGATGAACCGATAGCGAACTTACTCCACCAGTTGCAGCGCGTAATCGAGGGCGCGTTGTTTCAGGTTCGCACCTTGGCCGAACCATGCGCTATCGAGTCTGTGCCCTTGGCTTCTGGCTCTTTTTTCATGATCGACAAACTCGGTGACTGCGCAGAGCAACCCCCAAGCCGTGCCGTTGGCGGATGCCAGTTGCGCGCCTCTACCGTGGCCGTCATACAGCGACTGCACGGTTTTCAAGGCCCGTTCGTTTTTGAGGCCGGACGGTTGATTGTCGTGATCATCGGTTTGGCATAGCACTTTGAGGAAGTAATTCATCGATTCGTGGCTTTTGACTTTGCGCTCCGACAGGGTTTTCATGCAGTACATGAAGCTATCCCACTGCGATACGGCGATACCGAGTTGCTTTTTGACGGCTTGCGCATCGAAGCTGGTGCTGTGCGGCACTTTGATAGCGCTGCTGGCGCCTTTGAGCGCGATGGCTAGTGTGTTGTTGCACACTACGCGAATGGTGGTAGGTGTTGCGGTGGTGGCCAGTGTGCCATCGCAGGAGGTGGCAAGCAGAATGTAACCGTTGACGGCATCATCGCCTTTGAGCTTGGTTTCCTTGCCGGTACGGGCCAAAGCCCAGAATTTCTTGCCTTCCTTGAGAACTCCGGCGGTTTCGAGTTCAAAACCGGATACTTCGGTGAGATCGCGATAAAACTCCAGGATGGTCTTGGGCTGAACGACCTGATAGCGTTCACTGACTACCGATAATGGTGCTTTGGTATCGCTGCGGTACAGCACCTTTTGTTCGTCAAACGACCGCAATGAACCCAATGATCCGATTTGTTCCGTCATGTAGCGCACTGGCGCTTCGCAGATACTCCAATCCATCCCGGCTTTCTCCGCCCAGACTTCGATCGGTTGTTTGGCGGGTAAACGGTTGCCCAGCTGGTGCCAGGGTGTTGCGCCTGTATAAGCCATATTTTGAACGAGATGTGACATTGTGTGTTTTTCCTTATGAGTAAGTATGAAAATGCACGTAGCGAGGCCATCGATTCTAAAAAACGATAGAACGGTACTTGCGTGGATGAAAAAGGGAGTAAAAAGAGAAAAGCGGAAAAGCAGAAAAGCAGAAAAGCAGAAAAACGACTAAAACCGAAGTGTGTCGGATGATTGCGTGTCAATCGATCCTGAAAACGTACTCGCATTGCAGGCATTCGTAGTTATCCAGCACCCGGTCGTCTATTATTTCTCCGATTTGCGCGCCTGCCATACCGCCGGAAACACCGCCGATCATGGCGCCGATCAGCGCACCGGCAACTCGGCCCATGAAAACACCGGATGGGCCGAAGAAAGCACCGACTTCACCGCCGATTTTTGCACCTTTGAGTGCATTGGAAATACCTTGAGCACCGCCAGCGACGATACCGATGCCGCAACAGACTTTTTTGCCCATATTGCGGGCTGTAATCAGGGTTGAACTGCATTTGGGGCAATGAATAGCCATAGAGAACTCCTTAAAAAACAAGAAAGAGAGCATTGATGATGCTCGATGGGTGTAAAAATATTAAAGAGGGTTTTATTAGGGAAAAACAGGGAGAGAAGCTGGTGAATCAGTGAAATTTGGTGAATTGAAGCTGGTAATTGTGGCAAAACTACTTTAAATCGATGTTTGCCGTGGCTTCAAAGAAAGTATATGTGACTGAAAGGTTTTAGGAGGGGATTTGCTTGCACAAACATTCAGTTGAATTGGCTGCTAAAAATGAGAGAATGCTTGCCTAGCCTGGAATAGACCGGTATTTAATACTTCATCAGTAATAAGCAGAAACAAAAGATGTAATACTCAATCTTGGATTAAAAACATTGATAAACAGACAGCTTTAGTTTGTCACTGCATCAAAGCTGTGACTTAAGCGGATAGTAAGTGATATTTTTATTACAATTTATGCCAGAAATACGCTACACCCCAGAATCGCTAAAATTAGGTATTGAATGAATAACGAACAAATCAAGCAACTGGAAAAAGAGCTTTGGGATTCTGCGGATAATCTGCGTGCCAACTCTAAGCTGACGGCAGCGGAGTATAAAGACCCTGTATTGGGACTGATTCTGCTGCGTTATGCTCAAAACCGCTACGAAGAAGCCAAGATTGCAATCGAAGCCTCTATCCCTGAAGGGCCGCGGGGTAAACGTGCTGCAACGCAAGCTGACTTCCTTGCTGCCGGTGCAATGATGCTGCCAGAGAAATCGCAATATGAACATCTTGCCAATCTGCCAGAGGGCGATGATGTCAACGAAGCAGTCAATGAAGCCATGCGCCTGATTGAAGCCAGCTACCCCGATCTTGCCGGTATCCTGCCAAAAAACTATCAGGAATTGGATTCCGATTTATTACGCGAGCTGATCCGGGTATTCAATAAAGATTCGGTGAAAACGCTTAAGGGGGACGTGTTTGGGCGTATTTATGAGTTTTTCTTGATGAAGTTTTCCATGAGCGGTGCAGGTGCTCAAGAAGGCGGTGAATTCTTTACGCCTCCATCACTGGTGCAGCTGATTGTTAATTTCATCGAGCCGGATCACGGCATTATTCATGATCCCGCCTGCGGTTCAGGTGGTATGTTTGTTCAGACTGGTCATTTTATAAAAGACCATAGCAAACGGGCTGTAAATGAAGCGATCAAGGTGTATGGCACTGAGCAAAAATCCAATAATACCCGCTTGGCCAAAATGAACCTTGCCATACACGGTATTGAGGGAAAAATCATCGAGAGCAACAGTTTCTACTCCGATCCGCACGATCTGATAGGCAAATGCGATTTCGTAATGGCAAATCCGCCGTTCAACGTCAACAAAGTAGACAAGAACAAAGATTTCGTCAAAACCGACAAGCGCTTGTTTAAGGATGTGGGTATTCCGAGGGCTGATAACGGCAACTATCTGTGGATTCAATATTTTTATCATTACTTGAATGAGAGTGGCCGTGCTGGATTTGTCATGGCATCCTCAGCGACCGATGCGGGGGCGAGTGAGAAACTTATCCGTCAAAAGCTGATTGAAACCGGTGCAGTGGATTGTATCGTGGCGGTGGGAAACAACTTCTTTTACACCCGTTCGCTACCCTGTCATTTATGGTTTCTGGATCGAGGTAAGCGACCCGAAAACATGCGCAAGATATTAATGATTGATGCACGGAATACTTTTCGTCAGATCAACACTACGCTGCGAGACTTCTCATCCGAACAGATGGAAGGCTTAACCTCAATCATAAAAGCTTATCGAGGTGAGGATGTTTCTAAGCAATTTACCAGCAATTCATGGCTGAAAGAACATTTCTCCGACGGGAAATATGAGGATGTCGAAGGTCTGTGCAAAATTGTGGATGTGGCAGAAGTTGAGGAAAATGATTGGAGCCTTACACCAGGCCGCTATGTGGGTTATTCCATCGAGCTTGATGAAGGGTTTGATTATGATGCACGTCTTGCCGAAATTCACAGTGAACTGGAAAGCTTGAGCTCTGAGGCCAGCAGCCTCATGCAACAAATTCTAAGAGGTGCGGCAAAATGAAGGAGTGGCAGTATTACAAACTGGATGAGCTTGGAACAGTTCGCAGAGGTCGCTCTCGCCATCGTCCAAGAAATGCTCCTCATCTATATGGGGGAAAATACCCGTTTGTCCAAACTGCAGACATAAAGGCCGCTAACTTATATCTTACTAGCTACACTCAGACTTATAGCGAAGCAGGCTTGGCACAAAGCAAGTTATGGGAGCCTGGGACACTATGCATTACGATCGCTGCAAACATTGCCGATACAGCTATCTTGGGAATTCCTGCATGTTTCCCAGACAGTGTAATAGGTTTTACCCCCTACGAGGGTAAATCAGATGCACGTTATATTAAATATTACTTTGATATTTTTCAGAAAACGTTCCAGCAAATTTCTCAGGGCGCGACTCAGGATAATCTAAGTGCAGAAAAACTGTTGAGCATGAAAATTCCTGCTCCTCCTCTGCCAACTCAACAAAAAATCGCAAGTATTTTATCCGCATACGACGATCTAATCGAAAACAACCTAAAACGGATCAAGCTACTCGAAGAAATGACGCAGATTACCTATGAAGAGTGGTTTGTGCGTATGCGTTTTCCTGGTTATGAATCAGTTTCAATCAATCTAAGCAATGGTCTCCCTGAAGGATGGGAATTATTGCCATTTGAAGATTTAGTAGATTTCAAAGAAGGGCCAGGATTGCGTAATTGGCAATATCGAAATGAGGGTATCCCTTTTTTAAATATCAGAGTTATTAAGGATGGGGATGTTGATTTACAAAAAGTACAATACCTTCATCCTGAAGAAGTTCATGCCAAGTATCAACACTTTCTTTTGCAGGAAAATGATCATGTAATATCCACATCTGGAACTTTGGGTAGGTTAACGACTATTCGAAAATGCCACTTACCTTTATGTTTGAATACTTCTCTTATAAGAATGAGGAAGAAAAATGAGAGATATGGTACTTGGCTAATCAAGCACATGCTATCTAGCGGTTTTTTTCAAAATAAATGTAAATAGCGGAGTAAAAATGTACCACTGAGGCGCACTGAATTTCGCGGGAATCTCGGAATAAAAGTGTACCAGTCTGAAGCCTGTAAGCTGATGCGATTAGCATCAAGTGAAAGGCGATGAGGATGTATACAGTGGAACTATATGTAAAGATTCGACGTGCGGTGATGGTAGAAGGCAGAAGCGAGCGCGAAGTTGCGCGTTATTTTGGAATTCACCGCAAGACTGTGAAGAAGATGTGTCAATACGCTGCACCGCCGGGTTATCGGCGCAAGCGCGAACCCGTATCTCCCAAGCTTGCTCCTTTCACTGGCATCATTGATGCTATTTTGGAAGCTGACAAACAAGTGCATGTTAAGCAGCGCCATACTGCGATACGGATATTGGAGCGGTTGCGTGAAGAACACGGCTTTACTGGTGGTTATACCATCGTACGTAACTATGTTAACAAGGCTGCAATTCGGCAGAAGGAAATGTTCATGCCGTTAGTGCACTTGCCTGGCCATGCCCAGGTAGACTTTGGTGAAGCCGATGGCTATATTGGTGGCAAACTGGTTCGATTCCATTATTTCTGCCTTGATATGCCGCATTCGGATGGTTGCTTTGTCAAAGCCTATCCAACTGAAGATACCGAATCCTTTCTGGATGGGCATGTTGCTGCCTTTGCATTTTTGGGTGGGATACCGCAATCGATCCTGTACGACAACACCAAGATTGCGGTGGCCAAGATACTGGGCGATGGCAAACGCCAGCGTACCAAGGCATTCAGCGAGCTGCAGAGCCACTATCTGTTTGAAGACAAGTTTGGGCGACCGGCCAAAGGCAACGACAAGGGGAAAGTTGAGGGCATGGTTGGTTACAGTCGCCGCCACTTCATGGTGCCGCTACCCATTGCTGCTGATTTTAATGCCCTGAATGCAAAATTGTTGGATGGGTGCATCAAGCGCCAACAGGCCAAGTTGCGGGGTCAAACTGAAACCATCGCTGAGCGCATGAAACGCGATACGGCTGCATTGATGGCTTTACCTGCAGTTGCTTTTGATGCCTGCCATAAGATTTCCACGCGTGTATCTTCATTATCGCTCGTGCGTTATCGAAGCAACGATTACTCGGTGCCTACTCAATACGGTCACTGGGAGGTACTGGTGAAGGGCTATGTGGATCGCGTAGAGATTTGCCTGGGCACAGATACGATTGCACGTCATGCGCGCAGCTACGGTCGGGAAGAATTCATATACAACCCCTTGCACTACCTGGCATTGTTAGAGCAGAAACCGCGTGCGCTCGATCAAGCGGCACCCTTGCAAGATTGGGTACTACCTGAAGTATTCGATCGGCTGCGTCGCGTGTTGGAAGTCCGCATGGAACGCCGTGGCCGCAAGGAATATATCCAGATTTTGCGGTTGCTGGAGAATTTTAGCCTAGCGCAAGTTGAGCAGGCAATCAAACAAGCGATGGGGTTCGGTACAATTGGTTTTGATGCCATCAAGCATTTGATTCTGTGCGCGATAGAGCAACGACCTGCCAAGCTCGATTTGATGCTCTATCCCTATTTACCCCGTGCCAGCGTGAAATCCACTGAACCACGATCGTATTTAAGCTTGCTGCAAGGATTCAAGTCAAGCCAATCTACGGAGGTGCGTTATGACTGATACCTCTATTCCCACCACGGTCGCGCCGCAAGTCTTGCTGATCAATCACTTCAAGACCCTAAAGTTACCAACCTTTGCACGTGAATATGAAAAGGTGGGACTCGAATGCGCACGTGAGGATGTTGATTATGCACGCTATTTATTGCGACTATGCGAACTGGAATGCATTGATCGTGAACGGCGGAATACCGAGCGGCGCATACGTCAGGCGAAATTCCCAGTAATTAAAAGCCTGGATACGTTCGACTTTGCTGCAATACCTGGACTGAATAAATCATTGATACTGGAGTTGATGCGCTGTGAATGGATCGATAAGCGCGAGAACATCATTGCGTTGGGCCCATCAGGCGTTGGCAAGACTCATATCGCATTGGCTTTAGGGCTGGCTGCCTGCCAAAAAGGCATGAGCGTTTTATTCACGACAGCTGCAGCGCTGGTGCATGAGTTAATGGAGGCGCGCGATGAAAAGCGATTACGTACCTTGCAAAAGCAATTGACCAACGTCAAATTGCTGATCATCGACGAACTGGGTTATGTGCCATTTACTGCAATTGGTTCAGAGCTCTTATTCGAAGTATTCAGCCGTCGATATGAACATGGATCCACTTTAGTCACATCGAATTTACCATTTGATGAGTGGACCAGTGTGTTGGGATCAGAACGATTGACCGGTGCGCTGTTGGATCGCTTAACCCATCATGTTCATATTCTGGAAATGAATGGAGAATCGTATCGCCTGGCCGCAAGCAAGAAACGGCAAAAGCAGACAGTACAAACCAAGCCTATAGAAAAGGAGGATGCCAGACCAATATAAAAGATTTTAGGGGAAACACTGCGCCTTTACTGAAACCCAAGAAATAAAAAATCAGAGGCGCAAAACCAGAGGTTAAATCCCTCTTTTTATTAACCTAACTGGTACACTCTTCGCGCGCTATTTGGTACCCTTTTACTCCGCCATTGACATATGTAAATAGCGGAGTAAAAATGTACCACTGAGGCGCACTGAATTTCGCGGGAATCTCGGAATAAAAGTGTACCAGTCTGAAGCCTGTAAGCTGATGCGATTAGCATCAAGTGAAAGGCGATGAGGATGTATACAGTGGAACTATATGTAAAGATTCGACGTGCGGTGATGGTAGAAGGCAGAAGCGAGCGCGAAGTTGCGCGTTATTTTGGAATTCACCGCAAGACTGTGAAGAAGATGTGTCAATACGCTGCACCGCCGGGTTATCGGCGCAAGCGCGAACCCGTATCTCCCAAGCTTGCTCCTTTCACTGGCATCATTGATGCTATTTTGGAAGCTGACAAACAAGTGCATGTTAAGCAGCGCCATACTGCGATACGGATATTGGAGCGGTTGCGTGAAGAACACGGCTTTACTGGTGGTTATACCATCGTACGTAACTATGTTAACAAGGCTGCAATTCGGCAGAAGGAAATGTTCATGCCGTTAGTGCACTTGCCTGGCCATGCCCAGGTAGACTTTGGTGAAGCCGATGGCTATATTGGTGGCAAACTGGTTCGATTCCATTATTTCTGCCTTGATATGCCGCATTCGGATGGTTGCTTTGTCAAAGCCTATCCAACTGAAGATACCGAATCCTTTCTGGATGGGCATGTTGCTGCCTTTGCATTTTTGGGTGGGATACCGCAATCGATCCTGTACGACAACACCAAGATTGCGGTGGCCAAGATACTGGGCGATGGCAAACGCCAGCGTACCAAGGCATTCAGCGAGCTGCAGAGCCACTATCTGTTTGAAGACAAGTTTGGGCGACCGGCCAAAGGCAACGACAAGGGGAAAGTTGAGGGCATGGTTGGTTACAGTCGCCGCCACTTCATGGTGCCGCTACCCATTGCTGCTGATTTTAATGCCCTGAATGCAAAATTGTTGGATGGGTGCATCAAGCGCCAACAGGCCAAGTTGCGGGGTCAAACTGAAACCATCGCTGAGCGCATGAAACGCGATACGGCTGCATTGATGGCTTTACCTGCAGTTGCTTTTGATGCCTGCCATAAGATTTCCACGCGTGTATCTTCATTATCGCTCGTGCGTTATCGAAGCAACGATTACTCGGTGCCTACTCAATACGGTCACTGGGAGGTACTGGTGAAGGGCTATGTGGATCGCGTAGAGATTTGCCTGGGCACAGATACGATTGCACGTCATGCGCGCAGCTACGGTCGGGAAGAATTCATATACAACCCCTTGCACTACCTGGCATTGTTAGAGCAGAAACCGCGTGCGCTCGATCAAGCGGCACCCTTGCAAGATTGGGTACTACCTGAAGTATTCGATCGGCTGCGTCGCGTGTTGGAAGTCCGCATGGAACGCCGTGGCCGCAAGGAATATATCCAGATTTTGCGGTTGCTGGAGAATTTTAGCCTAGCGCAAGTTGAGCAGGCAATCAAACAAGCGATGGGGTTCGGTACAATTGGTTTTGATGCCATCAAGCATTTGATTCTGTGCGCGATAGAGCAACGACCTGCCAAGCTCGATTTGATGCTCTATCCCTATTTACCCCGTGCCAGCGTGAAATCCACTGAACCACGATCGTATTTAAGCTTGCTGCAAGGATTCAAGTCAAGCCAATCTACGGAGGTGCGTTATGACTGATACCTCTATTCCCACCACGGTCGCGCCGCAAGTCTTGCTGATCAATCACTTCAAGACCCTAAAGTTACCAACCTTTGCACGTGAATATGAAAAGGTGGGACTCGAATGCGCACGTGAGGATGTTGATTATGCACGCTATTTATTGCGACTATGCGAACTGGAATGCATTGATCGTGAACGGCGGAATACCGAGCGGCGCATACGTCAGGCGAAATTCCCAGTAATTAAAAGCCTGGATACGTTCGACTTTGCTGCAATACCTGGACTGAATAAATCATTGATACTGGAGTTGATGCGCTGTGAATGGATCGATAAGCGCGAGAACATCATTGCGTTGGGCCCATCAGGCGTTGGCAAGACTCATATCGCATTGGCTTTAGGGCTGGCTGCCTGCCAAAAAGGCATGAGCGTTTTATTCACGACAGCTGCAGCGCTGGTGCATGAGTTAATGGAGGCGCGCGATGAAAAGCGATTACGTACCTTGCAAAAGCAATTGACCAACGTCAAATTGCTGATCATCGACGAACTGGGTTATGTGCCATTTACTGCAATTGGTTCAGAGCTCTTATTCGAAGTATTCAGCCGTCGATATGAACATGGATCCACTTTAGTCACATCGAATTTACCATTTGATGAGTGGACCAGTGTGTTGGGATCAGAACGATTGACCGGTGCGCTGTTGGATCGCTTAACCCATCATGTTCATATTCTGGAAATGAATGGAGAATCGTATCGCCTGGCCGCAAGCAAGAAACGGCAAAAGCAGACAGTACAAACCAAGCCTATAGAAAAGGAGGATGCCAGACCAATATAAAAGATTTTAGGGGAAACACTGCGCCTTTACTGAAACCCAAGAAATAAAAAATCAGAGGCGCAAAACCAGAGGTTAAATCCCTCTTTTTATTAACCTAACTGGTACACTCTTCGCGCGCTATTTGGTACCCTTTTACTCCGCCATTGACATATTTTTGGATTACTTCGGACAGCTGAAACAACTTGCAAAAAATCCAACAGCAGATAATTGTAAGGTGGTTCTGCAAGAGATACCAAATAATCGTCACTTAAGAGATCATTTTTTTAAGGAGATCGAAAACTTTTCTGCTTGGTTGCCCATGCTAAAAAGTAAAAATGTTTTTGAAGATGTACCATACAAATATGCTAGCGATGACGGTTACGTGATTACTCAACCATGGCCACCGTTAGATTTTTTGATCCGCATTGTTGAAGAAAGTAATGATTATAAAACCTTAAAGCAAGTTGCTGATATTGCATTCTGTATTCCAGAAACTAAGAATGCGCGAGTAAATATTGATTTATTGGATCTTGCTGCAAAGTTACCAGCTCAACTATCTTCAGAATTGATGCCTCGCATTATGTCTGCCTTAAATAGCGAAGGACTATACCTAATGGGGGATATGATTTCTGGTTTACTCATAAAATTCAATGAGGCTGGCTTTAAGGAAAATCTATTAGAAATCTCTGAAAAAGTGATATTTGATGAAAAATTTAATCCTTATTTTAAAGATACATATATTGGAAACAATACAGATTTTTACTTTTATGACAGCCTATTAACTGTATTAAGTGGTTTTAACCATAAAGATATTCTTCGATTATTACATGATAGAGCGCTTGAGGGACTTTCGCTTACATACGAAGATAATCATCACGAGAAATATAATACTATGTATTGGACACATGTTTTTGACGATGAAGTCGAAAATGATGGCCTTGCTCTAATGTATGTTTCTAAACTCTTCCTTTCGATCAAAAATTTAATGTCATCGAGTAATGCAACATTAGAAGAGATTGTGATAATGCTTTCTGAAGGTAACAAGGAGAAAAACTGGCATATCATTGATGCGTTAATACTTAAAATCTTAGAAACATATGATGAACAGCAAACTTATGATAGTTACAGAATTGATTTACATAACAAGTTAGCTGATTATGAAGAAAATAGACGCAATAGAGGAGAGTCACAAGCAATAAGATCTAACCATGTTAGTCCCTACTCAGAAGAAGAGCTTTCTTCTTTGACTGCTATTGATGTTTTAGAAAGACTTCGGAAATATGAAGGTCCTGTCGTCGATGATTATTTTAATGAATCGCCATCCAGGATAGGTTTAAGGCAATGTGTAGAGCGTCAAATCAAGCAAAGACCTAAAGAGTTTGTTGAATGTTTAGAAGTTTTCATGAAGCTAGAAAATGATGATTGCGCAAATCTTATATGCTCTTTTACCCAAGCAGATTTTGTTTCAGATACTGTGTTTGAAAAAGCTTATTTAGCTTTAATAAATGAGTTTATTGAAAACAGGTATGATTTTTCTTCAGAACAAAACCGACGCAATTTTTCACAGAGTGTTTGTAGAATATTCAGAAAAATATATAGTTCTCCTGATTGTTATTTAAGATTAAATGGCTTTGCTTTCAAAGCGCTAGATAAAATTATTAACGATAAATCAATTAGTTCTGCAATACTTTCCTCAACAAGAGTAAACAGATTCCACGAATTAGCTCTGCATGCTCTTAATACTCCATTTGTAGAGGCTTTTGGCTGTTTTTTAGACTGTTATTTAACCCCGGATACAAAATGGAAAGATATTCGGTCGCGTGAAGATATAGATGCTTTCAAGTCGTATATCCTGAGTTCTGTACGTGTGAATGCAAGTGCCTCATTTTGTTTTAAACTTGGACAGAAAATATACCTTCTCCATGCACTGGATGAAAAATGGTTCGTTTGCAATCTTAAAAATATTGTGCTGAATAATTATCCTAATGAACTTTGGGAAGCCTTTATAGCTGGCGTGATGGAACAACGTTTTATTTGCAACGATTTTCTTGATGATATATATCGAAATGCAATTCGGCATGTCAGCACTGAGGAATATTTATCCAATCCTTACGAACGAGATGATTTTTCAATTGAAAAAGGAATAGCAAAACATATTAGTTTCTTTTACTGCCAGTTAGATGAGCAAAATTGCAAAGCGGATAGTCTTACTAATTTTATTTTTGTTCATGGATCCTTACCATTGAAACGCGCGTTCTTAAGCAAAGCGGATTATCAGCTTAAAAAAGACGATTGTCCTGTTAATGCGTTTTATAAAATTAAGGAGCTGATAGATTGGAGATACGAGGAGCTTGGAAAAACAAATTTTGCTTCCGATAGAACCTCTGAGCTTACTGGTTTCTTTGTTCTTTTCCCTTCTTTAGTAAAATTCGATCCTGAATGGTCTCTAAGGTATCTGTGCGAATTCATGACGTTATTTGAGCTAAACGATCAATCCTCTTATCAATTTTCAATTATAGATAGTCTTGTCGGACAAGCGGAAAGATTTCCATTTTTAACTGCGCAATCCTTATTATCTTTGGTAAAGCATAGCAAGAAGAATTTGCATTATTTTAGTAGGTTAAAAATGCTAATTGAGGCTCTTCATCATCATGGCAGAGACGATACTCATAGCATTTTGAAAGAAGTTGTATCGCGACTTTCATCAAAAGGTATCTGCCCCGAATTAACAGAGTTGTTTTCCGGGGCTCGGCTGACCATCTCTGGTCAGCCATAATGAAGTAATTTTTTTTAAAAAACGCCTACAAAATAGAAACCCTAAATATTTTAGGGTAAATTAAATTCATTATTACTGCATGATAAGAGATTACTTTCGATAATTTTGTTTTATTTGTTATGTTAGCAAAACTCAATAATCTTTATTGGCACATTCGATACACGCGTAATAAATCCATTAAGCGATGAAGTTCTCATTGATATTACGCAAGATACTGCTGACAAAAAAATAAAAAGCTTGAAAGGGCGCGCTAACCGATTCCTAACGCGAATTTCTTTGTCCTGGTTGCTTCATATTGTTGAACGTTATTTCCTGCCGACCCATAAACCACTTTCATCAAAGCATAGTGATTTTGAGTATCCAGCTGCATTCCACAGCGCATCAAACGCTGGCCGTACTGCTTTATGGTATTGATTAATATCCCCATATTCTTCTAAAATACATACCTGTATCCCAGAAAAGAAATATTGAGCGCACAAAATTATCTGAAATACTTTAGGCACATGCCCCAATTTTTTCTACATAAACCAGCCTTGACATAGAACCAGCTTTTTCAACAGGTCGTCTGAATTACTACAGTTTATCGATATATTCTCCCCACTTCGTCATTAACTCACGTCGTTTTTCAAATAAATCACTTCTTCGGTAAGCAGCTTCTGTTTGGTTCTCGATCACATGAGCTAATGCCGCTTCGCAAACTTCCCGTGAAAAATTGGTTTTGTCGCCACACCAATCACGAAATGAACTTCGTAGGCCATGTATGGTAGCTTCAGGGTAAGAAACGCTTTTGAGCATTTTACTAATGGCCACGTCGCTGAGTTTCCGGCCAAACACATGATCATCATTCCCTGATTTATATTTTTCCAATAAAGTCACTATTTCCAGGCACTCACGGCTTAACGGCACACGGTGCATTCGACCCGATTTCATTCGGTTGGCTGGAATTGTCCATGTTTTTGTGGTCTTATCGATTTCACCCCAAGTCATGCCGCGTGCTTCTGAACTTCTGCAAGCAGTCAGAGCTATCCATCTAACGCAATAAGCGCTCATGCTGGTTTCGTCTTTTGCACGCAATGCTTCCATGACTTCAATCAACTTGCCATAGGGAATCGCATTAAAATGAACGACAGGAGTTACTTTCTTCGGTGCTGGAAATATGTGGTCTAAACAACCTTTCCATCGAGCGGGGTTGCTCTTATCTATATTTTCATGAAGAAAAGCGTAATCCAGCACTACTTCTATTCGCTGTCTTACCCTTGATGCGGTTTCCGTCTTATCTTTCCAGATTGGGTTAAGCACGGCTTTAACATCATCCACGCCAATATTTATGATGGATTTATCGCCAATGAATGGAAACGCATATTGCATAAGCGTGTTTCTCCATTGGGCCTCGTGCTTGCTGTTCCGCCATCCAGTTTTTTTATGTTCTATGCATTCGAGCGCATAGTCAGCGAAGGTCTTGCTAGGCTTTTCTATTCGCAATACTTCTTTAGGAGATTGGCCATTTGCGATTGCGCGCCGCATGTTACCGGCGATTTCACGGGCCTCAGCTAGCGTTCTATCCGTTGTTGAGCCTAATCCAAGCTCGATAGCTCGGCCATTTTGCTTATATCGGAATACCCAACTGCGAGAACCGGAATCTCTTACCCGTAAAAGCAGATTATCACCGTCCGAGTGAGTGCCGGGTGGGAGAGAATTGATTTGTACTGCTTTTAGTCTTTTGACTTCCTTTGCCATCTCGTCTTGCCATCCGTCTTTCCCGAAAAGTTGGATGACATTATATTCCGCGAGCTTCCTTTGGACAAACTTCTAAGTGAATCTATTGATTTATTGTATTATTTGTACTGTTTTGGATTTCTTTGGACTATTGATTGGCGGAGAGAGAGGGATTCGAACCCTCGATAAGCTTTTTGAGCCTATACTCCCTTAGCAGGGGAGCGCCTTCGACCACTCGGCCATCTCTCCGTAAATTACTGCAATATGACTGTTTTATTGAAAGTTGATGCTATCTTTTTTAGAGTGCTTGCTCAAGGTCAAACGCTTTATGAAGCACTCTGACCGCTAATTCCATATATTTTTCATCGACGACAACCGACACCTTGATTTCGGAGGTGGCAATCATTTGGATGTTAATACCTTCTTCGGCCAATACGCGGAACATTTTACTGGCGATGCCTGCGTGCGAGCGCATGCCGACACCCACAACCGATACTTTTGCGATTCTATCACCTCCAAGCACATCGCGTGCGCCAATGTGGGGTTGGATCTTCTCTTTCAGAATGTTCATCGTATTTTTGAATTCATTGCGATGAACGGTAAATGAAAAATCTGTTAAGCCGTCGTGTCCTACATTCTGAATGATCATATCCACATCGATATTGGCATCGGCTACTGGGCCAAGGATTTGATAGGCAATACCAGGATGATCGGGAACACCCAGCACGGTAATTTTCGCTTCATCACGGTTGAATGCGATACCGGAAATAACGGCTTGTTCCATATTTTCATCTTCCTCAAAAGTAATTAAGGTGCCTTGACCTTCTTCTTCAAAGCTCGATAAGACTCTCAGCTTAACTTTGTATTTCCCGGCAAATTCCACCGACCGCAATTGCAATACCTTTGAGCCCAAGCTGGCCATCTCCAGCATTTCCTCAAAGGTAATTGTGTTTAACCTTCTGGCTTCGGCGACAACGCGAGGATCCGTAGTATAAATTCCATCCACATCCGTATAGATCTGACATTCATCCGCTTTTAGGGCTGCTGCCAATGCAACACCCGTAGTATCCGATCCGCCGCGGCCGAGCGTTGTGATGTTTCCCTTTTCGTCGGCGCCTTGAAATCCGGCGACAACAACGACATAACCGGCATCCAGATCTGCACGGATTTTCGCTTCGTCTATACTGAGGATACGGGCTTTGGTATGCGTGCTGTCAGTCAGAATTCTAACTTGCGGCCCGGTATAGCTTTTTGCTTTGACATTTAATTCCATCAAGGCCATCGCCAATAGTGCGATGGATACTTGTTCGCCGGTCGAAATCATGACATCCAATTCGCGAGGATTGGGGTTCTCTTGAACCTCGTGAGCCAGAGCAATCAATCGGTTCGTTTCGCCACTCATAGCTGAAACGACAACGACAATCTGATGTCCTTGCGAATGAAATTTCGCTACCCGGCGTGCAACGTTTTTTATCCGCTCAGTGCTGCCAACCGATGTGCCGCCATATTTTTGTACGTAAAAAGCCACGAATTAATGACCCGCTAAATTTCAGAATTGGAAAACCGCGTAATTCTACACACTTCGTTTATAGAAAACCAGATTAAGCCGTTTCAGAAAATCGTAAACTGCCTCCCATTTCTAGTTGCGTGCTTGCATGACTACTCTCATTCACAAGAATTTTTACGATTTCTGAGTGTGGATTGATTTTTTGATAATCCTTCCAGAATGTTAAGGATTCCGGAAAGATAAATGGAATAGCTAAAACACGCTCAACTATGATTCAGGCTTGTTAGCTGGATTGCAAAGGAGAACCCGCCTCACGAGTTGATAGCACTGAAATTTACTGATTGATTCAGCTCATTTCAACGAGCGCGCATTGTAAATGAAAATGACATTTTGTCAAGATTAATCAGTATTTTCCGGTGCGATGCGTGATTTTACATCGCCGGGTTATTTTTCAGTCTGTTTAATAAAATCGCTTGCAATTCGCTATTGATCCAAGCTTTGTTCGGTATAGCCCAGAGCCTGCTGTGCGCGAACGCTCTACACTGTAGCGCATTTTCTTCTGGCATGAGGACGATGGCAGTTTCGGCAAAATCAATTTCTTTCTGCACGAAGCGATGATTTTCCGCATACGAGTGCAGTTCGGCATCAAGGCCAATTTTTTGCATAAGATCAAAGAGCCATTGGGCATTATCGGAATCGGTAACGATATGGATCGGCTTATTTCTAAAATCGGAAACGGTTTTATGCGTTTCCGGATGAAGCAGATTATAGGCCGTTTCGTTGATCAACTTCATATTATAAGTTTTGCCTAATTTGCTTGGATTAACATAATGATTCTGCGTGTTACTCGTTACGATAATGCGGTTTTCTGATAAATCGCTCAGAGCTGCGCGCAAAGGACCGGCAGGTAGCAGTAGTCCATTACCGAAGCTTTGCTCGCTACAATCGACCACAATGAGTTCGATATCACGTTCCAGGCGGAAATATTGCAGACCGTCATTGCAGATGATGATATTGCAGTCAGGATGCGCAGTCAGAAGCGCTTGAGCAACGGCGGCTCTGTCGTTTCCAATCCAGACGGGGCATGATTCTCCGCATGAATGCGCCAGCAAAATTGCTCTGCTGTCGCTAACTTGATCCTTGCCGCCGCTCAGAGTCACCGCTACCGGCGGTCCGGAATTTTCCGCATGACCGCGTGTGATGATTCCGGGGCGAAAACCTTGCGTCAGTAACAAATCGACCAGCCAGAGCAGCAGCGGAGTTTTGCCTCCGTCGCTGATACTGACACTGTCGACAACGATCAGAGGCACCGGCAGTTTGATCGAAGGAAAAATATCCAGCCAGTAACATAATTTTTTTAATAAAGTGAAAAAGCGATACAAAACGCTCAACGGCCACAACAGAATGTGCAGCGGGGTAATGCGATGCCAATAAAGCTCTGACAGTTTCATATTTTGCTTTTGTGCGGAATTTCGATAGGGTGGAAATAGTACATGCGATTACAATTGCTATCCAGAGGCTGCCGGAGGAAATGAAATTTATGCCTGATTCATATTCGCTCCTTATGATTTGTGCGAGTATCCGGCATAATCTCAATATTCTCAATTTATTTAATCTTCCGTATTCATCGCGCCACGGCTGCACGCATAATTGAAAAAGAGCAAGAAGAATCATGAAAATACCTGTAAATCGATTGCTTGTTCCCACGCTGTCGGGAGACGGCGAGCCTAAAAAGCCGCATCAAATCGCTTATACCGATTGGGGGGATCCGCAAAATCCGCATGTCGTGGTCTGTGTTCACGGCTTGACGCGTAATTGCCGCGATTTTGATTATCTGGCGCAAACGCTACAAGCGGATTGCCGGGTGATTTGCGTCGATGTCGTCGGGCGCGGTCAAAGCGATTGGCTCGAGCACGCGCACGATTACGACTATTACCCGTTATATCTGTCCGATGCGATATCGCTGGTGGCACATATCCAATCGCAATACGAAAAAAAAATCACCTTGGATTGGGTCGGTATTTCCATGGGGGGATTGATCGGTATGATCCTGGCGATACAACCCAATCAGCCGGTAGCGATCAATAAACTGGTTTTGAGCGATATCGGCCCGCTCATTCCAGCCGTGGCGTTGCGCAGAATCGCCGATTATGTCGGCAAAGATCCGCGTTTCGGCAGTTTTGAAGAATTCAAGCAGTATATGAAAGCGATTTCCATATCATTCGGCCCGTTGTCGGAAGCGCAATGGCATCACATGGCAATTCATACCGCCCGGGAATATCCCGACGGTACTTACGGTTTCCGCTACGACCCGAGGATTGCCGTCAGCTTCCAAGAGCATGAAATCACCGATATCGATTTGTGGGCGCAGTGGGATCAGTTGAAAGTGCCGACTTTGGTTCTGCGCGGCACGGAATCGGATATTTTGTCAGCGGAAACGGCTACGCAAATGCAATTGCGCGGCGCAAAAGCCCAAGTCGTCGAATTGCCTGGCATCGGCCATGCGCCTATGTTAATGGATGACCATCAAATAAAAATTGTGCGCGATTTTATCTTGGGTGAGCGCAACAATTTGTCTTGAGCACGCGGCTTGCGAGCATTTCGAACCAAATTTCCACGCAGCATGACTGCACATAGAAGTTTTTCACGGCTTTCTTAAGTTTTTTGCCGCATGTTTTACGAACCCGCGGTTTATAGTCCGGTACTTTCTCCCTCTTCTCCCTCTTCTCCCTCTTCTCCCTCTTCTCCCTCTTCTCCCTCTTCTCACTATTCATAAGCTTATTCTCAGCGAGTAATAAGCTTCTATTTACTAAAAATAAATTCCGTTTCCACTGCGCATGAATTACGTCCGGGCGTGAGCGAATCAAGCCTGCGGCAAATTGCCGCGCGGCGTTTTGTCACATTCCCAACGGCATAGGTTTACTTTAAATTCCGCGAAAACCGATTGCTGTGAATGATTCCGGAGCGATTGGCGTGCAACTGTAAGGCGCCGGCTTTTCGGGTTGAGTACCGGGAGAGTGAATCAGCCATACGATCAATCGGAATAAACCAACACCAAATGAGAACAGGGAGTTTGCATGCGTTTACCACCGTTAGTTAATCCCGTGGAAGAATTGAGTAAAGATGAAATCTCACGCTACAGCCGTCATTTACTGATACCTGAAGTCGGTTTGGAAGGTCAACGCCGGCTCAAAAGCAGCAAAGTTCTGGTGATCGGCGCCGGCGGTTTGGGGTCTCCGGTGCTGCTGTATCTAGCTGCGGCCGGCGTCGGCACGCTGGGCATCATCGATTTCGATGTGGTCGACGAATCCAATCTGCAGCGCCAAATCATTCATGGCCAATCCGATATCGGCAGGCCAAAACCGGAAAGCGCGCGCGATGCGATCAATGAACTGAATCCGTACATCAAAGTCCGCCTGCATCGCGAACGGCTTGAAGTTGCCAATGCGCCCGGCATTATTTCGACGTACGACTTAATTGTCGACGGCACCGACAATTTCGCGACGCGCTATCTGGTCAACGATGCCTGCGTGCTGGCGGGAAAACCTTACGTATGGGGCTCCATTTTCCGCTTCGAAGGGCAGGTTTCCGTGTTCTGGGAAAATGCACCCGGCGGCAAGGGGCTGAATTACCGCGATTTGTATCCCGAACCGCCGCCGGCGGAAATGGCACCGTCATGCGCCGAAGGCGGCGTGCTGGGAATTCTGTGCGCATCCATCGGCGCGATGATGGCGACCGAGGCGATCAAACTCATCACCGGCATCGGCGAAACCATGCTCGGGCGGCTGGCCGTTTACGATGCGCTGGATATGAGCTACCGCTTCATTCCTCTGCGCCGCGCGCCAAGCAGGACTTTGATCAACGGATTGATCGATTATCAACAATTTTGCAGTCCGAATCGCCCGGCAGCCGCGCCTGCAAATGCGGTACCGGTGATCAGCGCGCGCGAACTGAAGGAAATCAAAGAAAACGGCGCGGATGTGCAGCTTATCGATGTGCGCGGCATCGAAGAGTGGAACATCGTGCACATCGAGGGCGCCAAGCATATTCCGAAAAACCAAATGATGTCGGAAGAAGTTCTGGCAGCAATGAACAAAGAGGATTTCATTGTGCTGCATTGCAAAATGGGGATGCGCTCGCGCGATGTGTTGATTGAGATGCAAAAACACGGCTTCACCAACGTCAAAAGCCTGGACGGCGGGATTCTCGCGTGGATCAAGGAAGTCGATCAATCGCTGCCGACTTACTAGGTTCCGGACCAGTAATGACTGGTAACAATCGATAGATTTTAAATTTTCAGGAGACAGGAATTATGCTGACAATCCATTCCAAGCTGGTTAGTGCCATGATCACGCAAGCACTCAATGATCACCCCATTGAAACCTGCGGCATTATTGCGGGCCCTGCGGGATCCAATTTGCCGTTGCGTTTGATTCCGATGCGCAATGCCGCGCAAGAGGAGAATTTTTTTATGTTCGATCCGCAGCAGCAGCTGCAAGTCTGGAAAGAGATGAGCGCGCGGCGCGAAGAACCGGTCGTCATTTATCACTCGCATACCAACAGCCAAGCATACCCAAGCCGCAGCGACGTTGAACTGGCCACCGAACCGCAAGCGCATTACGTCATTATTCCGACCTACCACTTGTACAACGAAGAAATCCGCAGCTTCCGCATCGTCGATCAGATGGTTATTGAGGAAAGGGTGCGAATCGTCCAGCAATATCAACCCGAACTCGAATTGCAAATGGTGGCTTGACGCTTGGTTGTTTTTAGAAAGCCCCTCTGATTTTTTACCGCAACCATAATTTTCCAGGAAGGTTCAGCTCGTATGCCTATTACAGTCGTTATCCCAACCATATTAAGACCGCTCACGAATCAGCAGAAACACATCAGCCTGGAGGGCAGCCAAGTTTCCGAGATCATCGATCATATGGAACAGCAATATCCGGGGATCAAGGAAAAACTCGTGACTGGCGGCAACGCTCACCGTTTCATCAACATTTATGTCAACGACAACGACATCCGCTTTCAGGATGGCTTGGCAACCAGCTTGCGCGACGGCGATGTTTTGACGATTCTGCCAGCGGTCGCGGGAGGTTAAACGGATTGGACTTCACCTGTACCTACGCGAACGATAATCATGAATAACGCATTGCGCGATTGCACCATCGCGGGACCGTTCGAGAATGCCGCCGCGCCTTTCGCCGCAACGGCATTCTCGCTGTTTTACCAAGCCAGCGCATTAGGGTTGAAGGTTACGGATAGCGGTGATCAAATTGCCGGTGAGGGGCTTTCCTTCGCCTTCAAGACACCGCATAGCAAGCCGGTTAATTGTGTAATAACCGGCTGGAGCGATTGCATGCAACCGGATGCGGTATCTGAAAACATCATCCAAGCGGCTTGCGGTTTGATGTCGGTGCACGGGCGCTCGGGCGGAACAATCCAATCGCTCGGACTGCACTATGTTTCAACTGTTACAGCGGCGCTGGCATTGCAGGGCGGTATCGCCGCAACCCTCGGCCAGTTGCGCGGCCTGGCGCTATCGGATAGCCATATTTCCATGGCGGCAGCGGCTTTGCTCAGTACCTCACAATATATTGCAGACGCGACAGTCGCCGCCGCATCGGAAAATTTACCGCCGGTTGCGGGTTATTTCACAGCACCGCCGTTCGTGTCCGCCGATGGTGTGGTATTTGAACTCGAAACACTGAACGCGGATCCGTGGTTAAGGTTCTGGATGCAACTGGGTATCGGCGCCGCCTTGGCGGGCAAGGGCTGGACGGCATTCTTGCTGCGTTACGCCAAGGCCGTGGCGCCTATTCCGGCCGAGCTCGTCAGCGCGCTTGCTAAATTAACTTATCTGGAGATTACAGAATTATGCGCCGACACCGGCATGTCGATATGTCGCGTGCGTATGCTGGCGGAACGGGTGGATGACGAACATTTCAAATCCGAGTGGTTGAAAGGTCCGTGGACATTCGATTTCGCCACGCCTCACCCGGCTAGGCCGTTAAAACCGGCCAGCGATTCACTGCCGTTGAGCGGACTCACCGTGATCGAATCCTGCCGCCGCATTCAAGGCCCGCTAGCCGGGCATTTGCTGGCGTTACTGGGGGCTGACGTTATTCGTATCGAACCGCCGGGCGGCGATCCGCTGCGCGGCATGCCGCCGGTATCGGAAGGTTGCTCGGTGCGATTCGACGCGCTCAACCGGCTTAAAATTATCCGCGAAATCGATATCAAATCTCCCGGCGGACAAGAAGAAATCACCGAATTGGCAAGGCATGCCGATGTGTTTCTGCACAATTGGGCGCCCAACAAAGCGGCGCAGCTGAATCTGAATTATGACGACTTGATCCGTGTGAACCCGGCGCTGGTGTATGCCTACGCAGCCGGTTGGTCGGCATATGACGGAGGCGCGTACGCACAATCACCCGCGATGCCGGGAACGGATTTTATGGTGCAAGCCTATTCCGGTGTTGCGCAAAAAATTTCCCGGGCTTGCGGCACGCGCGGCGGAACGTTGTTTACCGTCCTGGATGTGCTGGGCGGCATCATCGCAGCGCAGGGCATTACCGCCGCTTTGCTCAATCGTCAGTTGAACTGCGCCGGAGCGCGAGTGACTTCGTCGTTATTGAGCGCGGCGACATTGCTATGCAGCGATGATTTTCAAAACCGACATCGGTTCTTCGAAGCTACGGTGCCTGCCAAAAGCCTGCTGAATCAAGTTTTCGAGACGGGACAAGGAAAAATTGCGATTGAATGCTGCGACAACGATACCCTGCAACGCCTGGTGCAGACATTGGGCCTGCCCGCTGACAGCCGCCATAAATATTTGCAGCAGCTGGGCGGACTCTTGCTGAGCAAGACGGCAACCGAATGGGTGGCGATTTTGCAGCAAGCCGCTGTTCCGGCAGCAGTGGTTGCCGAGAAACTAAACATCCTGCAACGCGATTCCCGCCTGAAGCCGCATTTGCAACCGGGATCGTATACCAAAGTTACTTCGCCCTGGAGCTTTCAATGAATCAAGCCGGCATTATCGATTTGGTACCTGCTGAGGTGCGCGCGCAATGGATACGGAACGGAGCCTATCCAAACAAATCCTTGTTCACCCTGTTTTGTGAGCAAGCCCGGAAAAATCCGGACAAAGCGGCAGTCGTTTCGCTCGATCACACGATAACGTATGGTGAATTGCAGCACAAAATCGCCTGTCTGGCTGCCAGCTTGCGGGATTTGGGCGTTGTCGCCGGGGACGTTATCGCCTATCAATTGACCAATAGCTGGTATCACTGCGCGATCGATTTGGCCGCAGCGGCCCTGGGCGCGGTCGTTGCGCCTTTCCCTCCCGGCCGCGGCCGCCTGGATATTCAATCGTTACTGCGCCGCTGCGATGCGCGCGTCATCATGGTCGAACCTAAATTCGTGCAACAGGATTTGTGCGAGTTGATCGAGTCGCTCAGGCCTTCGTTATTGTCGCTGCGGATTCTGGTGGTCGACGGCGAAGCACGCGCAGGCTGGCACACGCTGGATGCTTTGTGGCGATCCCGGCCGGTTGCCTTGGACCGGCTGCCGGCGGTCGATCCCGATTCACCGGTACGGTTTCTGATTTCCTCGGGCACCGAATCTGATCCCAAATGGATTGCGTATTCCCACAATGCCTTGGCAGGCGGGCGCGGACGCTTTTTGCAGCGTATCCATGCGCCGGGTAGAGACTTTCGCGGGCTTTACCTGATGCCGCTGGGAACGGCTTTCGGATCGACCGCGACATTCGGTGTTCTGTCCTGGCTGGGGGGAACCGTGCTGATGCTGCCGCAATTCGATGTCGCCGCCGCTATCCGTGCGATGGCACAACTCAAACCGACGCATATTTTCGGCGTGCCGACCATGTTTCAGCGCATCGCGGCGGATCCGGCGTTAATCGCTACCGATACTTCCAGCTTGATTGCCATCGTCAGCGGCGGAGCGAAAATCGATGAAGCATCGATCCGCCGTTGCACCGAAACGTTCCGGTGCGGTTTTATCAGCTTGTACGGCTCGGCGGACGGGGTGAATTGCCACACCATGCTGGACGACAGCGTGGAGACGATTCTGCGCAAAACAGGCCGGCCCAATCCCGATGTCTGTTCGATCAGAATCGTCGACGATCAGAAACGCGAAGTCGCGCAAGGCCGTATCGGAGAAATCGCTGCGCGCGGACCGATCACGCCGATGCAGTACGTCAATAACCCCGAGCTGGATGCGTTGTACCGCGACGCGGACGGCTGGGTATACACCGGCGACCTTGGATTTATCGATGATCAAGGCTATCTGGTGCTGACCGGACGGAAAAAGGAAATCATCATCCGCGGTGGCGTCAACATCAGTCCGGCGCAGATCGAGGAAATCGCCGCATCGCATCCGGCGGTGGTCAGCGCGGCTTGCATACCGGTCGCGGATGAAGATTTAGGACATCGCATTTGCCTGTGCCTGGTTATGCACCAAGGCGCCGAACGGCCGTCGTTAGCGCAATTTACCCGTTTCTTGCTTGATCAAGGACTGGAAAAAAACAAATTGCCCGAGTATTTGCGTTATTTAAGGCAACTGCCGCTCAGTCCTGCGGGAAAAGTCGATAAAAAACGCCTGATCACCGAGCTGGAAAATACGCAGTTCAAGAGCAATGCCGCTGTGATCAGCAAGGCGGATTTTTCGCAGAGGGCGCACTGATGTTACCGGCGTTCAGCACAACAACCCATACGGAAACAGCCAAGCGATTGGCGCGTGAAGTCAACACCTTTGTCGATGCGGAGATCATCCCGAACGAGCTGTTGCTGGCGCAGCAAGGGGAGCAATCGCTGCGGCTGCAATCCGGTTTGGCGCATAAAGCCCGTCAGGCCGGCTTGTGCGGTTTGTTTTATCCGTTATCGCACGGCGGTAAAATCGCCTCGCTGGAAGATTATTTGCTGGTGGCCGAACAGGAAGGACGGACCGAGTTTTCACAAGCCATTTTTGCCAGCCACACCGCGCTTGACGCGCACATGCTGTTGAAGTTCGGCAACGAAGCGATCCATGAACAATTTCTGCAACCGCTGGTGAGCGGGGATGCGCTGCCCTGTTACGGCATGACCGAGCCCGGTCATAGCGGTTCGATCCCGAGCCTGATCACCACCACGGCGTATTTGTCCAACGGCCACTGGCATATCGACGGCAGGAAATGGTTTATTTCCAATGCCAACCGCGCCACTTTCATGACCGTTCTGGCGCGCACGGCCGGTAAAGAAACCGCGCTTAATCAGGCGCTGTCGATGATCATCGTGCCGACCGGTACACCGGGTTTTAAGATCGAGCGTCAACTCACGATGATGGGGCACTCGTACGGTCAAGGGGAAGTTTCCTTGACCGCGGTGCAAGTACCCGAACATTATCTGATCGGCACGTGTGGCGGCGGGCTGGATTTGATGAATAAACGGCTCGGCCTAGGCCGGTTGTTGCGCGCCATGAACTGGATAGGTCTGGCGCAGCGCTGCATGGATTTAATGGGCGCGCGCATTCATTCCAGCCGCGGAAAATTCAGCCGCCTGGCGGAGAAACAACTGGTGCGCCAGCATATCTTTAATACCTATCAGGCCATTGCCGGTGCGCGCGAACTGATTCGCATCGCAGCGCGCGGCGTAGACGCGCAAAATCCCGACGAAATCGCGATTAATGTCGCCAAAATGGCCGCTTCGCATGCGCTGTGCATCGCTTCCGATTGCGCGATGCAGCTTTATGGCGCCGAAGGTCTCAGTGACCTGACGCCACTTTATGGCATTAATCGTATCGCGCGCACTTCACGCATTCTGGACGGCAATGACGAATCGTTGATCAGTTCGGTCGGGCGGCGTCTGATCAGTCATTATCAGCACCACGCGGTGTACTCGTTCGATTGATGATTTCCTGTCCCAATGCACTTAGCGCAATGAAAAACATTCCGCGGGATTTCTCTCATGTCAGTTGATTCCAGCCGGTTACCGCGCGCGATGATGACCAACGGCTTGTTGCAAGTGGTTCTGATTTTCGCCATGACATTGCCGATGCTCATTTTGTATGCCACCAGCACACTGGGGCCGTTGCTGAGTGAGGATTTGCATTTCGAACCGACCGCCATCGGTTATCTGGTCATGAGTTCGTTCGGCTTGGCGGCTGTTTTATCGCTGTGGGCGGGCGCGATCGTCGATTACGTCGGTGCGCGCAACGCCTTATTGGTGCTGTTTGGCGCGATTGCAGCGGCCTTTACGCTGATTGCGGCGGCGCAAGTATTTTGGAGTCTGATTGCAGCCACCGCGATTTGCGGTATCGCGCAAGCATTGGCGAATCCGGCAACTAATTTACTGATTGCGCAACAAATCCGGCCTGAGCAGAGGGCCAGGGTAGTGGGATTGAAGCAATCCGGCGTGCAGTTGGCCGCGTTGTTTGCCGGATTGGTATTACCGGCTGTCGCATTCCAATACGGTTGGCGTACCGCATTCGGTGTTATTGCGCCGGCCGCGATGGTATTCGGTCTTGCGGCGCTGTTCGTCACCCCCGGGCAACATGTCAGAAGCAACAAACAACTTACTTACGCGCGCCCGAATGCATTGCTGTCGTGGTTGATGGCGGTGCAATTCAGCGTCGGCTTGGCGCTTTCCGCGTTTGTCACATTTTTGCCAACTTTTGCCACGCAGCAAGACATGCCGCTGGCGCAGGCGGATATGCTCATCGCTTTGTTCGGCATTACCGGGATGTTGTCCCGAATCGTCCTGACGCCGCTGGGTGCGAAACTCAGCGATGAATCGTATTTGCTGCTTGCCCTCATTGCCGTTGCCGCTGCCGCAATCGTACTGACGATGCAAGCCGGTCCCGAGAGCCACTGGCGGCTATGGGCCGGAGTTGCCGGGATGGGATTGTCCGCGGTGGCAACCAACGCCATTGCGATGAGCATGTTGATCAGGGATTCCGCTTTCGGGCTGGTGACGACGGCATCCAGCTATGTTTCGTTTGCTTTCTTTTCCGGTTTTGCGCTCGGTCCGCCGCTCTTCGGTTTGTTATCCAGTCAATCGGGCAGCTCATCGCTCGGTTGGAGCGCACTGATCGGTTTATTGTGCCTGGCTTGCGTCATGACGCTGCGGCTGGCGTCGGCACGTAAGCGCCGTGCGCAAGCATCGATCTAGAAACAAAGGTGAGGCTCAATTACCGGTTATTGCGTAAGAAATTCCAAGACATGCTGAACAAACAAATCAGGCGCGGTTCTCATCGCGCTGTGCTGCTGACCGGGAAGAATGCCGATCCGGTTATCGGGCAGACTCTGCTGCAATTTCTCCGCGGTTGCATAGCGGCGCGGGTGGCTATTGCCGCCGACCATCAGCAACACCGGGTTTTGCAACGCTTGAAAGCGCTGCGCGGCGAAAGCGTACCGGTCGATGCTTTGCAGCTCGCGCAAGATGGTGTGCGCGGCGGCGAGCCGGATGGGCCAGCTCGATCCGGTCCGCAATGCGGCCAGCTCATGATCCGGTGTTTTCAGCAGATCGCGAAAAAACAGCAGCAGGGATTCCTCGCGATCGCCTTGGTCGAGCAGAGTTTGCAGGCGTGTTTCCAGTTCCGCCGACCAGCCGCTGCCGGCGAGCGAAATCGAGGGTTCGTACAAAATGAGTTTATTGATGTTGGTAGTCAGAAGCGAAGCTTCCAACGCACAAAGGCCGCCAAACGAATGACCGAGAAGATGGACGTTGCTGCCGAGGGCATTCACTACCGCGGCGATATCCTCGCTTTCCCGTTCCAGCGCGTAGCGGGCGGTATCGCCGCTATGGCCGCGGCCGCGCCGGTCCATGGTCCACACGGTGAAGTGCTGTTGCAGTCCGGCAAGCACCGGTGTCCAGGTGGAGTGGTCGCCGCTCGTGCCGTGCACTAGCAACAGCGGCGTTCCACTACCGTGCCGCCAGCATGCGATCGGCGCGCCGTCGCGGGAAGTAATGAATTCCATGTGTATTGAATTTTGAAATTAAAAAGTAGTGTAGAGAATAATTTAAGCGGGACTATGTTATTAAAGCAAGCGATTTTCCAGCAGCAGTCAAACTGCGCATTGTTTACAGCTGCGCTATGGCAGCGTCATGATTCGTGCGGTGCAATGGCGCGCATTATGGCAGCCGGCCTGAAGGTTTTGTTTTTTTATTGCATCGTGGCGGCATTGTTATCCGCGGATAGCCTCTTTGCGGCCAGCGCGGAGAAACCGCTCGGTCAGATCAATCAATACTTGCGCATCAATGGCGAATTTCTGAGCAGTTATGAATCCTGGAATTATTTCCGCCCGGAATCTGCAGTTAACAATACCTACGATTTGTGGATATTGCGCTCGCGGCTCGGTTTAATGCTTTCCAGCGCTTTTGCGGACGGTTTTGCGCAAGCGCAATACAGCGGTTTGTATGGACTCCCCGATGACGCGGTTTCATCTTCGAACGGCGCGTTAGGACTTGGTGCGGCATATTTTCTGGCGAATCAAACCACCGACGCGAGCAACATTTTTCTGAAACAGGGCTACATTAATTTCAAGTTCGGCGCATGGGGGTTGCCGGGGGCTTCGATAAAAACCGGCCGTTTCGAGCTGATCGAAGGCATGGAATACAGCTCGGGTGTGGAGAAATTCGATGCGATCAAAAGAAGGCGTATCGCCGAGCGGCTCGTCGGCGGGTTTAACGCCATTTATGTCGGGCGCAGCTTCGATGGTTTCTCGGCGGGCTATGATCAGCCTGGCTACAACCTGACCGTCAGCGGCGTTCGCCCGACGCAGGGTAATCTCACCGTGCAAGGGCAAAAAGAAATCGGCGACATCAATATGTTGTACGCCGCGTTGACCAGTAAAAAAGACAGCGTGCTGCCCGGCACCGAGGGTCGTTTGTTTTATTTGTATTACGACGATCAGCGCGATGCGCGGGTGATCGACAACCGCCCGTTATCCGCCCGGCCGCTGTTGAATGATGAGAAACTCAGCATTCATACCATCGGCGCGCATGTGTTGTCGTTGCAACAATTCGAATCCGGCAGTCTCGATGCCTTATTGATGGGTGCGTATCAGTTCGGCGATTGGACCAATCTAACGCACCAAGCCTGGTCTATTGGTGCGGAAGCCGGCTATCAGTGGCACAAGCTGCCGCTCAAACCGTGGTTGCGCGCTGTGTATTACCGCAGCTCGGGCGACGATAATGCGCGCGACGGCCGCCATCAGACATTTTTCTCGGCGGTGCCGAGCGGGCGTTTGTACGCCAAGTTTCCATTCTTCAATCAGATGAACATTCAGGATATGTTTCTTGAAATCATCGTATCGCCCGCAGCCAAGACACAAGTCAACATTAATCTGCATCAGTTATCGCTGGCCAATGCCAACGATCTGCTCTACGGCGGGCTTGGCGCGGCGTTGAAATCGGGCGCCTTCGGTTATTCGGGAAATTCCGCTCACGGTCATGGCGATATCGGTCAATTGGTCGATATCGCCTTCACGCATCACTACAGCAAACACTTGACCTGGCGGCTTTATTTCGGCCATGCCTTCGGCGGTAGCGCGATGAAAAGCATTTTTCCGGGCAAAAGCGACGCCAGCAGTTTTTTGATCGATTTTAATCTGGTTTTTTGAGAGAGATAGATATGTCCCTAACGCTAACCGCTGATGATCAGCTATTAAGTACCAGCGAAATGATCGGTGCGCTGGAATCGATGTTCCGCCGCATGGAAATGATCGATAATTTTTGCGCGCATGATTTTCCACTTTATTCTTTAAGGGATACCAATACCTGGATGATTTCCTCCGGCGGCTCCTGGACAGGGGGATTCTGGGGAGCGTGCTGGTGGTTGCGGGCAAAAATGACCGAATCGGCCGACGATCAACGCAAAGCGGCCGCGATCTGCCGGCGGCTGGCGGCAAAAATTCCTGCCGATTCCGGCTACCGCAGTTTGATTTTCTGGTATGGCGCAGCCTTAGGGGACATCTGGTTTCATGACACGCAAGCGCATGCACTGGCACAGGAATCGATTGCCGCGCTGGCGTGTAGTTTTAACCCCAAGTTGAACTGTATCCCGCTCGGTACGGCAATGGGCGGTCTTGCCAAAGGCGATCAATCGGTTTCTGTCGATAATTTTGCCGCTTTGATCCAATTACTGTGCAGTAGCGAACAGAATCTTCATCACTACATCGCGCAGCATCACGCGGAAACGACATTGACCGCATGCCGCCGCAGCAACGGCGCATTTCATGCGAGCGCGTATTTCGATGAGCGTGGATTTTTACCGGAAGATCAAGCCGGCATATGGTCACGCGGCCAGGCTTGGGCAATGCTGGGACTAAGTCGGGCAGCGCTGCGCTGGGGAGAACCTTATTTAAGTCATGCGAAAGCCGCGTGCGAGTACTGGCAAAGCTCCCGTCCGGATTATTTGCCGCTCAACCGCTTGGATCAGTTGGAACAGCTCGAAGATCCGTCGGCGGCGGTGATTGCATCGCTGGCGATGCTGTCTCTGGCGCGTTTGCTGCCCGATGAAAATGAATGGCGCATGCATGCGCACCGCCAGATTAGCGCGGTCATCCGCAGCTGCTATTTCACCGGATTCATGACAGATTCGGATCATAAAAACGGATCCGCCAGCGTGTTTTGGGGGTGCTGCTATAAAACCGGACAAAACCGGGAAGAATTGGTCGAGTCGGTATGGGGTAATTTCTTTTTGATGGCTGCGCTTGCCGCGCTGACTGGTTTTGTCGATCCCCTTCATTGTTAACCGGAATACTATCGAATTATTAAGGAAAGTAAATGTGGTCACGAATCTCTGCCGGTAAATATTTTGATTGCTTACATTACACGCGTTATCTTTTTGCTGTAGTGCTGATGTTTTTTCTTTCCCTTGTACACGCGCTGGCGCAAGAACCGGTTTCTTCAGCGTTACTGCTGCATGCCGCGCGAGTTTTCGACGGGAATGAGATGCGCAACGGACTGTCGGTGCTGGTAAAAAACGGGCGGATTGCTGAGATTAAGCCGCGTGCGTCCTTTAAGGCTGATGATGAAATGAAAATTATCGATCTGGGCGATGCCACGTTGTTGCCGGGTTTTATCGAGTTGCATGCGCATTTGTCTTATCAGAAAGTGCCGGCGGATACTGTCTTGAAGCACGGGATTACCACCATCCGCGATTTGGGCGGACCGGTGCATCAGCCCTATGGCGGAGAAGGCGGTTTGCGCGTGCTGACTTCAGGCCCGATTATTACCGCGCCGCACGGTTATCCGATTGTTAATCTGGGTGCCGAGAATATTGCAATCGCTGTTACCGGTGAGGAAGAAGCGCGCGCGGCTGTGCGCCGTCTGATCGATCAAGGCGCAGTTGTTATCAAGATCGCACTCGAACCCGGCGGCGAAACAGGGGCGCCTTGGTCGTCGCACCATGGTCATGCGCACCACGGTTCGGCGCACGCCGATCCACACCCTGCTCATACAGCTTCCCATTCACCGGCGGCATGGCCGATGTTGCCGGAAGCTACCGTTAAAGCCATCGTCGATGAAGCGCACCGGCATCGGCGCAAGGTATCCGCGCATGTGGCCGAGACGGCCGGTGTGCGTATTGCATTGAACGCCGGAGTCGACGAATGGGCGCATATGCCGTGCGACTTGATTCCCGAATCGTTGTTGAAACAGGCTAAAGCGCAGAATATAACCATCGTCGGCACACTCGATACATTGTCGAAATGCGCCGGGATTGCGCGCAATGCCGCTATCTGGGCGGAACTTGGCGGCGAACTGTTATACGGCGCGGAAATTGCCCATCCCGACATACCCTGGGGGATCGATGCTCAGGAGCTGATGCATCTGATGCACATGGCGAAAATGAAACTGCCGGATGCTTTGCGCGCTGCGACAGCAAAAGCCGGTCAGCATTTGGGGTTGCCGCTGCTCGGCACAATCCAGCCCGGTGCGCCAGCCGATTTGATCGCCATACAAGGCAACCCGGCACAGCACTTGAAACGTTTGGAGTATCCCGGTCTCGTGATTTCCGGCGGCCGGATTATCGTCAACCATTTTATTTTTCCAGATTAGTACAGTGTTTTAGCTTAACGCGTGTAAGTTTTTTACATATTCCGTTTTTTATCATCAACAGTGTTTTTTTCCGTTCTCGCGGAGGAGCCTTTTTGTCTCCAAAATTCAACATAACTCATTGTAGATGCGACAATTTACCGCATTGACCCATCACCGCGATTGATCAATACTGCCGATACGTTGGCCGACGTCGGGGGCGCGAAATTCTCGCCTATTAATAATTGAATACTTAATACTCATAGGGTCGTTTATGAAAAAAACAGTAATAAAAAATACGCTGAAATATGCATTGTTGCTTGCCGGTATGGCATCGCTGCCGGCAATGGCGCACATCGGTTACGGCGGTCGTGATTTCGGATCTTTTGCCGGAATTGCCGGAGAATCGCAAACCCGCTCGGGTCAATCGGTTACCGGTAACTTCGGCTGGGTCGATGGTACCGATGCGGATTGGGGTGATTCCCACAGATTGCGCGCATACCGATTCCATCTGGACAATGATGCCGACGTGAAAATTTCATTCCATGATCAAGTTTTTGGTACCGCGCTGGGCGGCATTAATCCCGGTTTTTCACTTTACAGCGGATTAGCGCATCTAGCGCCATTCAAAGCCGATCATGATGGTGCAGCTGGTTCTATCGCCATTCGCGATGCGGTGGGTGGTGTCGGTTTGACGGAAGGTTCTTTTCGCACGTTGACCAATTGGAGTATCACCAACGACGACAATGATCCAGCCAGTGTCTTCACGTATATCGGTTCTGCTTACGACGGCAGCGTCGACTACGGTAGCGGTGTCATTCCCGGCGGTGATGGTTTGGCGGATCACCAGGTTGCCAAAGTCTTTCATTTAACCGCAGGCGACTACTCGATATTTGTCGGCGGCACCGATTACGCCAGTCAGAGCGTGCTGCCATTACCTTTGTACGGTGTGGAAGGCATGGTGTCAGTGGTGCCGGAGCCGGAGACTTATGCCATGTTGCTGGCAGGTTTAGGGCTACTGGGCGCTAGCACAATGCGCCGTCGCGGCCGTCATTTGTAAGCAGCCGGTTTTATAGCCAGCTTGCTCCCGGCTATTCGTACCGCACAGCCTTGTATCATGCCAATTCTACCTCCTGGCCTGATACAAGGCTGTTGTGTGTTCTGAATCAACTTCATCCATTCCAAAAAAATGATAAATATAAATTCCAGTTTTAACAGTAAGAGCTTAATTGCGCTGATTCTTTGCCAAATCGTCAGTTTCAACGCATTCAGTCATGACGGAGAAGATCACGGCGGCCCGGAGACGCTGGTGCCCGGTCTGCCGGAATGCCAAATACTGGCGGCCGCCCGGCTGTTCGATGGCATCAATTTTCCGCAAGACAATATGGCGGTACTGATCGAAGGCGATAAAATCAAGCAAGTGGGCGCTTTGACCGAACTCAGCGGATCGTGCGCCAATCAGATCAATTTGGGCGATGCGACCATTTTGCCCGGATTTATTGAGTCGCATGCGCACATTAACTTTCAGAGTGTTAGCAAAAATGCCGTGCTGGAACACGGTATAACGACCGTGCAAGATACCGGTGGTGTATTGCAGGCTCAGGAAGGCGGTCAAGGGACGCTGCGGTTGATGACCGTTGGTCCCATTATCCAAGCAGTCGGGGGTTATCCGCTGAATGTATTTGGCGGGGGCGATGGCGGTTATGACAAAATCGGCATTCAGGTCGCTTCAACAACTGAGGCTGAGAAGGTTGTCACCGATCTGGTTGCCGGCGGAGCAACTGCAATCAAAATGGCGCTGGAGCCGGGCGGCGAAACCGGCGCACCTTGGATGCAACCGCACGATGGCCTGGTACCGGTTACTCCCTGGCCGATGTTGTCGCAAGACATAGCCAATGCCATTGTGGCCAAGGCGCATGCTTTGGGTAAGCGTGTGCTGGTACATGCGGGTGAGAATACCGGTTTTGAACGAGCGCTGAATGCCGGCATCGATGAATTCGCGCATATTCCTTGCAGCGAAATTAGTGAAGAGTTATTACAACGCGCCGTGGATCAAGGCATTACTTTTGTGACCACCATCGATACGCTGGCATCTTGTGTGAATACTGCTACCGGCAAAGGTATTCACTCCAATACCATGAGCTTGGCAAGTAAGGGAGCGAAATTTATTTATGGTTCCGAAATCGGCCATGACAATGTGCCTTGGGGAATTAACGGCGAAGAGTTACATATGATATTGCATCTGACCAGCGGGGAATCGATCGATTTTAGCGATGTGGTCAATGTCATCAAAGCCGCGACATCAAAAGCGGGCGAACATCTGGGCTTGGCGCCATTGGGCACGCTGATGCCGGGCGCTCCGGCCGATGTGATTGCAGTCAAAGGTAATCCATTCCAGAAATTCAAGCTTCTGGAATATCCGCAATTGGTCATTTCCGGCGGACGCACGATCGTCAATAAATTTATCAATCAATCATCAGCCGCCAGTATTGATTGTTTTCTTACTTGGGCGGAAGGGAAGTATCCCGAGTTGTTGTCGCCGGCAGGTGCTGCAACTGTAGTTTCCGGTCTTTACAGCTATCGCTATTATTCGAAAAACCAAATTTATGTGGGTGTTGCCGCAACGGATAATCATGTTTATTTCATGAAGCAAGCCGATGGATTATTGCAGGATGAAGGTCCGTTGGCGAATTGGTTACCGGTTTCTGGGTGTCAATAAACTATGATATTTACCGGGCGCTAAGAAAGTTCTGAAGCATATTGCGCCTGGCCGTCGTTCGTTACCTGCTCCCTTATAAATCTGGATCTCAAAACAAAAACGGCAACCCGAAGGTTGCCGTTTTTGTTTGTTCTTTATGCTAAGAAAACTTAGAAGCGGAAATTATATTGAACATAGAAAAGATCGGCATTGATTCCCGGTCTTTGTTTTTGCAGAAATTCGCCGCTGAATAATTTCGAGTATCCAATCAAGACGTCTTGGTGACGATCTAAGTGGAAGTTGGCACGGAAATCCATCTCATCGCCAACGTGACTGCCGGATTGACCGGTGATGTCGCGCATGGTCGCTACGCCACCCGCGTTGTATAAGTAGTCGCGCGTATTTGCCAAATAGAACCGGTGGTACTGAGAAATAAATGTGAACCACGGCATCGGATGCAGCGTGAACTGAGCGTTGAAATCGTGAATATTTTGCCGTCCTACACGATCGATGAACCCCATGTAGTAGTGACCGAACGGAAATAATTGATTGAAGGTATTGCTTCTGCCGTCTTTAGAATTACTGTCGCCCGATGCGAAGTCATAGCGTATCCAGCCTTGCGGATTCATCGGCAGCGGCAGACGATAGCCCACCCCGGTTGCCACGGCAAAAGCGGAAACATCCTGGTTAGAGCGCTGACCGAACTGATACATACCTTCAAATTCATACAGCAAGTTATCAAAATTCCCGGCCAGGCGGCCACCGAGCGTATGCGTATCGGCGTTACCTTGCAGAATATTTCCAGCCAATAAATTTGCAGCGGAAACTGAGCGATCATTAATTAAACTTAGGAAATAGAGATCAATAATGTGCCCGGGTTTTGGTTTGTTCGTAGCCCACAAGCCGAAAAAGTTTTGCTGGGTATCCCAGTTATCAAACTTATTAACCTCGGTAATCATCGGACGAACCCAGAATGCATCCAAATCCCATTCTGCAGTACGCCAGAAAGTTTTGACACCTTGGAATGTTCTGCGCGTGTTGACCCAATCCAGCGTGGAAATCAATCTTTGCGACCCGTACATTAACTCTTGACGGCCGAAACGGATATAAACGGGGCCGTTATTTACGCTAGCCAACTTGACATCGGCAAACAAATTGAGCATGTCAGTGTGATTCTGATCTGTTACGAGTGGCGGCAAATCGGACCCTTGAATGCGTGAATCCAAGAATTCAGCGAACAACCGCACATTATCGCGATACCACAAATCGGCATGAAATCTCGTACGGAACAAGTGGAAGCTATTATCGGTACCAGCGGCATTCAAACGGCTATCCGTTTCTTTCACATAGCGATACCAGAAACTGCCACCGAACGATAATAACCAATCGTCCGCGAAACGGATTCTTTTTACCGGATCGAAAATATTTTTTTCGTGCCCCGGCGTATCCAGATAACGAAAATCGATGTCAAATGAAGGCGTCGTCAAAAGCGCAAAGGGGGCGTATGGAGCTACTGGGGGTTTTTCCCGCTTGTTATTGGTTACCAGATCCAGCAATGAATAATAGCCCGATCCGGTTGGCGGCAGCAGGAATAAACCTGGGCGCGACGCTGCGGTAACTGGCGGCACCTTGGATTTATCAAATTTGCCATCAGCAGCTTTGGGCGCTTCGGCGGTTTTAGGCGCCTCAGCAGCTTTCGGTGCAGGTGCATTCGCCGCCGCAGGAGGGTTTGCATGAACCTGCAACGCCATTCCCGTTCCCAACAAGCCGACGCAGAGTTTTACCAACCACCGCCGCCCTTTTCCCGGTTGAACGGGTTTACGCTCACTCGGGGAGAACGCTGAGAAAATGAAGGATCTCGAGTTATTCATTAATAAGCTCCGTCGTTAATAATCCAGGTTTGTGATCAACCGGAATCGGTTGATTGATATCAGAAAATTGCGGGCATTATACCCTATACCATGGGTTTTTTTAGCGCAACCGTATCGGCAATGGTACAAATTTAGAGTCGCATTATAAATTGTGATGGTTCATCCGAAAGTGTGAAAAAGCGCGTTAAAACAAGGTTTTTCAGCGCTTAATCAGCAAATCTATCTTCTTTTCTTAATTTTTTGGTGAAATTAAGATTAAATAACTAATTGATTTTATAATGATTTATGGGGTTCGATTGTGTTGTAAATCAACAACGTAGATACAATGCAACACCTATAACAGGTGTCCGGGATAATTCGGCGGTGTTATGAGCTTATTCTGACGGCATACCCGGCGCGTTTGATTTGCTCGCCAAAATTGGTTAACCAAGCAGTATCGATTTTTGCAAGCCGTTCCGCTTCCGGTTGCAACGATGGCCGCGCGATGCCATATAACAAAACACCTTGGATTCGAATCTGTTCGCTGCTTAATTGTTGCAGAAAATTCAAATACGCGCTGACTTCTTCCGGAGACGGCGGCTCGTTATCCAGTTGAAAAATGCACGTCTGTAGCCAAGTGGGGCAAAGTGCCGATGCAATCGCTAAATGCTCGCGTATTTTCTTCAAACTGATCGACGTATTATTAATCCGCTGCCTTTCCTTTGTTGAAGCGCGGTCGAATTTGAACCAGATCTCACCATTCAATTCACCCATCCGTTTCAGACCGGCTTGCACGGCAGGCCGATGAATTAAGCTGCCGTTGGTGATAAGCACGATTTTTAAATCCGCTGGTAATGCGAAGTCTTTCTTGATCTGGCCGATCAGTTCGATCACTTGATCGAACTCTTTTGCGCTGGTGGGTTCGCCGTTACCGGATAAAGCGATATCGTGAATTTTCCGCATCTCCGGCGGCACATGCTGTTGCAGGTAATCGCCTGCGGTCAGTTGGTGCAGAAAAGAGCGCAGCTCGGTTTCCAGCCGGTTCAGATCGATGCGCGGCGCGGAGCCGCGTTTCAGTTCCGGCACCTGGCAATAAACGCAGCGCCAGTTGCAAGCATTGTTCGGATTCAGATTAATGCCGATCGACACGCCCCCGGCGCGGCGCGAAATGACCGGATACACATATGTAAGTCCGGCGCTGTCGCGGCTGTGATCCGTCGTTTTCAATAGTTTAGAATTTGCTCGCAATGTTACAATTCCCTATATTCATTTCGCGCTTTTAAATTGTACGTATGTTCATCACTCGCAGGCTGGAATTCGATGCCGGTCACCGCATTTCAACGCATAACAGTCAATGCCGCCATTTACACGGTCATCGCTACTGTATCGAAATTACATTGTCCGGCCGCATTATCGCTGACGAAGGCGTAGCGCAGCAAGGCATGGTTATGGATTACTCCGAAGTCAAACGCATCGCCAAATCGGTACTGGTCGATCAGTGGGATCACGCATTCTTAGTGTATTCCGGCGATACGAAAGTTTTGCAATTTTTGCAATCGATCGCAGACCATAAAACGGTTGTGCTGGATGTGCAGCCGACAGCGGAAAATCTGGCGCAGATTGCATTTGAAATTCTGGATGACGCTTATCAGGATAGTTATGGCAATCATCTGCAACTTGAGCAGGTGCGTTTATACGAGACACCGAATTGTTGGGCCGATGCGGTGCGCGGCTCGTTATAATTTTTAGAGAAAACTGATTTATGTTCATCGACTCCCATTGTCACCTCGACTTTCCCGATCTGGCCAAGGATCTGGATCAATTATTACTGAACATGCAGCACAATCAGGTCACGCACGCGCTCTGCGTCAGCGTCGATTTGCCGCATTTTCCCCGGGTGCGGGCCTTGGCGGAAGCGCATGACAATTTGTTTGCTTCCGTCGGTGTTCATCCGGATTATGAAGATCAGATCGAACCGCAAGCCGAACAAATCGCCGCGCTGGCCGATCATCCCAAGGTCATCGCCATCGGTGAAACCGGCCTGGATTATTTCCGCCTGCAAGGCGACTTGGAATGGCAGCGCGATCGCTTCCGCCAGCATATCCGCGCTGCGCGGAAAGCGAACAAACCGTTGATCATCCACACCCGTTCGGCCGCTGAGGATACGCTGCGGATCATGCGGGAAGAGGGTGCCGACCGGGTGGGTGGCGTGATGCATTGTTTTACCGAGAGCTGGGAAGTAGCGCAGCAAGCGATCGCCATGAATTTTTATATTTCCTTTTCCGGTATCGTAACCTTCAAGAACGCCGTGGCGTTAAAAGAAGTTGCCAAGAATATTCAGTTGGATAGAATGCTGATAGAAACCGATTCGCCTTATCTGGCGCCGGTGCCGTTTCGCGGCAAGCAAAATCAGCCGGCGTTCGTGCGGCATGTGGCGGAAGAAATCGCGCGTCTGCGCGATGCGAGTCTGGAAGACATCGCCGTTGCAACCACGGATAATTTTTTTAATTTATTTAAACTATCGCGCCATGGTGTACTTGCTTAAATCATACCGGTTATCGTTTTGCGCTACAGCGCTTTTGGCGTGCCTATCGTTTCAAGTTTCCGCCGGTGTTCAGGAAGATTTTATCTGGGCGGTGGAAAAAGGCAATTTATCCGATGTTTCCGGATTGCTGCAGAAAGGTGCTAACCCGGATACGCCGAACCGGGAGGGCTATACACCGCTGATGATCGCCGCCAAGGAAAAAAATCTGAAAATGGCGCAATTGCTGATCGAAGCCGGTGCGCAATTGGATAACCGCAACCGCTATGGCGAGACAGCGATCATGCTGGCCAGCTACCACGGATTTACCGATCTGGTGCGGCTGCTCTACATCAAAGGCGCCGAAATCAATCACAAGGGCTGGAATCCGCTGATTTACGCCGCATTCGGCGGACATCTGGATACCCTGCAAATGCTGCTCTCCGGTGGCGCTGACATCAATTCACTGACCGACAACGGTTCGACCGCGCTGATGATGGCGGTCAGGGGAAACCATCTGGATGCGGTTTCTTTGTTAATCAACAATGGTGCCGATCCGTCGATCAAAAATGAGCACGGCGACAATGCCCTGACTTGGGCGGAAAAATACAATCATCCGGACATCGCGCAGTTTCTTAAAAATCGTGGAACAGCGAAATAAATTGAACGTTAGTATAGCCCGGCTGGAAATTTGACCATGCAGCCGCTGCAAGGAAAAGTGGCTCTGGTAACCGGATCGGCGCGAGGAATCGGCGCCGAGATCGCGCTGACGTTAGCCAAAGCGGGCGCTAAAGTCGTTGTCAATTATGTGAAAGACAAGGCGGCTGCGGACAAAATCAGTGCGGCGATTATCGAATCAGGCGGCGAATGCCTAGCGGTGCAAGCCGATGTCAGCGATCCGATTGCGGTGCGACAGCTCTTCATAGCGGCAATCGAACATTTCCAGCACATCGACATTCTCGTCAATAACGCCGGAGTCCTGGTATTTAAGGAAATCGCCGAAATCAGCGACGACGAATTCGATCGCATCGTCGATATCAATTTCAAGAGCATTTTTTATACATTGCGCGAAGCCGCGGTAAAACTGGCGGATCATGGCCGTATCGTAACTATATCCAGCACGGTGACGCGTCTGATGTTGCCGAAGTACGGCGCATACGCCGCGACCAAAGCAGCCGTTGAACAATTGACGCGGATTTTTGCGCGCGAAGCGGGAAAGCGCGGCATCACCGCGAATATCGTTTCGCCCGGTCCGGTCGATACGGAGTTGTTCCGCAGCGGTAAAACGGCGGCGGATATCGAACGTATGGCGGCAATGGCCGCATTGGGACGGATCGGTGAAGCGGACGACATCGCGCAAGTGGTATTGTTTTTGGTCAGCGACGAAGCGCGCTGGATTACGGGGCAGAATATTGGTGTCAACGGTGGAATTATTTAACGAATCAGGAAAGGAAAACAAATGCGTATCGGCGTGCCTAAGGAAATCAAAACTCATGAATCCCGTGTCGGACTGACGCCGGCGGCGGTACGCGAACTGGCTGCCAGCGGCCATCATGTCATGGTGCAGAAGAACGCCGGACTGCAAATCGGTTTGAGCGATGAAAAATACCGCAACGCGGGTGCTGAAATCGTGGAGACGCCGCAGGAGATTTACGCCAAGGCCGATCTGATCGTCAAGGTCAAGGAGCCGCAAGCATCCGAATTGCCGTTGCTGCGCGAAGGTCAGGTGCTGTTCACCTATCTGCACCTCGCGCCCGATCCGGTGCAAACCAAAGGCCTACTCGATTCCGGCTGCATTGCCATTGCTTATGAAACGGTCACCGACAGTTTCGGCGGCTTGCCGCTGCTCGCACCGATGAGCGAAGTGGCTGGCCGCATGGCGATTCAGGCGGGCGCGCATGCGCTGGAACTCGATCAAGGCGGGCGTGGCGTACTGCTCGGTGGTGTTTCCGGCGTCCCCGCGGCGCGTGTCGTGATTTTAGGCGGTGGCGTGGTCGGCACCAATGCCGCTCGCATCGCGATGGGCGTGGAAGCGCATGTCACCGTGCTCGACAAATCGATCCATCGCTTGCAGCAACTCGATTTTCAGTATGGTTCGAGAATCAATACGGTGTTTTCCACGGTGGATGTCGTCGAAGAATATGTTTCAGCCGCCGACTTGGTTATCGGCGCAGTGCTGGTGCCGGGTGGCGCAGCACCCAAACTGGTCAGCCGTGAATTGGTCAGCCGCATGAACCGCGGCGCGGTGCTGGTCGACGTCGCCATCGACCAAGGCGGCTGTTTCGAAACCTCCGAACCGACCACGCTGGCCAATCCCATTTTCACCGTCGATGGCGTGGTGCATTACTGCGTTTCCAACATGCCCGGCGCAGTCGCACGAACCTCTACTTTCGCACTCAATAACGCGACGCTGCCGTTCGTCTTGGCGCTGGCCAATAAGGGCCATCGCAAAGCACTGACGGACGACGTGCATTTACGCAACGGGCTGAATGTTTATCAGGGGCGATTGACGTATGAAGCGGTGGCGCGGGATTTGGGGTTGAGTTATACGCCTGCGGTGGACGTGCTGGCGTAATTCAATTAATCAGCAGTGAGTGCGGTGAAGTTTTTGTTAAAAATGGTTTTGTCTCGATCTGACAAATGACCTAATGTGCAAATGATCAGGCGGTGATCCAAGGTAAAAAGCTTTAACCGGATGATCGATGCCACCGGTAAACCTGCGCTATTCAAATCAGCGATGGATGTATCTAACGGCCAAGGAGCGTGCTGAGCTGAAGTGATCATGGCCATCACACTATGGCCAATACAGTCATTGAATGATGTTGCTGAAGAGATAATCAGCGCAGGTCGGCTCTTGCTGGCCTGCTGATCGGTGAATGGAAAAGGAACTTTGACAACATCGTAGCGATTATAGATTACGGTAGGCTTCGTCATCTTCGGTACTGTTCCATTCCGATAAAACATCGTTTAATGCAGCCAAGTAACTCACATCTAGTGACTCTTCCACTCGATGTACCGATATTTTGCCGTTTTCCAGCACCTCCCACGCAAGCGTATCTCCTGCTTTGAGCTGTAATCGTTTACGCACTTCGGCAGGTACCGTGATTTGGCCTTTTGGACTTAGTTTAGCAAGTTGAGACATTCGCAGTTCCCTTCTTAAAGAAATTCTTATAACTTAGGTCATGGATTATCGCTTGAGTTTTCATCAGATGGAAAGTAAATCCATGTTTGTGACAAAATTTTTGTAATTAATGGCATGTCTGTTTGTTTTGTAACCTGTCTTATTTCAAGTGTAATTTTGTGATTATTACCATCAGAAAGAGTATCAATTAGCTCCTTACCAACTTCAGATTGTCGTTCCACATATCCGTGGAGTGATTGACGATCTTGAGTGCAAAGGCTGATTGATTGAAAGTACTGCTCTTGGTTGCGAAAATCAAAATTGTAGTAGGTATCAAGCTCAGCCTCGACTCGTGCTATCACTGGTTTTTTTGAACCTAAAGCAAGGTATGTTTTTATGGGAATACTCCAAAGACCAACACTGGCTTCCCATTCAATCAATATACTTCTACCTCTGATACGGATATACATAAATCGGATTTCTGTGTTTGCTACTTCGATACACCAAATTTCATTAGAAATTTGTTTCATGTTTATAACATGTACTTTTTCAATATTCCGATGCATTCGCTCACCATAATATTTTTCGATAATGGGGCGTAAACGTTCACCTGTTGTTGTAAAGATGGCACGATCATAAAATGGTGTATTGAAGTACGAATAGAGAATTCTTTCAATTTCTGGGATGTGAGCGGAATAAGAAAGCACTTTAGGTGCAAAATGTGAACCGGTCATAAAAACAGGAACATCAGCATCGGGCATTTTGTTGAGATCAAGAGCTGTGCAACCCAAATCAAAAGCTGTGCGAAAGTCAGTGCCAGCAAATACTGCATCATAAAAAGCTACAGCAAATTTGGAAGCGGAGTCGTCATCTACTGCAGCACTCATTCCAACAACATAATCAATCTCTTTTTGGATTTCTTCAGCTTGGATTTTCGAATAGCATGCATTGAGAACTACACACTTTAATTCATCTTTAAAATGATGAAATAACTTTGCTAATGGTGAAGCATCTATAGAATTGGTGTAGCCATTGAGATCTTCGAAGCACAAACCACCGGATCCTCCACCATGCCCGGAAAAATGCACCACTGTAGGGTGAAAATCTAGTAAGGCCCTTCGAAAATCGTCAACAGTGACCGCTTCGTTACTTTCAATAATCCAGTTTTCACGGTTGCGTGATCGTTGTAATGCTTGGCGAATATCACGGAATTCTGCACCAAGCCTAAGTCGATCCTGATCAAGCGGACTAGCAGAAACAATTAGAAGAGTGGGCATATGAAAAGGCAGGGAGATTGATTAATAAAATAATGCCTTACTAACTAAGATAGTGGTGGTAAATATCTGATCCATAACTCGTACGCTTCTTAAAACGAAATTTCATCACTCAATATTCTGCACCTGCTCACGCATCTGCTCGATAATCACCTTCAACTCCATCGAAATCCGCGTAATTTCCAAATCGACGGATTTTGAGCCGATGGTGTTGGCTTCGCGGTGCAGTTCCTGCATCATGAAATCGAGTTGTTTGCCGACGGCGCCACCTTTGTTGATGATGCGTTCGACTTCGTCGATGTGCGCTTGCAAGCGCGAGAGTTCTTCATCGACGTCGATTTTGCTGGCGAATAGGGTGATTTCCTGGTGGATGCGTTCGTTTTCTTGTGTGCCAAGAATTTCTTCTAAACGAGTGCGCAGTTTTTCCTCGAAGGCGGCGATCAATGCCGGGATGCGCGGGGCAGCGGATTGCAGTAATTGGCGCATTTGCTTGATGCGTTCCAGCAAAACGGATTTCAGTTTGTCGCCTTCGCGTATTCGTGCAGCTTTTAAGTCATTCAATGCGGTTTGTAGCAAGGTCATGCCGATTTCATCGGATTCCTCGCCGGGTGCCACGTCACTTCCCAGCATGCCGGGCCATTTCAGGATTTCCGCCACTGTTAACGAAGGTGCGGCGGGGTGGCATGTTTTGACGGCTTGTTCGAGTTGCAGCAATTTATCCAGCAAAGCCTGATCGAGCTGCTGAGAATTTTCCGTGTTCGCCGATGGGGAAAAATTCAGGCGGCATTCGACTTTGCCGCGGCTGAGTTGCTTTGTCAGCAGTTCGCGCATAGCTGGTTCCAGCTTGCGAAAATCATCCGGCAGACGGAACTGGATGTCGAGATAGCGGTTATTGACCGAACGGATTTCCAGGTTAAACGATCCGTAGGGCATTTCCTGCGTAGCAGCGGCGTAGCCGGTCATACTGAAAATCATGATGTCTTTGTTTTTAGAGAGTAAAATGGAAAATAACGGGATAAGCTGAGCAAGTTGTCGTCGCAGACCGCTGGCGCAGGTTTGCGGTCGAGCAAGCCGGTGACGGTAAAAGGTATGTCTTTATTTTCCGGATCAAACACGATTTGACTGGCGTCGATGTATTTGTAGTCGCCCGGTGCATTCAAGCGCCATAAATTGGGGATATTGGGGTAGGGTTGGTGCAGGCAATAGGCTGCGGTGTCGCCGTGAACGACCAGAACCGGTTTTTTGAATTGCCCGGCCTTGTCTTTGATCAGATCGCGCAGCAAGCGGAACCCATCGCAATCGGTGCGGTTGCTTGTGTTGCAAGCGGGTTTGTCGTAATCGAAATCGAACATATCCGCCTGGAAAGCGATCACCACCGCTTGTGCCGATTCTGCCGTAACGAAGCGTTGTTGCAGCCATTCGGCGTTCATTTGATCGCGACGATCGGCTTCGTTTAAGGCATCGTCGACATTGCTGCGCAGAATTTCCTTGCGGCCGTTATTCGTGCCGGGGATGTGCAACGTGGCGAAAGCGACGGAGCCGATATCCCATCGCGCATTCTCGATAAAGCCTTGCTGCCGGATAAGACCCGGGATATCGCGCGTCAGTTGCTGCCGGTCCTGCCGAAAAAACAGTTGGCGCAGATAATCGAGGCGTTCCAGCTCGTCATATCGCGTTGAAGTATTAAACCGATCGCAATCCGTCCAGTCGTTGTCGCCGGGGGTGTAGACTGTTTTGTGCGGATTGAGGCGCGCAATTTGGCGGTACTGATCTTGAAAAAGATCGTCGTTGCATGCTAACCGGCCTCTCTTGAAATCACCCAGATGGATCAGCACCGGCGGATTCAAGTCGTGAATGGCTTGGGCGATTGCACCGTGGGGTTGCTCCAGCAACGCATATTCGGCATCGCTGTATGGCATGTCACCCAGCACCACAAACCGGACGGTTTTTTCAGCGGCGGAAGATGTCGTCCCGTCCGCCGGTGCGGACGCGGCAAAAATCAGCATGAAGAGGAAAAAGCATGCCTTCGCCGTCATGCTGCGGATCATGCCGTCATGTGGTTCTGAAAAACCAAACCGGCGTGTTCGCGCAGTTTATGGAAGCGGATGGCGGGCCAGTTTTCTTGCGCGACACTCAACTCCGCACCGAACGAGGCCAGAAAAGTCGGCGCGTCGACAGCATCATACGCAATGCGGTGCGCATTGGCTTCGATAAAGCGCTGCAATTCACGTGGATCATCGCTGGTAATCCAGCGTGCCAATTGGTATTTGGCCGAGGTAATGCGTGCCGCTACACCGTATTCATGTTGCAAGCGGTGCGCGACCACTTCAAATTGCAGCGTGCCGACAGCGCCGAGCAACAGCATATTGCCCAAATGCGGACGGAATACTTGAATCGCGCCTTCCTCACCGAGTTGCGCCAGTCCCAACTTCAATTGCTTGCTGCGCAGCGGGTCGGCGATTTCCACGGTGCGGAAAATTTCCGGTGCGAAAAAAGGCAATCCGGTGAATTGCAGCACCTCGCCTTCGGTCAGGGTGTCGCCCAGTTGCAGGGTGCCATGATTCGGTATGCCGATGATGTCTCCGGGGTAGGCTTCTTCCAGAATGTCGCGGCGTTGCGATAAAAAAGACACGACCGTGCTGGTGCGGATGTCCTTGCCGTTGCGCGCCACTTTCAGGTTCATGCCGCGCTTGAATTGTCCGGAACAAACGCGCACGAACGCAATGCGGTCGCGGTGCGCCAGATTCATATTGGCCTGGATTTTGAATACCATGCCGGAAAATTTCTTCTCATCCGGCTGCACTTCGCGTTGAATGGCGTTGCGCGATTCGGGCGGCGGCGCCAGATCGACCAGCGCGTCGAGAATTTCCCGCACGCCGAAATTATTGATCGCCGAGCCGAAGAAAACCGGGGTTTGTTGGCCGGCCAAGAATGCTTCATGGTCGAAAGCCGGTGATGCGCCCCGGATCAAGTCGATTTCCTGCAACGCGGTGGTCAGTTCCGCGCCGAAACGTTGCTGCAACTGTGCATCGTCGAAACGCGCGATCACTTCGTTTTCAGTGTCGACGCGATCCGATCCCGGCTGGAAGACGCGCATGCCGTTGTTTTGCAGGTCGCATACGCCGTGGAAATGCTTTCCCATGCCGACCGGCCAGGTGAATGGAATAGTCGTCATGCCGAGCGTGCGTTCGATTTCGTCGATCAAATCCAGCGGTTCGCGCACTTCACGATCCATTTTATTGACGAAAGTGACGATCGGTGTGTTACGCGCGCGGCACACTTCCAACAGACGCAGCGTTTGCGCTTCGACACCGTTGGCCGCGTCGATCACCATCAATGCGGCATCGACGGCGGTCAGTACGCGGTAGGTATCTTCGGAAAAATCCTGGTGACCCGGCGTGTCGAGCAAATTGATGACGCAATCGCGGTATTCCATTTGCATGACCGAGCTGGCAACCGAAATGCCGCGCTGCTTTTCGATCTCCATCCAATCGGAGGTGGCATGGCGGCTGGCTTTACGCGCTTTGACGCTACCGGCGATATGAATCGCACCGGCGTACATCAACAGTTTTTCGGTCAGCGTTGTTTTACCCGCATCCGGGTGGGAAATAATGGCGAATGTGCGGCGCCGCGCCACTTCTTGGTTAATGCTCATAATCGGTATGACGGTGTTCCTGTGAGTGAAGATAACAATGGGTGGTGTGAGTCGTGCTGAATCGGCTGACCGGCGGATACGATGTGCGGCATACCGGCATGGCATGCGCGCAACGCGGATGGAAATGACAGCCTGCGGGCGGTGTCGCCGGTGACGGCAGATCGCCTGTCAATGGAATGATAGGCCGCCCGGGATCCGCTTCAATCCGCGGCACCGACGACAATAACGCTTGCGTATACGGGTGCTTGGGGTTGTTCATCACTTCATCAATGCGCCCCTGTTCGACAATGCGCCCCAGATACATCACCGCCACTTCATCCGCCAGATATTCAACAACCGCGATATTGTGGGTAATAAACAAAAATGCAAGTCCTAAATTATTTTGCAGCGATTTGAGCAGATTCAGAATCTGTGCTTGCACCGATACATCCAGCGCGCTGGTCGGTTCATCGCAAATCAGCAATTCGGGGTTGACCGCCAAGGCACGGGCAATCGCGATGCGCTGCCGCTGTCCGCCGGAGAATTCGTGCGGAAAGCGCCATTTTACTTCAGTTGGCAGACCGACGCGCTGTAATAATGCATCGATTGCCTGCTCGCGCTCGTTTGCGGATAGCGGTGTGTTAACACCATGCCCGTGCGTGTTGCCGGTATTCAATGCATTCATCCCTTCTTGCAGGATTTCAACGATGCGCATGCGTGGGTTCAAAGAGGAGTAGGGGTCCTGGAAAATGATTTGAAACTGTGAACGTAACGGTTGCAATTGGTTCCGCTTTAATCCGGTCAATTCCTGTTCCTTAAAACGCACACTGCCGTGCGTCGGTTGAATCAATTGCAAAATACTTTTTCCGATCGTGGTTTTGCCGCAACCGGATTCGCCTACCAGTGCCAACGTTTTGCCTGCATAAATCTTCAACGATACGCCATCGACCGCTTTGACATGACCAATAGTGCGTTGGAACAAACCCTTACGAATCGGGAAATGCACTTTCAGGTCAGACACCTGCAACAGTGGATTATCCGTTGCCGCCGGGACCGGTTGCGCAACTTGGGCAGTTTCCTGCGCTGCGGTGCCGGTACCAACGGCTGTTTGGTTTGCATGATCGCTGAATAAATGGCAACGAACCTGATGCCGATCGGAAACCACGCGCCATTGCGGAGCGGTATGACGGCACTGTTCGATGGCCTGGTTGCAGCGCTCGACGAAACGGCAGCCGCTAAACTGTTGCGCAAGTGACGGCACGTTGCCTTGAATGACAGTTAGGGCTTGGTTGCGTTTTTGTTTTCCCGGCAATGCGGCGAACAATTGCTGTGAATAAGGGTGTTGCGGGCCTTGAAAGAACTTATCCCGTGGCGCCAGCTCGATGATTTCCCCCGCGTACATGACAGCGACCTGTTGTGCCATTTCGGCCACTACACCCAGATCGTGCGTGATGAGCAGGATCGCCATGCCTTTCTGTTGCTGGATACACCGCATCAGATCGAGCACTTGTGCCTGGATGGTAACGTCCAATGCGGTGGTCGGCTCATCGGCAATCAGCAATTGCGGTTCAGCGGCGAGTGCCATTGCGATCATGACGCGCTGTTTCATGCCGCCGGAGAACTGAAACGGGTATTCGTGCATGCGGCGCGGCGCATCGGGTATGCCGACTTGCTCTAGCAGCCCTTGAATGCGTCCTTGTACAGCTTCGCGCGGCAAATTCAGGTGCTGCTTCAGCACTTCTTCGATTTGTTGCGCGATGGTCATAACCGGATTAAGACTCAGCATCGGTTCTTGAAAAATCATGCCGATGTGCTTGCCGCGGATTTTGCGCATTTCGCTTTCGGATAATTGCAACAAATCGGCACCGTCGAGCCGGATTTGACCGGCAACGATTTCACCGGCATCCGGCAGCAGGCGCATGATCGACAGCGCAGTCATCGACTTGCCGCAGCCGGATTCACCCAGCAAGGCAAATGTTTCCCCGGGCGAGATCGTCAGCGTCAAGCCGTCGACGGCGCGCACTGGGGTAGCGCCGGTGTGCAGCACGGTTTCGAGATTTTCGATTTCAAGCAGTGCTTTCATGTGCGGGGAGAGGATTTTGCCGGTGCAGTTGTTTCAGACGTATTGTCTTGCGCAGCGTGCGTTTTTTTGCCAAAACGCGGAAAAACGGTTTGCTGGCGCAATGTCCGGGTGCGCGGATCGAGGGCATTCTGCACCGCATCGGCAAACAAGTTGGCGCTCAACACCAGCGTGAACATAAAAACGAACGCTGCCAGCAAAGCCCACCAAACCATCGGTTCGCGCGCCATTTCCAGCCGCGCCGCGTTGATCATGGTACCGAAGCTGATCATGGAAGGATCGACACCGACGCCGACGTACGACAACACTGCTTCGGCCAGAACCAAGCCGCTGAAGTCCATCACTGTGGCGATCAGCACAATATGCATCACGTTCGGCAGAATATGGCGGCTGATGATGCGCCAGTGCGAAACGCCGAATGCATGCGCCGCCTGGATATATTCCAGTTCACGCAATTTCATTGCTTCCCCGCGCAGCAACCGGCATAAGCTGGTCCAGCTGGTAATACCGAGAATTATGCAGAGAAACAGCAAACGCAAATCCGCGCGCGACGCCACAGTATCGAACATATCCGGATGGGTTTCGATGTAAACCTGCATCATCAGTACCGCAGCGGCGATCAACAGGACGCTTGGAATGGAATTCAACGTGGTGTAGATATACTGAATGACATCGTCGACCCAGCTGCGGAAGTAGCCGGCCGTGATGCCCAGCAGCAAGGCGAACGGCAGCATGATCAGCGTGGTCAGGGTGCCGATGACCAGCGCAACGCGGATGCTTTTCAACGATTGATACAGAATATCCTGGCCTACTTTGTCGGTGCCAAGCACATGATAGTGTCCCGCCAGGGCAGTGATGCCGCCGATGATCAGCAGCAGAATGAGCAGTGTGATCAGGATGGCATGCCACGGTATTTCGGTGTTGCGGCGCCAAACGGCCGTCAGGCACTGCATAAAATTCTGTTGCTTGCGGCGGGATAACAGCAAGATTAAACCAAGGGACAATGCGCACCAGATGGAAAAACCGTAAAGCAAGCCCTTGATTGCACGTTCTGCGATGTCCGTCATGCGGTCATTTTCCGGATCCTGCAAGTGCGCGCCGCCAAATGCTAGCCGGGCAAAGGTGCGTATTTGACTACCGTCCGGTTGCTCGATGGTTTCCTTGGCATACAAATGCGCGGCCAGCGGCGCGGAGTACGTTTTCTCAACTTGCGTGCGCAACGGTGTTGCCAGCAGATCGAACATGCTCAGCACTTCAACGCTGTAAACCGTTTCACCCTGATTGTTCTTGTGATCCAGCGCCGGGCGGAAATGCACCGTATCCAATAGCCCGACAACCAGAAAGAACAGCAGCACGGTGAGCGCCGCCATGCCGCTGGCACTGTGACCTACGCGCTGCCATTGCGCAAGCAGATGTTCGCGGCGGCGTATATAGCCGATGATGAGAAGTACAATCGCAACGAGTAAATAAATAAGCGCATCGGTCCACAGAATGATTGGATTGAAAGGCATGATCGGGTATGGCTGATTCTGTGGGATCGATGGCGGAGGGGTTACATAGGATGTTTCATATCATAAATGAATGTGGTGGCTTTTTGAAAATTTATCGCTCAGCAATGTATAAGATTTTGCGGTAGAGAAGTGCGCATTGTGCCGGTACTGGTAACGGAACGCTGCCCTGACCACGGATTAAAACTGAAAGAAGCGGTAGTTCCAAACGTCTTCGTGAGAGACGCTTGGAACTTCAATAGAATCGGAATTGCTTCCTTAAAAATGTTCGAATTCCGTGCGCCCCTCGCTGCGCAGCAATTCATCGATCGTAAGACCCACGGCAGGCTTGCCGCTGAAAACCGAACCCACGCGTTTTTTATTGAAATGATCGAGCATGATGGAATAGGCTCTCGGCGGCAGCGGGAAGAATTTGGCTTCTTTAACCAGAAGAATCGCGTTCTTCATATAGAATTCCACGAATCCATTGATTTCCGGTCTTTCAGCCGCTTTGGCATTGACATAGATGAATATCGGACGCGATAGCGGCTGATAGCTGCCGTTTTCCACCGTTTCGACGGAAGGAAACACTGCGCCATTGCCATTATCGATGGCAACAGCAGTAATTCTGCTTTGATTTTCGTTGTAGTAACCGAAGCCGAGGAACGCTAGGCTGTTTTTGCTGCCTGCCACGCTGTCGATCAATGTGGCGTTGTTTTCCAGTTGTGTAAAGTCTTGCCGGCTGGATTTGGATTTGCCGACGATGGCTTCGGTAAAGTAATCGTAAGTGCCCGAATCGGCGTGACTACCCAAGAGTTGGATGGCTTCATCAGGCCATGCCGGATTGATTTGATTCCAGCGGGTGATTCTGCCTTGCGCTGCCGGTTCCCAGATTTTCTTCAATTGCGTTACCGTCATCTTCGTGCTCCAGGTGTTTTCTGGATTGACCGCCACCGTCAAGGCATCGAATGCGACCGGTATCTCGACAAATTGCACATGGGCTTTTTTGCAATCCTTCATTTCACTTTTAAAGATCGGACGGGAAGCATTGACGATATCGATTTCGCCGCGGCAAAACTTCTTGAATCCGCCCCCACTGCCGGAAACATCGACCGTGATATTAACCGCGTTCTTTCTCGCTGCTTGAAACTGGCTGGCTGCACTGTGTGTGATCGGGTACACCGTGCTGGAACCGTCAATTTTAATGACCGCTTGCGCATTTGCGATAGCGCTGGTGAAAACCGATGCGCTCAATATTATTGTTGCACCGAGTAATTTAAAGCTCTGTGATTGCGACATTTCAACCTCCAAAAATGGTTTGAGACGGCTGCGGCATGTGTTGTGGAAACAATCGATCTGCTGTGTATCGAATCATACGATATGTTTTTTATGCATGACAGTGCCGCGTCAAGGAAAGATTCGATCGCCGGGAATTCCTGAAATCATGCGGAATTCCCGGCTAACGCACACCGCTATTTGCGGATTTTTTCGTCACATTAGAAATCAACGGTGAGTTGAGTCAGGAATGCGCTGATACTGCCATTATCCCATCCATGCGTACGTGCGCCAGCGCTGCCCGAGTAACCATTGGTATTAGTGGTTGGTGTTTGTGCTGTATCGATATTGAGCATATGAACGATGTTCGTTTGGAATTTAACATTCGAGTGGGGATACCAGTTCAGACCCATTCTGACCATATCAGCCTGACCGCCCTTGATAACACCGGAATTCATATCGATGTAATCATAACCGAATGCAACTTCCCAAGCACCCCAGCCTGATCCGTTCCATTGATACGGTTTTTTAGGTTTGATGCGGTTTGCTGCGCCGTTCCGGACGTGATAGGCCTTGGATTCGCCGGTCAGGAAATAACTGATAAAGCCATAGTAACCGGTCAGATGCTCGCCGTTATAACCGACACCATTGATGTTGGTACGCAAAAACTCGGCTTGTGCGGAGAAAGGGCCATAGACGAACCAGCCTTCCGCGCCATATCGATCATAACTGGTGACTTGACGGCGATTCGGGTCCGTAAGCGTGCCGTTACTTAAATTGCCGGTGTTTAGTACGTTCGAGCGATCTACGTTGGTGCCGGGAAATGCAACGAATGACATTCCGCCGCCGCCGCCATTGCTTCCTTCACCAACCATCGTGCCATCAGCCCGATACTGGGTATTGACCGTTGTGTGTCCGGCGGAGATACCGACATGCAGGAACTTGGTTTCATCTTCCATCCACGGTCTGCCGGATATACGCCCAATGCCTTGCCAGCCGGTATCGCCGGAGCCGTTATTACGACTCTGATTGCCGTTGGCGTTAACGGAAGTGGCAGCAGCCGACCAAGCGCCGATAGGTTCCGTTTGAAATGCCAATCCGGTCTGGAAGCGCGGCACGGCATAATTGACACCGATACCGGTTTTATAGGTGTTTGGATTATCGACAAAGGAGTTGACCGACATATGGCGCTCGATAAACGTCAGAAAGCGGTTACTGGCGGCTTCTTCCAAGCTGAACGGCTCCTTGAAAGAACCGATTTTGTAGGACAATGCATTGGTATGATTCAACCGTACGAAAGCATCGGTAATTCCGGAACCAACCGTGCCGTTGCCGCGGCTGAAGTCGTATTCGAATTTGTAATCCCAGATTTTGAAAAATGTACCTTCGACACCAAGACGTGCGCGGCGGATATTTGCGCCACTATTTAGCTCATTAGGTAGATTTGTGCCAGTGGCAGGGGCTGCATCATTGATAAAATTGTATTCCGCGGCAGGTTGTATACGACCATTTATCGACATTGAAAAATTACCGTCTTTAGTTGACCAATGCAATCCACGATCATCAAATGTACCATGTATTTTTTCCACTTCCTTGACACGTTCTTCAAGTACTGAAACTTGATTCTTGAGCTGTTCTTTATCAGCTTTTTCCCGCAGTCTTACCAGACGATCGCCTGTTGGTTTATGTTCCGCTTCCGCTGTCCGGTCCTCTTGGGCCGGCGTTGGTGCAGGAGCAGCCAATACTTTTTTGGAAGCTTCTGTTTTCGCCGATGTTTTCTCTGATTTCTCGTAAGTTCCCATATGAACCCGTCCAGGACCGGGTTCGGCAAAAATTTGCTTGGTTTTTGTATCGACATATAAATCGAGCGCATAGGCATTGGATAAGAGGCCTAAATTGATTAACGCTGTGGTTGCCAGGGTGAGTCTGAATAATTTTTTCATCTGTCGTTGATCCAGGGTTGAAAAAGTGAGTCATATAAGGTGGCAACCGTTATATAGAAACAATGTTACAGTTTTGTGACAGTTACATTTTTCTTACATCCGTGTGACAGAATCAATGATTCGAGATGGCAGTATCGATGAATTAACTACTTGAAAGTAAGATTGTTAGTTCTTAAAATAGGAATTGCATTGAACGTATATAAGAAAAATTAAGTTACGCAATGCAAGTTTTGAGCTTCATGATCGGATGGGAACTTTGATTGAAGAGGAACCTGTCTAATGGAGGTGTTTAATGGAAAGATGATTTTTCATGTTAAACACCAAATTCTATTAACTAACTCATTATTATTTAATAGGAGGAAAATAAAATGGCAACAACTTATGGCACTACGAGTAGTGCATCAAGTGCTGACTATGATATGTCGCTGTGGTATGACTCGAAATACTACAAACTGGGCATGTTGACCATGCTGCTGGTTGCGATATTTTGGATCTGGTACCAAAGAACCTTTGCTTATTCACATGGCATGGACTCGATGGAACCGGAATTTGACAAGGTATGGATGGGACTGTGGCGCGTTCACATGACCCTGATGCCGCTGTTTGCGTTGGTAACCTGGGGCTGGATTTTGAAAACCCGTGACACCAAGGAACAACTGGACAATCTCGATCCGAAACTGGAAGTGAAACGTTACTTCTACTGGATGATGTGGCTGGGTGTTTATTTGTTTGGTGTTTACTGGGGCGGTAGCTTCTTCACCGAGCAAGACGCATCTTGGCACCAAGTGATCATTCGTGACACCAGTTTCACGCCAAGTCACGTGGTGGTGTTCTACGGCTCATTCCCGATGTACATCGTGTGTGGCGTAGCATCCTACCTGTACGCGATGACCCGTTTGCCACTGTACAGCCGCGGCACATCGTTTCCGCTGGTTATGGCGATTGCCGGCCCGCTGATGATTCTGCCGAACGTTGGTTTGAACGAATGGGGTCACGCATTCTGGTTCATGGAAGAACTGTTTAGCGCGCCACTGCACTGGGGCTTTGTAATTCTGGGCTGGGCAGGTTTATTCTCGGGCGGTATTGCAGCACAAATCATCACCCGTTACTCGAACCTGACCGACGTGATCTGGAATGGTCAAAGCAAAGAGATTCTGAACAACAGAATCGTACCTTGATCCTTTCTTTGTAGCGTATCACTATGGCCTGCCGTCTGTGTTAAGCAAACGGCAGGCTGTCTACAAAACCTGCCAGTTCATTTTTCACCATCAAACGGTTATTCGCACAAGTTTGAATAACTTTATCCCATATATCCGGTTTCATTCGCCATGGAAGATCTCGTTACAACTATCCAGCAATGGATACCGGTCGATGTACTGGTCCGATTGACGGTGATTTCGATCATCAGCTTTATCGGTTCATTGATCGCGATCCCGTGGATCCTGATTCGCTTACCGGATGATTATTTTGATGTGCGCGTTCCGCGTCACTGGATGAAAGATCATCATCCCGTTTTGCGTATCGCCGGTCATATTGTCAAAAACGTAATCGGTGCTGTATTTCTGATTGTCGGTTTTTTAATGCTTTTTTTGCCGGGGCAGGGATTATTGACCATGCTGATCGGCATTTCCTTCATGGATTTTCCTCATAAACGCAGGCTGGAAGCCAGAATTGTCGGGCAACCTGCATTGCTTAACGTTATCAATGCGATGCGCCGTAAATTCGACCGGCTTCCGCTGAAGCTCGCACCAAACCCGGATGAAAATAACTCAATTGCAAGCTGAAGTTATCTGATTCAAGGAATCGCTTCATCCCAAAGCGCCGGTGGTTTATGGTTTTGGCTGATCTTGTTTATTTTCGCCTGATCCAGCGTGCTCGTTTCATTGTGGAGAACGTGGCGCGTTTTACTTTACACAAAATTACGCGGCGGTTTTGCATTCGCGTAATACAATGAGTGCTTCGTGCGCTTTATAAAGTGATGGCTGGAATCGGACAAAGGGATTCAATGATCGAAAGAAATAGTGCCAGTAATTTGCGCCGGTATATGCCGCCATTATCACCCTGCGGCGCCGGTTGATATGCGCCCCAGCATTTTGCCTGTGGCGCCTGCTGATGCGCACATCGTCGCAACATTGGCCGAGACGATCTGGCGGCGTCACTATATGGACATTATTTCGGCAGCACAGATCGAATATATGCTGCGGCAGCGTTACCGGCCGGAATTGATCGGACAGCAGTTGCTGAATCCGGATGTTTGGTGGCGCAAGCTGGTTTTGAATGACGCGATCATCGGTTTCTCATGTTGCATGCGCACACCCAATCCGGCTGAGCTTAAAATAGATAAGCTCTATATTCACCCGGACCATCAGCGCAGAGGGTACGGCGCTCTGCTGGTTGCGGATGCGATTCGGATCCTGCGGGAGAATAACCTGCAATCACTGATTTTGACCGTCAACAAAAATAACCGCTGCGCGATTTCGGCTTACCGGCATTATGGATTTGCCATTACAGGTGATAGTATTGCCGACATCGGCAATGGTTTTGTTATGGACGATTATTTGATGACGCTGGAAAAATTAAACCGCTTGGTGGCGGATTGATCTATGAAACTGAAATTCACCAAAATGCAGGGCTTGGGTAACGATTTTGTCGTGCTGGACGGTATCCATCAAGCCATAACGCTGGATCGTCAGCAGCTCCGTAAACTGGCCGACCGCCATTTCGGTATCGGGTGCGATCAGATTTTGCTGGTTGAAAAAGCCGAGGGTCAGGCCGATTTCCGTTACCGCATTTTCAATGCCGATGGCGGGGAAGTCGAACAATGCGGCAACGGTGCACGTTGTTTTGTGCGCTATGTGCACGATCACGGATTGACGCAAAAAAATGAAATCCGCATCGAAACGCTCAGCGGCGTAATATCGCCAAAATTGGAAGTCAATGGAAATGTGACGGTCAACATGGGAAAACCCATTTTTGAACCGGGCGAAATTCCTTTTGTTGCTGAAAAACGCGAGCTGACTTACCAGCTAGAATTACCAGATCAGCCGGTGACCATCAGTGCTTTATCGATGGGTAATCCGCATGCCGTGCGGGTCGTGCCGGATGTAGACAATGCACCTGTCGAAACGGAGGGTGCGTTGATCGAATCTCATCCGCGCTTTCCCAAAAGGGTGAACGTCGGTTATTTGCAGGTGATCGATCGCGCTCATATCAAATTGCGCGTTTTTGAGCGCGGCGCCGGTGAGACGCTGGCGTGCGGCACGGGTGCCTGTGCGGCGGTGGTTGCGGGCATCAGCCTGGGATTATTGGATCATCAAGTCAAAGTCAGCACGCGCGGCGGCGAATTGACGATCAGCTGGCAAGGGAACGATGAACCGGTTTGGATGACCGGCCCTGCGGTGACGGTATTTGAAGGTGAAATTAATTTGTAACCAATTGAGGAATCACGATGAAACCGGAAGAAGTCGCGCAATTTTTACAGCAGCATCCGCAATTCTTCAATGAATATGCTGATTTGCTGGCGGATATTCAAATTTCCCATCCGCAGGATGATAAGGTCATTTCGCTGAATGAGCGGCAAGTCATTTCATTGCGGGAACGAAATCGCGTGTTGCAGGATAAATTGCTGGAGTTGATCAGCTTTGGTGAAGAAAACGATGCCATCGGCGAGAAAATGCACCGGCTGGCAATCGCGCTACTTGCCGTTTCCAGTCTGGATGAGCTTTTTAATGCGTTGTACTTCAGTTTGAAGGAAGATTTCGCTGTTCCGCTGGTGGCGCTGCGTCTTTGGAATATTGCCGGCAGTGCCGGGTCGCATGCGGAATTTACGCCGATCAGCGACGATGTGCGCACAATTGCGGAAAGCTTACCGCAGCCGTATTGCGGTAATCATGTCGCGGATGAAATCAAGCAATGGTTCGGCGAAGGCGCCGAGCATCTGCACTCATTCGCAATGATTCCGTTGAATGCCGCGCAAACCATCGGTTTGCTCGTTCTCGGCAGTCCCGATGCCGAACGGTTTTACCCGGAAATGGGTACATTGCATTTGAAAAGGCTGGGAGAATTGGTATGCACGACGATAACCCGTTACGACCAAGCAGAAGCCGTTAGCGCGCTGGAACGCCAAGATCATGCACCCCATGAGCAGCAAACCTGAGTCGCTGGCTGCCGCATTTATCCGTCATCTCACGCATGAGCGGTGCCTGTCGCCGCTGACCGCCAAAAGTTACACTCGGGATATTCACATCCTGTTGCAGTTACTTCGTAAAGACGATTTGCAATTGGTGCAGCCGCTGCATATTCGCCAGGTCATGGCGCAACTGCATGGCAAAGGGTTGCTGGGCAGAAGCATCGCGCGCATGTTATCGGCCTGGCGCAGCTTCTACCGCTATTTGATCCGTGATCACGGCTACCGGCACAATCCCTGCAATGGATTGCGGGTTCCCAGATCACCGAAAAAACTGCCCGACGCGCTTTCTCCGGATGCAACCGTACAGCTGCTGACATTCCCGGCGGATCATATCTTGACGGTACGCGATAGCGCAATGTTCGAGTTATTCTACTCCTCCGGCCTGAGACTGGCGGAATTGGCGCAACTTAATCCGGCCTCCATAGATTTTGCCGAAGGAACGGTTAAAGTGCGCGGTAAAGGTGGCAAGGAACGGATTGTGCCTGTTGGCGGTTGTGCGTTGCAGGCGTTAAACGCATGGCTTGTGCGGCGCGCTCAGATCGTCAAATCGGGGGTGACCGCGCTTTTCTTGTCGCAGCACGGTGATGCAATCAGTGTGCGCACCATCGCTCATCGTTTGAAAGGCAGAGCCCGGCAGCAAGGCATTCATCAAAATGTGCATCCGCATATCTTGCGGCACTCCTTTGCTTCCCATTTGCTGCAATCCAGCGGCGATTTGCGCGCTGTGCAGGAAATGCTGGGGCACGCGCATATTATGTCCACGCAAGTGTATACCCATTTGGATTTTCAGCATCTGACCAAGATTTACGATGCCGCGCATCCGCGCGCAAAAAAGCGGGATTGATCTTTCTGCCGGAATCGGTGTTGTCTTATACGTTATAATGCAATTTTGTAACGGATTGAACGAATTTCATGACCACAATAGTTTCAGTAAGGCGCGGTAGTCTGGTGGCGCTGGGCGGAGATGGACAGGTAACGTTAGGCGCGGTAGTCGCCAAATCCAGCGCGCGTAAAGTGCGCAGGCTTTATCATGACAAAATTCTGGCCGGATTTGCCGGTGGCACTGCAGATGCCTTTACGTTGTTTGAGCGATTCGAGGGCAAACTGGAAGCGCATCATGGCCATATCATGCGCGCCGCGGTCGAGTTGGCGAAGGATTGGCGCACCGATCGGATTTTACGCCGGTTAGAGGCCATGCTGGTTGTTGCCAACGAAGATGCCACGTTGATCATCACCGGTGCAGGCGATATTATCGAACCGGAATTGGGTATCGCTGCGATTGGCAGCGGCGGCTCGTATGCGTTGGCGGCGGCGCGCGCGCTGTTGGAAAATACCGATTTGCCGCCGCAGGATATCGTGAAGAAAGCGCTTACCATCGCGGGCGATATCTGCATCTATACCAACCAGGATCACATTATCGAAACCATCGGCTGAGGATTTACGATTGCCTAGATTGCTCGGAATCCATGTTTGACCGGTAAGTAAAAACTCTACTGAATCATATTTATCACAGAATCTAAAAACCATGTCGCAAATGACTCCGCAGGAAATTGTCCATGAGCTGGACAAACACATTATTGGTCAGGATGCAGCCAAGCGCGCTGTGGCCATCGCCCTGAGAAACCGCTGGCGCCGGCAGCAGATTGCCGAGCCGTTGCGCCAGGAAATCACGCCGAAAAACATTCTCATGATCGGCCCGACGGGGGTCGGTAAAACCGAGATCGCGCGGCGTCTGGCAAAGCTTGCGAATGCACCCTTCATCAAGATTGAGGCGACCAAATTTACCGAGGTAGGGTACGTCGGGCGCGATGTCGATTCGATCATCCGAGATCTGGCGGAAACCGCAATCAAAGAATCGCGCGAAAATGAAACCCGGAAAAAACAGCCATTGGCGGAAGACCGGGCGGAAGATCGCATTCTCGACGCTTTATTGCCGGTCGCCAGGGATTTTGGTGTTCATTCAGGCATGGAAGACCAGGACAACGCGACACGGCAAAAATTTCGCAAGAAATTGCGCGAAGGTGAGTTGGACGACAAAGAAATTGAAATCGAAGTGGCCGCATCGCGCACCAGTATGGAGATTTTCGCGCCGCCGGGGATGGAAGACCTGACGTCGCAAATTCAAGGCATGTTTCAAAATATGACTGGAGAGCGCAAGAAAACCCGCAAGCTGACAATACGCGAGGCGAGAAAAATCCTGCTCGAAGAAGAAGCGGCGAAAATGGTGAACGACGAAGAATTGAAGCTGACGGCGATCCAAAATGTGGAGCAGAACGGTATTGTATTTCTCGATGAAATAGACAAAATCGCCAGCCGCTCGGGACACGCCGGCGGAGACGTTTCACGCCAGGGGGTGCAGCGCGATCTGCTGCCACTGGTTGAAGGCACGACGGTTTCAACCAAATACGGCATGATCAAAACCGACCATATTCTGTTTGTCGCCAGCGGCGCCTTTCATATGTCCAAGCCTTCTGACCTGATTCCCGAATTGCAAGGACGTTTTCCCATCCGCGTTGAACTGGCCAGTCTGAGCGTCAGTGATTTTGAGCAGATATTGACGAATACCGATGCCTGCCTGACCCGGCAATACGAAGCACTGCTGGCGACGGAAGGGGTTACATTGCAGTTTGGTGGCGATGCGATCAAACGCTTGGCCGAAATTGCCTATTCCGTGAACAGCAAGACGGAAAATATCGGCGCCCGGCGGTTGCATACGGTGATGGAAAAATTGCTGGAAGATGTTTCGTACGATGCGCCGAAACACAGCGGCAAGACGCTCGTGATCGATGCGGTGTATGTGGACGAGCGTCTTAAAGACCTGTCGCAAAGCGAAGATCTGGCGCGTTACGTACTGTAATCGCTATCCTTATCGCGTTTTTCTGCGGCGGCGGGTAATCAAACCGAACATTCCAAGTCCGGCCAGCAGCATGGCGTAGTTCTCGGGTTCGGGAACCGCTGCCAGGAGATTGACATTATCCAGTGCGATGACTTCCATGACCGGTGTAAAGTGCTCGGCGTTGATCCAAAGCGCATTCAGGTTGGAGAGAACGGCGAGTAATTGCGCATCGGTCGCGAACGCCCCGGAAAAAGTATCCGTAACCCGCCAACCACCGGCAACGAGTGCGGCATCGAAATGCGTCCAGGTGGCCGGCAAACTGTTGGTGATTTCGTAAACCAGCGTCAATCCGGCGCCTTTCAATACAATTTCGGCTTCATTGGCGTAACTTGTGCCGGCTACCACGTAGCGGCTATCGAATTGCAGGTTGCCGCCAAAAGCAGCGCTTTGATCGCCGAGGAATTTGCCCGGAGCGCTGAAATATGTCCATTGCGAATCAGGATCGGTGAGTGTAATGGAGCCCGCAGGCACACCATCCGCACTGTGCGTGGGCGCTAAACCGCTGGCGATCACCGACCAGGAGGGTGAGCCGTCCGTTGTCAGTCCAGTCCAACCATCGGCATCACTGTCAAACGTGCTGGATGCGAGTGAGCTGGCGGCAGTCGCGGAATCACTCAGAATGGCCAAGCAGCAGACAATAAATAGGGAAGTGCGCATCATGAATATTCTCCTTGGCTAGGATTGAAACGGTTAGTGTCGTAATTTGTTGTGACTATAGTTTGGATTCTCTTGTTTTGTCAAATAGATAAAACCGAAATTGCAGAATTAACCTGAAAAGCTGTTTCCGTGCTGCTTGATATTCCCGGAGTATGGAAGCAGAGACGGCATGGATGCCTATCCAACAAGGGCGGTTAAGGTATAATACCCGGTTTCTCAATACTGGATTGTTGGAGGTCTCAATGCCTATCTATGAATATCTTTGCAATTCATGCGGCGCCGAGAAAGAGCATTTGCAAAAAATCAGCGATGCGCCCATCGCGGCTTGCCCGGTTTGCGGCAGCAGCAACTATGTGAAGCGCATTTCCGCGGCTGGGTTTCAATTAAAAGGCAGCGGTTGGTATGTCACTGACTTTAAGAATAACAAGACACAGCGCACGGAAACCAAAACGAGCACAAAAGAAAATGCGCAACCTGCGGCATCCGCCGCTACGGAATCACCGGCAACGAAGGAAAGCAATTCCGCGCCTGCTGCGGCCGTCGATTAATCAACTTGCGGTTGAGCAAATGTAAATACTCGATTTGCGCCGGTTACCGGTAATAGCGAAGCAACATCATCCATTTCACCACTGACTACTGAATAGAATTATGCGTACAAACTACTGTGGCGCCATTAATGCCGGATATCTCGATCAAACGGTTACACTTTTTGGCTGGGTGCATCGGCGCAGGGATCATGGCGGGGTGATTTTCATCGATTTGCGTGATCGCGAGGGCCTGGTGCAGATCGTCTGCGATCCCGACAATGTTGCGACATTTCAGATCGCGGAAAAAATTCGCAATGAATATGTGCTGAAAATTACCGGTAAGGTGAGAAAGCGCCCCGAAGGAACGGTCAATACATCATTGGTCAGCGGTGAAATTGAGATTCTGGTGGCGACTATCGAAGTATTGAATCCGTCGCTGACGCCGCCGTTCCTGATGGACGATGACAATATCAGCGAAGCGGTGCGGTTGGAACATCGCTATCTGGACTTACGCCGGCCGGTGATGCAATCGAATCTACGCCTGCGCCACAAAGTGGCGATGGCGGTGCGCGTGTTTCTCGATCAGCACGGTTTTCTCGATATTGAAACGCCGATGCTAACCAAATCCACACCGGAAGGCGCGCGGGATTATCTGGTGCCGTCGCGGGTCAATGCCGGTCATTTTTTTGCGTTGCCGCAATCGCCGCAATTATTCAAGCAGCTTCTGATGGTGTCCGGATTCGACCGCTACTATCAAATCACACGCTGTTTTCGCGATGAGGATTTACGCGCCGACCGGCAACCGGAATTCACGCAAATCGACATTGAAACGTCTTTTCTGTCCGCCGATGAGATCATGTCGCTGATGGAGGAAATGATCCGTGGTTTGTTTAAATCCGTGAGCAATGTGGATTTGCCCGATCCGTTTCCGCGCCTGACTTATGCCGATGCCATGCACAAATACGGTTCGGATAAACCCGATTTGAGGGTACCGCTGGAATTCACCGAATTGACCGATCTGATGAAAGACGTGCCGTTCAAGGTTTTTCGTGAAGCAGCGGAAAAACCGGATGGCCGTGTGGCGGCGTTATGCATACCGAAGGGTGGTGAATTGACGCGCAAGGAAATCGATGATTACACCAGTTTTGTCGCCATTTACGGCGCTAAGGGCTTGGCATATATCAAAGTCAATAATCTGGCTGATGGTGTGGAAGGGTTGCAATCACCGATTCTGAAATTCCTGCCGGAAGAAACGATTAAAACGATTCTTGCCCGCACCAACGCGAAGAACGGGGATTTGATTTTCTTTGGTGCGGACAAAGCGAAAATTGTCAACGAATCGCTCGGTGCGTTGCGTATCAAAATTGGGCATCAGCACGGGCATGCTGAATCCGGCTGGAAACCGTTATGGGTGGTGGACTTCCCGATGTTTGAACGGGATGAGGAAGAAAATCGCTGGCAAGCACTGCATCATCCATTTACATCCCCGGCCGACGGGCACGAAGATTTGCTCGAAACCGACCCGGGTAAGGCGCTTTCCAAGGCCTACGACATGGTGCTGAATGGCTCAGAAATCGGCGGCGGATCGGTGCGGATTCATCGTCAGGATGTGCAATCGAAGGTTTTTCGCGCGTTGAATATTTCCGAACAAGAAGCGCAGGAAAAATTCGGCTTCTTGCTGGAAGCGCTGCAATACGGTGCGCCGCCGCACGGCGGTATTGCATTCGGCTTGGATCGTATTTTGACGATGATGACCGGCTCGGAATCGATTCGCGACGTGATCGCGTTTCCTAAAACACAGCGCGCGCAATGCTTGCTTACGCATGCGCCCAGCACCGTGGACGAAAAACAGTTAAGGGAACTCAGCATCCGCCTGCGGCAGATCGAAACCAAGCCCAATTAACCGGTGTAACCGGTGGATGTTCTAATGTACAAAATACCGGTTTCTGTATTGGTGGTCATTTACACCGCGGATTTGCAGGTTTTGTTGTTGGAACGCGCCGATCACCCAGGCTACTGGCAATCGGTCACGGGCAGTCAGGATCCTGGAGAAACATTGCAGCAAACCGCCGTGCGCGAGGTTGCCGAAGAAACCGGTTTGGATGCCGCCGACTATGAGTTGACCGACTGGTGCATTGAAAACCGCTATGAAATTTACGAAGAATGGCGCTGGCGCTACGGGCCCGATGTCCGGTTCAATACCGAGCATGTCTTCGGTTTATGCCTGCCTGAGAAAGTCCCTATCAGAATTGCCGCCAGAGAGCATCTGAGCTCTATTTGGTTGCCGTGGCGGCAAGCGGCTGAAAAGGTTTTTTCCAGCAGCAATGCGGAAGCCATTCTTAAATTACCTATCTATAATCAATCCGAATAACGATAATCTCTAGTTCACGCCGCCTTTATCGGTGAAGCGCTCAAGGTATTTTTTGATGACTTCTTTGATTCTGGTGTCATGAGCCCGGTGCAGCACGGCCAGATGAATCATGCTATGCAGTAACAAGGCCAGCAGCAGGCCCTCAAAAATACCGAGCCGGTAAACCAATAGCGCGCAGATGACCGCCAATAACAGCGGATATTGTCCCCGGTGCGCGACATGTAATAATCCCAAGATCATTTTCCAGCCAGTGAACATCATAATGACCGCCAAGGAAAATTTAGGTATATATTCAAGATATTGGGTATTAAATACAAAGAACAGAACAACCAGTCCGATCACCAGCACCGAGAATTTAGTATAAGCCCCGGCGAGTTTATTGGTGGTGCTTTTGGCCAGACCATCCAGATTGGTCATGCCGCCAAATAGGCTGGATGCCATATTGGCGATCCAGATTGCCAACAAACTGTTATTGGTATTGCACTTACGTTGCAACGGGTCGATTTTCTGGATGGCCGCATTGCTCATGACTTGCTCAATGACATCAATAATAGCCAGCATGGCGGCAAAGCCAAATACGTATAACCAAGTTAACGGGTGATCAAAGTGCGGTAATGGCAGCGATAGCACGATCGGCACATCCTCGACATGCAGCATCGGCATCGTAACGAATTGCGCCAGCAATATGCCGGCAATCATCAGAAAGAAATAGGGAATTGCGGGTTGCGTGGTCTGGAATTTTGCGAATAAGTACAGGAAGGCGGCAAGCCCTGCGAGTGAGAGCAGAGCCATCTGAATCCGGGCGCCGTTCCAAAATGCTTCTGTTACCATGCTTTCCGGAATTTCGTACGTCATGGTGAGAAAATTGAGGACGATTTTCAGACCGACGCCCGCCAGCAATCCTTCGACCAAATATTCGGGAACAGCCAATAATATGTATTTCTGCAGATCGAATTTCCAGACGACGGCTTGCATAAAGGCGGTTAGAAAAATGACAAACGCCATGTTCTCCATGCCGAAGTTTGCCACACCCAGGGCAAGTACAGGTGCAAGTCCTGCGGCAACTCCGGGGGCGCCGATGTAATTTCCTGGCCGGAACCAGGCATTGATCCAACCGATGAAACAAGCGCAAGCTACCGTGGCCAACGCAACCTTGATCGGATATTCGGACATCAGCGCAATTCCGGCGGACAATGGAATCGCCATTGCGCCGGTAATTACCCCGGCTTGCAGATCACGTGTGAGAAATTTTGCTTGAAAAGCTGCGGAATTGTGCATGTATTATTAGATCGGATAATAATTAATCTTGGAATTATAGTCTCGTATCGGCTTCTGCCAATCGATATGCCAGTATCAGTACGATATGCCGAGGTGTTCTATCAGTGTTTGGATGATAAATGTTTGATTGACCGGGAATGCTGTCAGGCAGCAATCATTTTCATCTAATTGGGGTATAAGTGAAAATACTGCAGGAATTTTCTCCTGCAGTATTTTTGCTTGGAAATTTTGCTGCTGTGTCGTGAATTTTCATGATCTTACAATGTTATACGAGATATTTTTTATGCAATTCATAAGCTGCTTTAGACTTGTCTTTGCGCTTCGTCGTCATTGCACAGTGTATCTGCCTCTCCGCTTGCTTGTGCTGATACCTCGGACTCAATCCTTTCTGGTTCTATTTCATGTGCATCATGTATTGCTGAGTCACTATCGACCTGATCATTATCATCATCTCTTCCTATGTCGTTTTCGCTTGCTTTATGCTCTTCATCGTTTTTAGAACTGAAAAGACTTGTAAACCAATCAAATAAACCCATAGCACTTCTCCTTATTTTGGAATAGCGATAAATAGATAAATCTAAGGGATACATCTACACAATGCCGATTCCCATTATCGATGCGATTGCGTCATCGTGGTGAAAGTAATTGCCTCCTGAAATTGATTAGTGACCGGATTGGAGCCGCTACATAAAAGAAATGGTCAATACGGTATTAGTGATAGAGCTAATATGTAATGACCATTTTGCTATAAAAGTGCTCATATTTTTTGTTGTGCAAAAAAACAGCAAGCCGATTGAAAATGATGGCATTCAAAAAGCATGCGCTGAGAATTATCCATTTATCTGCTAGTTTATCCCACTCTCTCAATCACCTCGAGTTTTCTGGTATTCAAGTTATTACAGGCTGTCAGTATTTGCAAATGAGGTGCTAGATCCGGAACCTTATCTTTGATGATGTTGAGTGCGAATTTGCTGAGAAACATCGCTTTTTCTTTCGCCAAGAGATATTCTGGGCCGGCCTCATCGCGATACACACCGGAAGTCAACAGTACCACTCCATCAGCATCAATCCGGCCTTCATCAATATTATTCTTGAGAAGCTTAGCTGCGGTTTCAATCGCAACGGAAAGATTCGGATCAAAAGGACCTACGATAAATGCGGTATTAATCACATGCAACCAATCAAACCCGCGTCCCACACCGATGACCCACTCTTTGTGCTCAGATTCCTCAATAGGGCGATTCATTGCCCGAATCTCGGCGATGTGTTTAATATTTCCTCGCACCAACGGCATCAAGTCCCGGATAATGCGTTCGGGCATCGTGGGATAAAGCGACCGGAGCATTTCTTCAAGTTCGAGTTGGGACGATTCTTTTGCATTGGCTAAGTCGATTGAGCGGCCGTCTTCACCATGAAGAATCAAAGCATCCAAATCGGTTTCGATACCGCAGACGATGGGCACTACCGCGCCATTTTTACCATATACCGATTGAAATTGATTTTTTAGTTTAATGGCCGCAGCTTTTGCAGCTTCCGTATCATAATGAAATCCACGGCAACCGCGATGCGTATCGCCACGTGCAAAATGATAGGTGACAAAAATTAGACAATGTCTGCCGCGGCTGATGGAATAATCAACCCAATTATCGATAGCTGCTTGAAAGAATGGCCAACCCAAATCAAAAATACCGCCCAGATTGCGGAATGGTTGAATAATTCCAAGAGCGGTTTGTGTCATAACTGGTAAGTGCAATCGGCCATCCATACATTTTAGTGCGGCTATCTCGGTTGGATGTTCTCCTCGGTATCTGCGACGTTCTGTGGCCAAATCCATGAAAGCTTGCGAATGTTTTGTATTTAAATCGAGTAAATAGTCGATTCCTGTATTCGAATTTTTCATCATTCCCCTAAAAAAATTTAGCATATTATGAAATATGAGTTTAAAACTAATGAGTTGTTAAGGTTAATCGAGAAAGCCATTCTTCCGAAGCAACTTGATTTATATTGAGAATGTAATCTGGATAAAAACCTAGAGCTAATATTAGCAGCGCCGGAATGAGTAGTAAAATCATTTCGCGCGATTGTAGATCAACTACTTGTTTCACATCATCATGAATGATTGGCCCCAAGAAAGTCCGGCGCGTATAGGAAAGCATATAGGCAGCGCTAAGTATTGCACCGGACAATGCGGCAACACCCAAAACGGAATGCGCGCTGATGGCGCCGAGGATCATCAGTAACTCAGCCGGGAAGCCGCTGGTGCCGGGTACCCCGATACTGGCTAAGGCAAATAGAAAATAGAAAGTCGTCAATTTTGGCATCACTTTAGCTAATCCGCCTAAGTGAATCGCTTCGGTACTGCCCAATCTATGCTGTATAAAACCGGCAATCAACATCAGAGAGCTGGCCACGAGTGTAAAGTTCAGCAGTTGAAAAATCGCACCTTGGAATCCTTGTATGTTAAGCGAGGCAACGCCAACCATGACCAGCCCGACGTGACTGACGCTGGCATATGCAAGCAAGCGCCGTAAGTTGGTTTGCTGCAGCGCGATCAAAGCACCATAGATTAGCGTAAAAGCGCCAATCACACTCAAAATCCAGCTGTAGTCCATTGCAGCGATAGGGGCTAACGGCATCGCAAACCGTAAAATGCCATAAATACCCAATTTCAACCCCACGAGAATAGCGACGACGTGTGTTGGACCTTCGGCTGCGACTGTGGGTAACCAGGTGTGCAACGGAACAAGTGGCGATTTCACGGCGAAACCGAATAGCAACAAGAGAAAGACGAGCTCCTGCAACTCGCGTGGTAATGCGGTCTCAAGTAAAACGGGTAAACTGAAGGATAAATCCGTAGGGATTTGCCCGCCGGATTGTATCGCATGATTTGTCGCTAATACGATGATCGCCAACAACAAGGTGACGCCGCCGGACAACATGAACAATGTATATTTCATTGCTGCGCTGCGCCGCTGCGAACCGATACCCCACAAACCGATCAAGAAAAAGAACGGGGGTAACGTAAGCTCCCAGAACAGGAAAAATAACACCGTATCCAATGCGCAGAATATGCCGATACTGACGCCTTCGAGCGCCAGTAACAAAGAAAAATGAAAACGCGAGGTATGGGAGATCGTATTCCACGATGCCAGCATCGTGATGATGGTCAACAGTGCTGTCAGCGGAAGAAATAAGACTGAAATGCCATCGACGCCAATCAGATATTCAATATTCAAAATCGGAATCCACGCGCGACGTTCAACAAGCTGAAATTCGCTCTTACTGGCGTCAAATAAAATAACGACGCAAATAGTCAGAAGGAGCGATAGTACGGCAATAAAAAAAGCAACCTGTTTCGAGACATCGATGTTTCGTATCGATCCGGCCAATGCTGCGCCTAAAAGCGGAACAATGATCGTAAGGCTCAGCAGCGGGAAGTCAGCTTCAATCATTCTAATTATCCTTTGTAATCATAGAGTGCGGTGCCAGCAGTTTATCGGTGTGAAGCGCATCTGTATTGTTATGGGAGTTGTTGTCGGTAGAGTGAAGATTTTGATCGATGATAAGCAACCATGGCGAAGTATTAATTCCAGTTGCAAGGAGCAAGCCGCAAATGGCGATGGTAATAATCCACTCATTCCGGGGGGATGGCGAAGAACTGGCTTGATGTGTATTTACAAAAGGCCCTTGGAAGCGTTTTGGTGACGCAATGAATATTTGCTGAAAGGCGCGTAACAGCAATCCAACCGTCAAAACGTTACCAAATAAAAGGGCAATGGCGATGAGCCATCCCTGACCTTGGATGGTGCCATCGATTAATAGATGAATGCCGTCAAAACCTGGGGTTCCGGGCATACCCATTGTGCTCAGGGCGCAAATCACAAATAGCACCGCAATTGCTGCATTGGTGTCAAACATGCCACCTAAACGCGGAATGAATGCCGTATGCGTGCGTTTGTATATCATACCGAGACTCAGCAATATACCGGCTGTCGCCATACCAAACGATATGGCCAAGACGATGCCGCCTTCCATGCCGTGCGTGCTGAAATCAAATAAGCCAACGGTAATTAAGCCGGTTTGACTGATAATGGCAAAGGCGATTAACCGGCGGAAATTGATTTGCATAAACGCCAGCAATGCGCCATAGAAAATTCCGATCAACCCCAGCATCGTTACAAACCATGACCATTCCGCAGCGACTTCGGGAAGTAGGGGGATTAAATAACGAATAATGGCATAAACACCAAGTTTCAGACTAACCAGAAAAATTCCGACACTTGCGATGGTTCCATGTTCAGCCACTACCGGCAACCAGGCGTGAAACGGGAATAATGGCATACGGATGGCGAAACCGAATAACAGCAGGAAAAAAATCAAGGTAGCATATTCATTGCTGACATTGCTTTCTTTCAGCACGAGCCAATCGAACGATAAAACGTCGGTCGTCAACATAATGCCAAAGCCGAGCATCAAGAAACCGGCTAATACCATTAACAATCCGCTGCTAAAGTGCTGCAGTACCAATGCAACAACCCATCGCCGATTCTGACTCGATCCGGACCGTAATGTCATTAAGACAATCGGAATCATCTCGAGAAAACACCATAACCAGAATTGCATGGCATTCAGTGCCGAGAATGCGCCGATCAGAATGGCTTCGTATCCGAGTAAAGAAGCGATATGAGTACGGTCCGATACATGCCGCGCAGTGAGGGTGTAGATAAGCGTGAGCAGCGCTAACGTGGCCGTCAGCAGTATGAACAAAATATTCGTACCATCTACACCTACAGTATAGGTCACACCTAGACCTTGATAGCGCTCATAGAGCTGTATGCCTGCGAGATCGGTATTAAACGCGGATAATAAATATACGCTGAGCAGGAATGTCGATATCGTTCCGGCGAAACCGAGACGCAAGGCGGCAGCCGGTGAAGATGTCAAGATTACCGCGATCATCACCGTCAGGGGAATGAGCGTCAGTATCGATAAAATTGGAAAAGAAGCTGTTTCCGACCAATAAGTAATATGTGTAATATCCATCGAAACCTCAAATTGAAGCAGCAATCATTAAGACAATGAATACAAACAGGACCAGGTATCGCGGTTTGAGAATGTGTTGCTCAAAAGTATTCGCGATCTGTCCAAGCTTTCTTCCGATATCAACGGTATCCATACCAATACCGCGCAAAACCAGACGATCTTCAAACCAGCTCATGATGTTCGCGATCCATTCAAAAAATTTACCGACCACGCCGCTGCCTCTGACAAATTCAATGTGAATGCCGTCACGAATATTCTTATCCATGTTCTTTTCCAGTTGTGTCAGCGACGAGATGGTGTAGTTTGAGGAGACAGGAGCGCCCATCGCACGATCGATGATATTTTTATCAAACCGGTCCAAATCATGCCCGAGACCGTAGATAGGTTTTACCAAAGTTCTATCCGCTATGGGATCAAGCCAGAAACGTTGCAGTGATGCGATATACAGCCAGCGCTTATTGGCGATTCCGGATGCCACTGGTTTCATCGGATTGCCATAGGCATAACGTAATAGGGAAGGGGCTGTTAATACTTGATAATTTCGCACAATGGCATGCGCGCACAAATGCCAGCTCGCCAATTCCCAAAACCCCAGGCCGCATTCCAGGAACATCAGGCCAAGCTGCCCCGATATGGCAAAGCATAGCGAGCTTTTAGTATCCGTTTGCGTCAATCCGACGATAAAGCTGTAAACTGCCGTGAAAAAACCGATGGCTACCAATACAGCCATCGTCAGCGGCGCAAGCTCAATAATCGGCCGCAACAAAATGACCAAAAAGATACCTGCATGGATCATCACAGCACCATAGAATACCGAACTTGACGGTGTGGGTCCTTCCATTGCTCTTGCCAGCCACGGGGTAAAGGGCAATTGCGCTGACTTGGCGACAGCCGCGACAACAAAACATAAGCTGATCACCGTGGCGGTCGGGGTGGATAGACTTGCGGCGATTTCATTCAACGAGATCCAACTGGTGGTTCCGGCATAGTAAAAAGAAAGCGCTATGCCTAAAATAAAACCGGCATCTCCAATCCGGTTAGTGACGAAAACCCGGGTGGCGTTAATGGTCGCAGTCGGCCGGTCATAAGCAAAAGCTATCAATAAATAAGAGCACAATCCGGCAATTTCCCAGCCGATAAATGTGCTGATTGCATTGCCCGAGAGTATCAGCAACAGCATTGCTGAAGAGAATAAGCACAAAACAAAGAAAAACCGGTGGAAGCCGGGTTCTGCGTGAATATAATTCGTTGAGAAGCGTGTGATGATGACCAAAATAATCGAAAATAGAGCGGCTGCAATGACGCTGAAACCTGAGGTGATGAAATTAAACTCGACAACCAGATTCCCGCTATTCAGCCATTTTCCCAGTGCGGTATGACTGGAGTTGATTCCCAATAAATCGCAAGCGAGTAAACCGAGCGCGATCAAGCATGACAAGGTAATGGCACTTTTCGCCGCTTTTGCACTGACAGGCTCGTCTTTCTTCCCGTTGATGCGATTAAACAAAACACCGAAACCGATGAATGCAGCCGCAAGGAATGGCAATAATGGTATTAAAAAAACCAACTGATCCATATTAAGCTCCTGTCACATGAGGTTGCTTGATTAGAACAGGCGGTAAAGGCACATTGATGTTCTGATAATAGGCAGTGGATGATTCATATTCAGGCACCTGTTTCTTTTCCGCTTGCCAAGGAACAAACCCTACGCCGCGTTCAAATACCGAGATTTCAGCCGTATCAGGATCGATCGCGCTGAGTAGGATCCAGCCACCGCCTACAAGCTCGCGGATACTGGCTTGACGTTCATAAATCTGGCCCAGGATTTCGGTTTTTGCTTCAACCAGAACCTGCAATCGCAGCGGTTCATGAATTTCGATCATCTGCTTGGTCAAACCGGTTCGCAGATCGCTGCTGGTTCCTTCCAGCACACCGAACATGCCGGTGATGTTATGCGTGACTTTTGAACCGGAGCCGAAATGATCGTTGTTCACCGTGGAAAAGTAGTATTCGAGATTGATACCGGCTCCTACCGGACCGACGGCCAGCAATAGGTTTTCCAGCAGCTTGCCATCGGCGTCCTGTGTCGGGTCGTAAGAAATGAGGAAGACACGCCGGTCCAAAAACGTTCCTTGCGAAATGGAGCGCCGTCCAATGATGGCCGCAGCTATCGTCGCATGGTTGAATTCCGGGAATGCTTGAGAAAAATCGTTTGCGCGCAGAGTTACATGTTCTTTCCCGGCTTCAAGCGTGCGCGGATTATTAGCCGAGACGAATCGCCGGCAGCGCTCGTGTGCCGAAGCTTTACTTGCTTTGATCAAATCATTTCTGAATGCTTCGAAAGCAGGCAGTGCGCTTTGTGGAATATCCTCGAGGTCATACCAATAGTATTCGTCGCTGCAGGTGTCGTGTTCAGCACCGACAAACCAGGTATCGTCGGGAACGTGAACACCCCGTTCCGCGAGTAATTTTCTGACTTCCGGGCGATTCGCCATGGCGGCAAAAAGACGGGCATTCGGTCCGCCGCGTTTGCCGCTGCAAGCGCCGCAGTTGTAACCAAATTCATGCGGATTATTGAGATTGGTCGAGCCGTGCCCGGCCAAGCAAACAATCGGGGCGAAGCCGTACGATAAACCGGTTGTGCGCATGAAAACCGCTAACCGGTCAGCTTGTTCGGTATCGGTAAAACCCAGCCGCGGCTGGTCCGGTGTCGCGGGTACATCCGAAGCAGGCGCTTTGAACATCAATTCGGTGGGGACTTTTTTCTCGATGTTTTGACGCAGCGAAGTATTGAGTGCGAGGAAGTATTTAGGTAAAAATACTCTGCCCAATAAACCGGCAAACACGATCGGTGCTAACGCATCAATGATCGCATGCGAAAAAATAAGGCTGCGCCGCAGCGACTGATTCATCAAATAAGCAAGCTTTCTATGGAAGCGATACCCTTTGGCGTGTTCTTGCAGTATCGGTTCCGCGCCTTTTCTCGGTACTTCATTGACATCATTGGCCGGTCGCACGACCACAGGGCATTGCATATTAGTTTCAATGTCGTCAATCCCTTTATAATTCATGGGTACACCAAAGAATCCTGCTGCACCGATCGTTTCGATGGCAGGATTGATTTCTTCCAGTTGACGGCGCAGGCTTTCTTCGCGGTCATCCATGCAGGTAACGATCTGCGCTTGCGGCCGCTGCGCGCGTTTGGCCCAGCGTCCCCGGTTGATATTGGCGCGTAAAACTTGAAAGAAATCTTCGCGATAGTGATATTCGTAAGCGTATAGCCAAATTTTGCTTCGTTCCGGTGCGGTAAAGTCGTCGAGTACATTGAGCAACTGCAACAAATCGCTTTTTTGCATGCTCTGAATATCCGCAGCGGTCAGTCCCAAATGCTGGCATAAGCGGAAAAGCCGCCAACCGCTATTAAAAGCAGCATGCTCAAAATCTTTTTTTACTAAGGGACTGAATTGCCAGGTCCATGTCAGATCGGCCAAAGACTGCCACTCCTCCCGTCTTTCACGTTCGGAGCCGGTGCGCATAATCAGGTCTTTGGCGATAGTGGCCAGATATTCCGGTAAATCTCCGCCATAGAGTTGTTTCCGGACCATAAACTCGGACAAGTTTCTGCGAAAATAATATTCGATCGTTCCCAGCTTGGCTTCTATTTTCCACGTATCTTTACAAGCCTGATTGAGCCACAATCTGTCCAGTGTCAGGCGGATAGCCAGATAATCGGCCATATGCAGTGCTGCATCATTTTCCGTATGGTAGTCAGGATTATGCTGGCGCCAGTTGATCATTCCCGACCAACCCGGCAACTCAAGCGCCAGCTGCTGAATATAACCTTCCCATTTATCTTGTGGAATCTCCATGTTGGTTAATTGCAGAATAATGCAATCGACCGGATCTTCCGGTGTTTCATCGACGATGTTTTGCCAGTCAGGTAAATCGTGCAGAAAAGGATTCACGTCGAAATGCGCTGTCGAACGCCAAGCTGCATAAAGTCCCAATTTGCTGCGGCCGGGCAATTGCCATGCCGCAACGCCTTCATCGAGTACCGATGCGCAGACTCGTATAATCTGCGGCCTAATGGAATAAAGAATATCGATACCGCTTAACGCCATGACAAAACTGCGCAATGTAATTTTGTTGCCGATTTGCGCAAGCATTTCATCAAGTTCGGTTTCGGCATCCATTCTCATTTTCTGATGTACTGGAATGCCTTTGCCATTGGCTAGGTTCTTTTTGATTTTTTCCAGCCATTCTTTGGCTTGTTCCTCTGAGAGATCCAGCATGTTTTCCGGATGCAAATCGGTCAACTCAATGTTGAGTTTATTGAGAATACTTTCCCAAAGTTGTTTAACGACAACGCTTTGGTCGGCAATACAAGCGAGCATCCGTGCACGGGCTTCTTTTGAAACATCCGGCTGGATGGTATGGAGGACATTCAATTCCTCTATCTGCCAGTTCAATTGGCTGATCGACAAAGGCGGCAATTCATGCAGTAGTGCAATTTGATAGATATCAAGGCGCTTGATGGTCAGATCGTTTGCTTGAAATACAGTCTGCCCGGATTGCAAGTGTTTGGCATGCTCGAGTGCGGCTGAGAGATCCGCATCCGTAATCCTGCCTTGCTGATATAACTCCCGGTTCCTTGAGTCCGGCAAATAACCGTAAACACCGGTCAATTCCTCGTAAGCCGCTAAACCTTCTTCGAACGGCAAGTGCTGAAAGCCATGAATGGTGTTGTGGTGCACAAACTTATGCAGCGGGCGTTGTCCTGGAAGGATATGATCCAAGTGATCAATGGTTTCAAGAATGTGGTGACGCAAATCGTGAGATTCAGAAGTCATTTTAGTTATCCTATTGAATACTTTGCATGATGGTGCCGTTCATTTGATTCATGGTCGCTATTGAGAGATCAATCAACGGTGCCGGCCATAAACCAAACAGCACGATTAATACAACCAGAAATCCGGCCGCGATGAGTTCGTATATCTTCAAATCTTCGATGTTACGCATCTGGGGTTTCACCGGACCGGTAAACAGCATACCGATAGTCCGCATGGCATAGGCTGTTCCGATCATAATGCTCACACCCAGCAGAATCATGAGATTGCCCCATTGCTGGAAGCCGCCGACGATCGCATGCAGTTCTGCGATAAATCCGACAGTGCCGGGTAATCCCATGGCGGCAAACAAAGTAATGGTCATAAAGAAGGCAAAACGCGGCATGACTCTGACCAGGGAGCTGTAATCCAGAATATTCCGGGTATGCGTACGTTCATACAACAAACCGACCAACAGGAACATCGCACCGGCAACCAAACCGTGCGCTGTCATTTGCAAGACCGCGCCGATCAAACCGGTTTTATTCATCGTGGCAATATCCAGAAGGATAATGCCCATATGGCTGACCGATGAGTAAGCAACCATGGCTTTCATGTCGGTTTGCCGCCAAGCCAGAACACCGCCATAGATCATTCCGATCAATGCCAGCGCGATTAATAGCGTCTGTAACATTTGCGTGGCTTCCGGCAGCATGACAATCACGCGAATCATGCCGTAGGCGCCCATTTTGAGAAGAATGCCGGATAGCAATATACTGACCGGGCTTGGTGCTTGCACATGCGCTAATGGAAGCCAACCATGCAGTGGAAAAATCGGCATCTTGACACCGAAGCCGATGAGAAAACCGATGAGAACCCAGATTTGTTCGTCTCTTGGCATGTTCTGTGCGGCAATAGACATCGCAGACATCAAAGTACCGCCATGCTCTGGCATATATTGACTAATGGCGATCAAGCTGATGAGCATGAAAATCGAACCGCCCATCGTATAGAGCACGAAATTCAAACTGGCTACATGACGGCGTGTGCCTCCCCAGCGATCGATGAGTAGGAACAACGGCGCCAAGGTCAATTCCCAGAAAATATAGAACAATGACCAGTCTTGTGATAGAAAGACGCCCAGCATCCCTAATTCCAACAGCAGGATACTGACATAATAACTTTTGATGTTGTGCGCTATGTTGAACGAAGCAAGCAAAGCGATCAAAGTTAACAAGGCCGCCAATACCACCATGGGTAGTGACAATCCATCAACCCCCAGGGCGAGAGCAGTATTGAGTTTAGGATTAAAAACAAAATACTCATAGAACTGTATTTGGCCATTGGACCGATCGTAACTAAAAATCAGCCAAAGACTTAGAAGAAACACTAAGATTGCGATCAGATTAGCGGTGAAGCGGATTTGGCTTGTGTTCTTGCTTGGAATTAATGCGAGTATCAGAATACCTAATACTGGTGTTAGAAGTAATGTACTGAGTATCCCCATCGAATCATTTATCCTTTATGTTCTTATTGAAAATAATTTCTACATTATTTTGAAGATTTTAGCTTCAAATCCACATGTGCGCCAATATTCGGTCAAAAAGTAGAAAACTGTTTTCACATTACGAATTCTGATATGCCATGATCAGAAACTACTAAATCCCTTCTGCTGTAAGGGTAAATTAACATAATGAATGTGAATAAAAAGTGAAATGGGTGTGAATTAAAAGTGAAGGCCGCGAAGGATTAAAAATTCCTCCAGATCGCTCATTTAGTTTGCTGCTGTTAGGATTGACGCCGATTGAGTAGGTCTTGGGTCGAATAGAATTTTTCTGTCTTTTTCTTTGATTCAGAAATGAATATCCGGGATATTCTTCATAAAAAGTGCAGACAAAAATAGAAAAAACCAAATGCTGCTGATGTTCTCCGTGCTTATATTTTAATGATTGATGCCTTAATCCGAAATTGATGAGATAGCATCGATCGGGTGTTTGGCTATTATCTGAATTACGACTAAGCAAGTTATTGTGTATAAAATTTAATTGGTGAAAAAATTTTAGTTGGAAATGAAAATAATTTGTGAATATTTTGTGATCTTGGTATAAAATTTATGTGAAGTTTGTCGATTTTAAGGTTCTGAATCTTTCAGAATAATCAAATTTCAATAAATTCTTCTTAGAGGAGGCTTTATGAAAACAAGCCAATTTCTTTTAGTAATTACAATAAAAATTTGTTTTATTTTATTTGGCATTATTCCTTTAATCAGCATCGCCTTATTCGGTACTATGCCAACTTTGTCGCAAATTGATTCGGTTATAAATTGGATTGGATTGAGTGTAGTTAATGTCGCCGTTCTTTTAGGTGCTATTACTTTTTTGGGTTATCTTGTTGTCGCAAGATCGCATGTAATGTCCAAAAACAAAGCGCGATTTTCTTCGGTAAAAATTACTGCTTGAATCTGCTTTAAGTCATAAAAGAGGAGTCAATGTAAGTAAGCATTGATTCCTTTATTTATAATCAGTGTTCTCTTCAATTACTATTTTCGGTTAAGGAAACGCTGATTATTTGACAGCACGAGCGAATCACTTCGTTGCACGGTACTCGCTCCCTCGCCTATCTTGTTGATATGTCTCGGTTGCTGTGTTCCATGCGCCTCGTGCTTCATCTCGTTCGCCGAATTAATCAGCGCCTCCTTAAGTAGTCTTTTTAAATTCTGCTAATACTTCAATATGTGGTGTGTGCGGAAACAGATCAACCAGTTGAATGTCGTTGATCGTCCAGCCGTTTTGGTGAAAAAACCAGGAATCGCGAGCGAATGTCTCCGGATTACAGGAAATATAGAGAATCGTCCGCAAAGCGGCGAAGCTGGAAAAAAATCCCTGATGCTTTTTTAACCCGGCGCGCGGCGGATCGAGCACCAAGGTTTCTGCATCGTGCGCATGTTTTTGTAGCTTTTTCCAAACCAGCGGATTGAAGAGATCGGTGGCATGCACGGTCACTTTATCCAGATTCTTGGCTTGCAACGTTTGAACCGCTTGATCATCGGATTCGTAAGCGATCACTTCGGTGCAGTTCGATGCCGCGATGATGGGGGTGAAATTTCCCGAACCGCTGAATAATTCCACCACTTTGCCCAACTGCGGATTGTGTGCCAGTTTTTCTTTCAACCACGCGCGCATCCGGTCGTTTTGTTGCGGATTGCCTTGTTTGAAAGGACGTTTCCGGTTCGCGCGGATTTCCTCGGGTTGCGTATCGTCATCCAGTTCTATCGATGACCATTTATCATCGGCTGAAGCTTGCCATGCTGGGTTAGGCAACTGCTGCATAGCGATTTTTAACAGCTTCCGGCAGGCGTCATTGAGTACGATGCAATCGCTAATCGGTGTGATTTGATATGAATTTTCCGATACGAAGCCAAGCCGCTCGCCGTCCGTTTTCAGCTGGCAGCGATTGCGGTAGCCGTAGAGTTGCGGAGAAGGGTGGACAGGGCCGATGTCGAGCCGATTCGTGTCAAATCCGGCTCTTTGCAGGGCATAAACAAAGCGCTTTCGTTTTTGTTCAAGCTGACTTGTATAATCGGCAATCATCCACGGACAACCGGTGCAGGCTTGTTCCGCCAAACTAATATCGGCATGAGGACAGGGCGGTGTTTGCCGCTGTATCGAGGGTTGTATCAGGCGAATCAGTTTTGCAAAGGCGAATTTTTTGTTATTGAGCGGTTTGTCGATGACTTCGAATTCTCCCGCATCGCCGGGCCAGGTACCGTAGACAAAATAAGACAGGTTATTCTGCGCGTTTTTGACAACGCCCAGACCTTTTTGCGATAAATGCGTAATAGTGCCGGTAAATTTCATTATCAATAATCTTGAGCAATAAAGGAAAATCGGATGACTAAACCGTATGAAAATTTCAAAAAAGGCCTCGAGTTTCTGAAAAGGGAATTGACGCCGTCGCAATATCGGGCGATGCAGTACATCGGTATCAGGCCGCCCTCAAGTTTATCAGAAGAAAAGCTAGGCAAGCCGCTGACTATGGTGAGCTGCTCCTCTTGTTTTTACCTGAAGCAGGAGCGGGTCAATAATGACTGACAACGCTTCATCGGTGGAAGAACTGCACACGACGCAGCGACCGCCATCTCTATGGCAAGCGTCGATTTGTTTTTCCGGGGTTTTTTTGCTGATTGCGCTGGGTATGTTTGCATTCGCAGTCAGTATTCACGCCGTTATCTTTCTGGCATTAATCTGGATTTGTCTGCAAGCGCGCTGGTTGGGTTATTCCTTTACCGACATCCGGCGCATGATGGATGATGGAATTATCAAGGCGCTGCCGGCGATTTATATTTTTCTGCTGATTGGTATGGTCATTGCCAGTTTCATGCAGAGCGGTACGATTGCCAGCTTGTTGTATTACGGCCTGGATTGGCTCAGTCCGGGCGCCTTTCTGGCGGCTGGATTGCTGCTGTGCAGTTTCATGTCGGTTGCTACTGGTACTTCCTGGGGTACGGTAGGGACGATCGGTGTGGTTCTGATCGGTATCGGTGATGCGATGGGTATTCCGCTACCGCTGGTAGCCGGGATGATCGTCTCGGGCGCTACTTTCGGCGATAAATTGTCACCGATTTCCGACACCACCAATTTGGCGGCCATGAGCGCCGGAACGAGTCTGTACCGGCATATCGGTTCCATGCTGTACACCACTATTCCCACCTTGCTGATTGTCCTGGCGATTTTTGTCGTCTGGGGAATACATTATGGCGACAATGCCTTGCCGAGAGCGCATATCGATGAAATCCGCATAGCCCTGGCGGGCGCTTACCACTTGAATCTATGGATAACTTTGTTGCCGTTGCTGCTGATGTTTGGGTTAAGTATCAAACGCTATGACGCGGAAGTCAGCATGACGTGCAGTATCGTGCTGGCCATGCTGATTGCCGTTCTATATCAAGAAAAGAGCAGCATCGATGTTATTAATACGCTGTGGCTGAATTCGCCCGGTACTACGGGAATTGCCAATATCGACGATTTGCTCGGACGCGGCGGACTTTACAGTATGGCATGGACGCTGCTGCTATCCATTATGGCATTGGCGCTGGGTGGCATCATGCACCACGCCGGATTTCTGCAAGTACTTCTGGCGCATGTCATTGCGCGCATCCGGCGAGTGAGTATGCTGATCGCCACCACCATTTTGTCCGGCTTGATCGGTAATATCGCAATGGGTGAGGCATATATCTCGATTATTCTGAATTGCCAACTTTTCAAAGGCGCTTATCAGGAGAGAAGAGTGGATCGCGCAGTACTGTCGCGCTCGGTGGAAGAGGGTTCCACTTTGACCACGGGGCTTATTCCATGGACAACGGCTGGCACTTTTTATGTCGCAACCTTGGGCATTCCGACATTGGATTATGCGCCTTATGCGTTGTTGAACTTGTTGAATCCTTTAGTTTCTATTGCCATGGCCGTACTTGGAATCGGACTACTGCAAGAGAACAAGGCAGCACAAACTCACTGAGGAGTAGCAATGAAAACAGAGTCGAATCAACGCAGTAACTGGAAAGAAATGCTCATTATTCTGCTCGCCTTGGTAGGAGGCTTTTTATTGTCATTTCTGGGGTTCGGGTTGCTCTGGAGCGGTATTTCTTGGCCCATGCAGCTGATCATGACTTTGCCCTTTTTCCTTTTGTCGTATGGTTTGTATCGTTGGAGCGGCAACGCAACCCTATCCTGCGTTTTTATAACCATTGGTGCTGCGCCGCTGGGTCTGTTGATCACGCGGTTCCGCGATACCAACGATTCGCACTTGCTGCCGATTTTGATCGTGAGCGGTTGGATAATCGGCATACTTGCCGGTTTCTATTTTGGAAAGCTATCGCAAAAGCCGCAAAGGAAGATCTGAAGAGGGTAGCGAGCGACGGTCAGGCAAGGGGAAATCAGGCGAGAAAGCGCAGTTTACTAGGTGTAAATGAACATTTTGAGTCTGATTTCAACACAGCATGACCGAGCATAGTAGTTTTTCAGAGCTTCCCTAACCGATTCATCGGAAAATACCGCTTCCTCCTGAAAATACAATTTCTCACAGTATTATTCAAAAAACTTACGATCGCATCACAGCACTCTAGTTTTCCTCTATTTATCCGAGTGAAATCCTATCCTTGCACGAAATTGGCCACTTTTTGTTCTTCAGATTAAATCAATCAAATCCATGACATTCCCGGGATAGGCTGCCTAGCGATACTAGTCAAAAGCAACTAGCAACCTATTATTAAATAAGGATTAACTTCCTATGGTTAAAAATCTGCCCGCCGTCTAACATGCAATCGTTGTGAATTCACTAGTGGAAATGATGTGAATTAATTCTATTCGATCAATAATTCTGGGGGTAAAAATGAATATCCGGTTTTATATCCAACACACCGTGATTGCGGCAATGCTCATGATCATGGGCGGTACTACGCATGCGGGTCTTACATTTGTCGTTACCGATGCGGCAACCCGAACCGAAGCTTTTAACATCGCCGGTTTTCCTGTGCTGCCGGTTGGTTCGGCAGTAAGTCTTGGGCATCTGGACTTCACGGGCCCGGGATCGCAAAAGGTTACTTACACTTATCTTGGCCAGGAATCCGGATTCATCGATAAATTCTATAACACTTTGAATGGCACCAAGCTGCTTGAATCCGATCCTGTCGGAACCTCGATCAGCTCGGTCGTCAGTACGGTTGGACCGCTGAGCTTTAAGTTTGAAGGTGATGTCGGTAAGTTTGCCGTCAACGGCGGTCATTGGGATAAAGGCACATCGATTGGATTAATTGGAACGCATATGCTGATCGGATCGACCACATATGCGTATGTGCTGGGATATAACGATAGCGCGGGAGCGAAGCATCTAGGCGATTGGGATGATTTTGTAATCGGCGTGAGCGCGGTGCCGGAGCCTGAAACCTATGCCATGTTACTCATAGGATTTGGCTTGATTGGCTTTTCAATCAGTAAGCAAAAGCAACGATAAATATTACTTTTCGATTTCAATAATCGATTGATAACTGAGCATTCCTGTCTTTATAGAGGGGATTATAGTTAGTCGATTTTGACTAAATTGATTTGCTATAGCCGCCGGCGGGATAAAATGAATGAAACTCCGAAAGAAAAAGTTATTGGATTTGATGCGAAGAAGCTGCAAGAAACGCAGTGCCAAATGGAATGATTATTTTAAGACAATAACGGAAATACGAAATTGAAATCACCTATCGATATTCAATACTTAGCGAATTCGGAGCCGCAAGCGCAAGATTATGCCGATTCTGTTTCTTCCGAACGGCGCTTGCATGATCGGCGGCAGCGCCAGTACGATCGGCGCGATTCACCGGTTTTACGTGGACGAGCGCGCTACGATCGGCGCCGGAATGACCGGCGTAATTTACCGATGCTACAAGGTCAATTGCCCTATCTTCGTGCGGAGCTGGCAAAAACGCGGTTAACCCTTGAGTCTTCAATCGCAGAGCATGATAGCGGCATGCTGCATCTGTGGGTTATTACAGAGCATGCGGACTTAAATAATCAATTTTGCCATTATCCGGATATATTGCCTCATATCCGTATCAATCAATCCAATTTCAAAGAAATAGCGGTCAGCGACGATAAATTCGATGAAATATGTCCGGATCTCATATTGATCGATATGAGACTATCGGTGGATCGTGTCATCGAACAGCTGCGCATTATCCGGAAGAAGATGCCGGCAGTTAAAATAATTTTGCTCTATGAGCGGGATTTGCCGGAACTTATCAGCGAAATTATCGAATACCGCATATCCGGTTTTTTGCAGATTGGAGTCGATTACAAGATATTTGAAAAAGCGATCCATGTGGTTGCGCTCAGGGGCGAGCTGTGGTTTCCGCATCGCTTAATCCGTAAGATATTTGACACGCTGTCCAGCTGGCAGAATCCTTCGCATGCTTTTCCTCCACGCGATGTCGTACTTACCAGGTGCGAACAGGAAATTATAAAGCTGGTAACAAAAGGATTGACCAACAAACAGATCGCGCAACAGCTCGCTGTCAGTCCGGAAACGGTCAAAAAGCACTTAAAATCAATTTTCATAAAAACCGGGGTCCGCAATCGCAGCCAATTGGTATTTGGTTATTTCTCTGGGAGAAATGATTTTAAACAGAATGACCTGTGATTTTGTTGATGATGGTACCCGTTCAGGGAATATGAATTTTGCTGAAAATGTAGGATTATTAAAATGTGAGGGAAGTGCTCCTGAAGATAATACTAATAATAATTTAGGAGCATTATTCAAATTTCTGAAATTGCTCTCACCGGCGTTATAAATTTAATTTTTATCTGATAAAAGTTTGATAAAGTGTAACAAATTTATTAGATAAGTGCTTTGTGTAGAATTCAGACAAGATAAAGTGAATCAGTTCAATCGAGACTCGTTTTTTCCGTTTCGATGTTATTTTTGATGTTATCAATAAAAGGGAGTATAGAATGAAAAAGAAATTAGCAATTATGACGGCCTCGTTACTGGGTATCGTTACAGCGCCTGCATTCGCAAATGTTGGTGATACTGCAACGTTTAAATTCGATTTACCCGCGACTTCTTCTTTCAGTTCGGGCTACCCAGTTGTTGCTGATCTTAAAATAACAGAAACTGCACTTGGTGTTGTCACTTTTGAATTAACACCGAATTGGTCATCTCCTGGTTTTCACCCTGACTCAAGAGTAGAACGTCTTGACTTTGTTTACCAAGGCCCGGCACTCACTTCCATAAATTTTTCACAACCTGTTATACATGGCGCTGATATTAAAACATATAGCTATCAGACTAATCCAAATAATATGGACGCCGCTTACAAATCGGATGATCAGCACATAGTGATAGATTGGTATGACAAGAATGACACTAACAGGTTCGATAATGATTATACAAATTCGATTTGGACAATATCGGGTACAGGTGTTGATATAACGGACTTTACTGGAACAAAAGCTACAGCTTCTTCTGGCATGCCAACACCGATTTTCGGCATTATATCGGTGGCTCCCTATTCATTAACCGATCCGCATCCAACCCCTTCAAACTGGGTTTCAGCTGTTCCAGAACCAGAAACCTATGCGATGCTATTGATCGGACTCGGTTTGATCGGTTTCACATTGCGGAATCAAAAGAGTCAAGCATAACCAATAAAGATAAGAAACCTGTTTCTTTTTTTCTCGCACTTGCGGGAAGAAGAAACACCTGAGAGAGATTTAATTATTCCGGAATTAAATCTCTCTTTTTTATTTGTCGCACACTGCTTTTACCCGCTGCACAGTGATATTTCAGCTTCGGTGCTATTCCAGTGCATATCGATTTATCCGGCGCACTTAGATTGACAAGCATTGAGTTCCCGGTTTTGGCGAACTCAATAGAAACGATCCCGGTTGATCAAGATTGGTTAGGAAATGCTCTGTTTGGATAAGTCTGATCTACCCGGATTTCCGATTTGGCAGGTAATTCTGTCATTCTGCAGGGAACACCAATCATGCCACACTTTTCGGGCTTCTTCGACATTACTGAATGTCCAAAGCACGACACCATCTTCCGTCATCAAAGTTGCCATTTTGTTCGGCCATTCTTTTATCAAGCAATACATTGTTTTCCTCTTCTTTTGTACTTATCGTAAGGAAGAATAATCAAACAATATGAAATTTTAATGACTAAATGATGAAAAATTTGTGACAGCATATAGTCATGCACACAAAAGGCACCCGCTGTATCAGCATGACTCGGTACATGATTTACTTTAAATGCATGAGGTCGGAATTTGATCAAAATTAATTCATCGTTAAGGTTGGCGGCTATCATGCGATTATCTGATGTTGAATAAGTATACACATCATGTATCATGAAAATTGCTAACGATAGCGTGTAGGTATTCAATAAGGAGTGACCATGAAAAATAGCAACTACTTTCAATTAAGTGCTTTAGTAATTTTGACGGCAATCACCGGTTGTGCAACTAATTCGGGTGGTAGTAACCCCATTGCTGCGGTTAACCAAGGTTTATCAACAGTTGAGGGAGCGGCGCAAAGCAGCAAGCAAATTCTTAATGCGGGTACAGCCGCCGCCGCTAATCCGGAAGGGGTTGCTCAGATCGGTTTGGTGGATATTTTGAGTCATCGGCTTGGCGTATCCCAGCAACAAGCTCTAGGGGGGGCCGGAGCGATATTTCAAATGGCGCAAGGCAGTATGAATCCGCAAGCCTTCTCGACATTATCCCGGTCTGTTCCGGGGATGAGCACCATGCTCGGCGCGGCACCGTCAATGTCTAATTTATCCTCCTTAGCGGGTGGTAATAGCACACTCAGTAATGCGGCTGCACTTGCGGCATCATTTAAACAATTGAATCTTTCCCCCGATATGGTCGGGCAGTTTATTCCTATTATCACAAATTATGTGAGTAAAACTAGCGGACAAGCAACCGCTAATTTATTTCAGTCGGCATTGACCTCACGCTAGATAGGATTTTTCGCCGGATTCAAAAAATCAATGAGCGCAAGCCAATAGTAGCGGTTGGTTTGTGCTCTGTCTGTGTTAAAACTACAGTAGGTGTTGTGAGGCTCAAAGTTTTGGAGAATGCCTTGGACAGAATATCATTATCCACCGGCGATGCAAAACTTGTCGCTTACCGTGAGGTTAAAAGCAATTGCAATCGCTAATGCTTTGCTTGCCAAGGGTATGGACGAGGGCCGGGCTATCCGCATTGCAATTGCACAAGCTAAAAAATGGGCTCATTAAGTAATGATGAGCTTGTTAGTTTATATTATTAGCAATTATTGCTGATCGGTGGTAAGGATTCTTGCAAGCCAGGCCTCGAAAGCCTGATGATGATTCAAGTCGTATTGCCAGCATTGAAATCCGAATTCTTGACCGGCGGTGATATTTTGCGGCTGATCATCAATATAAATCGTTGCGGTTGGATCGAGCAGATATTTGTCAATTGTGTATTGATAGATAGCTGGTTCCGGTTTCAGGATACCGATCTCAAATGACAATATTTTGTGCTTAAAATAAGAAAATTCGGGATAGTTTGTAAATATCCAGGGGCAGTGAATTGCATTAATATTCGATATCAGAATTAAAGGGTGATTATTGTTGGCAAGCTTACGAACACATCGCCACATCAGCTCATTCACGGTAAAAATTTGCCGCCAGGTTTGATAAAACTGCTCTGGTGTGGCTTCACTCTCCAAGGTTCTCAGTGCCCAGTCGGCAAAGTTAGCGGGGCTGGTTTGTCCGCATTCCAGTACATCTTTGTATTGCAACACCTGTTTAATTCGTTCGTTCGGTTTGTCAATCTCTCTGGGAATTAATCGCATAAGCGATGATTCAAAATCAAAATCCAGTAAAACACGACCAATATCGAATAAAAATGTTTTTGTGGGGGATGATGAAACTGGGCTTTCTTGTTGCATGCAGAATTTGTGCGACTATGAGAAACAGGGAAGCAAAACTAAAAAGGACAAGAATGTGCTGTAACAATTCTTGTCCTGGAATAGCTCCCCACATATGCCGTCAGACCATCATCTTGAACCATAAGGTCCAAGGCGGTTGTTTCATGGATACATCAGGCACATCCTAGAAGGCGTGCACAACAGTATCACTTAAATCCACAACCATTTTCTAACAATTGGTTCAAAGAATATAAGTCTTAACAAACACCGCAGGGATTAACCTTATTTTCAGCACTTCTAATTTCCTTCATGAACGAGTGCTTCATCAACTTTCTTTCTTAATGAGACAATTCTACGCCGAAATTCATTGATGTCAAAGCCAGCTCCATCTCGTAACGCTCGCAACACCAGTAATTCATGCGCAATTCGTAGTGCCGCAATTAATGCAATGCGGTCAGAATCAACAACTTTTCCTTCCACTCTAATTTCTTGAATTTTTTTATCAAGATAAGCTGCGGCCAGCAGAATTTCTTCACGCTCGTCATCTGGACAGGCAATACAAAAGTCTCGCCCCATGATACTGATATTTAGCGGCTCGTTATTCATGATCGGGAATATTTAGCAGAAGCGATTCAAGCCGATCCGCAGCAACATGTATTTTCTCATTCAACTTTTCGCAACATGCATGTGAATCTGCAAGTTCTTTGCGCAATTTTTTATTTTCAGTATTTGTATCCTGATACAGGCGTACAAGCAGAAAAACTTTTTTTTCTAGGGATTTCAGTTCTGTTTCCATGGAAGCACTAATTTATAAAATCTATCAAAAGGTTAATAGGTAACCAAATCTTAAATTCTTCTATTCGTGCCCCAGTATCTGCTACTGAAATAATGATTATTGTTATTTTATAAGGTTGGATGCTGTGAGAGGTACTTACAGTTTGAGGTGAGTGCCATCGCAAAAGGGTGTATTTCCGGTTTTCTTGCAAGTACATAACCAGGCTGTTTTACTCTCATCCACACTAAATTTTTTGGGTGTAAATTCTGTATTTTTGTGCGAACCATCACAAAAAGGCTGTGATTTGCTACGGCCGCATGTGCACCAATAATAGTCTTTTCCCGATTCAAGTTTAACTTCAATGGGTTTAAACGATTGTTTTATTTCCGAGGAATTATTCATTGTTATCTCTTTATAAATAGTTATTTGATGATCATCTGATTGTTTCTTTATGCAGCAAAGAAGTTTTTGTTTATCAAATCAATTTTTGATCATCATTATAGCTAGTATCTTACAATTCTTGCTTAACAATATCTGCTAACCGCTTATTGTAAATGCTATTTATTGGAATGACCGGCGGCATTGATAGCGATTACGGATGCTCAATCAGGTAACTTTAATTTTTTATTAAAATTTATTTACACAAACAAACGTAAAGCGCTCGGACTGCCGGCATTAATATGATTTTTTTTCATCGAAGCTTGAATTTCGAGAAGTTGTTGCTTGCTTCTTTGAATTCCGCTATCGCTGAGCGGAACGCGATTATCGTCGACCATGATTCCTCCAAGCGTATTGGAGAAGATCTTTGCCAGATGCGTCATCTGATCGAACACTCTTTCACCATGTGCGACTCTTGGCACATCGAGTAAGAAAGTTACGCCATGCGTTGTCAACGATTTTATGTTCTCGGGTAAGAACGGAGACGATTCATAATTGCCCAGCGTGAACAATACGTTATTGTTATCGTCGCGATACTTGAACAAACCTTCCGGTTCCAGCTTAAATCCGGAAGCTTCAGCTAATGCGCGGATTTTGGTGCCGACAAAAGCGCCATTGTCTTTGCTGATGATGTTGATACCAATCATGACATCCACTTCAGCGCAGAATTTATCGAGCATGACCGCTTTTTCATGGGTGCTGACAATATCGGGACACTCCGCTGTTGCGTGAGTTTGTGAAGCAAAATCAAGCACCAAGTCGCGGAATTTGGATAAATTGACTTCACTGATGGCGCCAGCTCGATCGGCAAGCTGCAAACAGCCTTTTAAATGACTGTAGCCATCGCTATCCACGTTGGATTCATTGGTAATTTCTTCCCACGGTTCATTTTTATCTTGCTGACCAAGCCAGTAAACCGGCTTGCCGAAATCAAATTTTCTTTGCAGCAACTTGGCAATATGAGTATTGGGAATAACGGATTCGGAGCGGATATTGACGATGTAGTTGGTATTGCTGTCGTAATCCAATAATGGTGAAGCGGCTGATGACGTCGACACGGTGCTTGCGGGAATATTGACGGCAGCTTGAACAGGAGGGGGCGCTGCCGGCGCTCTTTTCGGCTCGTTAACAGGCGTGTCGGCTGCGGTAAAAGCATCAAAAGGCATATCGGCCGATGCTTTATTGAATTTTGGCTCAATGCGCTGAAAAGGTTCTTCGGAGATCGGGTCATCCAGCAGAATATCATCATGTTTATGATCAAATGCTGCTTGTACTTTGCGCCGGTAGCGCAATTGTTGCACCCAGTTGAAGACAACGACACCGGCAATCACGATGATGCCGATGATGATCAAGCTTATCTGCAAGTCACTCATACTCAATATCTCCATATTATCTCCTTGCTATTTCGCGAAATTGCCAGTGCACACGCCGCAGAAATCAAATTATGTCAGTTTTATTCAGCTAATCACAGCCATCAAATCGCGGACTGTTTTTCACGTTTCCCCATTTTAATAGCAGCCGCGAGGTCGACGGCCACTATTCTTGATACTCCTTGTTCCTGCATTGTAACTCCAATTAATCGCTGCGCCATTTCCATCGTAATTTTATTATGGCTGATGAATAGAAATTGGGTTTGTTTTGACATACTTTTCACCAGCTCGCAGAAGCGGTTGGTATTACTGTCATCGAGCGGTGCATCGACTTCATCCAGCAAACAGAAAGGTGCCGGATTGAGCCGGAAGAGCGAGAAAATTAATGCCAAAGCCGTCAGCGCTTTTTCCCCGCCGGATAGCAGTTGAATGGAGCTATTTTTTTTTCCGGGCGGCTGCGCTGTCAGTAATAAACCGGCATCGGTGATGTTATCGTCGCAAAATTCGAGTCGGGCTTTTCCGCCGGCGAATATGACCGGAAAAATCTCGCTCAAATAAATATTCACTTGCGTAAATGTTTCTTGCAGGCGTATTTCCGTTTCCCGGTCGATTTGTTGGATGGCGCTCTCGAGTGTCGCGATTGCGGCATTTAAATCCTGTAATTGCGCCAGCAAACCGGATTCTCTGTCACGAGCGGCGTCAAGTTCTTGCAATGCTGCAAGATTGACGGATCCTAGCGCAGTAATTTCCGCATTTAGTTTTTGCATCTCCGATTGCAATGCGCTGGCGCTCTTTTTTGCCGGGTGACGCAATAGCGTTTCCACATCGACATTCGCTTCACTGATCAATGCATCAAGCTGCGCAATTGTCATACTCGCCGCTTGCTCTTTGAGCCTGGCTTGGTTGATTGCTTCGCGCAAGAAATGCGATTGCTGCTCTGCCGCCAGCCGGGTGCTTTCAATTTCCCGCAAGTTGCGCGCAGTATCAGCAACCGCCTGCCGTGCTTGCAGTGCTGTTTGTTCAACCGATTTGCGTTGTACCCGGGCGACTTCCAATCGTTCAATCACCGGCGCGGTATTTAAGCTGCATATTTCACTGAGTAAATGGGTATGGTTTTGTGTCAAATCTTGCAGCTCTTCGTCTATCGATTGAATTCTCAGTTCAATCTCACTGATTTTATGCTGGCAGGTTTGCGCATGAAAAGCGGCTTCCTGCATGGCCTTAGCTGCTTGCTGTATGTTTTGCCGCTGCTTGGCAAGAAGTTGATCGGCGGTTTCCCAAGCAAACTGTATGTGCTGGGTTTGTTCCTTGACTGCGGCAATTTTCTGCTGGTTTTCTTCTAAGTTTGCATGCGCGGATGCTTGCGAGGATTTTTCATGATCCAACGCTTGCCGGATTTCGGCCAGCTCAGCACTGATCTGAAAATTGCGTTGCGTTGCTCGTTCGTTGGCTTGTGACAGTTTTACCGTTTCCAATTGCAGTGCATGCCGCTGTTGTTGCAGTTGCTTGCTGTTTTCGCTGACGATGCCGATGGCATGCTTTAGTTCGGCGCACTGTTGTTCGGCTTTTGCCAGTAATTCACGTTGTGTCAGCACTGAAGATTCAAGCTGACCGGCTTCTTTCCGCAGTTGAGTAAGTTCTTGCTGTCTTGACAGAACACCGTGCAATTGCGAGTCTGGCGCATAAAAAGTGATGCTTGCGGAGGTTATGATATGTCCTTCGCGGGTGACGAGCATGCCGCCGGAATTCAACAGGGCTCTGTTATCGAGACCTTCAGCAATATCGTGCACGATGTAGACATTGTTTAACCAGTGGTTGAGCACGGATTGAATTCCAGATTGATCGACCGTGACATGGGCTAGTAATTTTTCACAGGTAATGTGATCCTCCACGGAGGCTGGTTGATCGTTGGAAAGTATCGATCCAGATTGTTCGAAAATAGCCCATTTTCCCGGTGGCGCTTCGTCAATCCAATCGCGGATACTATCCAATTGCGCCAGTTCGATGCTGTTGAGCCGTTCGCGCAGAATCGCTTCCAATGCATTTTCCCATTCCGGACGGATTTGGATTTTCTGCCACAAACGCGGCAGTGCGTCTAATTGGCGCGCGCGCAGCCAGGTATTTAAATGTTGATTGGTTTCCAATTTTTGCTGCAGATTTTGCAACGCGGCGTAGCGTGCAGTCGTCTGGGACAATGCATGCTGCAATTCTTGCAACTTGCTCGCAGTTTGTTGCCTCGTGGCGGTTACTGCCGATAATTGGTTCTCGAGGATTTGTTGTTTTTGCTGCGCTTCTTGCAGAGTATGTTCAGTCCGACTTGTCTTGTGTTGCAATTCGGCCATCTGATCTGGATCGATAATTATGAATTCTTTTTGTTCTTGCATTAAACGTGCAGAGCGCGCTTCGAGCTGCTGAATATTTTTGGTGGCATGCAACAAATGATTATCTTCAAGCCGGCTGGCTTGTTCGATGATCAGCAAATCACGCCTGGATTGGTTTAATTCTTCCTGGCATGCAAGAAAATTGGCTTCGATGGTCGGAAGTTTATTATTCTCTTCATGGTGTTTCTGAATACTTTCTTGTTGCGCCGAGTCTGCTTGTGTTTTTTCCCGGTGCCAATGCGCCAGATTCTCCAGTTTAATTTCTTTTAACTGCTGGCTTTTTTGTTGTTGATTCTCGATTTGCTGGATTTGCTGCTGCAAACGCTCCCGTGTGTTTTTCAGATGACTGATTTCTTGTTCCAAGTGTCCAATTTCGGCGTCGGCGGTATAGAGCTGCCCTTGTATCTGAAGCAGCTGGTCATTAACGGCATATTCTTTTGTGCGGGCTTCTTCATAATCTTTTTCCGCCTGATGCAAGGTAGCCAGTGAGATTTCCAGCTCGTTTTCACGGGTCTGAATTTCTTGATTCGTCTGTTCCTGTTGCTTCAAGGCTTCGGCTCTACGCAACAGCCATAACTGGGATTGCGCATGGTGCAGATTCTCTTGCAAGTGATTAAATTGCTGCGCGGTTTTTGCCTGAATCTCCAAATGTTGCAATTGCGTTGCCAATTCCTGGCGAATATCTTCCAAGCGGGTGAGATTTTTCCGTGATTCTGCGAGCCGTGAGGAAGTTTCCTGTCTTCTCTCGCGATATTGGGAAATACCTGCCGCTTCCTCCAGGAAGCTTCTCAATTCATGCGGCTTGGCTTCAATGATCCGGGAAATCATGCCTTGCTCGATAATGGCGTAACCACGTCCGCCGACACCCGTTCCCAGGAAAAGATCGGCGATATCGCGCCGCCGCACTTGCAGATTGTTGATGTAATAACTCGACACGCCGTCGCGCCGAAGCACGCGTTTAATGGCAATCTCAGCGTAACTGGCCCATTGCCCAGTTATTTTTTTTAAGTGATTGTCAAAAACGATTTCGACACTGGCGCGTCCGACAGCTTTGCGGTTATCCGATCCGGAAAAAATAACATCCTGCATCGAATCGCCTCGAAGCGCGGAGGCCTTCGACTCTCCCAGAACCCAGCGGACGGCGTCGATGATGTTTGATTTGCCGCAACCGTTCGGACCGACGATGCCGACCAGATCTTGGGAAATGGGAACTGCGGTGGGATCGACAAATGATTTGAAGCCGGCAAGCTTGATGTGAGCTAAGCGCAATTTTTTGTTTATCGGGTAAGGCAGTTATAATAACGAGACAAGCGCGTGTAGCGCTTTTTACCATTGTAACCGAATTACTTTATACATGAGCATGAAGAATGGCCAGTAAACCAGAAAAGACACTTGAAACTTTCCCGAATCCAATGACCAGCCGGGATTACCATATCCACATGGAAATTCCCGAATTCACTTGTTTGTGCCCGAAAACAGGACAACCGGATTTCGCCACTTTGATTCTGGATTATGTACCGGATAAGAAATGTATTGAACTGAAAAGCTTGAAACTTTATATCTGGTCGTATCGTGATGAGGGCGTATTTCATGAGGCGGTAACCAACAAAATTCTCGATGACCTCGTTGCCGTTTTGAAGCCTCGATATCTTCGGATAATCGCGCGGTTTTACGTGCGTGGCGGCATTTTCACCAATGTAATCGTTGATCACCGGAAAAAAGGGTGGCAGCCAAAACCAATGGTTTTGCTCCAGGAATTCAATACACAATCGAATATTCGAGGATAATATTTTCTAATTTTTTTAAATACTGTATTTAGTGTATTAATAATAAAGAATATTTATCAATATGGAGTGTGTTTTCATGTAAAAAACAGTTTGCAAATGCCAAAAATTTATATATCCTGTTAGCCGATATGGATATAAAAAATAATATATGTAAATGATTATAAAAAGAAATGGCCTTTTTATTTTACTAATATCACTATTTTTCGGGACTTGTTCATTAATATCGCTGAATGCATTTGCAGACAAATTAGTTCAAGACAGAATACAGTCTCATGCAAATTTATGGAGCCGTTTACAAAGCGGCTTTGCCTTAGCGCTGCCACCCGATAGTAAAATAATTCGCAAAATAGGGACGTCTTATACGCATAATCCGCAATTGTTTGAGCGCATTATCGCAAACAGTGAGCGGTACTTGTTTCATGTCGTGGAGGAAGTCGAGCGCCGCGGCATGCCGATGGAAATCGCATTGATGCCCGTCATTGAAAGCGCATACAATCCGCTAATCAAATCCAACAGCCAAGCAGCAGGATTGTGGCAATTTCAACCGGAAACAGCTAGAACATTTGGGTTGGCGCAAAATGTATGGCACGATGACCGGCGCGATATTATCGCTTCTACTCAAGCCGCGCTGGATTACCTGCAATATCTGCATCAGAAGTTCGATAATTGGAAGCTGGCGATTGCAGCTTATAATTTAGGCGAGGGTGCTGTCAGCAAAGCGCTATCCAGGAACATGCATAAAGGCCGGTCCGGTAATTTTTACGATTTGAATCTTCCCAGTGACGCTAAGCACTATGTGTATAAGCTATTGGCAGTCAAAGATATCATCGTTAATACTAAAAAATATGGCATTCAAATTCGACCGATAGCGAACCGGCCGTATTTTGATACGATCAAGATACACGAGCACATCGATATCCCTCTCGTCACCCGCCTAGCCAATATCTCTGAAACCGAATTCAATGCATTAAATCCCGCCTACAATCGTTACGTGATAAAAGTACTGGATGAGCCTCGTACTTTGTTGCTACCGAAGAAGAATAAAGATATTTTTCTGAAGAATCTTGAGACCTATCAAGATCCTAGAATCTCATGGCAAATTTATCACGTGAAGAAAGGGGAAAATATTAATGAAATTGCAACACGTCATCACACCACAGTAAAACAACTGCAAACCATCAATGGTATTGGTCGCAATAAAAATCTTACCCTCGGACAGAAAATATTGGTTCCCCACATTGTATCGGAGCGTCAGGAAGATAGTATTGCACTAGAGAAAAAACAATTGCAGAACTACCATTCGAATGTTTATATCGTAAAAAAAGGGGATACTCTTTATGAAATTGCAAAACGGTATGGTACGACAATCAATCAAATCAAGCTTTGGAATAATAACGACGAGAATCTATCCATTGGTCAAAAGCTGGTTATTATGAAAAGCTGATCACGCAGAGCAATTTCAACTTGCGGTTTCTCGTGGTGTTGCCGCGAGGTTGCTTGTTAAATCAATTTTTTCTCTGGATGAAACAATCAAATTTTCTTCAAAAACTCAATCGCCCAACCGATTCCGAATCCGGTGATCTCGCTGTCCACAGCACCCAAACCGTCTTTATGGCTGCTGGCGGATAAATCCATGTGCAGCCATGGCGTGTCATTTACAAAGCGCTGCAGAAAAAGGGCCGCCAATATATGATCGAATTCCCCGCCTAATTCGCACTGTTTAATATCGGCAATCGAGCTTTCGAGGCTTTCCTCGTAATCGGAATCCATCGGGAAGGCACAGACGCGCTCACCGCTCTCTTTTCCTGCAGAAATGGCTTTTTGCAATAGTTCATCACGGTTGCTGAATATCCCGCTATAGCGCGACCCGAGAGCGGTTTTCATGCTGCCTGTCAAGGTGGCGAAATCGATGATCAAGTCGGGTTTCGATTTACTCGCCAACGTCAGCGTGTCGGCCAAAACCATGCGTCCTTCGGCATCGGTATGGACAATCTCAATAGACAAACCGCTAAGTGCGATAATGATGTCGTTCTGTTTATAGGCGCTCGGACTGATATGGTTTTGCGCGATTGCAAGCCAGCAGTCAATATTAATTGGAATCTCGGCGCGTGTTGCTGCCAGCAAAATGCCCAATGCGACGGCGGAGCCGTTCATATCCTCATGCATTCCCTGCATATATCGGGCGGGTTTTAAATTATGACCGCCGGTGTCGAAGCAAATGCCTTTTCCTACAATCGCGATGGCTTTGCTTTGAGAGCTTTGCTTGCGCTGATACTGCAGATGAACGATGGCGGCATCTTCCGTATCGCTGCCTTGCGCAACCGCCACAAAAGCACCCGCGCCGATTTCTCTCAGCGTGTTCAAATCGTATTCTTGATACTTCCAGCCCTCGCTATCGGCTAGTTTCTTGATTTGCTGGCGGTAGGTAGCGGGCGTCAACTCGTTGGCCGGCAATGCCGTCAGACCGCGTGCGAGTAAATTACCTTCCGCGCAGGCACGCTGCAAGGTGAAGTTGCCGGCATCTTTGTAGCCATATAAAAAAATTTTTGCCAATGGCTTTCTGACCGGTTTATTTTTGCGAACCGGCAGCACTGCGCCATTGACCAAGCAGATATAAACAGCTAGTTCGGAAAAACTTTTTCTTTGTTGCGTCGAGCCATACACGGCGATATGTAATTCAGCCGGTCCTTCTGTGAGAAGTAGTTTGACGGCTTTGCGCAGAGCGGTTTGCTGCTCGAATACTGTACGGTCCGTGTCGATCATTACCCAGGCGCACAATTCTCCATCCGGCAGGTTAGCATTGACTGGCGTGGCGATCAGATCGGTCAATGCCATTTCGCGCCGCACAAGCAGTTTGTTCAGTGATTCCTCACCGGGAATTTCAAATTTTTTGGGGAGCTTTTCTAACTTCGGGAGAACTACAAGAATGTGCGATGCTTTAACGGATTGATCGATAGATGATGTGTTTTGCAAAAGGGATGCCAGCATTGAAAGCTTTCCTGTTGAATAGTATTGCTTGAATGACAATATCGTGTGTCATTGCATACAGAATGATTGTTGTAATATTGTTATTATATACGTCTTATATGCTTTATGGCTGGTAAAGCCTTTCAATAAACGGATTTATTCTGATTTTACCGGGGAGCTTAAATAGAGATGCGCCAATATCTCGAATTAATGCAGCATGTCATGGAGCACGGTCATCGCAAACCGGACCGGACGGGTACAGGCACGCTATCGGTGTTCGGTTATCAAATGCGTTTTAATCTGGTGGATGGTTTTCCTTTGGTGACAACGAAAAAATGCCATTTGAAGTCGATCATTCATGAACTGCTGTGGTTTTTGCGCGGTGATACCAATATCGAGTATTTGCATCATCAGGGCGTAACGATCTGGGACGAATGGGCGGATGCGCAGGGTGATCTTGGTCCGATATACGGTCATCAATGGCGCTCGTGGGCAACTGCGGACGGTCATCATATTGATCAGCTACAGCAAGTGATCGAACAGATAAAACACACCCCCGATTCGCGGCGCATGATTGTTTCTTCTTGGAATGTCGGCGATTTGCATAAAATGCGGTTGCCGCCGTGCCATGCTTTTTTTCAGTTTTATGTCGCGGATAACCGGTTGTCGTGCCAGCTCTATCAGCGCAGCGCGGATATTTTTCTCGGTGTACCGTTCAATATCGCATCGTATGCCTTGCTTACCCTGATGGTTGCGCAAGTGTGCAACCTGGAAGCGGGGGATTTTGTGCATACCTTGGGTGACGCGCATCTCTATCTGAATCATTTGGAGCAAGCTCGGGAACAACTGTCGCGCATACCCAGGCCGCTGCCCGTGATGAAATTGAATCCCGGTATCGGGGAGATCCTGGATTTTAAATATGAAGATTTTATTCTGGAAAATTATGATCCGTATCCCGCGATTAAGGCGCCGGTAGCCGTATGACACCCTTACATTTATCCATTCTCGTGGCAATGGCGAAAAACCGAGTGATCGGCCGTAACAACCGTTTGCCGTGGCATTTACCGGCTGATTTGAAGCATTTCAAATTCCTGACGATGGGGCAAACCATTGTGATGGGCAGAAAAACTTATGAATCCATCGGCAAACCGCTGCCCGGAAGAGCCAATGTCATCATTACCCGCCAGGCGGATTACGAAGTGCCCGGGGCGATGGTTGTTCATTCGCTTGAAGATGCGCTGCTGATATGCGAGGAAACCAGTACCGGTCATAGCGAGAATTTCATCATTGGCGGTGAGAAATTGTACCGGCAAGCGCTTAAGATATGTCAACGCATGTATATTACCGAGATTCAGCGGAATTTTGACGGCGATGTTTTTTTCCCGGAATTTGATCGCAGCGAATGGGAAGAAACGCAGCGCGACAAGCATATTGGGGAAAGCGAGGACAGCTTTGAATATCACTTTGTCGTGCTGGAGCGTAAATCAAGCACGGTATGACTATAATTTCGCGGATTGCGGGGTGTTAAAAACAGAAATGGTGAAGTGATTGCAACCACTTCACCATTTTTCCGGTTGGTAATTATTCAAAGCATGCTCATGCTGAGAACTCAAATCACTTTCACATCGGGTAATGGGAAACCGTTGAAATTGCTGGCGTAAGCCGTCGTATAGGCACCTGCGTTAGGTATGTAAATGAAATCGCCTTCCTGAATATCGTTAGGCAGCATCAAGTCGTGCGTCAGAATGTCGACCGAATCACAGGTTGGACCGGCAACCGACCAAGGGATGTTGTTACCTTTCCGGTCAGTGAGAATTTCGTAACGCAATCCCTCGGTCATTTCGATAACGCCGCCAAACATACCGGCATCCCAGTACATCCACCGTTTGCCATTGCGCGTTGCCGTACCCACCACGCGGCAAACGAAATAAGCAGAATCCGATACCAGGTAACGGCCGGGTTCCGCCATAATGCGGATACTGTCCGGCAAATCGGCGATGGCTTCGTTGATCACCTCGGCGATGATTTCGATGGAAGGGATCGGTTTGACGTGACGAACCGGATAACCGCCGCCGATATTCAGTAAACGGGGCGTCAAGCCGACCAGTTGCATTTCTGCGAAGACCTTTTTTGCACGCTCAATGCCTACACGCCAATTCTGCGGGTTACGGCATTGCGAACCAACGTGGAAAGTAACGCCGGCCAGATCCGCTTTGAGTTTTGCGGCTTCCTGAATGATTTCATTGATGTCGGCAAGGTGGGTGCCGAATTTGCCGGCCAGTGGCCAGTCGCTGCCGATATTAGGAGTGTCGATGCGCAGATACATCTTCGCATCCGGCTTTACGCTGAAGATTTTGCGCATTTCTTCAACGCTATCCATCACGTACCATTCAACGCCTTTGGCGGCGGCATACTCCAGATACGCTCTGGATTTCATCGGATTGCTGTAGAAAATTTCAGCGGCAGGTACGCCTAACTCGAGTAACACATCAAGTTCGGCAATCGAAGCAATTTCAAAACCAGCGCCTTCTTCGATTAGAGTTTTTAGCACACGCACATCAGGATTGGCTTTAACTGCGTAATGCGGATGAACTCGCGGCATCGCAGCCTTAAAGCGGCGCGTTTTATTTCGGATGATATTGCTATCAACCAGCAAAAAAGGTCGTCGATAGCCTTCTTTTAAGGCATTTCGAACGTGTTCAAAATTCAGACTGATTTCAGGATGGGTATCAAACAGAACTTCAGATTGATCGACTTTCTGAAGTGTGGATGAGAGTTTGGACATGCGTTTGCTCCTTTAAGAATCGCTACGTTTCAGGAATGTGGATATTGACTAAATCGGCTGGAGCAAAAAAGTTCTTGGCGCTTCTCATGATGACCTCCTTATCGGTAAGTTGGCTGGTTTAAATTTGCACGCATTATAGTCTGCATTCCGGGTAAATCAAGTATTTTTTCTTTCTGAATATTTATATTAATAAACAATAATTTGTGTGTGTATGATTCCTGTTGCATTTGACGGGTATTTCTTTAAAAAGTTTAGGGAATTTTCGTGATTTGTTGCACGGTGCTGCACAACATCAGAGCATGCAGAAACAGTGTATGCGCAAATGCCCAGTTGACGGATTAGGATTAATCGGTCAATGCCACTGTAATTTCAAATAACCATCTGTTTTTTCATTAAACCGGAAGTGAAACCGATTCAGTCCGCGGCGAATTGCTTGCGGTTGTGAGGCCAGTTTGAACGGTCCGGCGGCGGAAACTGATTTTTCTATTCGTAATCGCCCGGAGCGGGGTGAGAAAATCTTTAATTCAAATCGTCCTGGGCTAACTTCCCGTAACAATGGCGCAAATGGTTTGGCCAGCGGTTCGCCGATGAATATTCCCTGTCCCGGCCAGGCGACACTTTTCCAATAAGCTTCAATCGCACTGGCCCCTACTGCGTAGTGAAACATGGCGACCGCAGGCGTTGGAAATTTTTGCGGAAAACTGCAAGGTTCGACCACAGTGCCGTAACTCGCGGTAGCGCCTGCTTCCAGCCAACGCAAACTGCTCATTTGTGAAGAATCGGTCAGCATGCCACCTGCCGAAGTCAAGTGGTCCGCCAGAGCGCCTGGGGCGAATCTGAGTGTTTCCAGCTTGGGCACATTAACTAACCCGGTAAAATAAAAAAGCACATCCCGTCGTTCCGAGATGAAGTCGGCTTCCAGTATCTGCACAGGGAAAACACCGGAAAATTCTTTTGCGGTCTTTGCAAAAACCGCTGCGCGCGTGTTGCGCGCTTTGTCCGAGGTACTCAACAGATAAGCCTGATCTTTGGGAAAAGTGTGATCGGATGCAATACCTCGATCTATCAAGTTCTTGACTTGTGCAAACGTTGTGCCGGCCAGCATCATCGCAGGGCGTGCCTTGTAGTCGTCAAAAGGATGAGGGCCGGATGCGTTGAAATAAGGACTGGGTGCTGTCGGTTCGCATTTGTCGGAACAGTATTTTTTGTCGAAACCGAATGCCAATGCGGAAGTCAGCGACATGCAATCCACCCGGTACGGTGCCGTCCATGCGACGGCGAAAGCCTGTACATGCTCTGGCGTCAGTTGATCGATTTTAGCCTTTAACTCAATGAACTCGTCAGAGCTCAGGGTGCTGCGGTTGGGAGGGAACTTCAGGTGGATGACATTGGCTTTGGGTATTTGCCGCGCGCGTTGATAGTAATCGCCTATCTGCCGGGACAGGGGATCATCGTCATTGACGATGACGGCGATATCTTCCGGCATCAGACCCGTTTGCGGCAGAGAAATGTGCGGGTGTATGCCTGCCGGCAGCGCCGCGGAAAATAGCATCAGCGCCACAGCAGCAGACAACCATTTCAGTAACTTCGAACATATTGGAATCGGCATTACCCACTCTCCACATCGTTATTTTTCCTGCAACTTCAAATTTTCGGCAAGGTTACGCCATGCTGACCCTGATATTTTCCGCCCCGGTCTTTGTACGATGTTTCGCAAACTTCATCCGATTCGAAGAAAATTACTTGCGCCACGCCTTCGTTGGCATAAATTTTGGCGGGTAGCGGTGTTGTATTGGAAAACTCTAGTGTGACAAAACCTTCCCATTCCGGTTCAAACGGCGTGACGTTGACGATGATGCCGCAGCGCGCGTAGGTCGATTTGCCCAGGCAAATCGTCAGCACGTTGCGCGGAATGCGGAAATACTCGACGGTGCGCGCCAGCGCGAACGAATTGGGCGGGATGATGCACACGTCGCTTTTAACATCGATGAACGAATTGGAGTCAAAATTTTTCGGATCGACGATGGTGGAGTTGATATTGGTGAATAACTTGAATTCATCCGAACAGCGGATATCGTAACCGTAACTCGACGTGCCGTACGATACGATACGCTGATTATCCTTGCGGCGGATCTGGTCGGGCTCGAATGGTTCGATCATGCCGTGTTCCAGCGCCATGCGGCGTATCCATTTATCTGATTTAATCGACATCCTTCAGGTTTTCCTAGTCATTGTCCATTACGATTTTGGCGAACAGCTCGGAGTGATCTTCGGCGGATTCCGCAATCTTGACGGCCACCCGCCGCGCGATCAGTTTATAAATTTCCGCGATTTTACCGTCCGGTTCCGCAACCACGCTGGGTTTTCCGGCGTCGGTATGTTCGCGGATTTTGATATCGAGCGGCAGCGCCCCCAGCAATTCGACGTTATAGTCCTTGCACATTTTTTCACCGCCGCCGGTACCGAAAATCGGCTCGGTATGGCCGCAGTTGGAGCACGTATGGGTGCTCATGTTTTCCACGATGCCCAGAATCGGGATGCCGACTTTCTCAAACATTTTGAGACCTTTGCGCGCATCGAGCAGGGCGATGTCTTGCGGCGTGGTGACAATGACGGCACCAGTGACCGGAATCTTTTGCGCCAATGTCAATTGAATGTCGCCGGTACCGGGGGGTAAATCCACTACCAGATAATCCAGATCCTTCCAATTGGTGTCGTTCAGCAATTGTTGCAAGGCCTGCGTCACCATCGGACCGCGCCACACCATTGGCGTTTCAACGTCAACCAGCATGCCGATCGATATTGCTTGAATACCGTGCGCGCGCATCGGTTCCATCGATTTGCCGTCGAGCGACTCGGGGTGACCGGTGATGCCGAGCATTTGCGGTTGCGACGGGCCGTAAATATCGGCGTCCAGAATACCGACGGCAGCGCCTTCCGCCGCCAATGCCAGCGCCAGATTGACCGCGGTCGCCGATTTGCCGACGCCGCCCTTGCCGGATGCTACGGCGATGATGTTTTTAACGCCGGGAATCAGCTTGACGCCGCGCTGTACGCCGTGCGGAATGATTTTGCTGCTAACCGTCACTTGAACAGTGCCGATACCGGGTATCGATTTCAGCGCATCTTTCACTTGTTTTTGCACATTATCCTTGACGCTATTGGCCGGATAACCGAGTTCGATACCGACTGTTACATCGTTACCGGTAATTTGAATCGCGCCGACCGATTTTTCGGTTACATAGTCTTTGTTGGTGGTCGGGTCGATGGTTTGTTTCAATGCGGATTGAATCTGTTGTTCGAAAATGGTCACTACGAGGCTCCTTTTTACTACCGCCGGGCGGCTCACAATTGAATTCGGAAATGGTAACAAATATCGGGAATGCACACACAGTTTGTTACAATTAGGGTTTATTTAATCCGGTGCATTAGAGCCCATGAGCAAGCGAAAAATTCTGGTGACTTCCGCACTGCCTTACGCCAACGGCAGTATCCATTTAGGTCATTTGGTGGAATATATTCAGACGGACATCTGGGTGCGTTTCCAGAAAATGCGCGGACATACGGTGCATTATGTGTGCGCCGACGATACTCATGGTACGCCGATCATGCTGCGCGCGGAGAAAGAGGGCATCACACCGGAAGCGCTGATTGCGCGTGTGCATGCGGAACACTTCGGCGATTTTACCGGCTTTCACATTCAGTTCGATAATTATTACAGCACGCACTCCCCGGAAACGCGGCATTTCTCGGAAGATATCTACGGTAAACTCAAAAGTGCGGGATTGATCGCGGTACGCGGCATCGAACAATTGTACGATCCGGTCAAGAACATGTTCTTGCCGGATCGTTTCGTCAAAGGCGAATGCCCGAAATGCGGCGCCAAGGATCAATACGGCGATTCCTGCGAAATGTGTGGTGCGGCATACGCGCCGACCGAATTGAAGAATCCGTATTCGGCGGTATCCGGCGCGAAACCAATCAGCAAATCGTCCGAGCATTATTTCTTCAGCCTATCCGATGCGCGTTGCGCCGATTTTTTGCGGCAATGGGCGTGCGACGGCGATCACTTGCAACCGGAAGCCGCCAACAAAATGCGCGAATGGGTCGGCGAAGCCGGGGAAAACAAATTGTCCGACTGGGATATTTCGCGCGATGCGCCGTATTTCGGCTTCGAGATTCCCGGTGCGCCGGGGAAATATTTCTACGTCTGGCTCGACGCGCCGATCGGCTACATGGGCAGCTTCAAGAATCTGTGCGAGCGCGAAAAAATCCAATTCGACGACTACTGGCAGCCTCAATCCGACGCAGAACTGTATCACTTCATAGGCAAGGATATTTTGTACTTCCATGCGCTGTTCTGGCCGGCGATGCTGAAAAACGCCGGGTACCGCATGCCGACCAAGATTTTCGCGCATGGTTTTCTGACTGTGAACGGCGAAAAAATGAGCAAATCGCGCGGCACGTTCATTACCGCTGAGAGCTATTTGAAGCAAGGCTTGAATCCCGAATGGCTGCGCTATTACTACGCCGCCAAGCTGAACAGCACACTGGAAGACATCGACTTGAACCTGGACGACTTTGTCGCGCGCGTCAATTCCGATCTGGTCGGTAAATTCATCAACATCGCCAGCCGCTGCGCCGGTTTCATCACTAAGCGTTTTGACGGTAAGCTGGTGGCAGGTGATCAATACCGGGCATTGCAAACGATGGTCGACGAGCATTTCGCGAGCTGGCGCCCCGATGGCATTGAGCAAGCGTTTGAAGCGCGCGAATTTTCCACTGCAATCCGCCAGATCATGAAATTCGCCGACGAAGCCAACGAAATGATCCACAGCCTGGCGCCGTGGGAAATCGCCAAGAGCCCGGATCGCAGTGACGATTTGCACCGCGCTTGCAGTCTTGGCATTCAATTGTTTTATCTGCTGGCGTGCTATTTGAAACCGATTCTGCCTGGAACGGTGCAACAGATCGAAGCGTTTCTTAATTGCGAACCGTTGACATGGCCGCAATTGCGCGCCGATCAGCCGGTTTCCGGTTTGCTGCTGCCCGGTGGGCATGCCATCAACGCGTACCAGCATCTGATGACGCGCATCGACAACAAACAAATCGACGCGCTGATCGCTGCCAACACGCATAGCCTGACCGCTCCGCCGTCGCAATCACCGGCCCGGCACGCGGAAAAACAGCAGCACGCCGTTGCACCGATTGCCGAAACCATTTCCATCGACGATTTCAGCAAAATCGACCTGCGCATCGCCAAAATCGTCAACGCCGAGCATGTACCAGGCGCGGAGAAACTGTTGAAACTGACACTCGACATCGGTAGCGAGCAGCGCACGGTATTTGCCGGCATCAAATCCGCGTACGACCCGGAGCAACTGAAAGGGCGCTTGACCGTGATGGTCGCCAACCTCGCGCCGCGGCAAATGAAATTCGGCTTGTCGGAAGGCATGGTACTCGCTGCCGGTGGCGGCAACCCGGGCGAATTGTTCATTTTGTCGCCGGATTCTGGTGCGCAGCCGGGCATGCGGGTCAAATAATCCAAAAATGGAAGTCAATGCACTGACCGGAATCATCCAGCGCTTGGAACTCGACTTGCTGCAAAGCGATCTGACTGCGCATCCCGGGTTGATCGATGAATTGCTGGCGCAAGATTTTGAGGAAATCGACAATCAGGGACAACTGCATAGCCGAAGCGATGTAATCGAATGGCTCAAACGCAAAGACCCGGATCTGCATTGGGCATTCCGGGATTTTCGCGTCAAGATATTGACCAACGATTGCGTGCTGGCGATTTACTCGCTGCAAAAACCGCAGCAATCCAGCGCACCGGGATCGATCCGCACGTCGCTGTGGCAGCGCCAGGATAACCACTGGAAAATGGTATTTCATCAAGCAACGAAAATAACAGGAACATCCGCATCATGAACCAGGAGACCGCCGTGGAACTCAACGCCGAACAACAACTGAACGACATCAAAAACAACCTCGCCACCGTCAAGCAGCGCATCATCGATGCGTGCAAGAAAGCCGGGCGCGACCCCGCCAGCGTGCGGCTGTTGCCCGTAACCAAAACCGTATCCGCGGAGCGGCTGCGCATCGCCTATGCTGCTGGTGTTCATGAAATGGGCGAAAACAAAATCCAGGAAGCACGTGAAAAATCCGAAGTGCTGGCCGATTTGGGCATCAAATGGGCGATCATCGGCCACCTGCAAACCAACAAAGCCAAATACCTGGCGCGTTTCGCCAACGAATTCCAGGCGCTCGACAGCCTCAAAGTCGCCGAGGAACTCGACAAACGCCTGCAAAACGAAGGCCGCGCCATCGACGTGTTCGTGCAAGTCAACAGCTCCGGCGAAGAAAGCAAATTCGGCCTGCCACCCGAAGCCGTGCGCGATTTCGTACAACACTTGCCGCAATTCTCGTCGCTACGCATCAAAGGTTTAATGACCCTCGCTATCTTCTCCCCCGACCACGACCGCGTGCGCGAATGCTTCGTCAGAATGCGCAATATCCAAGCCATGCTGCGCCAGGAAGCTCCCGCCGGATTATCGTTCGACGAACTGTCGATGGGCATGTCGGGTGATTACGAACTGGCGATCGAAGAAGGCGCCACCGTCGTGCGCGTCGGCCAGGCGATCTTCGGCAAACGGCCGCTGCCGGATAGTCATTATTGGCCGGGATTGGGGTGATGAGGTTGTTAGATTCTTGATGATTGGGTGTTAGCCCTAGTGATTTATGGATTTAACAAGATTTCTGATATTGAAAACTAAATTGACATAGTATCTTAGAGACAAGGATATAACATGACACTTCCTGGTTTGTATTTCATTGCAGACGTATTATTTTGCTTCTTTCCAGAAGTTCAATTTAATTAGATCAATACAAGACACGGCATGACACGTTCTGCTAGATGGTCAACATCAGATGTTGTCGACGGAACAATGGAGGTCACACTCACTTCATGGAAATACTTTTATGATTACGTACGACAAGAGATGCTCGATTTCTCGCACTACATCTGGCGTGGACAGCGCGTTCTGAGTGGAAACTTGAATCAAGCTTGGATCGTCAGTTGCGCGGGAAAAGCGGTAAGAAAGCAAAAGCTCTGAATCATCTGGATCGTTTCAAACAGTCTGTTCGCGGCCGACGTGGCCCAAGTCCGGCCAAATTGGATAACGATAACGAATGGTGGGCTCTCGGTCAACATCATGGGCTTGCCACTCCTCTTCTTGATTGGACTGAATCTCCCTTTGCCGCTCTCTATTTTGCGTTCGAGAAACCGACAAGGCCGCCTGGCGGAAAGCGTTGCGTGTGGGCGCTAGGATCGGTAACAAAGAAAAATAGTGAGATCCAAAAGACCCACGATCTCAGTGAATTTGTGCCAATCCTTGAGTATATTAGACCATTGCAGGACGAAAACGCCAGACTGGTTGCACAGGCGGGCCTATTTACTCGTGCTCCGCTCGGGGAATCTGTAGATTCCTGGGTTAAGAAAAGCTATGCAGGCGAAAAGAGTGGAGCAACACTTATCAAGATCATGATTCCTGAGCGTGGCAGGACCGAGTGTCTTCGTACCTTGAATACAATGAACATCAATCACCTTAGCCTTTTTCCAGATATTTATGGCGCCAGCCTTCATTGCAACAAAAGCTTACAGATCGACAAGTATTGACTTAATCTATCTTCTGGAACCCAAGGGACGTAACCTTGGATCGCACGAAATAAAACCAATAATTCTATGGCTCTAGACTAGCACGGTAGATTGGGCTGCCAAAGAAAGCCCAACATTAACCGGTGATCATCGGGATTGGTTGGATAAAAAATCAATTCATCCAGTATTCCCCGCGCGAGCGAAGTGGAAAAATGCGCCGACCGTCAGGGAATTGATCGCGATGGCGATGATGTTCCAGACAATGACCGGCATGGAATCGATCAAGACGCCGTAATAAACCCAGACAATCTGGAACACGCCCATGATGCCGGCCATGGTTGGATTCATGCCTTGAGCGCTTTTCCGTTTGAGCATTGCATACAAATCCGGGGCGGCGGCGAAAGTGGTACCGAACCCGGCGATGAATCCGATGATTTCATGTCCTTCCATCCAAATCTCCTGGTATTTTTTGTTCGTATCTCGCGAATCGGAAGCGCGGCAGGTTACGAGGTTGGGCTGCCGGAGAAAGGCCAACGTCACTCTGAATGAAGTTTCGTTTATAGCGAACGGCATCGATAAACGTTGGGCTTCCTTTGTCAGCCCAACCCGCAATGAATTCTCATCGCCTATCAATAGCCGCCTGATTTGATCATATCGTCGAGAATCCATATGAATAATTTGAAAAAGATATTTAAAACGATAATAAACAGTACGAGTTCGAGGATGATTTTCATGGGGCTAGTGATGGGTGAGTTGTTCAAATATTGCATCTAGTTTAGGTTGTCACCGCATATTTCAAGCATTTCTATCAGTTTAATTGAGTGGAAAAGATTACTTTGATTTCAATTTCGTTTCTGGAAAATTATTTCAAATGAAATCGCAAAGCTACCTCGAATTTCTACCAAGTATAGCGTTCATCCGGATATTCCGGAAATAGGGGGAAAACCCCCTTTTATTTTCATAATTGAACGCATATATTAGGTTAATAATCTTAACTATGAGCTTGAGAAATCATTACAAATGTACCAAGTAAAATGATAGGAATGTCCTAGCGAAAAGGGAATGATTGCTCATGGTTTTGGCAGAATGGCCGGCCTATACTGTATTTCGAGGAAAAATCGTGTAATACGATGTTTCAGCGCGTGGCAAGCGTTAATTTTGGGAGTTGGAGAATGAAACAAATTCTGGTGGTTGCATTACTGTTGATCAGCTCGCATGCATCCGCGCTGTCCACGAAGTGGATACCGTTGGTGACCACGGAGAAAAACGGCAATCCGGTGAATGTCGAGGGTCATGCCGTTCTTGAATACCGGAATGCCGGGAAAGGCGGAATCGACTGGACTGTTACTGGCGATGGGCCGACGGGAGGGCGAGGAATCAAGGAACTGTGGTTGTTTGATGATTCAGCCGCAGGCATACCCGGAACGAGTCAAGCCACTACTTCATTTTCGGTGACGAGCAATAGCGTCGGTTTTGTCATGGCCGGAGACCACAACGACGGTTTCGCGCAGTTTTTTGTCGACAACATTGATGTCGGCACCTACGATATGTATCGTGGAGGTAATAGAATTCTGGTGGTGGAGGGATTGGATCCCATCGCACATTCTTTAAAAATTGTGCAACTCGGTTTGCATAATTCCCATTCGACCAAAGGTGACGTCGCTGTTTTTGGCGGTGCGGCGTTTAATGTGCTCGTGAGTCCGGTTCCGGAACCGGAAGCCTATGCGATGTTGCTGGTCGGTTTGGCGTTACTGGGTTTTACTGGGCGTCGAAAAGTAAACGTTTAACCAGCATCCAATTTGGGATTTGTCAGCTAATCCCAACTTACGCTACAAAAAGTTTCTCGCTCCGTTTTTTTCTCCACACTTCATGGCATAGGATTTACCGCGGTACAGCGCTCTCCGATCCAACGGGCATCGGTTTGTGCCGCCGCATGAACCGGTGTGCCGCTAACCGTGCTATCGAATTCGGTGCTTCCAGAGAAGTTTTCCGGATCGGTAAAAGTCCCCTGTGCAAAACCGGTTCCTTCAAAATGCTGATTTGAGCATACGAGATCCAGTTGGTAGCTGTTGCCTTTGCGGATGGCATTTTGCACTGTGCAGCCGGAGCGGTTTTCATAAAAATACGCAGGAATTTCTTGTTTCGCCATTTCCGCGGTAATGCAGATTTTCGATGTGGCCGCCCCATTTTCTATTTTGGGCAGTTTAAGACCATAACGGCGCGCGAGATCGCTGAGTTGTTGCATATGTTCCGAAGGAATGTGCGGCACCAACGCCAGCAGATCGGAGCGCGTGGTGATTTCCCATAATCCAGGACGGATATGCTGGTGCGCCATGCCGGAGGGGATAAGCAACAGAGTAAGCAGAATTGATATGAGAATTTTATGCATGGAATTTTTATAGGACATTTCGCATTCAGGCTCGACATTCAACTGTAAAGTAAAAGCAGCAAATTTAGCCCTTTTACTAGTGTAGCGGATTAGCGGAAAAATCACTGGGAATTTCTTTGCGCGAATCTGCGGGCAAATACAGACGTTGTTCGGCGTTTCCCCAGCGTAATTAACACGCGGCAGAAATAAGGAGAATGCTTATTTTCCCGTTCTGCGGCATCCAGTAAGATTGTGCATCCCGGTTAAATAGTGTTAGGACACTCTGAAAAAGGTAGCGAGCAGCAGTCAGGCAAGGTGAAACAGGGTGAAAAAGCGCAGTTCAGTTTACAAAGAGGTAAATGAGCATTCTGAACCTGATTTCAACACTGCATGACCGAGCATAGTAATTTCTCGAGATTTTCTAAGGAATTTCATATTGGATGATTTGTATGTAAGAAAGCAAGCATAATCAAATGTTATTTATTCTGAGTAATGAAGATTGAAGTTTTATCCAATTGAATTGATCAAAAAAGTTGCGAAGTAATCTGAGGAATAGTGGGTGAAATCGGGTGCTATTCTGTTTTGCTATTCGGGGCCGCAGACATTACTATTCCTGAGGACTGTAGTCCTCAAAGTTAATGGGAATGATCATTAAAAGGATCATCTGCGATCTCGATATGGATTGTAGGAAAAAGTTGACTTGCCAATTGATTTTGATGCCGCAATCTAGTTGCGGATCAATACATCCACTCTAAAGGGGAACAATAATGAGCAATAATTTTTCGCGATTTAAACACACTGCAGTTTTTCTCATGGGAACCGCAGTAATTTCGCTCCCATCAATTGCAACCGCAAGCTGGTCAATTATCGGTTTAGGGACTCTCGGCGGAACTTACAGTACCGCGCAAGCTATTAACGACTCCGGGCAAGTGGTAGGTAACGGCAACGGAGTCGATCGCGCCTTCATAACCGGCCCCAATGGGATCGGTATGAGCTATCTGGATACCTTGGGCGGAAACAGGAGTTATGCCTCCGATATCAACAATGCCGGGCGTGTGGCGGGCTACTCTGTTACCGCCGATGGCTTCATGCATGCTTTCATTACCGGTGCAAACGGTGCGGGAATGACGGATTTAGGCACTTTGGGCGGAAATTACAGCATTGCATACGGCATTAACAATGCGGGACAGGTAGTGGGAGTTTCTTCGACAGCGGGGAATGCCGCTTATCATGCATTCATTACCGGTGCAAATGGCGTGGGAATGACCGATTTAGGTGTCCTGGGGGGAGATTACAGTACTGCTTATAGTATTAACGATGCCGGGCAAGTAGCTGGAGTTTCTTCCATTCCCGGTTCTGCCAGCCAGCATGCCTTCATCACCGGTCCAAACGGCCTGGGAATGACCGATTTGGGTACCTTGAGCAGCACGACTCACAGTATCGCCAGAGACATCAACAATTCAGGGCAGGTTGCGGGATTTTCCGGATTTTATGACGACTTTATTGGTTTTTATTCAGCGCAAGCATTTGCCACGGGTGCGAATGGCGCGGGCATGACCGGTCTAAGCGCGCTTATCGACAGCCGCGCCGACGGCATCAATGATCTTGGTCAGATGATAGGGGGAATCAATAATTTCTGTGACTTCTGCGATCACAGTTCTTTTCTCTATAGCGATGGCGTAATAACCGACCTCTCATTACTTGAGCCGGTCGTTGCAGCCGGCTGGAGTGAACTTTCGGCCGTTGGTATCAATAATCATGGACAAATCGTCGGCTGGGGGCATCTGGAAAGTTCACCTGGCGGAGGATCGCGGGCATTCTTGCTTTCCCCTATCGTTGCAGTTCCTGAACCCACGACCTACGGCATGTTGCTGGCTGGTTTAGGGTTGTTATTTACCGTTTTGCCGCATAAGAAACTGGTAAATCCCGCCTGAGTTTGCGCCTGCAATGATGCAACCCGGTTTCAGTGCCAGGACTTCGGGTTGTCTGAAAAAATAACCTCCAAACTGGAAATGAGATGCCGCGCATCGTCAGCATAACTGCCAAACCTGAAACCGGAATGCGCAGCGGGCTGCGTGCAGTTTGTCCTTATCCGTTCCAAGCATAACTATCAACCAACCAAACCTGGGTTGCCGGTATCGGCTATGTGCCGATGAAGAAAGGGTTTGGTTATCTCGTTGCCAGCACCAAGCAGTGGATTGATATTCACGCAGAGTGTTCAACTGACGTCCTTACAATGTCATGAATGCGGCGATACAAACCCACGATTGCTCGGAATCGTGGATACCGGCCAAGGTGCTCAATCAACCAGCACTGATCGAAGTGGTAACGGTATTGCTTATGTTTCGCATTATCGAAAAACACTCGTCTGCAATAAAGACTCTGTGAGAAATGACCGTTATTTCCCAAAATTCACTGCGGTATGGGTGGATCTTTGCGGTAGCGCTTAACGCATACCAATGGAGGCTTGCTATATGAAAAAAGTCGTTTTGCTCCTGATTGCTGCATTGATCGTTTATGCCGCTTTTTTTACGGAAAAAGACCGGCTGGATAGAGAAGTTAAACGGCTTTGCGCGATTGATGGGGGTATCAGGGTGTATGAGACGGTGAAGTTGCCGGCTGAGAGATTTGATCGGTATGGGCAGATATCAATCCCGTACAAGAAGAATGTGAAAGCTGGAGATGAGTATTACTACGAATCATCCACGATTTATCTGATCAGAGGAAATCCAGAAATGTGGCGGAGCCACTATGGAGTGTATCGAGTATACGACAGCAAATTCCTCGGTGAATCGGTCGGCTATGCAAGAGTTGGTGGTGATATGCCAGGTCCGTGGCATTCATCATCTTACAGTTGTCCTGACAAAGTAGATATTACTGATTTACAGAAACAAATCTTTATAGAAAACTGATAGGAAAAGATGATGAGTCAATTTGCCGAGTATTTCAAACAAGCTGAATTAGCACTTGCATCATATGCACAGAATTTAATTTCCGGCGATCCATCTGAATTCGAATTAAAAAAAGCGGAATTATCTGCTAATCAAGCTCGCGCTTTTACCGAAACTTATCATGTCGTTGCTCAACATACCGATGTCACCGGCCTTTCTGCAACGGTATTTAGCGATAAAATTTCTGGAGAAACATTTCTCGCCATACGTGGTACAGAAGGAGGTGATTTAAGGGATCTATTGACGGATCTGATTAATATCACCTGGTTAGGCGATACAACGCTGCAACCGCAATATGTCAGTCTCAAGTTTAAAGTTGCCGAATGGATTGAGAATGGAATACTTCCGCAAAGTTTTACCGTCACAGGCCACAGTTTGGGTGGTTTTCTGGCGGCGGGGCTGGTTGCGGAGCCCGTGTTTGCCGATCATATTTCGCATGCGTACCTATTTAACGCTCCGGGCGTGGGTGGTTTTACCGGTTCCCATGCAGCGGCTTATGCGATTCTGGATTTTCTTGGCGTTGCATCCACATACGACCAATCCAAGATTAGTAATATAGAAGCGGCAACCGGTATTAGTCCGATTTCAGGCTTAGGTTTCGATGTTGCTCCCGCAATTGACGTCATCGTTGAAGATCAAATGGCTTCGGATATCAGCGATCCTCCCGGTGCGCGAAATCACAGCCAGCAAGTGCTGACCGATGCTTTAGCCGTCTATTCCGTGTATTCCGAATTGGCGTCCGATTTGAACCAGGAACAGCTCAACAAACTGATCGACGCCTTCGGCTCGACCAAGGACATTGGAGGATCGAACAGTAAAACGCTGGAATGCGCTCTCGATGCCTTGCGGATCATTTTACTGAATCCCGAGAATGGAAAAATTGCGCTTAGTGAAAGCCAGAAGACTGAAACGGGTAATCGCGACAAGTTTTATGAAAATCTCTATGGATTGCAAAATAGTGAGCAATTCAAGGATTCGGCGGGCAAAACTCAGTTGACGCTGTTATCCGATTTGTCCCCCGGTGCGATTATCGGAAAAATCGAAAGCACTGATCAGGACGGCCTGGCAACCCGCTTTGCATTGCTTGCGCTGAATCCTTTTGTACTGGAAGGAGAAAAGATTGATTACGGTGCTTTCAACGCCAACGGTGAACTGGATCTCTTCAACCCGGATGGCGGCGCGGGCACGCTGACTTCTTCGTATCTGGTCGATCGCATGACGATGTTGACACGAAAAAATTGGTTCAATATCGAAGACAAGAATCCGCTGGATTCCACCGCTTCATTCAGTTCTAGCAATCATAGCTATCAAAATATCAATGATTATTTTGAAGATGCAGCCTCGGGGTACAAGATTTCGCAAGGCGCACTGTCAGGCAACACGCCGCGTTATTTTTTCGGCGGTGAGAACCCGGATAATCCTGCCGCTTCCGCTGTTGAAGATCATTTATACGGCGGCGGGGGAGATGACATGCTGAAAGGGCTGGAAGGCAATGATTACTTGGAAGGCGGCGCGGGTTCGGATACTTATATCGTCAATCCTGGAGACGGTATGGATACGGTACTGGATATCGATGGGATCGGGGCCATTCAATTCGGCGCTGTGATCGCACAAGGTAGAAGCGGTGTGACCGACGGTAAGGATTGGATAAAAATCGGCGATACCTGGATGGATCAGAGAAACGATTTGGTTTATCTCCTTGCCGCTCAGGATAATGGCAGCAATGACTTGTTCGTCAGTTTTACCGGGGCTGCCGGTAGCGCCAGGGTGCGGATAAAAAATTGGAGCGATGGCAAGCTGGGGATTACCCTGGGCGATAATGCGCCTACCGATGCGCCGGTATTGGATCGAATCATCGTAGGTGATTTGAAACCGGAAAAGCCCATTGATTATGACGAGCTAGGTAATATTGTCGTCGGCGCGGAACAAGAAGCGGACCGTGAGGATTTTTTGTATGGCAGCGATGAGAACGATCATATTCGCAGTCTCGGTGGTAATGACGAGGTTGACGGCAAGGACGGCAGGGATCGTATCGAGGGTGGAGCGGATGAGGATATTTTGTCCGGTGGTAAGGGTGACGACGTGATACTGGGCGGCGCCGATAGCGACATTATCCAAGGGCAATTGAACAACGACAGGATTTACGCTGACACTGAGTATACCCTGGATGCCGCATATACGCTGAGCAACACGCAAACCGGAAGCGGCGAAAGAGGCGATCTGCTCGATGGCGGCGCAGGTGATGATACGCTCATCGGCAATGATGGTAATGACATCCTGATGGGCGGTACGGGCAAAGATATTTTGCTCGGGCTGGGTGGAGACGACATGATTGAGGGCGATCTCAACGTCGAGTCTTTTGATAGAGATTGGAAAGTCGATCGTTCAACCAGCAGCAAGGATAATGTTAACACCTACAACCGTAAGTTTAACTTCGGTGCATCATCCTCGGAGGCCGCCATGACAGTTGGCGGCGATGATGTTATCGCGAGCGGTTCCGGTAAAGACTGGATCTTTGCGGGAGGCGGTAACGATTCTGTTGATGGCGGCGCCGATAGCGACGTGGTTTTTGGCGAAGCGGGCAGCGATACTATCCTTGGGCAGGATGGTGATGACGTGTTGGTAGGAGATAATAATCAGTCAAGATTGGATGCATCTTTGCATGGCAACGATTATTTAAGCGGCGGTAACGGCAATGATGAGCTGACAGGGGGTGGAGGTTCCGATTATCTTGCCGGCGGCGCGGGCATCGATGTGCTTGTCGGCGACGACAAAGGAATCTCGTTGCCCTATCAGGGCGACGACTTTCTGGATGGCGGCGCGGACGCTGATCGGCTTATTGGCGGAGGCGGCAAGGATACGTTGACCGGTGGAGCTGGAAACGATGAGTTGTACGGCGGAGCAGGTGACGATACCTATCTCGACGTAGAAGAAGGCGATTCGATCAACGATCTGGAAGGAAACAATATCATTATGCTGGCCGATGCCGGTAGTAGCGGTATGCCAATGGGCGCAGTGGCCAAGTTGACCGGTGAATCGCAAGGCTCAACGGCAAATTCTAGCGCACCGACATCGAATACACCGTTAGGTGCGACATGGCTGGGTGATTCCGGTGTTTTGCGCGTTTTCCTGGCAAATGGCGGAGCGCTGGATCTACGGAATGCGCTTTATGGCATGGCTGCACAAATTCAATTTGATCACGGCAACAATTCAATCAACCTGGAGACTTGGGTCAGCGAGAACTTACACAAGGCGGTTGTGCTGAATTTGTCGTCCATTACGGTTGATTCCGGACAACCGATCGTACAAGCCTATGGCGGTGCGGGCGCGGATTTCATCCAGGGCGGCATCAACAACGATACTCTCAAAGGTTACGGCGGTGACGATTTCCTGTTAGGCGACGCCGGCGATGATCTGATTGCCGGTGGAACGGGGAATGATGCGCTATTCGGCCAGGTTGGCAAGGATACGTTGCAAGGCGGCGCCGGTGCCGATCGCTATACCGGAGGTGGTGGCGCCGATATTTATACTTTCAATCGCGGCGACGGTGCCGACACGATTACAGCGGCGGCCAGCGAAGACGCAGCCGGTGATGAAGTTCAACTAGGTGCCGGTATCGCCCCAAGCGATCTGCGTTTCTTTGCATTGGCGGACGGCAGCTTGCTGATGCGTATTGGAGATACGCAAGACAGCATGCTTTTTGAAGACTGGTTTAACCAAGGACCGAATATTTCAGCGCTGCGGTTCAATGATCATTCGTTGCTGAATGCCGGTGAGATCACTGGGCTTGCCGAGAGCATTCTTGGCGGAACATCGGGCGATGATAGCTTGCTGGGCACGATCGCTGATGATCGCATGGAAGGTAATGCAGGCAACGATACTCTCGACGGTAGCGCAGGTGACGACATACTCATCGGTGGCGAGGGCACCGATACTTATCTTTTCGGTTGGATGTCGGCGGGAAACGACGTGGCGGTGGAAGTGGCGGACGGCATGAGCATCATAGCGCTGACGGAAGGTGCGGCACTGACCGATCTGCGGCACGATCGGACAGGTAATGATTTGATCCTGACATTACATGGCGGCGGCCCCATGTTGACGTTGCAGGATTATTTCGTGTCGCCGCATATTTGGACGATCCGTCAGGAAAACGGCGCGGCAATCAATGTTGCCGACTGGCTTGCGACATCTGATTCCGATACCGATATTGCGCAATTGCAAGCGGATTTTCTAGGTACTGCACGTGCAGAATGGATCAATGATTTACTGGGTAACCGCTACGGTGCGAATTTTGGTTCTTATACGCGGATAGACGATGCAACTTACCGAACGGAATCGGTGACTGCTTCTGAAACAGAAATCGTGCTGCAACATTTTGTATTGGTGGATACCGCCGCCGATACCGCCATCATCCGGCGGCAATTCGATAGTTCTGAGGGTTCCAGAACGACGGTTGATCTGATCGATGCAGTGCTTCCTGACACCCCGGAGACGAGTTCGTCATCCGAGCGGCACTTTATTCCGATTGCCGAATGGCTGCGGCTGCTCGAAGAGCTGGATGCGACAGGTATGAGCACCGATGATCTGTTACCTGTCTATGAAAACGGTGCAATTATCGGTTTTATCACCGGTGGTCAAGTTTTAACGTCACCATTTCCCAGCGGGCTTCAGAACTATTGGCAAACCACCACGACCATCAATATGCAGGTCGAGCGCATTCAAGGCGGCGACGGCGATAATGTCATCGTAGGGTACAAACACGGTAACGGTTATCAATACAACGATGGGCATGGGCAAAGCGATGTTGCCTCAGCCAGTGAGATTTCGCTGATTGACGGTGGCGGCGGGGATGATACGCTTTATGCATCAGGAAAAATCGCACTGAATAATGAAGTGTATTACTTCACCGATATCGCACCGAATATCGGCGGATTTCTTTATGGAAACACGGGGAATGATGCGCTGTCCGGTAACCATGCCCGGGATATATTGATCGGCGGTGACGGAAATGATTTTCTCGATGGTAAGTTCAGTCAGGATACCTATGTCATGCTGGCCGGAGAAACCGGTTTCGATACGATTTGGGATACAGGAACGCAGCTGTGGCAGATTGAAAGCAATGGCGGCAGAGAAGGTGTAGGCTTACATTTGAATTACACCCTGGAAGCAAAACCGGTTGCACAGGATGTATTACGCTTGGCAGGGATCGATCCGGGCGAAATCACCATCATATCGGGGCAACGGGCGGTTGAGGGGGTGCGTGCCGTCCGCTACGGCGGTGATGATCCGAGCGCTGTTGAGGTGCTCTACAGCCAAACCATGCACGCTACGATCGCTTTGTCATGGGCGGGCGGCGGTGTTGAAATCGTACTGCCGAATTCGACCGATCTACCCGGCATGGGATTGGAACGCATACAGTTTGGCGATGGGTCGGTATTACCCGTGGCGGATCTGATCGCGCTGACTGGTCCCGCGTTCTCGATTGATCCGCAGGAAATGGACAACCACATCGTGGGCAACGACGAGAATGACGTAATTTATGGCGAAGGCGGCAACGATACGTTGGCAGGTGGTGATGGTGACGATATTCTCAATGGTGGCGCAGGTAACGATCTTCTCTCGGGTGGAGCAGGTAATGACACCTATTTGTTCGGCAGAGGTTCCGGTCAGGATACGATCGACAGTGGTGACACGACTGCCGGCAAGATCGATACGGTGTTGTTTGCTAATGGTATTACACCGGATCAAGTGCGCGTCAGTCGTTCCGGCGATGACTTGATACTGGCTCTGATAGGCACTGCGGATACCCTTGCAATCCATAATTACCTGGAAAATGAAGGCATTAATCCATTTGCTGTCGAGCAGATCCTGTTTAATGAAGATGGTGTCGTTTGGGATCCGGCAACGATTAAAACAAAACTGGAAAGCAACCGAGCACCCGAATTATCAATTGCGCTTCCCGATCAGAAAGCAATTAAGGGAAATGTTTTCAGTTACACCGTGGCTCCGGATGCCTTTGCCGATCCGGACGACGGCGACTTGCTCACTTTCAGCGCGGTGTTGGCTGATGGCAATCCTTTGCCGTCATGGCTCGATTTTGATCCGGAGACACTGACATTCAGCGGTACGCCGGATTCTACCGGTTTATTGAGCGTGCAGATAAACGCAAAAGATACCGGTAATCTGATCGCTGCGGATATTTTTACTATCGATATCGGTGACTTGGGTATGACGAGCAACGGCACATCAGGTGCCGACACGTTGATTGGGGGTAGCGGCAACGAAATCCTCAACGGTTTGGGCGGTAACGATAGTTTGATTGGCGGTGCCGGTAATGACCGTCTTAATGGCGGTGCGGGTAACGACAGTATGACGGGTGGAGCGGGCGACGATGTCTATACCGTCAATAGCGTATTGGATGCCGTGCTGGAAAACTTCGATGAAGGCATTGATACCGTTCGACCTTCCATTACCTATACGCTGAGCGCCAATGTGGAAAATCTTCGCCTTATCGGTACCGGTGTGATCGACGGAACGGGTAATGAACTCGATAATGAATTGACCGGTAATAGCACCGGCAATAGGCTTATCGGTATGTCGGGTAACGACAAGCTGGATGGCAAAGAAGGGAACGACGTGCTGATCGGCGGCAGCGGCGACGATGTGTATGTAGTCGACAACGTGGGCGATTCGGTTATCGAATTCAGCGCTGAAGGAACCGATAGAGTGAGATCGAGCGTCACTTTCTCGTTAAGTGCAAACGTCGAAAATCTTGTTTTAACCGGTAGTGTGGCGATCGATGGCACCGGTAACGAACTGAACAATCAGCTAACCGGTAACAGTGCCGGGAACATACTGCAAGGTGGAGCTGGTAATGACCGCCTCAATGGCAAAGAAGGCAATGATACGTTGATAGGCGGGAGCGGTAACGATGTTTATATTTTTGGCCGGAATTATGGTGCCGATACGCTGATCGACAGTGATGCGACGCTGGGAAATACCGATACCGTACGATTCCTGCCCGGTATCAACGCTGCTCAGCTATGGTTTCAGCGTGCTGGCGATGACCTGGAAGTCAGTATCATAGGAACCATGGATAAAGTCGTGATCAACGGCTGGTATCTCGGATCGGCCAATCACATCGAGCGGTTCAGGACTTCCGATGGTTTGACGTTGCATGATCGGCAGGTGGATGATCTGGTCAATGCGACGGCCGGTTATGCGCCGCCTGGAGTTGGTGAATTCCTGCTGCCGCCCGATTACGCAGCGATTCTGGATCCGATTATTACCTCCCACTGGGCTTGATGTATTCAAGCCGCCGCCAATTAAGAAATACGTTGTGCGTTTTGCAAACACGAATCCCAATAGGGCACTCCTTCAAACCGCTGGCTCAGAAAATCGACAAATGCCCGGACACGTTGCGAGAGGTGGCGGGTTTGCGGGTAAATGGCGTAAGCGGCCAGTTGTGTGTAGCGGTATCCGGTTAATACCGGTACCAATGCGCCGCGTTCGATTTCCCGGTAAACGATGAAGGCAGGCAACAATACGATGCCCAAGCCGTCGGCGGCGGCGTCACGAAGAAATTCACCGTTGCTGGCTTTAAGATAGGGAACGATCCGGGTTTTGATCAATTGCCCCGTGGCGTCATGGACATTCCAGCTGTCGCTGTTACTGATCAGATTGTAGACCAGGCAGTGATGCCGAACGAGTTGTTCCGGTGCTTGCGGCGTGCCCATGCGTTCGAGATAGGCCGGGCTGGCGCACATGATGGCCTGAATCGGTGCGAGACGGCGCGCGATCAGGCTGGAATCGGGCAAGCTGGCGATGCGGATGGCGAGATCGAAACCTTCCGCCAGCAAGTCGACTTGCCGGTCGTTGAAATCCAGATCGAATTCGATATCCGGGTGGGTTTGCAGAAATGCGGTGATGGCGGGGCCCAGATGCATCAAGCCGAAACTGAGCGGCACCGCCACTTTCAAATTACCTTTTAAAGCGCCATGAAATTGCGATGTGGCGTGTTCGGCTTCGAGGATATCGGCAAGGATGCGCACCGATTGCTGATAAAAAGCGCGCCCGCTATCGGTGAGATTCATTTGCCGCGTGGTGCGGTGAAATAATTCCACGCCCAGGTGTTCTTCGAGTTCCTTCAAACGCCGGCTGACGACGGATTTGGCCACGCCCATGCGATCCGCAGCCGCGCTGATGCTGCCTGCTTCCACGACGCGCACAAATGCATTCATATTTTCAAATCGATCCATAGAATCCTCTCATTGTTGCGTATATCGGAACAGTTATTTCTATAAAATGCTGTTTATTCTGATTATAACAACGATGATAATGCTTCCGGTAAGCAGAACCTATCGACGCAATACTGAAAAGGAGAAGACGATGGATACCTTAACGAACACTGTACGAATAATTCCCGCCACGGCTGTGCCCGAAGGCGCCGGCGTGATTGTGCATCGCACGATCGGCACACCGGTGCTGCGCAATTACGATCCTTTCCTAATGTTGGATCATATCGGCAGCGATAATCCGGATGATTATATTGCCGGTTTTCCGCCGCACCCGCACCGCGGGTTCATCACCTTCACGCACATGCTGGACGGCCATATGCAGCACCGGGACAGTATGGGCAACACCGGTGATCTCGGACCGGGTTCGGCGCAGTGGATGAAAGCGGCTAGCGGAGTCATTCATTCCGAAATGCCGAAACAGGAAAATGGTCTGTTGCGCGGATTTCAATTGTGGATCAACCTGCCGGCGGTCAACAAAATGGATCATCCGGAATATCAGGAATTTCCCGCAGAAGCTTTTCCGCAGGTGGAGACCGCGGACTACCGGTTGAAGGTATTGATCGGCCGTTTTGGCGAGGCCGTTGCGCCGATCCAGGATGACTTGACGCAGGTGACGTATTTCGATGTGCAGTTGCAGCCCGGGCGGCGATTTCAGCACCGGCTGCCGGCTCAGAACACGAGCTTCGTTTATGTGTTCGAAGGAAACGGACAGTTCAACGGCCAAGACGTCGCGCGTCATTCCTTAGTTGCGGTTGATGCTGACGGTGATGCTTTCGATTTTATCGCGGGAAAAGAGGGGGCGCGTTTTATCGTGGTCAGCGGTAAACCGCTGCACGAACCGATCGTGCAGCATGGCCCGTTTGTCATGAATACCCGGGAACAAATCGATCAGGCGCTGAAGGATTTTCAGTCCAATCAATTTGTGCGCGACCGGGCGTGGATCAAACGGAATCAACCCAGTCATTAATTCATTCTAAGGAGACTCAAATGGAAAAAATCAGTCAATTCGTGGCGCGGCTATTTCTGGCGCAAATGTTCTTGCTCTCGGGCATTTTTAAAATCGGCGGTTATGCAGGCACGCAAGGTTATATGGAAGCAATGGGCGTACCGGGCATGCTGCTGCCATTGGTGATCGCACTGGAGATCGGCGGTGGTCTGGCGATCATTGCCGGATGGCAAACCCGGCTGGTATCCATTGTGCTTGCGGCGTTCACGCTGGCCGCGGCGGCAATTTTTCATAACAATCTTGCCGATCAGACGCAAATGATCATGTTCATGAAGAATATTGCTATTGCGGGCGGTTTCATTCTGCTGGCGGTGCATGGTGCGGGCGGTTACAGCTGGGATAATCGTACCAAGTCTTGATGACATCACGGATTATCCGCGGCGCTTGTCAGCCCGGCTGCATGCAGCCGGGTTTTTCATGGGTTATTACTTGTATCGTGCCGCATAACCGACTAAACTTGGCTGCGATGAGCGGTTCAGCCGGATTTTGGCGACAGAATTTTCTATTTTAGAATCTCCCGCAGGGAAGCGAAATTGCACAGTAAACGCCCCAAGCATCTGAATCTTTTAAAAATCACGCAACCGCTACCGGCGGTGGTGTCTATCCTGCACCGCATCAGCGGCGCCCTTTTGTTTTTCCCCGGTATTCCCTTATTGCTCTACAGTCTGCATATGCTGCTGCAATCGCCACAGGATTTTGAGGCGCTGCAAAATTGTTTGCGCGATCCGCTGGCTAAAGCCGCATTGCTGCTGGCATTGTGGTTCTTTTTGCACCATCTATGCGCCGGTATCCGTCATCTTTTTCTGGATTTGCACATCGGCGTGATGTTGCCGCAAGCGCGCGCCAGCAGCAAATTGGTGCTGGCTGTTGGATTTTTATTGACTGTTTTGGCGGGGGCGTTGCTATGGTGAGACCTGCAAAATTGGCGGTGACTGGTGCGCATTACGGTTTGAAAGATTGGCTGGTGCAGCGCGTCACCGCAGTGCTGATGGTGGTTTATCTGATCGTTATGGCGTGTGTTTTATGCGTCGCGGCGCCGCAGGATTACGCTGCGTGGAAAACCTTATTCGGGCAGCATTGGTTGCGCATTGCGACGCTGGTGTTTTTCATTTGTCTGTTCTGGCACGCTTGGGTCGGTATGCGCAATATTCTGATGGATTACGTGCATCCGGTGGCGTTGCGGCTAACAGCGCAAATCGCGGTGATTACCGCGCTGCTGTTTTATCTGGTATGGACTGCGGATATTTTATGGGGCTGATGTGGCGATAACCAAAAGAAAATTCGATGTGGTCATCGTCGGCGCGGGCGGCGCCGGCATGCGTGCGGCGTTGCAACTGTCCGAGGCGGGTCTGAAAGTGGCCGTGCTGTCCAAGGTTTTCCCCACGCGCTCGCACACGGTATCGGCGCAGGGTGGTATCGCTGCGGCGCTCGGAAATGTGACCGAAGACAATTGGCACTGGCACATGTACGACACCGTCAAAGGCTCGGATTACCTCGGTGATCAGGATGCCATCGAATTCATGTGCCGGCACGCCAACGAAGTGGTGTACGAATTGGAACATTTCGGCATGCCGTTCGACCGACTGGAAAATGGCAAGATTTACCAGCGCCCGTTCGGCGGGCAATCGCAAAATTTCGGCGGCGCGCAAGCCACACGCTCGTGCGCAGCGGCGGATCGCACCGGTCATGCACTGCTGCATACGCTGTATCAACGCAATGTCAGCGCCAATACGCAGTTTTTCGTTGAATGGATGGCGCTGGATCTGCTGCGTGACGAGCAAGGCGATGTACTCGGCGTCACCGCGCTGGAAATGGAAACCGGCGAGGTTTCGATCCTGCAAGCGCGCGCGACATTATTCGCCACCGGTGGCGGCGGACGGATTTTTCAAGCCAGCACTAATGCTTTGATCAACACCGGCGACGGGCTGGGTATGGCGGCGCGCGCCGGAATTCCGCTGGAGGACATGGAATTCTGGCAATTCCACCCGACCGGCGTGTACGGTGTCGGCGTCTTGATCAGCGAAGCGGTGCGCGGCGAGGGTGGTTATTTGCTCAACCGCAACGGCGAGCGCTTCATGGAACGGTACGCACCGAACGCCAAGGATCTGGCCAGCCGCGACGTGGTGTCGCGGGCGATGACGACGGAGATGAAGGATGGGCGCGGTTGCGGTGACGAAAGAGATCATTTACTGCTGAAATTGGATCATTTGGGCGCGGAAATCATCAAAACCCGCCTGCCGGGGATTCGTGAACTCGCAATGAAATTCGCGCATGTCGACCCGATCAGTGAACCAATCCCGGTCGTGCCGACGGTGCATTACATGATGGGCGGCATCCCGACCAATTATTTCGGTCAAGTGGTTGCGCCGTATAAAACCGGCCCAGAAGAAGTCGTATCCGGTTTCTACGCTGTCGGCGAGTGCGCCTGCGTGTCGGTGCACGGCGCCAACCGTCTGGGCACCAATTCGCTGCTTGATCTCGTTGTTTTCGGGCGAGCCGCTGCCAATCAAATCATTGAGGATTTGAAAGCTCATCCACACCATAAGCCACTGCCGGAAAATGCCGCCGACAAAACATTGGCGCGACTGGCGCGTCTGGAAAATCAGAATGATGGTGAGAATGTCGCGCAAGTCCACACAGCCCTGGCGAAAACCATGCAAACTTACTGCGGCGTGTTCCGTTTCGAGGACATGCTGATGAAAGGCGTGGAAAAAATCCTGGAAGTGAGCAAGCGCGTGGAACAAACGGAAATCAAAGACAAAAGCAAAGTATTCAATACGGCGCGAATCGAAGCGCTGGAATTAGACAATCTGAAAGAAGTCGCCATCGCCACCATGATTTCCGCCGAAGCCCGCCGCGAAAGCCGTGGCGCGCATGCTCGCGACGATTTTCCCGAACGCGACGACGTCAAATGGCTAAAACACACACTGTTTTTCAGCGAAGGCAACCGGCTGGATTACAAACCGGTGCGCTTGAAACCGTTGACCGTCGAATCGTTTCCGCCGAAGGCCAGAACCTATTGAGTTAGAACACAAAACATTACTGCACGATGATTGAGCTAGGATGCTGAATCAGTAAAGTGTAATAGTCTCTGTTGCGCGTCACCCAGCCGCGGATTTCCAGTTTTTTTCCTACGTAGGTTGCAAGATCGGGGAATAGCCTAATGTTGCTGTTGGCGATGCGGATGTCGATTTTGTCGTTGAAGAGCAAGCGGGTATATTTGCGGCTTTTTCTGATTGCCACCGGGGTTCCGGTGAATCGCTGCCAGCCTTTGGTGTGATTGGCGATTTGGGCGATTGGATGGGTTTGGTATTCCGGCATGGACCAGATGCCCAATCCCGATTGCTCGGCTTGTTGCTGCGCCTGGATGAGTTTGTCGCTATAGCGGCCATTCGGCGGAATGATGCTGACTGCGGCCAAGCCGTTTTGCAGCAGCGACAAGTTGACATGCTCGCCATTCGATAAAAATACATGCGCCAGAAGGCGGCTATATTTGTCGCGTTTGACTTGATCGAATTCCAGATAAACCGGCTTATCCTGCAATTTCTTTTGCAGCCATTGTTTTGCAGCGGCGCCACCGGGTTCTTCCGAACGTAAACGGCTTTCGATTTCCGGCGTATTGACTCCCAGCAGCCGAATACGCTTGCCGTTTTCCAAAATGATGGTATCTCCATCGTACACGTGAGCGACTGGTTGTAATTGACGACCGGGCTGGCCGGTGATCGGAATCTGCCGGGAACCGGCTTGCGGGGTGTCGGAATACGTGACGCGACCGCGTTCATCGACACTGCGATAAATCTCACCTGCCGACGATGCAGAAGCAATCAAACCAAGAATCGAGCAATAAATCAGAAAAAATAATTTTCTGCGAAACATGGTACTAACGTTGTTTGATGAGGTTTTTAGCCGGGCAAATAGCATGCCGGTTACCGCGAATAGCTGCATTGAGAGGGACTGGTGCCAGAAAAATTGATCATTGCGTTTTGCAGTATCCGGTGATTGTGAAGGTTTAAAAATTTAAATACTACTTGCCATGGGAAATTTAAAAAACACAAAAAAACCTCCGAAAACCCAATATAGCGCAATATTCATGGAGAAAGTGGATTAAAATCGGCGCTGGTAAAATTGAGTGAAAATTTACCGGCTGCGTCGCAGCATGTTTCAGAATCAGTATCCGATCCAATTGCTTCAATGACAGCTTTTTCCGGAATTACCTTTACCTCGTTGGACTGCACACCATGACATCCGAGAATTTGATTGAAATCAGCGGATTGAATTTTTCCTATAATACGCGCGCAATATTGAAGGGCATCGACATGACGATGCAGCGTGGTAAGGTGATTGCCATCATGGGCGGCAGCGGATCGGGGAAAACCACGCTGCTGCGCTTGATTGGCGGGGTAATCGAACCGACATCGGGCTATGTTAAATTTGCCGGACAAGTGGTGCATGAACTGGAGCGCGATGCACTGTTCAAGCTGCGCCGCAAGATGGGGATGCTGTTTCAGTTCGGCGCGTTGTTCACCGATTTGTCGGTGTTCGACAATGTAGCGTTTCAGATGCGTGAGCATACTGATTTGCCGGAATCGATGATCCGTGATCTGGTGCTGATGAAATTGCACGCGGTCGGTTTGCGCGGCGCGCACCATTTAATGCCCAATCAATTATCCGGCGGCATGGCGCGGCGCGTGGCCTTGGCGCGTTCGATCGCGCTCGATCCGATGCTGATTATGTACGATGAGCCGTTCACCGGGCTGGATCCGATTTCCTTGAGCGTGATCGGGAACCTGATCCGCCGTTTGACCGATGCGCTCGGTATGACCTCGATCGTGGTTACCCATGACGTGCAGGAGTCGCTGAAAATTGTGGATTATGTTTATTTTATTGCCGACGGTGTGATTGCTGCCGAAGGCACGCCGCAAGAGGTGCAGCAATCGGTCGCCCCTTTTGTGCATCAGTTTTTGCATGGCGAAGAAGACGGGCCGGTGCCATTTCATTATCCGGCGCAGAGCTATCAAAAAGATTTAAATCTGGAGAGTACGCGTGCCTAAGCGGATCATAACCGGAATTCAGAATATCGGGCATCGCGTGATCGATGGTGTCTGGCGTTTGGGCGTGGCCAGCCGCTTTTTCCTGCTGGTGCTGTTTAAGTCCGGCACCAGTCTGCGCCGCTTCAATCTGGTCATTCGGGAACTGTATTTCACTGGTGTTCTGTCACTGATCATTATTGTCGTATCGGGGCTTTTTGTCGGCATGGTACTAGGGCTGCAGGGTTATGAGACGTTGCAAAAGTATGGCTCGGAATCCGCGGTCGGCACGCTGGTGGCGTTGTCGCTGGTGCGTGAATTGGGACCGGTCGTGGCGGCGCTGTTGTTTGCCAGCCGCGCAGGGTCGGCAATTACCGCCGAGATCGGTTTGATGAAGGCAACCGAGCAATTGTCCGCGATGAGCATGATGGCAGTTGATCCAGTAGCACGCGTGGTCGCGCCGCGCTTCTGGTCGGGAGTAATTTCGATGCCGTTGCTGGCGGCGATATTTTCCGTGATGGGCGTGTTCGGCGGTTATCTCGTGACGGTGGTCTTCATCGGTGTGGATGAAGGGTCTTTCTGGTCGCAGATGCAAGATTCGGTCGATTTCAGGTTTGACATCATGAACGGTTTTATTAAAAGTTGCTATTTCGGCGTTGCGGTTACCGCTATTGCTGTGTTTGAAGGCTATGATGCGCCGCCGACCGCGGAAGGTGTATCGGGAGCCACGACGCGCACGGTGGTGTCGTCGTCATTGGCGATTCTAGGACTTGATTTTATTCTGACCGCTTTCATGTTTAGAGGAGTGAGTTGATGCAGCGGACAACGATGGATTTGTGGGTGGGATTGTTTGTGGTCATGGGGGTTGCCGCGCTCATGATCTTGAGTCTCAAAGTGGGTAATCTCAATGTCTATAATCCTTCCCACAGCTATGTCATCACCGGTAATTTTGAAAATATCGGCGGCCTGAAAGTGCGCGCGCCGGTCAAAAGCGCGGGTGTCGTCGTCGGACGCGTTACCGATATTCAGTTCAGCACGCAGACCTACGATGCGGTTGTGACGATGAGCATGGATAGCCGTTTTCCGTTTCCTAAAGATACCTTTGCCAGTATCTTGACGTCCGGCTTGCTGGGCGAGCAATACATCGGATTGGCTGCGGGCGGGGATGAGGTGAAACTGAAGGATGGCGATAAAATCATGAAGACCAATTCCGCTATGGTGCTGGAGGAATTGATCGGCCGCTTTTTGTTTAACAAAGCTTCGGAAGACGATTCTTCTTTGTGACGTCACGGGATATTGTTAATTTGGCGATTGTTGGTTTAGTATTGCAGACTGTGAAATAAAATGAGTGTGAGGAAACAATGAAAAAAATTCTTGGAATAATGATATTAACGATCTCGAGCTTGCTAGCGTTCCCCGCGTGGTCAGTAGAGATGGCGCCCGACCGGCTGGTCGATAAAACCGTCAAGGAAGTGATCGAGATCATCCAGAAAGACGAAGAATTGAAAAATGGCAATAAAGATAAAATGCTCGATCTGATCGAGACCAAGATACTGCCGCACTTCAATTTTACCCGCATGACACAGCTTGCGATGGGGCAACATTGGTCGAAAGCCGAGCCGGGACAGCAAACCAAACTGGTCGACGAATTCCGTACCTTGCTGGTGCGCACTTATTCCAATGCATTGACGACTTATAATCACGAAACGATCAAAGTCAATCCGATCAAGCAACTGGGCGACAGCGTCGAAACTACAGTGCGCACAGTGGTTGTGCAAGGAAAAGGAAGGGAACCGGTGCCGATCGATTACAGCATGGAGAAAAAGCCGGACGGCTGGAAAGTTTACGATGTGACCGTCGCCGGTGTCAGTCTGGTCACCAATTACCGCGGATCGTTTAACAGCCAGGTACGTAAAGGCGGCGTTGAAGGACTGCTGAAAGCGCTGGCGGACAAGAATAAATCCCTGGAAGGTAAGAAATAACAGCGGTTGAATGTAGTGAATTCTCTGGTGCAAATGATCTTTCGTGAAGGTGACAGCGTCGTTGTACAAGGTGCTGTCACGATCGATAACGTTGTCATACTGACGCAACGAGGGATTGCATTGTTCGGCGATCAACCGCTTACCATCGATTTGAATAAAGTGACCGAAGTCGATTCCACGATCGTCAGTATGCTGCTGGAATGGATGCGTGCAATGCAAAAAAACAATCAGGTATTGCACGTAATCAATATGCCCGATAGTCTTAAAAGCTTGATTCAATTATACGGGGTGACGGAACTCATTCCGCTCCCGGCATCCGAAGCCACGCTGCACAGCGCTTCCTGAGCGGGCGCTGTGTGACAGTTTCCAGGTACTGAGTTATTCATCCGATGTTGCCCGCTATCGCTGTCAAGCAAGTATCCAAGCGTTTTGGCGACGTGCATGCCTTGGCCGGTATCGATCTCGAAATTCATACCGGCGAGTTTTTTGCGCTGCTGGGGCCGAATGGCGCCGGTAAAACGACGCTGATCAATATCATTGCCGGTTTGTCGCTGGCCGATAGCGGTTCGGTAAGTGTGATGGGGCACGATGTCATCGCGCAATACCAACAAGCGCGCAGCAATCTGGGTGTGGTGCCGCAGGAATTGGTTTTCGATCCTTTCTTCACGGTGCGCGAAGTTCTGCTGATTCAATCGGGTTATTACGGTATCAAGCACAATGCGCGCTGGGTGGACGAAGTCATCGAGTATCTCGATTTGACGGATAAGGCAAACGCCAACATGCGGGCGTTATCCGGCGGTATGAAACGCCGCGTGCTGGTTGCGCAGGCGCTGGTACACAAACCGCCGGTGATCATTCTGGATGAACCGACCGCCGGAGTCGATGTGGAATTGCGCCAAACGTTGTGGGATTTTATCCAGCAGCTGAACCGCAAAGGCCACACCATCGTGCTGACCACGCATTATCTGGAAGAAGCGGAAACCCTGTGCAATCGCGTGGCGATGCTGAAAGAAGGAAAAATTGTCGCGCTGGATAGCACGCAGAATCTGATCGGTGGCATGAGCACGGGCAAATCGTTGCAGTTACGCTTGCAGCCGGATGCCTTGCCGGCGGAGCTGCAATCGTTGCAGATCCGTCATGACAGCGGCATAGCCGAATTGAGAATCGATAGTTACGCGCACGTCGAATCCATCCTGTCGGCTTTGCGATCGGCGCAAATCCAAATCCTGGAAATGCACTTGCAGCAACCCGATCTGGAAGATGTTTTTGTCAGTATGATGAAAAATAGCGGCAATCGAACAAAATGACCGGATTTTTTACGCTACTGTATAAAGAATTGCTGCGCTTCTGGAAAGTCGGTTTCCAGACGATTATCGCGCCGATGGTTTCCACATTACTGTACTTGCTGATTTTCTTTCATGTGCTGGAAGCGCATGTGGAAGTGTATCCGGGCGTGGCGTACACCACGTTTCTGATCCCGGGCTTGGTGATGATGGCGATCATTCAAAATGCCTTTGCCAACGCTTCGTCCAGCATGATTCAATCGAAGATCAGCGGCAATATCGTGTTTATTCTGCTGTCCCCGTTGTCGTATCACGCCATATTCTTCGCGTACATCATTGCGTCCATCGTGCGCGGGTTGTTGGTTGGCTTGGGGGTTTATCTGGTGACGCTGGTGTTTTTCGATATTCCGCTGATGCTGCCGGTCTGGTCGATACTATTTGTCGTATTGGGCAGCGCGATATTGGGAGCGTTGGGATTGATTGCCGGTATCTGGGCGGATAAATTCGACCAACTGGCGGCTTTCCAGAACTTTATCATTTTGCCGCTGACATTCTTATCCGGCGTGTTTTATACCATTCACTCGCTACCCGTCGGCTGGCAGTTTTTTTCTCACCTCAATCCGTTTTTTTATATGATCGACGGATTCCGCTACGGCTTCTTTGGCGTATCGGATATTTCGCCTTATCTTAGCCTGTCGATTGTGGCAATATGCCTGGTGGTCATTTCCATGTTGACCATACGGATGCTTAAAAACGGCTATAAATTGCGCCATTAACACTACATTTGTTTTGCATGACCATCATGCGTGAAGGAGAATTGAAATGCTTACAGCAGAAAACGTAAAAACCTATATTGAAGCGGCATTGCCGTGTGAGCACGTGCAAGTCGAAGGCGACGACGGACGTCATTTTCAGGCGTTGATCGTCAGTGCGCAATTTCAAGGCAAAAATACCGTGCAACAGCATCAGATGGTGTACAAATCGCTCGGCGACAAAATGAAACAGGAAATTCACGCGCTGTCGATGAAGACGCTGACGCCGGAGCAATGGACAAAACAAGCGTGATGACCGGCGCTGCTTTTTTGCCTGATTGCTGACGGGAAATTACCGTGTTCAAGATAATCGGTGCGATTTCCGGTTTTTTGCTGCTGGGTTTTATCGGCCTTATCCTCGGCCTGATCGGCGGCAGTCTGATCGACCGGCTGGTGGCTTACGGTCCGGGGGGCGTCAATCCGTTCAATGCCGCGCGCCGTCAGGCGGTTTTTCTGGAAACCGTTTTTGTCCTGATGGGAAAGCTGGCCAAGGCGGACGGCCGCGTATCCGAAAGCGAAGTGTCGCACGTCGAGCAGTTCATGCAAAAACTGCGCATGACGCGCGAACACCGCTTGAAAGCCATCGCGCTGTTCAAACAAGGCGCCTCCCCGGATTACGATATCCATCCGCAACTCAACGAATTTCTTGCTGTGTGCGGTCATTCCCGCAATTTGCGTCAGGTGCTGCTGGTGTATCTCATTATCATGGGATTATCCGACGGTGATTTGAATTCCGCCGAAGATGATCTGTTGCGCAGCATTGCCGGACGTCTGGACTATTCCCCGGCGGCGTTCGGGCAATTGCTCGATATGGTGATGAACCAAATGCACTTCGCCGCGGGCGGCGCCAGCTCGGTCAATGCTCTCGACGATGCCTACAAAGCGCTGGGCGTCAGTAAAGACAGTACCGACGAGGAAATCAAACGCGCTTACCGCAAATTGATGAGCCAATACCATCCGGACAAACTGATGGGGCAGGGCGTGCCGGAAGACATGATCGCGGTAGCGACCGAACAAGCCCAGGAAGTACAAACCGCTTACGATTTAATCAAGAAAAGCCGGAATCTGAAGTGACCGGCGGTTTAATTCATTACGGTTCCACATCGTCCACGGGCAGAATTCACTTTGCCTAGCAGGTTTTCTGCGTTCTTGCAGCCACTTCATTAAAGAAAGAACACGCGAGTTTCTCGTGACAGATTGGTTCACTTGATGCCGGTGAATTTATGCTGCATTTGATGTAATCAACTAGGGTGTCTCTTGAGGTAACCATTGGAAAGAACTTAATATTTATTGATCTATATCAATAAATTCAGCTCTGCTTCGATTCAGAATTCAAGCTCCATTAAAACCAAGTCATGGAGATAATCATGAATATGCTAGAAGAAGTGGATGTTGTGGCATTCAAAAAGCTGGGCATTAATTTAGCAGTTATTGGTGGAGTAGCGGTAGCTTTGATTTATTTATCGATGTACTTATCATAAGCAATCGGGGCAAACGTTAATTCTGTTCACAATGATTCCTTTGGTATGCCTCGCTCTTTGTAGCGAGGCATAAATCTCTTCAAGTTGTAATTTTCAGCATCGGTAGCGCAAAGTTTCACCGTTTCATAATTTCCTTCACTCCCGGATTTTTGATTCCAACATTAATGGTTTATTTTGCGGATCGTGATTCACCTCGTGGTGCAAATTTGAATGTTGGAATTCCTGACGTCACTCCAATCGGTCTCTACCAGCTATGGAAGAAAAAACGGAATCCACCAAACGGCGAAAGATGCAGCTCGCCTCCTTCGGTCTTCTCCGGTTTTATTGCCACAACCCAGCCGCCAGCGATGTACCAGCGCGGCGGACGGCCGATGATCTCAATGCGCCCGAAGTCAGCCGAGGTTACCTTCGCCCAACGAATATCGTTACGAACGTTCCTCAGAATGAACACGGTTCTCGGATCCGGCTCTCGTGTCGCACGGGTTTCGAGCACGAACAACGTGATGCCAGACAGGCTGAGATCGATAGACGACACTGGTGACAAAACGCCAAGGTCGGCAGCAAAGGGTTCGGCAAAAAACGGCCCGTCGTCAAAGGAGAATTTTGACCAGAGAAAGTAAGCGGCAGCCCAGATGATCACAAAGAGGTTTAAACCGGCCAGGAAAATCCTGCGTTTTGTGATCGCAGTAGTCATTCAAATACCTCAAAGTAAAGCTAAGCCGACTGTTTGTAGTGGAAGTGGATTGGCTTGAGCTGGTGGGGCAAAAGCCTGATAAGACGTTCCGCCAAACGCTAAAAACGATCAAGCATAACGGCTATATATAGTGGGCTTCTCCTTGCAGATTACGGCACTGCTTGACCGTGCTGCCACAATTCATATTCGCTGATATCGATGGCGCTATCCCAAACGACCGCGTACCCGCCTTGCTCTACCTGCACCGACTTAAAGAAAGCCGGATTTCTCAGCGGGGAGAACATATCTGTTTTCAGCAGCGGTGTGACATCGTATTTTCTCTTTTCGTCATTATCGAACTCAACCAGCAAAGTATGATCATCGATGGCAAGCGCTGATTTTACTTTTGGATATTGCATCGTTTTACTCCAAAGGAGGCAGCTTGTGAAATTCCTGTTTCTCCCACATCTTTTTCATTTCTTCCTTGTTAATTGCAGCCCATTCGATAACCAGATTCTTCGCTCTGCTTGGTAAGATGTCCATCGATCATTTCAAGGGTATCGATATTGAATAAACCGGCATGCTCCCCGTACACCGCAAGAAAATGCGGAGGTGGATGATCGCCGAAGAAGAGCTTTATTACGATCCCATAAAATCTTGCAATTTCTGGCATAGCTATTTCTTGTTTAGTTTTTAATAGTTTTAACTGTCATAACACGCGGCGGAGCATTCTAAAGGGCTTCCGCTTAACGGGGTAGCTGTTCTGCGGACCTTGGAGCAAAATGTTGGAGTTCCTAACGTCACTCCAACCTACCGCGCTCAGTCTCGTCTTTTTGCCTGCGTTCTTCTTCTAGGCGCAAGACTTTGCGCATGGTGGTTTTATAGAGAAGTACGGAAAGACCACCAGCAACAAGACAGGTGGGAACAAGAACAGCAAAAACGATGGCAGACCAGGCATGAAGCCACGAAGGAAGGGATGCGGGAGTGGTTGAGGATGCGAGGGCTGCCGCAACTTGAAGAAGAAAAGCAAATACGAGAAGCAGTGCACCAATTACGTACTGTGCTCTCTGAGCAGCTAATGAAGATGCTACGGGTACACTGAAATCCCAGTACGGTGTTGACTGAAGCAAAATCTTATTTGATGTATTAAGGAAACCGCCAATGCAAAAGAGCACAGCAGAAACAAAACCGACTGTTGCGGCAACAATTGTAAGAACAAGTTGCTCGGTCATAATGATTCCTAACGTGAAGCTAATGGACGTACTTTTTTTGCCTGTTCCACTTGAGTGCAGGGCTAGATGTGCCTTTACTGATCGTGGATTCAGGTGCGACTAAGTTCATAGACATGCCTTTCCGCCGTGATTGCACTGGTGTGGATGAAGTTCAATTTTTTAAATAAGGCGATGCTTGCAAGATTCTGAGGGTGAATTACAGCAACAACCCCTTCGGTCCACGGGGCACCGAAAATACATGAAATAAAAAATCGAGTAGCCTCGGTTGCGAAGCCACGAGTTCGGTATTCCTTGGCCAAGAGGATTCTGAGTTCTAGTTTCTTAGGGTTGAGTTCAAACTTATTAATGTCAATCGCGCCAGCAACGATATTCCCCTGATTAGCTACAATGGCCCAACCGCGAGGTTGAAAGCGATCGATAAACTCATTCTTGGAGATTGTGGGTAGCTTTAGGTGTTGTTTTACTTCCGGGTCAAACTCAATATCAGCAAGTTGTTGGGCATCTTCCGCAATCCAGTTGCGAATAAAGAATTTGTCGAAGTGCTTCGGCAGTGGGATCTCGATGGTCATAAAGCTAATGCCTAGCTAAAATCAGCTAAATTGTAATTTAATTATGAGGATTTACCAAGTTAACAGATAATATTTATTGTTCCCTCAAATTATACTGATAGAGTCTAATAATTTGCATGTTTTGAATAGGAACTGGAAAGGTGTTATCAATCCTCTGAATGATTTGTGAAGAACATTCGAAATGGTATTAAGTGACAAATGATGTGATTCTCAATTATTTCTATGAAAAAACTCCCTCCCGAAGCCATCGCCAAACGGCTTGCCCATCTTCCTCGCCCAACATATGCGGAAGATTTGCCAGTCAATGTTCGCCGCGAGGAAATCAAAGAAGCGATTGAGAACCACCAGGTGGTGATCATTTGCGGGGAGACCGGGTCGGGCAAGACTACGCAGATCCCGAAAATCTGCCTGGAGCTTCAGCGTGGCGTGCATGGCTTGATCGGGCATACGCAGCCGCGCAGGATTGCGGCGCGGACGGTGGCGGGGCGGATTGCGGCGGAGTTGAACAGTCCGCTGGGGCAGGCGGTCGGTTACAAGGTGCGGTTTACCGACAAGATCGGCGCGGACAGTTACATCAAATTGATGACCGACGGTATTCTTCTGGCGGAGACGCAGGGCGATCCGCTGTTGCAGGCGTACGATACACTGATTATCGACGAGGCGCACGAGCGCAGTCTGAATATCGATTTCCTGCTCGGTTACCTCAAGCAATTGCTGCCGAAGCGGCCGGATCTGAAGCTGATCGTCACTTCCGCAACCATCGATGCGCAGCGTTTTTCCCGGCATTTTAACGACGCGCCGGTGATCGAGGTCAGCGGGCGGTTGTATCCGGTCGAGATTCATTACCGTCCGCTGCTGACCGATGAGGACGACGACAGCGACGGCGACGTGCAGCAGGCCATCGTCAAAGCGGTTGAAGAGCTACATGCCGTGGGTTCCGGCGATATTCTGGTGTTTCTGCCGGGCGAGCGCGAAATTCGCGAGACCGCCGAAACCTTGCGCAAGCACTCGTTTCACCGGCTTCACGCCGCTATCGAAATCCTGCCGTTGTTTGCCCGGTTGTCGGTGGCTGAGCAGGAGCGGGTATTTCAGCCGGGCGGCGCGCGCCGCATCGTGTTGGCGACCAATGTCGCGGAAACGTCGCTGACCGTGCCCGGAATTCATTATGTGATCGACACCGGCCTGGCGCGCATCAACCGCTACAGTTACCGGAACAAGGTCGAGCAGTTGCTGGTAGAGAAAATCTCGCAAGCGTCGGCCAACCAGCGCGCCGGGCGCTGCGGCCGGGTGGCGAATGGGGTGTGTATCCGGTTGTATTCCGAGCAGGATTTTAACGGCAGACCGGCGTTCACCGATCCGGAAATCCTGCGTTCGTCGCTGGCGTCGGTGATTCTACGCATGAAGTCGCTAAAAATCGGCGATGTCGAGGATTTTCCGTTTCTCGAGCCGCCGTCGCCGCGCATGATCGCCGATGGTTATCAGTTGCTGGCGGAACTCGGCGCGGTCGACGACAACCGCAATCTGACCGCCACCGGCTGGCGCTTGGCGAAGTTTCCGCTTGATCCTAAAATCGCCCGCATGATTCTGGCGGCGAAACAGGAAAATTGCCTGCACGAAATTTTGATCATCGCGTCGGCATTGAGCGTGCAAGATCCGCGCGACCGGCCGTTCGAACACCAAACCGCCGCCGATGAGGCGCACCGGCGTTTTCAGGACGAACGTTCGGACTTTTTGGCGTATCTGAAATTGTGGGATTTCTACGACGAACTGCTGAAGCACAAGAAATCCAATAAGAAACTGATGGCACAGTGCCGCGAGTTGTTTTTGTCATACCGGCGCTTGCGCGAATGGCGCGAGATTCACGGGCAATTGCATACGCTGATGGCGGAACTGGGTTTCAGGCCGAACGAAATTCCGGCGGGTTACGATGAGATTCATCGCGCGTTGTTGCCCGGTTTGCTCGGTAATATCGGTTTCAAAACCGAGAAAGAGGGGGAATATCTGGGCGCGCGCGGCATCAAGTTCGCCATTTTTCCCGGCTCGGTATTGAAAAAAGGCAAGGCTAAGTGGGTGGTGGCGGCGGAATTGGTCGAAACCGCCAAGCTGTACGCGCGCTGCGCGGCGAAAATCGATCCGGTCTGGCTGGAACGGATCGCCGGGAATTTGTGCAAGCGGCATTATTTCGATCCACATTGGGAAAAAAAGCGCGCGCAAGTCGTCGCGTTTGAGCAAGTCACGCTGTACGGTTTGATCATCGTGTCGAAACGGCCGATCAATTACGGGCCGATCCATCCCAAAGAAGCGCGCGAGATTTTTATCCGCTCGGCGCTGGTTGCGAGGGAATACGTCACGCCAGCGCCATTCTTGGCGCATAACCAAGCATTAATTCAGGAAATCGAAGAGCTGGAACACAAAACGCGGCGGCAGGATGTGTTGGTCGACGAGCAGGAGATTTTTGCTTTCTTCGACGCGATCATTCCGCAAGACATCAGCAACGGCGCCGCTTTTGAAAAATGGCGCAAGCAAGCGGAACAACAGAATCCGCGCTTGCTGTATTTGCAGCGCGAGCTACTGATGCGCCACGAAGCCGGACACGTTACCGAAGTGCAATTCCCGGAACAGATGACGTTGCCAGACGGCAGTGAACTGGCGCTTACGTATCGGTTTGAGCCCGGCCATCCGCTCGACGGTGTGACGGTGGCCGTGCCGTTGCCATTGCTGAACCGGCTGGAGGCGAAGCAGTTGGATTACCTGGTGCCGGGATTGATCCGCGAGAAGATCACCTGGTATCTGAAAGCGCTGCCGAAACAAATCCGCCGCATGCTGGTGCCTTTGCCTGAAACCGTGACGGAATTTCTAGTGAGCCATTCGAATACCGTGCATCCGTTACCGCTGGCTGATGCGCTGGCACAATTCATCCTCAGAAAAACCACGCTGACGGTGCCGCCGGATACTTGGCAAACTGGCGAGGTGCCACTGCATTTGCTGATGAATATCCGCGTAATCGATGATACCGGTGAGGAATTGGTGATGAGCCGCGATTTAGCCGGATTGCAGCGGCAACTCGGCCAAGCCGCGCAGCAGTCGTTTGTGCAGCGCGGCTCCGCTAGCGAAAAAATTGCCATTGAGCGCGATCAAATCACGTGCTGGGATTTCGGCGATTTGCCGGTGGAAATCGGCTTCATGCGTAACGGTCAGCCATTGACCGGATATCCGGCGCTGATCGACCAAACCGAGAGTGTCGCGATCCGTCTGTTCGATACCCGCGAAGCGGCGGATCATGCAATGCGCTCGGGTGTGCGGCGATTGTTGTGCCTGATGCTGAAAGATCAAATCAAGCAACTGGACAAGAATCTGCCCGGATTGAAGCAGGCCAGCATGCAACTGGCAAGCCGGATGAATCCGGGTGATTTGAAGCAAGACATGCTGAATGCGATTATCGACCGGGCACTGCTCAATGACGATCCCCTGCCGCGCAGCGAAACCGAGTTTGCCGCGCAGTGCCAGCGCGCCAGAAAACGCCTGCCGGAAGTATCCGCAGCGTTGGCGAAACTCCTGCAGCAGACCGGTACCGATTATCAAACGCTGATTACGCGCTTACCGGCGGTGCGCAACGAGCGGGTGAAAGCGGAACTGAATGAACAGCTCGATCATTTGCTGTACTCAGGTTTTCTCGGCAATACCGGATGGTCACGTTTGCAACAATTGCCGCGCTATTTGAAAGGCATGGCGTTGCGCCTGGAAAAACTCGCGGCGAACCCTGAGCGGGATCAACGCAACAGCACTGAAGTGATGCCATTCTGGCAGCAATATTTGCAGCGGCTGGAAAAACACCGGAAAGCCGGTTTGTGTGATGAGAATCTAGAAGAATTCCGCTGGCAGATCGAGGAATTGCGCGTTTCGCTGTTCGCGCAGGAGCTGAAAACGCCGTTTCCGGTATCGCCCAAGCGCTTGCAGAAATTGTGGGAAAGCGTGCAACCATAAAAAACGGGAGCCGCAGCTCCCGTTGGTATGAAAATGATCGTAGCGCGATTAAGCGGTTGCCACTTTCCGGCGGTTTGCGGTAAAACCGAGCAAGCCAAGACCGGCCAGCAACATCGCGTAAGTTTCAGGTTCCGGAACTGCTGCTACGCCTTCAACCGTCACGCTATTCAATCCCCAGCCTTCATCGCCAAGGCCTTGGAAGCTACCTGAATAATCAAAGGTTAAGACATGGTTGCCGACGGTGAAGTTGACGGGGATTGAAACATTCAATAAGCCGCCGTTGTTGAAACCGAAATCGACAACGGAGTACGTCGCACCGTTCGGATCCGCATAAATCGCGTTCGAACCGCCACCGCCCATGTTAAAAGCACCTTGGAACAACAAATTACCGTCGTTGTAAAAACTGAAAGTATCGGTACAGCAGTTCACACCGTCCAAGGTCAAATAACCTTGAATTTCAAAAGTGATGCTACCTGCGCCGCTGCCTGAAGCAAAGTTGCGTGTAATACTACTCGGGCTTGGCAGTATGCCTGTCGGGGTGAGATCTTGATAGATGACGGACGCGGCATGGGTTGATTGCAGCGGTGTCAGTCCGATCAAAGCGACAGCTGCAACAGCGATAAAATGTCCAGCTGAAAGATTTTTTGTCATGATATTCTCCGGTTTTGTTGGTATAAGCAGCCAAATCTCTTTCTAATCAATATCAATCCAATCGGTTCCTGGTTGCTTCATTGGATTGCTCGATTGGAATTCCTGCCTTACTGCTGGATTGAGATTTGATCGCGTTGTCGAAATTGCACAGTGATATTTTATAATCCACTGATTTCCGGACTATAACTTGCTGATCTTGGTTGACTCTATAGTTCATCACTCCTGTTTTACTACTGATAATGGGTAATTTGTATTATCAATTCAAAAACAGCCGGCCAAAATCACTAGAAAGCTACCCTTCACTTCGCGAATCATGCAGATCCGGATAGAAGCCGTGCATAATCCGCTCGATATAGGCCGTGAGATTTTCTTTGGTTAATGCATATTCCTTGAGCGGAGATTCGATGGGGCAACCGCTGATGTTGATCAGTAATCCGAAAGCCGATGCATCCACTGCGGTCGGGCGATCACCCAAGAAATACGGCTTGTGGCCGAGATATGCCGCCAATGCATCGATATCCTGCTTGCCCAATGCGAATATTTCTTCCGCTTGATGTCTGCCCATGCCATGGCCATAAATCTGCCGTTGAATTTTTTTGCGCCAACGGTTGGCGACAATATCCCGGATTATTGGCGGCAATGGACTAAAGATGGCTTTTTTATTGGTTTGCCAATTTTCATCGGTATATTGCCAGCGGGAATACAGCGCGACCCAAAATAAATGCTCTTCCAGCAAACGCTGCAAAGCGGTGGACAGAGCCAATTCCTCCTGGGTCAATCCGCTATCCAAATCGTGATAAGCGGATTTTAGATATTCGATGATGAAGCGCGAGTCGCCGAGCGTTTTGCCTTGATCGCTGATATAAGGCAATTTGCCCTTGGGCGCACGCATGGGCAGCGCGGGCTTAATGTCGTGTCCGATACCGGCCATGCGCAAATAGGTTTCAACTTTGCAGCAGAACGGGCTTAAATTGGGGATACCCCAGGTACGTTCAAATTGATATAGCTTCAGCATGTTGCTTGTTCTCCTCTGATGGATTGGAATCATCACTTGCAATTCACAAGTTACTCTATCTCATAAGCTTGTGAATTGCAAGTTACTGCGATACATTAGGGCCGTGTTGCGATTCTTAAGATGGGGATGCTAATCAATGACGGAAGATTCGAAGAAAACGGACTTTGAGCGATCGTGCTGTCCGGTCGCCTGCGCGCTGGACCTCTTGGGCGATAAATGGACGCTGCTGATTATCCGGGATTTGCTGTTGGGTAAGAAACGCTACCAGGAATTTCTCGCATCTCCGGAACAAATTGCCACCAATATATTGGCGGACCGGTTAAAGAAATTGGATGCTGTCGGAATTGTCGTGCAGCATTCCTACCAGCAAAAGCCGATGCGTTATGAATACGCATTGACTCAAAAAGGGCAAGATTTGCGGCCGGTATTGGAAGGTTTGGTTAAATGGGGAATGACCTATTACCCGGGTGCGAGAGTTTTCAAATCGCACGAACGCCATTCTGCCGCTGGCAGAGAGCAAACTTAGCTCGATTGATTTTGATCAATCGATAAAGAACCCCGCCAGGTGTGACGGGGTCGTAATGGAAGCTGATTAAATCTGAGGTTCTGGTTTATCCGCGGTACTTTGAGTTTGTGCTGCTGCAATTTTACTCTCTAGAATTTGAATACGTGATTCCAGTCTTGCAACCAGTATTTTTGTCTCGGATGACTCGGTGGGCATTTGCGGTTTAGCAGCTAAGGCATGGCTTTCCAAAGTCTCTACCCGGATCTCGAGTTGTTCCGGTAAATTTTCAGTTTCAGGTCCGGCTAGATGGGTAAATTCGACACTATCTTCGTATGGCTCGCGCGTGGTTCCGGTTGCTTTAATGATGGCGCCGGCCAGCAGTCCGCCAGAAATTGCGATGATCAATGTGATTGCAATGCCGTTAAATTGCGCGATGGCAACCTCCGGTACGACAAAAAAAGCGCTTAATCCGCCCAGTAACCCCGGCATTCCGTGCAGGTTATGCACCCCGCAGGTATCGACCAGTTTAAACCGGGATTCGAGAACCGGTTGCAGGAAGACATAGCCCAGAACGGAAACAGTACCGGCCAGTAAACCGATCCCGAAAGCGCCCACCGGCGAGGCGATATTACATACCGAACCGATGGCGACACCGCCCGCCAGCGCGGCATTCGCCATATCCACCATGGATGTTTTTCCGTTATGCAGTTTGGTGCTGAGAAAATACGTGGCAATGGTTGCGCCGCAAAGTGCCAGTAATGTATTGGCGACGGTTTGCGGCATGTTTTCCAAGGGTACCAAAGCGGTGGCAAAACTCGGCCAGAACAACCAGAGCACCATCGATCCCAGCATAGCGAAGCGGTCCGATGTGTGATCCGATTCAATCGGTTGGCTGCGCTGATAGGCCGTGGTCAGTACCAGTGACATACTCAATCCGAAATAAGCGCCAAATGCATGAATCACGATGGATCCGGCCGTATCCTGAAAGCCGGTGGTGTAGCCGATGGCATCATCGAGCACCAGCCATTCATTGATTAAATAAAGCGGTACAACCAATAAAGCCAGTAAGGCATATTGAAAAAGGCGCAAACGTCCTAACACGGCGCCCATTGCAATTAATGCGGTTGCCACCGATAACTCGGCGTACAACAATGCATCTAATGTGTGCGGTGAAAGTTGATGACCAAAAATACCATTGGCGCGGAATAAAATATATAAAGGCAAGCCGATGGCGACAACCAAATAAGTGCCGGTTACAGCACCAAATCCATAACGGCGTACAAAAACCATTAAAAAGCCGAAACCGACCAGCAACATGGCGAGGATGTGGATGATGTAATTATATTGCGCGACCGTGCGTGCTTCGCTTAAGACTGGCGCGGCTTCCGCGCTGACCCAACTACTGAAACTTAGGAGAAACAGACTAATTGCTCCCGGCAATACCGTGCTAAAGCTTTTTTTCATGTGATTCTTCCTTATTTTAGTGATTTCTCGGGTTAATCCTCGTCGAGACCAAGAGGAAGGGGTATGAATTAGGGAATGCTGATTAATTGACTACAAGCGTGAATCGTTTCGTAGCGCGGCGCTCGCTTCTTCACCCATCCTGTTGGCATGCTTTGGTCGCTGTTTTCCGTATGCCACACGCTTCATCTTTTTTGCCAAATTAATCAGAGCAGAGTTTCCTTAGAAAAAATTACCCCTGCACGGAGTGTGATCTTTAATCACCTTAAAAACAATAGGGGATAATTAAATTGCCGGTTTTTATTGTTTATCGATTTATAAACAACCGATAAAAATAGTGAAGCTGGGTGTTATGCTGGATTGATTTTGGCAACTGCAATCCATTCTCCGGTTAGCGGATAATGCTGCGATGCATGCCTTTTTTTAGTGCCTGAACGGCTTCATCAGTAGTGCTGACGATTTGCTGATGGGGGCAGAAAATATTTTTAGCGAGTTCACGTTGCGCATAGAATTGCCGCACCAAATCAAGCTTTTGCCATTCCGATACGCGGGGTTTTGCCCAAGTTCTGTCGTCGCGCCCGAGCGCATAGAGTTTTCTCTCGCTGGTGGCGCAGCGCAAGCCTTCGTAACTGACATTCATCGCGTTTGACGATGATTTGATGACCAGGGTAAAGCGGATAACGCCGTCCTGGCCGATTTTGATGGAAGTGGTGTCGACTAAATATTGGTTGCTGGTCACGGCACCAGCATCAAACGCCACCAGATTCTTCGCTTCCGGATAAGCGGGGAGCTGCGTCATTTGCTCGATCCAGGGTTTGTCGCTTTCGAATTCATCCTTGAATGGCGGTTTGGCGCAGGCAAGCAAAAGCACTGCGCAAATCAAAAGGATCAACAAGCGGTAGAGTTTCATGCCGAGGTCAAATCGTTCAATAACGAAGCGCGAACATCGGCGGCAACCAGATCGACGGTGGCCTGATACGCCGGATGATCAATTCCCATGCTCAATACCGAACCCTGATGCAGTGCCCGGATCATTTCCACCGTGAGTTCAAAACGCAGGAAGTGCACGGACGAAGTTTTTTCGCTGTTTTCCCGCTCCAGATCTTCATCGGCAATAGCGAAGACCGGCGGGTGACCGGAAATTTTGACCCATACTTTGTCTTCGACGCCGACTAAGGTGGTCAGTTTCTCAGCGCGCACAGCAGGATCGGGATATTCGATCATCATCGTCGCTTTCCAATTGTGCCCGTCCGGAATCAACGGGGAATACGTTTCAAGTTCATGCGCGATTTCCTCTTCCTGGAAAATGCGCTCTACATGCAGCATTTCCTGAACCTGGTAGCGAATGGTCACAGCATCCTCAAATATCAATGTGACATTTTCACCGAGGGGAACTTTACGTGTTTTTTTGTGCGCCATGACTTGCGCGCGGAAGTCTTTGCGGATTTTGGCGTAAGCTTCCAGCGTTAATAGGCTTTCACGGGTAAGTGGAGGTGTCATAAGTTTTTCGCCGGATGAAATAGTTGTGCTAGCCGATTGAGCGAGGTTGATTTCAGGATTTTGACCGCTATCCGTACCATCCGTACCGTACGCCATGCGCAGCAGCGTCAGCGGATGCAATTTCTGCGCTTTGCTCTCGCCGATGCCTTGTTCGATATGGCGTGCGGCGATGGCGCAATCGGAGCTGATATAGTCCGGGTTTGAAGCGGCCATTTGCTTGAAAACCGGGCGGCCGATTTTCATCGAATCGGCGAAATGCTCGCTTTTCACACCCCAGGTGCCGTCATGGCCGGAGCAACGCTCCACGGTATTGATCTTGGTATCCGGTATCAGTTGCAGGATGTCCCGGGTTTTCTTGCCAACATTCTGCACGCGCTGATGACAAGGGATATGGTAAGCCACATTGCCAAGCGGTTGCTTGAAGTCGGTTTTGAGCAAATTATCCTGATTTCTCAACACCAGATATTCAAACGGGTCAAACATCGCGGCGGCGACAGCCTGTACCGCCTCATCATCCGGAAACATCAGCGGTAATTCCTGTTTGTACATCAGCGTGCAGGAAGGCACTGCGGACAGAATGGCGTAACCTTCTTGCGCCATTTTCAATAAATGCGGAATGTTTTCATTCTTCAGTTTCTCCACCGCTTCGAGATCGCCCAATTCCAGTTTCGGCATACCGCAGCAGGCTTCCTTTTCCACCAAACGGGCGGGAATTTCGTTGTGTTCCAGTATTTTCAGCAAATCATGGCCGATGCCGGGTTCGTTGTAATTGATATAACAGGTCGCATAAATGGCCACCTTGCCGGGTGTGCGCGCGCCGTTTTTTACCGGGAAGGTATCATTGGGTTTCGCATTTGATCGGAATTTGTTTGCTGCGTATTCGGGCAGTTTGCGCTCGGCATGGATCCCCAGCGCGCTATCCATGATTTTACGGACAGCCGGGGTATTGTTCATGGCATTGACGGTTTGCACCACCACGGGAATCGTCGCCAGTTTGCCCATCAAATCGGTGCTGGAGAGCAGTTTGTCGCGAAAACCGGCTCCCTGGTTTTTATATTTAACCGCTTTGGCGCGCAGCATCAAGTGCGGAAAGTCGATATTCCATTCGTGCGGCGGTACATACGGACATTTGGTCATGAAACACATGTCGCACAGATAGCAGCGGTCGACGACTTCCCAAAACTGCTGCTTGTTGACGCCGTCCAATTCACCGGTCGCGCTGTCATCAATCAAATCGAACAAGCGCGGAAAAGCTGTGCAGAGGTTTACGCAGCGGCGGCAACCGTGGCAAATGTCGAAAACGCGTTCCATTTCCTGATTTAAACTGGCTTCGTTGTAAAAATCGGGATTCTTCCAGTCGATAGGATGACGTTGCGGTGCTTCGAGACTGCCTTCACGAGTTGCCATAGCGGAATATCTGCATAGTGAAATTTTTAGAGTAGTTGCTGCGAGATTTTGCCTGACCGGCAAATAAACCCCGCAGTAACTTTGGAATCAGCGCAATAATCGCGCTGCGATGAATTAATCGGCCAAGCTGTCCAATGCGCGTTGGAAACGATTGGCGTGTGAGCGTTCCGCTTTGGCCAGTGTTTCAAACCAATCGGCAATTTCGTCGAAACCTTCGTCGCGCGCCGTTTTTGCCATGCCTGGGTACATATCGGTGTATTCGTGCGTTTCACCCGCGATCGCGGTTTTCAGGTTATCGCGGGAAGCGCCGAACGGTAAGCCGGTCGCCGGGTCACCACAGTTTTCCAGATATTCCAGATGGCCGTGCGCATGACCGGTTTCACCCTCGGCGGTGGAACGGAATACTGCAGCTACATCGTTTTGTCCTTCTACGTCGGCTTTTGCCGCAAAGTATAAATAGCGGCGATTGGCTTGCGATTCACCGGCAAAAGCGGCCTTCAGATTTCCTTCGGTTTTAGATCCTTTGAGTTCCATTGTGCTCTCCTTTTTAGTTTGAGGGTTTTTATCGTTACTATAGATGAAAAAAATGTATTTTGTATCGCACAAAATCGAGATCGGCTGAGAAACGAGGCATGGAATGATGGTTGTGCATCTTGCCAACGTTTCCTTCAGCATAATCAGTGCATGGCGAGTGCGTAAAAATACAAAATCCATTCCGTGCGTGGAGACTATCGAAGGGCTTATGGATTGTCAACTATCTGCGAGGGAGTGAGCGCAAAGCAGTGGTATTTCCAGCTTTCCGGCAAAAGATTTGCGGAGTGAATTCCAGTAGAATAAGCAATCGCTATCCCTCAGTTCAATTACCGCATCGATTCGCACGCTATGCCGTCACTCCCTTACTGGCGTCTGTCCGGATTTTATTTCTTTTACTTTGCCTTCATTGGCGCCTTCTCGCCGTATTGGAGCTTGTATTTGCAGTCGTTGTCGTTCACTGCGTTGCAAATCGGCGTGTTGATGTCGTTGCTGCTGGTCGCGCGGATTTTCTCGCCGGCTGTCTGGGGTTGGCTGGCGGATCATACCGGCAAGCGTGCACGCGTCGTTCAAGTCGCCGCAGTCAGTGGTTTCGTGAGTTTTTGCGGTTTTTTCGCCGGTGAATCCTTTGTCTGGATATTCTGTGTCATGCTGCTGATGAGTTTCTTTTGGAGCGCTTCGCTGCCGCTGATGGAGGCGATTACGTTATCGCACTTGGAAAATGCTACCGACAAGTATGGCCGGATCCGCTCTTGGGGATCGGTTGGATTCGTTTTGGCGGTGGTGGGTATCGGTTACCTGCTGGAAAAAGTCGAAATTGCTTGGTTGCTATGGGTTGTGCTGGGATTAAAACTGGGCATTGTGATTTTTTCTTATCACATTCCGGAAAAAGAAATCATGCGCCACACCGCCGGCTTGCATTCGGTGCGGCAGATTTGCTTGCGCCCGGAAGTCATGGCGTTTTTGCTTTCCAGTTTGCTGATGCTGTTCGCACACGGCGCTTACTATACGTTTTTCTCTATCTATCTGGTCGAGCATGGGTACGACAAAGGATTCGTCGGCTGGCTATGGGCAACCGGGGTGATTTGTGAGATCGGTATTTTCTTCATCATGCCGTGGTTGATGCGGCATTTCCGCTTAAAGCATATTCTGATTTTTAGTTTCGCTTGCGCCATGCTTCGCTTTGTTCTGATCGGACAATACGCCGACTGGCCGGTTGTCATTGTTTTTGCGCAGATTCTGCATGCAGCGACTTACGGCGCGCATCATATTGCCGCCATGATGGTCATCCATCAATTTTTTCAAGGCCGCCATCAAGCCAAAGGCCAGGCCATCTATACCAGTACGGCATATGGCGTGGGTGGTGCTTTGGGCGCGGTATGCAGCGGTTATACCTGGGATTGGCTGGGGGCGGAGATCACTTTTCTGATCAGTGCTGCGGCAGCATTGGCCGGCTTGGTTTTAATCGCGTGGAAAATGGAATCATTTAAGCATTGATGCGGGAAAGTGCGCTTGGTTTGTTGAATTTGTAAACTTTGTGGGATAATCGCGCGTTAATCGAATTTTTAAATTTCACCCGATGCAAACGCTATACGACAAACTGTGGGGTCAACATGTTGTACATACCGAATCCGGCGATCCGGACAGTATGACGTTGATCTATATCGACCGCCATTTAGTACACGAAGTTACCAGTCCGCAAGCATTTGAAAGCTTGAAGCTGGCCGGCAGAAAACCTTGGCGCCTGAATTCCATTCTCGCAGTGGCGGATCATAACGTGCCGACTACGGATCGCAGTCATGGTATTCATGACCCTATCTCACGCCTGCAAGTGGATACACTGGATCAAAATTGCGACGAGCTGGGCATTACCGAGTTCAAAATGAACGACTTGCGGCAAGGGATCGTGCATGTCATCGGTCCGGAACAGGGTGCTACGTTGCCGGGTATGACGGTCGTGTGCGGCGATTCGCATACCAGCACGCATGGCGCGTTCGGTTGTCTGGCGTTCGGTATCGGCACGTCGGAAGTCGAGCATGTGCTTGCGACGCAGTGCCTGGTGATGAAAAAATCCAAAACCATGCGCATTGCCGTGGAAGGTCAATTAGGGTTCGGCGTCACTGCCAAGGATATCGCGTTGGCGATTATCGGTGAAATCGGTACTGCCGGCGGCACCGGTTATGCGATTGAATTCAGCGGCAGCGCTATTCGCGCATTGTCGATGGAAGGCCGCATGACGCTGTGCAATATGGCGATTGAGGCCGGTGCGCGCGCCGGCATGGTTGCGGTTGACGATACTACGATCAATTACATTAAAGGACGGCCTTTTGCGCCGCAGGGCGAGTTGTGGGATCGCGCGGTTGCTTACTGGCGCACGCTGCACAGTGACGATGGCGCGGTTTTTGACCGCAGGGTCACTCTGGATGCGGCGCAGATCAAACCGCAAGTGACATGGGGCACTTCGCCTGAAATGGTGGCGACGATCGATGGTGCTGTGCCTGATCCCGCGCAGATTAGCGATGAAGTCAAACGCCACGATATGCAACAAGCGTTGAATTATATGGGATTGCATGCTAATACACCGATTACGCAGATTACGCTCGATAAAATCTTCATCGGTTCCTGTACCAACTCGCGTATTGAAGATTTGCGTGCGGCGGCGCAAGTGATCAAAGGGAAACATATTGCTGCCAATATCAAACAGGCGCTAGTGGTTCCGGGTTCCGGATTGGTCAAGAAGCAAGCCGAGCAAGAAGGATTGGATAAAATCTTTGTTTCGGCCGGATTCGAATGGCGTGAACCGGGTTGCTCCATGTGTTTGGCGATGAACGACGATCGCCTGACAGCAGGGGAGCGATGCGCTTCGACTTCCAATCGCAATTTCGAAGGGCGGCAGGGTCCCGGCGGCAGGACGCATTTGGTCAGTCCGGTCATGGCTGCCGCGGCTGCGATTGCGGGACATTTTGTCGATGTGCGCGAATTCAATCAATAATTACAGGCTGTAAGCAACTACCGCTACCCATCAATGGAAAAATTTCATACTTTTACCGGCCTGGTGGTGCCGCTGGATCGAGCCAATGTCGATACCGATGCCATCATTCCGAAGCAATTTCTCAAATCGATCAAGCGTTCCGGTTTTGGTCAAAATTTGTTTGATGAATGGCGTTATCTTGATCACGGAGAGCCGGGTATGGACCCGGCGCAGCGCCAGCCGAATCCGGAGTTCGTATTGAACCAGCCGCGCTATCAAGGTGCGCAGATATTACTGGCGCGCGCCAATTTCGGCTGCGGGTCGAGCCGTGAGCACGCGCCTTGGTCGCTCCAGGATTATGGTTTCCGCGTCATCATTGCCCCCAGTTTTGCCGATATTTTCTTTAATAATTGCTTCAAGATCGGTTTATTGCCGGTTGTGCTGGATGCGGCGATTCTGGATCGCTTATTTGAAGAAGTCAAAGCAGTGGAAGGATACTGCTTGACGGTGGATCTCGAGCATCAAACCGTGACGACACCTCAGAATAAAGTCTATCCGTTTGCCGTGGATGCTTTTCGCAGACATTGCCTGCTTAACGGTTTGGACGAAATCGGCCTGACTTTGCAGCAAACCGAAAAGATTAAACAATTTGAACAGAAGCGGCGCACTGAGCAGCCTTGGCTGTTCTCCTGAGTTATTTACGAAATTAACCTATGATGAAAATTGCTGTTTTATCCGGCGATGGGATCGGCCCGGAAATCGTTGCGCAAGCTGTGCGGGTATTGGATGCATTGAGAAAAGACGGTTTAGCGGCCGAGCTGGAATACGGCTTGATCGGCGGCTGCGCCGTGGATGCCACGGGAGAGCCATACCCGGAAGCCACACACCGGTTGGCCAGTCAGGCGGATGCGGTTTTACTCGGAGCCGTCGGCGGTCCGCGCTACGATACGCTGCCACGCCATCAGCGTCCCGAAAGAGGCTTGCTGGCCATCCGCAAGGAATTGAATTTGTTTGCCAACCTGCGGCCGGCGATACTCTATCCCGAGTTGGCCAATGCTTCCAGTTTGAAATACGACGTGGTCGCGGGTCTCGATATCATGATTGTACGTGAACTGACCGGTGATATTTATTTCGGCGAGCCGCGCGGGATTGAAATGCGTGACGGCCAGCGTGTGGGCTATAACACGATGATTTACAGTGAATCCGAAATACGGCGTATTGCGCATGTCGCTTTTCAAGCGGCGGCTAAGCGGCAAGGTAAGCTATGTTCCGTGGATAAAATGAACGTGCTGGAATGCACGCAATTATGGCGCGATGTGGTAATTGAAGTGGCTAAAGAATATCCGCAAGTTACGTTGTCGCATATGCTGGTCGATAATGCCGCGATGCAATTGGTGCGTAATCCGAAACAATTCGATGTCATTGTCACCGGAAACATGTTCGGCGATATTTTGTCTGACGAAGCGTCGATGTTGACGGGATCCATCGGTATGTTGCCTTCGGCTTCGCTGGATGAGAATAACAAAGGTTTGTACGAGCCGATTCACGGTTCGGCGCCGGATATTGCCGGTAAGGATCTGGCGAATCCGTTGGCGACGATATTGTCGGCTGCCATGATGCTGCGCTATACATTCAACCAGGAAGATGCGGCGCAACGCATAGAAAATGCCGTCAAGAAGGTTTTGGCGCAGGGCTTCCGTACAAAAGATATTGATGAACCCGGAATGAAGCCGGTTGGCACTAAGGCGATGGGTGATGCGGTATTGGCGGCAATGTAAGCGTGTCTAAATAATGAAGATATATTTGATTAACGGATTGTCAATTTTAGGGTAAGAGATAAGCAATGAAACAAGTGGGTTTTGTTGGTTGGCGTGGCATGGTGGGTTCCGTATTGATGCAAAGAATGCGCGAAGAAGAAGATTTTTCTCTGATTGATCCTGTGTTCTTTACAACTTCGCAAAAAGGCGGCGCAGGCCCTGAAATTGGCAAGGAAACACCGCCGTTACAAGATGCTTTCGATCTTGATCAGCTGAGTGCGATGGATATCATTATTTCTTGCCAAGGCGGGGATTACACCAATCAGATTTTTAAACAATTGCGCCAATCCGGCTGGCAAGGCTATTGGATCGATGCAGCATCCGCGTTGCGCATGGAAAAAGACGCCGTGATCATATTGGATCCGGTCAATATGCCGGTGATCGAACAAGCGCTGCATGACGGGGTGAAAAATTATATCGGTGGTAACTGCACCGTCAGTCTGATGTTAATGGCGGTCGGCGGGCTATTTGAGAAGGGCATGGTGGAGTGGATGAGCGCCATGACGTATCAAGCGGCATCCGGCGCCGGCGCCAAAAATATGCGCGAGCTACTGCAACAAATGGGCGAGGCGCATCGCGTAGCCAAGGACTTACTCGATAATCCCGCTTCCAGTATTCTGGAAATCGATCGCGAAGTCGCCGGCACATTGCGCGATAAAAAATTCCCCACGGAGAATTTCGGCGTGCCGCTCGCTGGAAGCCTGATTCCCTGGATCGATAAAGAAGTGGCCAACGGACAGAGCCGCGAAGAATGGAAAGGGCAGGCGGAAACCAACAAGATCCTGGGAAGCAGCGACCGGCAAATTCCAGTCGACGGCATCTGTGTACGTGTCGGCGCGATGCGTTGCCACAGTCAGGCCCTCACCATCAAGCTAAAGCAAGATGTGCCTCTGGATGAAATCGAAGACATTATTGCCAATTCCAATGATTGGGTGCAGGTTGTGCCTAATGAAAGAGAAGCGACAACTTCACGATTGACGCCTACGGCCGTCACAGGCTCGTTATCGATACCCGTAGGTCGCCTGCGTAAGCTGGCGATGGGTAATGAATATTTGTCTGTATTTACCGTCGGCGACCAATTATTGTGGGGCGCAGCGGAACCACTACGCAGAATGTTGCGTATCCTCATTCAACATTGAAATTTTCGTTTCTTGATACTTTAGTTACATTCCCACAATTATCGGTTTGTTTTATATGAATTAGCCCGTAATTTAAGGCATAATCGCAGCTTACGTGATTGCGTCACAGTGTTAGCCTTTCGAAATCTTTTTTCAAAAAAACTGAGAGGGTACTTCGGTGTATAAAACATCCTTTAGAGTAAGCTTGCTTGTAATCTTCTTGATGTTGCCATGGTTTGCCGTTCAAGCTGCAGGACTTGGCAAGTTGACGCTCAATTCCGCTCTGGGACAACCGCTGGCTGCTGAAATCGATATTGTCACGACCAGTAGCGATGATGTGTCGTCTCTGCAAGCCAGTGTTGCGGCCCGGGAAGCATATACACAAGCGGGGATCAATTACGAGCCGGTTTTATCCACCATTAAAGCTTCGATAGCGTCGCGCGCAAACGGTAATCCGTACGTCAAACTGTCCTCATCGCAGGCCGTCAATGATCCTTTTTTGATGGTATTGCTGGAATTGAACTGGTCTTCAGGGCGTATACTGCGCGAATATACCGTTCTGCTGGATCCTGTTGAAACCAATACACGGAATCTCGCGGCGGCAAATGTCAATTCCGCACCTGTCATAGCGGCAACTCAATTGGATGAGGAGAGGACACCAGGTATTGAGCAAGAAAACCGGAACGCGAAATCATCCAAAACGAAAAATAATTCAACAGGGCAAACGAAAAAATCCTACGGGCCGGTAAAACGGGGCGATACGCTATCGTCCATTGCACGCCAGGTATTGCCGGCCGGTGTCGATCTTAATCAGATGCTCGTGGCGCTTTATCACGCCAATCGCGATGCCTTTATTGCGGACAATATGAATTTGCTCAAAACCGGTACTGTTCTGAAAATACCGGAAAAAAATGAAATAGCGTCGATTGATGCATCCACAGCAAGAGTCGAAATTAAAGTGCAAACTGCCGATTGGCGCAGCTATCGAAGCAAACTTGCGGATATCAGCCGGGAATCTCCGGCGCGGCATACGATCAGTCAATCCGATCAAGGTCAGATTACCACCACGCTGGATAAGAAATCCGCGGCGGCACCGAGCGCTCCCAAAGAGGTTCTTAAGTTGTCGAGCGGCGGGCAATTGCTCGATAAGGACGGTAAGATTCCGGATTCAGCTCTGGTTGATCGTCTGCGCATGATGGAAGAAGATGCCATTGCGCGAAATCTTGCTTTGAAAGAAGCGAACGAGCGTGTGGCGATGCTGGAAAAAAGTATTGATAATTTGAAACAGCTGCTGGAATTGAAAGATTCCGTTCTGGCTCAGGCACAACTTAAAGCCGAGCCCGCTGCCAAGACCGCCGCTAAACCGGAAGCGCAGCCGATGGTTGCAACAGAATCATTACCTGAAAAAGATACCAAGCCGGAATTGAATGCTATACCGGTGCCAGCACCAGAAACACCCATTACACCGCCGGTAGCACAAGCAACCACCAAGAGTGCGCCGATCGTTCCGCCGCCCTTGCCGCCAGAAACCGAAGGGAGTTCATGGATTGATTTATTATTGGGTCATATCGAATATATCGGTGCTGCGTTAATCTCAGGATTGCTATTGATTCTGCTAATGATCAAAAGACGCCGCAAGCAACAAGAGGCGGTTGAAGAGGAAGAAGAAACAAGGAAAGATAATTTCTCTTCAGCCATACGAGATCGCATGGCGACTATGACGGCTGCCGATGTAGCAGCGGAAGCTGCCGCCAGCTCAATGTCGTCCGAAAATGTAGACGATGACTTAACTTATCAGAATATTAATTCATCTTCTGAAGGTGAAGAATTCGATAAAGACGCGCAATATTACGAAGAAAATTTTGCGAAATTTGATTCCGCAGCGGAATCGCAAGCCGATGACGAGTCGTTGAATGCCGATTTGCAACAGGCTGAGCCGCCCGCTGACCCGGAAGCGCCTGGTAATTTTGCAGAAGATTACGGTCAATCCGCCGATTCCGGCGATGATACGGCGATCTCGGCGAATCAAATCGACTTTGATTTAAGCGATGATGTCGATGAGATTAAGCATCATGTGGCAATGAACCCATCGCTTGCCGATGATGAAACGGAATTAGCGAATGCCGGGGAGGATTCGAAAGCACCTGAGAACAATTCCGATTATGGCTTGGAAATCAATTTCGACGATTCGGAAAAATCGCTTGATGTTGCTACTGTTAACGACGATCACGTTTTCGATAATGAAAAAGTGGATCTGGATTTTGATCTGGGTGATTCCGGTATTGATCTAGCGAAAAATAAGCCTGCAAGTGAAATCGAAGTGCCGGCGCTCGATGATGAATCTGTCGCTGATCAGAGCGAGAAGATATCGAGCTTGGGCGATGAGCCGCTGGAGTTTGATCTGACCCTGGATAGTGAACATGAAGCGCCGGAATCAGAGCAGCCATCCATGCCTGGGCTTGAATTGGCTAAAATCGACTTGGATCTCGGGGATTCCGGGCAAGAAATTGAACAGGAAGAAAATCCGGATTTGAGTGAAAAGAGCGAGCAATGGCAAGAGGTTGAAACCAAACTTGACCTGGCAAAAGCTTATCAGGAGATGGATGACAAGGAAGGTGCTAAAGAAATGCTGGAAGAAGTGATTCGAGACGGCGATGAAAAGCAGAAAAAAGCTGCTAAACAAATGCTGAAAAGCTTGTAGGAATCGCTGCTTGATACATTCCTGC